>CANNUY010000005.1 GCA_947525005.1 uncultured Candidatus Melainabacteria bacterium
GTGAAGGACTCCACTTTTTATTGATTAAGTATCAATAAAAAGAAGGACGGGGAAGAACCCACTGGGTGAGAACCCACGCCGACATTTCCAAAAAAAATGCACTAAAAAAGCCACTCTTTCGAGTGACTTTAAAATGGAGGAGGAAGTGGGATTGTCTTGTTTGGTCGCGTTTAACGGGTCTACGTGTTTTGGTTATTGTGATTGCATCACAAAATCCAAAAACACTTCGCCCTCAGCTCCCTCACGCTCGAACCAAAAACAAAACTTCGTTTTGTGGTTCTCATCCTACTTTTCTCTATATAACAAAAAAGAACAGAGATGAACTCTGTCCTTTTTTATTAAAATGGAGGAGGAAGTGGGATTCGAACCCACGGTACCCGTGAAGGTACGACAGTTTTCAAGACTGCTCCAATCAACCGCTCTGGCATTCCTCCGTGCAATCGTTTGAATGTAAATTAATCATACTAAAAAGATATTTAAATGTAAAGTACTTTTTTAAAATATCTTAGACTAACCTCAAATGTCCTGTTGTATCTACTTTTTCTTTTAATGCTGATAATCTGTTTTCTACATATTCAGCATGTGTAGAATTTGGGTGAACCTTCAAAAACTTCTTATAATACTTTCTTGCATATAAAAAGTTCTTTAAATTATCAAAACATACTCCCAATCCAAAATATGCTCTATAAAAATTAGGTTCTATCTTTAATATGTTCATAAATATTTTGATTGCGTCAGCATATCTTCCTTCGCATATCAACAATGCAGCTTTGTGGCTGTGCGCTTTTGTATATTCAGGGTGTTCTTCAATTAGTTTGTCATAAATCTTCATTGCCATATCGTCTTCTTGAGCAAGTTCGTGTGCTAACGCTAATTGAAGTTGTACATCTAAATTGTTTTTATCAATCATTATTGATTTTTGAAAACACATTATAGCTTTTGTTAATTCGTTTTCTAACAAATAACAAATCCCCATTTCGTAATAAGATGTAGCTTGTGTTTTTATATCTGAAGAATTAACTTCTAATGATTTTTGGAAGTTTTCAATAGCTTTTTTATAGTTGTTTAAGTATTTATAAGAAATTCCTAAACCTAAATAAGATTCAGTATTTGTGCGTTCCAACATAATTGATTGTAAATAACATGAAACAGCTTTTTTATATTCACCATTGTTTCTTAAGTCATCTGCCATAGTCATGTATTTTAATGAATTTGGCATATTGTTGTTTTCTTTTAAACCATTTGATGCATTTGTCACGTTCAAAACAGGCGTAACATAATCGGATTTTTTCATATATGTCCTCTCTCCACAATATAATTCTAAAATCTTTGACAAAAAGTTTTAACATACAAATGGTTGAGATTTTTTCTTTGTTATAGAGCATTGGATTAATAACCATAAGTATGGTATAAAAATAGTATGAAAAGATTAGGGTTGTTATATGTATTATTAGCTGGATTAATAATCCCTCAAATGTATCTATCATCTTTTGGTACGGAGATACAACTTCAAAATGTCCAAAAGAGTTCATATAACCTTACTCCTAAAAAGCAAAAGATATCGGGTTCGCTTCTTGTGAATGATTATAAGGTTATGGACGAACTTGTAAAACTTCAAAAAGAAAAAGATTTAGCTGACGTTGAAATGCTTTGGAAAGGTACAATCGAGAATAACAAGGTAATTGAGTTTGCGCTCAAGAAACTAGCGACTCCGGAGAGCCAAAGAAGAATTCATTCTTCGCTTATGGCAAAAACTCTTTCAGCTATTGTTTCTGGTGCGTCACTTGTTCCAAGTTTGATAGGTTGTGATTATGCACTTCAAACAGGTGCTTATTCAGCAGGAAGGCTTGCTCAATCGTTATTGAATAGAAAAAATGTACCACAAGAAATACCTTTGACAGATACAGAACTTATTGAATTAGCAGGACTTGTTGAAAACCTTCAAGATAACCTTATTGCAACATATTATAACTATAAAAACGCTTTGATTATGATTAAGGAAACTCGTGAGCGAATTCTTTTATATGCAAAAAACTATGATAAAGCTCAAAAGAAAGGCGATGTGCTTGATTTGACTATCTCTTCAACACTTTATGATAATATGATTATCCAAGAATACGAAGAAGTCCAAACAGCAAAAAAATACCACGCAGAACTTCAACGTCTTGCAGGAAAAACGGCTGTAGATAAATTAAACTTGTTCCAAGTCGATTTCAACGCAATCTTAGTTAAGGACAAACTAAAATGAAAAAGTTAATATTATCAATACTTTGTATAATACTTTTTCAATCATACGGTTTTGCAATCTCGTATGAAGATTTGAATACTATTAAAGAACCTGCATATCGTTTTGGTACAACAGATGAAGTTGAAAACCCTATGGATATAAATACTACAATGGAAAAGAAGGCTGTAATGTCAGATTCAAGCGTTGAAGATGCAAACCTTACTTACGCTGATTTGAGTATAAAACGTATCTCAAAAGAGATATCACAGGATTTGCAAATTGATTATGATGAAATTTTATCAGATTTATCAATGCTATGGCAGGGAGCAGCGACAAAGAGTGATACAATAAAGTTTGCACTTTATAAACTTGCTAACCCAAATGAAGATAAACCTGACAAAAACTCTATCAAAAAAGTCCTATCAACTATTGCTAATATGTCAACTTTAATAGGAGCAGGAACAGGAAACCCATTATTAGCGAGTGCATCACTTATCGGTGGAAATACGCTTGGTATTTTATCTCAGGATACAAAGGCTTTGAATTACAAATATACAAAAGTCGGTGATGCAGATATGATTATATTGGTTCGCAAAATTGATGAGCTTCAACAAAAAGTAGTTGGTATTTATTACGATTATATGACAGCAAGAGAACTTTATAATATGCGCTCAGAGATGGCGAATAGACGTCATTATTACTATACCCAAACTCAAAATGGTTCAAAGGAAATGATTTTGATAGCTGATGCTTATTATCGTGAAGCACTTGATTTGCAAAAAAAAGCCAAAAACAAATTTGCTGATAAACGTGCACAGTTAGAACAAATCGTTGGACCTGATACGTTTAAACAGTTTGAAGAAATGATTAACGCAAGGGATAAAAAATAAGATTTATCTAAAATTATTATTTAACATAAACTGTGAAAACTTGTGCTGGAGTAATTTTTGCGTGACCACCACGAATGAATAATAATAAAACACCTAGTCCAAAGAATGCACTGAACACAATAGAGGTTGGATATAACCATAGTGTACGATTAGCACCTGTTTTTGCTAGTTCTCCGTACATTTTGATACCATCTATTTCAAAGTTGCTGATTACTATATCGCCAGGAGTTCCACGCATATCGTTTGGTGAGATTGTTTCAACACGACCTTTTACTGTAGTTCCAGCTGGGTATTCTTTGTTATTTATTACGACAGGTTTTACTGTTTCAAATTCTACGTAATCACCTTCATCAATTTTGATAAATTTTGATGTTATTTTATCTTTTATTCTTATTTGAACAGGTGTCATACCTATTTTATCAATGACAGCTTCTTTTTTGCCGTAGACTAAGCTTTTGTAATTAGACTTAGGTAAAACTTCGTTTATTATCATGCGTTGGTTTAAAGATGTGTTTTTAGAATTGTTGTTTTCTGCAAAGTCGTCAATGATTATTGGTTTTTCTCGTTTTGTTAAAGGTATATTTTTTAAATTAGTATCAGCAAAGTCATCTGTGATATTTTTAATTATGTGTGCAGGATAAGGTTTTGTTTTGTCTAATGTTGAATCAACAAAATCATCATTTATCAGTGCAAATGCAGGCATTGAAAGAATATTAAAACAAATAAACGATATTAAATACTTTTGCATAAGACCTCAATAGATTAGTTATATTTAACACGTTTTTTAGAGTCTGTTTTAACTTTTTCTTGGAATTTTTCTCTATTTTCTTGAGATGTTAACAAGAAATTTTGGTAATAGATGTTATTTTTGTAGCTGTTATTAGCTAAGAACTCAGGATATTTTTTGTAGATATATTCGTATACTTGCATCATTCTTCTAGTAGAAAGAGGGTGAGATCTATGCCATTCAAATCTATTTTGTCCGAAACATCTGCTCATTACAACAATCATAGCAACAGGATTGTAGCCAGCGTTCACCATGAAGTCTATAGCTCTTTTGTCAGCTTTATATTCATATTTTCTAGGACGGAAAAAGTATGCCCAATCAGAGAATGTACCTCTTAGTATTCCATTATAACTGTCAACACCGTGAGAAATTTCGTGAGAAAGAACTGCTGCAATTTCATCATCAGTATCGAGCTTGTTAAGTAATCCTTTATAGAGAACGATTTCTCTATTAGTTGACGAAGTGCCTGCATTTTTTATATTGTGAGTATCAAAATTGAATACCATACGTTTTGTAATGCTGTTTGAATTAAGGATATTGAACCCAATTTCATCAATCTTTTGAGTAACACGGCGTACTTCTGTGTTGCTCATATATTCAGAAGATGATTTGGCACAACAAGGTAAGCCTATAAAAGCAAGCAACAACGCTAATAGAACAAATCTTTTCATATATTCTCCTATGCTATATTTCTTAAATTATACAGTTGCGCAAACGTCTGGTGCGATTTGTTTGTAGAAATCGTTTTCTTGTTCAAACTTGTGACCGAAGTTGAATAATTCAGATTCTTTCAACTGAGGAGTCATAATTTGAAGTCCGATTGGCATACCATCAGAATCAAAACCAGCAGGTACACTCATAGCAGGTATACCAACAAGGTTTGCACTAATTGTAGCGATATCAGTAAGATACATTGCTAATGGGTCAGCAGTTCTAGCACCTAAATCAAACGCAGTGTTTGGACAAGTTGGTGAGATAAGAGCATCTACTTTTTCAAAAGCAGCGTTGAATTCATCAGCAACAAGTCTTCTTAGTTGTTGAGCCTTTTTGTAATATGCATCATAGTAACCAGAACTTAGAGCATAAGTTCCAAGCATAATTCTACGTTTAACTTCGTCACCGAAACCTTCAGAACGAGATTTGCAATAAAGTTCAATAAGGTTTTCAGGGTTAGCAGTTCTGTGACCGTATCTTACACCATCGAATCTAGCTAAGTTTGAACTACATTCAGCAGTTGCAAGGATGTAGTATATACCGATAGAGTATTTAAGTTTAGGTAGAGAAACTTCAACGACTTCAGCACCTAATGATTTATAAACAGCGATTGCATGTTCAATAGCTTTTTTAACATCATCAGAAACAGCATCTGTCATAAGGTCAGTTACTATACCAATTTTCTTACCTTTTAAATCATCGTTAAGATGAGCAGTGAAAGATTCAACAGGTATATTTAAAGATGTTGAATCGTGAGGGTCATGACCAGAGATAACTTCTAATAACATAGCAGCATCTTCAACAGTTCTAGCGAAAGGACCGATTTGGTCAAGAGATGAAGCGAATGCGATAAGTCCGTATCTAGAAACACGACCGTAGGTTGGTTTCATACCAACAAGTCCACAGAAACTAGCAGGAAGACGGATACTTCCACCTGTATCAGAGCCAAGAGCAAGAGTTGCTTCGCATGCTGCAACTGATGCAGCAGAGCCACCAGAAGAACCACCAGGAACTTTGTTTAAGTTCCAAGGATTGTGAACTTTTTTGAATGCTGAGTTTTCGTTTGATGAACCCATAGCAAATTCATCAAGGTTAGCTTTTCCAACAATAGGGATACCGTTATCAAGTAATTTTTGAGTAACAGTAGCATTGTATGGAGATACAAAGTTTTCTAGGATTTTGCTAGATGCTGTTGTTTTAGAACCGATAAGATTCATGTTATCTTTAAGAGCTAAAGGAACACCAGCTAAAAGTGGTAATTTTTCACCATTTGCAACCATTGAATCAACTTTTTTAGCTGTTTCAAGAGCTATTTCATTGGTTACAGAATTGAATGCACCAATTTTTTCATCAACATCATTTATTCTAGATAGAGAAGCTTGTGTCAATTCTGTAGCAGTAATTTCTTTGTTTGCTATCATTCTGCTTTGTTCAGCAGCTGTCTTTTTTAATATTTCTTGCATTGTTCACCTCATATAATATAATTATTGATTAAATTATATCAAAAACAAATGTTATTTAAAAGTTTTACTTGAAAATATTTTTATTTTGATATAAAATTGATGTGCGAGGTAACTCGTAAAAATTGAATAGAGCGTGCGGAAGTAGCTCAGTTGGTAGAGTATCTGCCTTCCAAGCAGACTGTCGCGAGTTCGAGTCTCGTCTTCCGCTAATTAAAAAAGACTGATTAACATCAGTCTTTTTTAATTTTGTAAAGAAAGAGATGATAACTCGCAAAAAAAGTTTTTTATAATCCTAATGCATATTGATAAATTTCGCCGACCTTTTGATTATATTTTCTTGCATCGTCTTTTGAAAACAAGTTTTCCCAATGGCTTTTTGCAGTTCCGTCAACCGAAAACGTTGGATTTGTCATCATAAGTTTATGAGTAGACGTGTCATATCTCAACGGAAACAAATCTTCCATTTGAGAAAAACTCGCCAATTTATCACTTGGATATTCATACGCTAACAAACAATTATGTAATCTAGAAATTCTATCCTCATAACGTCTGCCACCCTCATCATTATCGTTAGAAACCTCTAGTCCAGGTGCATAAACTTTATCATACTTGAATTTTATAGACCAATTTTTAACCTCATCATAATTATCAGGATTGATGAACCCCGTCCCTGAATTCAACCCTAAATTCTTATATCTTTCAAAATCGTCTGTGCTTTTTTCTCCAACAAAGCTCAACGTAGTTTTTTCACTACGTTTTCGTATCTCATGTATAATATATTGCATTTGAGCATATTCAGGAATCGCCCCAACTCCTGTATAATTTCCCATGTCGTAATTGCCGATATGTTTTGCGCTATCAATAAAAAATGCTTCAAATCCTAATTTTGCAAGTTTTACGTGTTCTTCAATAAATAATTCTTCGTGTTCCTTATTTCTCCAAGAAAAAATTTCGTCCTCACTTCCATAATGAGCAATTTTTATTTGGTCAGCAGAAATAACAGTCCTAATCCCTGTTTTCAATCCTCGAATGTGCGCAAGGTCATTGAAAAACCTTATTTGTTCGTCAGCCGTTAATTTATCAGCATTTTTATAATCTATTATATTTAGACTATATCCCTTATTGAGTTCAATTCCATAAATTGAATTTTCTTCAAATACACTTTTATTGTATCCGTCACCATATATATTAGGAAAAATTTGAGATAATATGACACAATTTGCCCAACTTTTAGCAGAAGGTGGAATTGCAGGCAATAGTTTTATCGTACTTATCAAACCGTTTCTACATGAGTTTTCTTTCATCTCTGCAATAGCACGATTATTTATCTCTATATAATTAGCATGTCTTCCCCAATTATCCCCATAATTTGGAGTTTTTATATTTATAGGAAATTCTTTATAAAAATAGTTACATTCACATAATGAAAGAATTGATTCTATAGCTTTTTTAAGGCTTCTTGTAAGAAGTTCTGACGGTAGAATATTAGATAGCCATTTTTTGTTACCTGAGGACATTAGATAGTTTTCTACAAATTTGTCATAATGCAGGTTTTGATTATAGTTATAGGTTTTTAAAACTTTATTTATAAGGCTCATAATTGAGTATAGTTTGATAAAATAGAAAATTTAATCTCTAATTGGGTATAAAATTTTGACTTTATAAAAAAAATAGTTAAAAGAATAGTAAGTTCATCTAAATAGATGAAAAATATCGAAACAGTTTAAAGTTGACTTTAATTTGTGTCGATAAGTGTAGAAACGGTTTAACTAACGAGTGAGGTACAGATGAAAATAAGTACAGGTATCAGGTATTGTGAACCAGGTATAAGAGCATCAATAAGAGCAATGCAGGTTTCTAATGAACTTCTTGGCATAACCAATGAGAACGTATCAGGGTTTGATAAAGTTGGTTATCAAAGAAAAGATGCTGTTGTATCTTCTTTTACAGAGTATCTTGGTGTTCATGGTGTTTCAACAAACATTGATGAAAGAGTTGGGCGTATTCAGGCATCAGAAAGACCGTTGGATATTGCTTTAGCAAACAAAGGCTATTTCCAAATCGAAACTAAAAATGGTGTGAAGATGACAAGAGACGGACGTTTTAAGCTTGATAAAGACGGCAACTTATTGAACCTTGATGACGGCAAAGTATTGTCTGATGCAGGTGTTCCGATTAAATTACCATTTTTACCAAAAGATTTGAATGAGATTAAAGTCGATAATAAAGGTAGAGTATGTATATTTAACGAAAAAGAACGTAAACTTAATTATGTAGCGACATTAGGTGTCGTTGATTCAAACGGTATGGCAGTAATGCGACCTGATGTAAAACAAGGTTACAACGAGTATTCAAACGTATCTTTGCAGAATGAATTTTTAGCAGTTATGCCAACTGTTAGAGCTTTTGAAGCGAATAGACAAATCTTTATTATGCAAAATACGAATTTGCAAAAAGCGATAAGCCAATTAGGTTCAGCATCATAGGAGGACTTGAATTATGATGTTTAATGCACAAGCGATTGTGAGAAAAAGTATAAATAACGCAACAACACAGTTTGATAAACTAGGTCACGTAGCTAATGATTTAGCAAACTATAACACTTATGGATACAAGTCTGTAAGATTTGAACAAATGCTAAGAGAAGATGGCTATGTAGAGGGTGTACAAAGAACTGATTGTATGCAAGGTTCTGTAAGAATTACAGAAAACCCTTATGACGTTGCGATTGAAGGACAAGGATATATTCCTGTAACATCAGAAGATGGTCAAGTTCAATATACTCGTGATGGTTCAATGATAAAAGGTAAGGGTGGTTATTTATATACCCGAGATGGTTGGCTAGTAGGTGGTGGAATTAAATTACCTGCAAACTGTTATAAATTTTCAATAAATAAAAATGGAGATGTTTATACTTATGACGAAGCAGGTTCATTACCAAGACGAGTAGGAACTATTCCATTGGTTTCTTTTGCAAATCCTGAGATGTTAGATCAAGGTATAAATAACAAAATGGTTGCAACTGAAGAATCTGGTGAGCCTAAAATTATAAAGAACCACAATAGCATTAGACAAAATGCAATAGAGTGTTCAAATGTGTCTATTCAAGGCTCAGTTGGTGAAATGTTGAGATTGAATGCATCTATGATTGCGAGTATGCGTTTGTTAAAAGTTGCAGACGATATGTATAACAAAGGTATAAATATTAGAGAATAATAAAAGATAAAAAGTAAAAAACTTTGGAGGTTTAACTAACAATGGGTTACGGAGCTTTAGATTCAATAGGAAGAACATCATTAATGATGAACTTGATTGCTCAAAAACAAAGAGCATTAGGTTCAAACTTGGCGAACGTTGATACCCCAGGTTATGTAAGACGAGATATTGATTTTAGCCAATATTTAGGTGGTGGAACAGAAGATTTGGAAACTAAATTAGCAAGAAAAATGGGACCATCGCCAATGCAACAATACGAGCAAAATGTTGAAATCAATCCTGCTGATGAGTTAACAGAAATGCAAAAAAACTCAATTTTATACACAATGGCAACAAGAAGAATGTCAAATATTATTACACAGATGAAAACAGTAATTAATGTAGGAAAGTAGGCTCATTATGGGTATAATGGAATCAATGGACATAGGTGCTAACGCACTAAAAACACACGGTTTGAGAATAGATATTCATGCAAAGAATATTGCAAATATTGATACCCCAAACTACGTAAGAAGAATTCCTGTGTTGAATGCAACTGAGGATATTTCGTTCAGAGGCGTTTTAAACCAGATGAAAAATGACGTATATGGAACAGGCACACTTCCGTATACACAAGGTGGTGTTGTATTTACAGGTGTAGTAGAAGACCCTACATTAGGTGAAAGAATTTACAGACCTGGACACCCTGACGCAGATGCAAATGGTTATATTAGATCATCAAATGTTAATGCGATGGTTGATATGGCCGATGCTATTATGGCTCAACGTGCTTATGAAGCCAACCTTGCTGTTGTAAACATAACAAGAACTATGGCTTCAAGAGCAGTTGAAATCGGAAAATAATAAATTACAAGACATTATATAACATACAAAAAACCTTTAAATATTATAGAGAAAATATCAAACCGTTTGGTCAAGTTTATTGCTTGACCTTTTTATTTTTTTATAATGAATTTTTTTGCACAGTTTGTTAAAGTATTTACAAGTTCTGAATTTGAATAAATATTCATACCATTGATATCAAGAACGGATTTAAACCTGTCTTGCCAAATATCGAATTGTTCTTCTTTTGATAGCCCAAGAACTTCTCCAATCATATTAAGTTCATTGTAATCAAGAGGTACAGGGAGAGCTCCTCTTAGAATATCTACAATATCAAGTCGTTTATTTCGTGGAAAAGATTTTAGAAAATCTACCACTTTCATTTTTTTAGATTTTAATAACTCTTTTATTTTAGTAATAGTGTCATCTATCAAGATAGGTTCTTGAGGAATTCTATATTCTTCAAATTCTTCAGGTTCAACTTCCATAACTGTTGCAATTCTCTCTAAGGTCGTAGAACGTGTTGAGAATGGAATAGTATTATCTATAAGGTTGTAGACGTATGAGAGGGTGACACCTATCATTTGAGCAAAATCTTTTTTATGAAGACTGTTTTTTTCTAAAAACTCAGCAAGTTTTTTTGAACTTTGAATTTTAGTTTTTGATTTCATATTAATAATCCTTTCTTTTTTAGTTCAGATATCAATATTATTTATTTTGTTGAATAATTTTTAAATAGTTAAGAGGTGGGTCGGGGAGGTAATATTTGTTTTATTTAAAATAAGAAATAATTGAGGGTAACTTTAGGACGATATAATATTTGCGAACACAACATGCCATTGTGTGAAACAAAGTATTCATAAATCAACACTTCTGCGTACATAAAAAGACTTTTTATACATATTTATTTGTTTTATAATGATTTTATGGCTAACAAATCAATGAGGGAATTTTTTAAAACAGAAATAATGCTTCAAGCTATCTTGGTCGGTCTTGTGTCAGGTTTGTTAGTTGTGTTATTTAAAATCTCAATAAATTTTGTTTTTAATCTAATCACAAAACATTGTTTTAGTTGGTATTTATTTCCATTAATAACAACATTAGGTGGACTTATTTCAGGATTTTTAGTTTCAAAATACGCACCAGAAGCGAAAGGAAGTGGTATTCCTTATGTAAAATCAAGCCTTATGCACTTAGGAAACCTTACACGTGTTCGTAGTATATTTGTCAAATTCTTTGGCGGTATTGCTTCAATTGGTACGGGTATGCCATTGGGTAGAGAAGGTCCAAGCGTTCAATTAGGTGCGGGTAGTGGTGCTTTAATTGGTAAACTTTTTAAACTAAGTGGAACTAATAAAGATAAACTTATTTCAGCAGGTGCTGGTAGTGCTATTGCTGCGACTTTTAATGCACCTATTGCAGGGACTATTTTTGTATTGGAAGAACTTATGCAAAAATTCAGTTCTTCAATTTTGTTTCCAGTGCTTATTGCGACTGTTACGGCATCATCTATCGCTCGATATATTTTAGGTGACAAAACATCTTTTCAAATCCCTGAAATCTCTGGAACAATCGATATTAATATTATTATTTGTATAATTATTGGTGTTGTTTCAGGTGGTCTAGGTGTAGTTTTTTCAAAACTTATACATAAAAATAATTCGTTATTCCAATCTTTAAAAACAGAACCATATTTAAAAACGGCGATTGCAGGGTTGTTTGTTGGTGTTTTTGGATTATTTGTACCACAGGTTTTGGGTAGTGGGACAAATAGTGTTGATAGTTTACTTATAAATGCAATACCTATCGCTTTAGTTTTAGTTATTTTACTATTAAAGTTCTTATTAACTCCATTTTGTTTTGGTTCAGGGGCTGTTGGTGGAATATTTTTACCAATGCTTATGATAGGGGCTTATATTGGTTATGTTTTGGGTTATGTATCAAATATATTAGGATTTGAGGTTAATATTGTTGTCACTTCTTTGATTGGTATGGCGGCGTTTTTATCTGCTGTTGCAAGAACTCCGATTACGGCAACTGTGATGGTTTTTGAGATGACGGGTGGGTATAATTTTATATTATTTATAATGCTTGCTTGTGCGATTGCTGATTTAACAGCAGGTAAATTCAAACACAAACCTATATATTCAGAACTTATTGTCAATCAAGAAAAGAGTTCTTCTGATGCAAAAATCTTAGACTCTAAAAAGGTATTAGATGTTATGGTTAAGAGTACTGAAACTATTAAACAGACTTCTAGCCTTGTAGAAATATTAGACAAGATGAGAAATGAAAATGTGGATTTTTATCCTGTAGTTGATGAAAAAAATAATTTAATTGGGACTATACAGAAAGAAGATATAGAAGATGTTTTGATAAATTGTGGAGATAAACCACTTAAGATACAAGATATTATGAATTCTAATATAATAACTGCAAATAAAGACCTTGATTTATATACATTATATTTTAGACTACATTCAAATAATTGTAGTAATGCAGTTGTTGTAAATCAAGCACACAAAGTGCTTGGTACTGTTTCAAGGTATGATATTCAGAAAGTATTGTAAGAAAGTTATTAGGTTAGGGGTATTCGTTATTCTGAGTGTGGTGCAAGTGTTTTGTGTAATAAACGTGGAATTCCTGTAAACTTATTTTAGACAAGTGTAACTAATTGTAAACAAATTTTTTGAAAGAGTAAATTTTTCTTTAAAAAAATTTTTTATAAAAGTACGGGAATTAATTTAATATTTGAGTATATTTGTATAAATATAATTTCAAGTTATCTATACCAAAAAGAATTTTATTAATGGTTTAGACTCATTGTTTATGCTGTTTTTAGTAATGTTTTTTTTGATGTGGAAAAGTATGCTTGGCTTAGATTTATTTAATATATTCAAATTAAGATTGATGAATTTACACATACATTATAAATAAAAATGGAGGAATTATGGTTAACGGAGTACAATCACTGAATTATGGCTATGACAATTATTATTTAAACAATACTTATTACAATCCTGTCCCATTACAGTATAATAATTCAATTTATGACGATAGTGGTGCATCTGTTCCAAATGATGCAAAAGCAAAAGATGGGAAAGATGATGGTTCTATAGGGTTTTTCTCGGCCGTCGGACACGCATTAAAAGGCGGTGTAAAATTTATAACGGGAATGTTTACCGATGAAAACGGTGATTTTAGTATAAAACAAACCTTAAAAACAGCAGGTTTAGCAGCTATTATTGGCTTATCAACATTGATTCCTGTTGTTGGACCATTTGTCCTTCCAACATTATGTGCATTGGGTGTTGCTGATGGTGGCTTAAAAGTAGCTAAAGGTTTTGTAAATGCAATGGATGCAAAAACTGATGCTGAAGCAGAACAAGCTTTTGAAAATATAGGTGAAGGTACCACAGAAGGTTTGTTATCTTATGTCGGTTATAAACAAACTGGAGGTTTCAAAGGTGCTTGGGATAAGGTAAAACCAACAGCTCCAACTTCAGGTGCACCAACATCAGAGCCAGTAGCTCAATTAGAAGCTCCAAAAACAACTGAGGTTACAGTTACGGAAAAACCTGTTACAGATTTAACAGTTCCTGAAAAAACACCAGTAAAATATACAGAAAATTCAAATGCATCAAGTTCATCAGCTAATACAAACAATACTTCATCTACTGGTTCTGCAAATTCAAGTTCAACAAATTCAAGTTCTGCAACTGGTAGTCCAAAAGGAAGTGCTTCTGCGACAGAAACTCAACCTATGAGCGAAAACGACAAATTTATTTCAGAGATTTTCGGTAAAGTATCAAGCAGAAAAGGTGGTGGCATAAATAATTTAACAACTCAGGAAAAGGCAAAATTGGCTGAAATATTAGATGTACCATCAGGTGATTTAACTCATTTATCAAAAGCTCAAATAAAAAAATTAACAATCAAGCATCATCCTGATAGAGGTGGTTCAAATGAGATAATGCAATTAATAAATTATTTAAAAGATACATATAGTGAACCATCATTTAGAGCAGCAGCGTAAATTAAAAAATGAAGATGATTATAGATACAAGGCGACGGTTTTACCGTCGCCTTGTTGCTGTTAATATTTAAACTCTGACAAAACTAATGATAAATATTTTGGTTGGATATAGCTTAATAATAAGCTACTAGAGATTGAAATTTATTAGGAAAATTTTTACTGATTTTGATTTTAGGCTTAATTGTAAACAAATGTAAACATATTCTTTAAAATCCTAAAGTTTCTGAAAAATATGTCGTAATTAAAGACATAGGAATACAAAAGGAATCAGAAAGACAAAGGAAAAGGGATATGGCATTTGAAGTTTCATATTTGAATACTTATGGTTATGCTATTGATACAGCTAACTTAGGTAAAAATATCAAATTAGTTTGCGACAATGCTGCTAACAAAACTGCCGACACTGCCCACGAACTAATTCAACAAAACGTTGGTTCTAACTCTGCTTTGTTGTCTGAATATGCACAAAACATTGCTAAATCAAACGTAGCTCAACAGTTTGTTCTTGATAACAATCTTAAAGAAACTCTTAAGTTTCTTAATAGTGAAGCTGCTAAAAACAAAAGTTTAAAATCAAAAAAATATCAGTTTTCTATCAAAAAAGTTGCTACTGATGGTGACATCTTTAATTATGAAAATGATAGAGAATCAGAAGAATCTGAAATGTCAGAAGAAATCATTGATAACTTGGAAAACTTCGATATTAAAATTGACGAAAATATGAAAAATATTTTCGCAGCATAGAATTCATATATAATTTCCCTATAATTTCAACTTAAGCTCTTTAATGAGCTTTTTTTTTGCAAATTTATATTATGTGTTTAGTTATTTTTAGTGTTATTTCTTCGAATTACATAGTTTACGTTTGTTCAATATTTTGCGCTAAATTTCATTATTTTGCTATAATATTAATAAGGGATATAGAGGATATTATATTTTGGCTAGGTTACTTTTTACATTACTCATTTTAATCTTTTCAACACTTCAATCACAAGCGTTGGAAACTGTTAAAATTCAATATCAAGTTCCAATTAATTATAAATATCTAAATGAACAGCAAATCAGCTCTCAAGCAGAACAATATTTCAATCAATATATGAAAACAAACGATCAAGCATCGCTTCAAAAGATGCTTTCAGCTTATTGTCTTTTAACGAATATAAACAAAGAAAACCCATTATATTTTGTTCGTGTAGGGATTGCTTATGACAAACTTAAAAATGACAGATATGCAAAATCATATTTTTGTCAGGGAATGTGTATTGAACACTCATATCCATACACATATTCAGCTTATGGTGATTTTTGGTTTGAAAGATGTAGGTTTAGAAAAGCACTCAGCAACTATCTTACAGCGAACGATTTAGGTTATAATTCTAATTATGAAAACTTAGTAAAGGTAGGAACTTGTTTTGAAAAACTTGGCGATTACTCATCGGCTATAAATTTTTATAGAAAAGCATTAAGTATAAAGCCTGATAATCAAGAGTTGTTAATAAGAACTCAACGGTTAGAAGAAAGGCTTCAACAAAATTCTTTGTATAATGAACAAGAAAGAAGGATACAACAATAAATGAAAAAATTTTTATTATCAATAATATTATTTAGTTTTACAATCTCAAACTTTGCATTTGCAGGTGATGTATTTACACCGTACGAAGTTCCAAAAGATGCTGTAGTATATTCAACTGCATCGAGAACCATTAATGCGATTGACCCAATAGTTGATGATGTAAACAAAAAAACGTATTTTCCTGGTAATAGAAAAATAAATCAATTGGTAATTTATACAAAAGCTTATGGACCAAGAACAAACACAAACGAGTTTGGGGCAGAAGCAATAGTAAAAAATAATACAGTAGTAGCTCTTAGTGGAGCAGATTCTCTTATTCCTGAAGACGGTGTTGTTATTAGTGGACACGGCACTGCAAAAGCTTGGATTAATAAAAATATTATTGTAGGTACAAAGATTTATATTGATGCTGAAAAAAATTCAATTACTGCATATACAACATCAGAAAGCTATATATATGGCGCTAAGGAATGTATAAAAGAGGTTGTCGAGCTTATGAATTATTATAAGGCTCAAAACCCTGATTATTACACAAAAAAGATTGAAGAAAGTATAAAAGATGCAAATAATTGTATAAGAAAAGCTGAAGCAAAACCTTCTCAGGTTCAAGAATATTCTCAACTTGCAATCGATTATGCCAACAAAGCTCTTTCTCTAGTTATCCCTTATCGCTCAACAGAATTACGTGGGGTATGGATTAGACCAACAGAAAAAAATAGAGATGAGGTTGTTAATGTTGTTAATAAGCTAGCAAATGCTGGTATAAACAATATTTTCTTAGAAACATATTTTCATGGTTTGACAATTTTCCCAAGCAAAACAATGGCTAAATATGGTTTTACTCAAGAAAACCCTATTTTTGAAGATTTTGATGTTTTAAAAACATATTTAGAAGAATGTCATAAGAAAAATATTAAAGTAAATATATGGTTTGAAACATTTTATGTAGGTAATAGAAAACCTAGTGATAATCCAAACAGTATTTTAAGTGTTTGTCCAACTTGGTCAAACTGTACTAAAAAAAGTTTTGACTCAAAAACTCCAGTACCTTGTGCATCTGAACATAATGGATATTTCTTAGATCCTGCAAATCCTGAAGTTCAAACATTTTTGATGCAATTATTATGTGAAATTATTTATTCATACCGACCTGATGGAATTAATATTGATTATATTAGATATCCTCAAAGTAATGCTCCACAAAGATTTGGTGCAGATGCTTTAAACTGGGGATATACTCAGTTTGCTAGAGAGGATTTTAAATCAATCTATGGAATAGACCCAGTTTGTGTAAACCCTTGCGACAACTTCTGGCAAGCGTGGTGTGATTATAGACGAGGAAAAGTAACTAATTTTGTTAGAAAACTTTCTCAAATATGTCATTCTAACGATATAATGCTTACGGCTGTTGTATTTCCGAACAGGTATGCAGCACTAGCAAATAAACATCAGGACTGGACAGTTTGGTCAAACAATAATTATGTAGATGGATTCACTCCATTATTCTTGACTTGTGACCCTGCAACTGCTTCAGATTTGATGAAGAATATAGTTAAATACAAAAATCCTAAAACAAAATTGTATGCAGGAATTTTTGTAACTTTTATGAACGGTTCACAATCTGACCTAATTAGACAAATACACGAGCTTAGAAAACTTAACTTAAATGGATTTAGTATATTCGATTATGCACATTTTGGAGATAATTATATACAAACATTGAAACAAAGTATTTGCACTCCACCACCACAACCTAAGAGAATTATTCCTGTGCAGAAAACTACGCAAAAAACTTCTGCCAAGAAAACTCAAGCTAAATCAACAAAAACTAATAAAAAAGTTGAAAAAGCAAAACCTGAAACACAACAAAAGGTTTCAAAGAAATCAAAAGTAAAACGTAAGATAAAGAGATTGTTTGGAATTAAGCAGTCATCTTAATCCAGCTTGAACCTTTCATGCCAGAGAAAAGGTGTGTGAAAGCTGAAAAATAAGAGTTTGTCTCAAATGAGCCATTTCTTGTTAAGTAGTTACGTTCATTTTTTGCACCATCTTCATATAATCTAGTGATTGTATCCATAGAACCTTGTCCATTATGGGTTTCAAGAATGTATGATTTACCATCAAGTATGAACTTTTTCTTTTTCCCTACGGGATATTCTGCCGTTGGTTGAAAAACTATCCCTTCTGCTTTTGTAACATCTTTCGCACCTGAGTTTATAAGGAGTTCTTCAATTTTATTTGGATCAATGTTTTCACCTGTTTTTAGATCCTTAATATATTTTTTAAGTTCTTTTTTTAAGTTTGATTTTCTTGATTTTGGGGTGATATCGCTGATAGGTATTTTGTTTATTGTTTTTTGTCCAAACAAAGATTTTATAAAGTTTTTTGCTTTAACTAAAAACTTTGGAGCAGTTGTATTAAACCCTTTTTCTATTAAACTTTTTTGAACCTTGTAGTTTGAAAAACTTCCTTTGAAAGATGGTTTTGGATCATAATTTGCTTGGTTGTATTTGGGATAATTAGAGAAATTATTTGTTGTATGTTGAACTAGCATAAAACCTCACACGATACATTTATATAATGCACATTAAAAAAAAATTTTGCTAGTGAAATAATTTTAGTTACATTTTTGAGCAGAACGAACAATAGATAAAGGTTCTATACCTTTAGCGTTTAATACGAAATCGCACAACTCTCTTATTGCACCACGTCCACCTTCTTTTGATGATATAAAATCAGAAATGTTTTTAACTTCATCAACTGCATCATTCGGACAACATGCCAGCCCAACTTTTTCAAGTATACATATATCAGGTAAATCATCGCCCATATAAGAAACTTCTTCCATAGTGAAACCACGCTCTTTAACAATTTGTTCTAATACTGGTAGCTTGTATTTTATACCTTGATGTAATTCTGTAATACCTAAATTATTGGCTCTATGTTCCACTGTTCCATTTTTTCTCGCCGTGATTATAACGGTTATAATACCTGCTTTTTCAACACATACAATTCCTTGTCCGTCTTTTGCGTTGAATGTTTTGTATTCTTTTCCGTCTTGGTCAAATGTTAAACTTCCATCAGTAAAAACTCCGTCAACATCAAATGCCATAACTTTTATTTTAGAAGCTTTTTCTTTAAGAATTTCTAAATCCATTATACAACTCCAGCTTTTAATATATCGTGAATATGAACAACTCCTATTGGTTTGTTATCGTCATCAACAACAGCTAATGCAGTAATTGAATACTTTTCCATTAGATGTAATGCACTCGCTGCAAAATCTTTTGATTGAACAGTTTTAGGATTTACAGACATAACGTCTTTTGCGCAAAGATGTGAAATATCTGAGTATTTTAGAACAATTCTTCTGATATCACCATCGGTTAATATACCACTAAGTCTACCTGATTTATCAGTCAGCATTGCCATACCAAGTTTATAATCGGAAATCATCTGAATAAGCTCTTTAAACTCAATTTCTTCTGAAGCAACAGGCATTTTACGAGTTTCTGTCATCATTAAATCTGATACGTGGTATTTAATGCCTTTTCCTAATGCTCCAGCTGGATGGAAGATAAGGAAATCTTCTTCTGTGAAACCACGTTTTTTTAATAAGCATACAGCTAAAGCATCACCCATAGCAAGAGTTGCTGTAGTGCTAGCAGTTGGAGCTTTACCTAAAGGGCAAGCTTCTCTTTCTACTGAAATATCAAGAACTGTTTCACCTGCTTTTGCTAGAGTTGAATCCATTTTACCAGTCATTGATATAATTGGAACTCCAAATCTTTTAATAACAGGTAACAAATTAAGTAATTCTTGAGTTTCACCACTGTTTGAAATCGCAATTACAACATCATCTCTTGTTATAATTCCACTATCTCCGTGTGTGCTTTCTGCAGGGTGTAAAAAATATGCAGGAGTACCTGTTGAAGATAATGTTGCCGCAATTTTTTTACCTATCAAGCCTGATTTACCCATGCCTGTTACAATAACACGGCCTTTACATTGGTATAACAAATCTATTGCTCTATCAAAGCTAATTCCTAAAGAGTTTTTAAGTCTTAATATTGCATTTGCTTCTATATCAAAAACTTCACATGCTAGTTTTTCGACATTAATTGTTTCCATATATACCTCATATCCTTATATCTCAATTATATCTCAAAAGTACATTAAAAATACTATTTTTAAGAAATATTATCAAATTTTTATATAAATTTACCGATATATAACAATATAGAGGTTATATATGTTACAAGTTTGTACAAAAGACACATTTTTAATTGTTCTAAACTCAGATATAAGAAATGAGAATTTAGAAAAATTAAACACATACATTCAAAACTCAAATAGTCAATATATGACTGTTGATATATCATCAATGAACATTATTGATGCAAGCGCTGTTGCTAGTCTTGGTTCAACAATGCATTATATAAAATACCCAGAAGGTGCGATTAGTTGGATAGTTAATTCAACTAAAGTCAAAGAGTATACGACTTCAATGAACTTAGGTAATAGCAAATTTATATATAAGAAATAATAAAAAATAGTTATTTATTTTTCACTCCTAATATGGTATCTTTAGAAAAGAAAGGGATAACGGTTTGGGAAATACTGACTCAATTTATGTAAAAATTCAAGAATGGCTTGATTTATATAGAACAACAAACATCAAAAAACAAAAGAAACGATTGATGAACCTAATCATTGTTGCCATGATGCCAGTAATCAAGAAAATCGCTAATTCGATTGCAAGACGTGCAGAAGACCCTGTTGAAGACTTAGTACAAGCAGGTTCAATAGGTCTTGTTAAAGCGATTAAGCGTTATAACCCTGAAGTAAACCCAAAATTTAGAATATACGCTGGGTATCTTATTGTAGGAGAAATGCAACATTATATGCGAGATAAGGTTGCGATGATAAAAGTTCCAAGAGAAATCGTAGAACTTGCAATGAGAATAAAACTCTTTACAAAGGATTTAAGTGAAGACGAAATTGATAATTTAACTAGTCAAAAAGTAGCTGAAGCATTAGATGTGCCTGTGAGTAAGGTTAATACAGCTATTGATATAGATAGAAGAAAGAAGATTGCATCGCTTGATGAATTGATAAATATTGATGGTAACAAAACTACTATTGGAGATTTGACTCCTGCGTATGATTATAAAGAGTATTCTGAGCAAAAAGATCTTCAACTTGAAATAGCTGATATTATCAAAAAATTGCCAACTGAATTAAAAGAAGTTGTTGAATTATTTTATTATGAAGATATGAAGCAATCAGAAATTGCAGAAAAGCTTTCTGTTAATCAAATGATGGTGTCAAGACGATTAAAAAAAGCTTTTGCGTATATGTATAATCTTATTAAAACAAAAGAGTAAGAATAGGTATGGAAGTTTTTATCTGGAGTTTAATATCAATAGCAGGGCTTTGTTTTGGAAGTTTTATAAATGTATTGATTTATAGAACAGAATCAGGAGAAAGCATATTGTTTCCTCCTTCAAAATGTCCAAAATGTGACGTGCCACTTTTGTGGTGGCAAAAAATACCTTTGTTTTCATACTTTTATTTGAATGGCAGATGTTATTATTGCAACAAGATTATAAGTATTCAATATCCTGTTGTTGAGTTTTTAGGATTGTTATTATTTATCTTTTCATTTTCAGCTTATAAATCGATTGTTGATGCTGTGTGTGTAATTGGAATTATATCATTATTTTTCACACAAGCTGTGCTAGATACAAGAATAAAAAAAATTTCTACAATACAAGGCGTTATTATCGCTATTTTAGGAATTGTATTTAATAGATATGATATTGTTAATTCAATTTCAGGCATGCTTGTAGGTGGATTGATTATATACATAGCGCAGAAGATAGGTAAAAAATATTTTAATAAAGAAATCTTTGGAACGGGTGATATAATTCTGTTTGGCGCTTTAGGTAGCGTTGTTTGTTTTGATAAAATATTCTTATATATTTTCTACAGTTTCTTGCTCCAAGTTGCAATAACCTTGCCGATGAGATGGAAAAATTTGAAAGAAAAAAGTGATTCTCTTCAACATTATCTGTTTATTTTTGGAATTACATGCTTTTTTCTTTACATTATCAAAAATAGAGAGTTTTTCGCTGAAAGTCTTGTATATGTTATATTTTTAGCGATTTTGTTATATTCAGCTTATTTTGCGACAAAAGAGTTGATTTTAGTTTTGAAAGACGATGAAACCCCACAATATTGTGCATTAGCTCCAGCTGTAGCGATTGCTTGCTTAGTATTTTTGATATAGAGAAATGTTAAGAGAAAAATATTCGATTTGCACTTTTTTGAAAAAAAATATATAATAAACATGCTATTTATATTTCGGCTAGTGTAAAATCTTAACAGGAAGGATATCCGACCTGTTTTTTTTATCGAAAGATTGTTTTTAGAGATGTTGTTAGAAGTTGAATCAAAACTAAGTATATAGAGTTATTTTGGATTTGATTCAGAATTTCTACGAACATATAAAGTATGCTTTGTGGAGTTCTCGTCTTTTAATTCAAGCATGAAAAAACGAGTAACTTGCGTTACTCGTTTAATTTAATAATTGGGCGTGAAGAGACTTTTCTTGCTCGTTCGCGTATAACGGCAGTTCCGTGTTTTGCCTACCGATTTTCAATCTTTGGCAAAAACACTCCAGCCTCAGCTCACTCGCGCCGAACTCTATAGACAAAGCTTTCGCTTTGTGGGAGTTCTCGTCTCTTAATTCAAGCATGAAAAAACGAGTAACTTGCGTTACTCGTTTAATTTAATAATTGGGCGTGAAGAGACTCGAACTCCCACGCTTTCGCACTAGTTCCTAAGACTAGCGTGTCTACCATTCCACCACACGCCCAAAGTGGTTTATCTTTTTTGAATTTTCATAGAAAATAAGTCCGATTGACTTATCTACACATTAGTTTTACATAAATATCTATTTTTTGCAAGTATTTATTTTATTTTTCCTATTTGTTTTAATTTTAACAAAGTTTCTTTCTTCATCGTTTCGATTCTTGGTTCAGTTCCCTCTATCATATATTGTATCTTTTCGTAGAATCTTCTTAAAAATGGTTTGTCACCCTTTTCGCTTGCATCTATCATACTTATAGAATGAGTTTTAGAACCAAGCTTTGATGAGTCTACTCGATTTAAAAAATTTCCATCTTTTGTTGGGTGTGGCGTAGATTTAGATTTTTTTGTTAAAGTTTGCAAGTATAAATAATCCATGCCTTCTTCTGGTTTTACCCAAATTTGTGATTTTTTAGATTTTGCATAGTTACTGATTACATCAGATGCTTCACTTAATTCTTCCACAACCTTATTAGGACAATTTTCAATGTTGTCAATCATTAATCGATTGTTGTAATTTAATTCTATATTACTACCCTTAAAATTTATTGACATAGTTTCCCCTTTTTTACATATAGTTTAATACCCGTAAATCTAAAAAATTGCTACCTATAATAAATCTTTTATTTTGCGTTATTGGTGGTTTATAGTACAATTAATTAAGTAACTAAAAGAGAGGTGCTATGAAAAAATATAAAATTGGACTTATTGGCTTAGGAACAGTCGGTACAGGTGTTTTTAAAACTTTACAAGAATTTGATAATGTTGAAGTTTCAAAAATTGTTGTAAAAAATATAAATAAAGATAGAGGAATTAAAAATCTCGATAAATCAATGCTTACAACGAACGCTGATGATATTATAAATGATGATTCTATTGATATTGTTGTTGAAGTTATTGGTGGAGTTAATCCTGCTTGGGATTATATTTCTCGTTCTATTAAAAACGGCAAGCATATTGTAACTGCAAACAAAGAACTTTTGGCAAAAAAGGGTAAAGAACTTTTTAACTTAGCTGAAAAGCATAACCGTGTAGTTTTATATGAAGCTGCAATCGCTGGTGGAATTCCTCTTATTATGCCAATAAAAACTATCATGGCAGGAAATAAAATCTCTAAAATAAGAGGTATTCTTAACGGCACAACAAACTATATTCTTACAAAAATGGACGTAGATGGTGCTAGTTATGATACAGTTTTAAAAGAAGCTCAAGAACTTGGTTATGCTGAAACCGATCCAACAGGTGATGTTGAAGGGTTTGATGCAATGTATAAAATTACAACACTTTCGACTATTGCGTTTGGTAAACGCATAAATCTTGATAAGGTTTATAGAGAAGGTATTACAAAAGTTCGAGCTGAAGATATGGAAAAAGCTAATGAACTTGGTTATAAAATAAAATTGGTTGCTTTAGGTAATCTTAGCGAAGATGGAAAAGCTGATGTTAGAGTTCACCCAATGTTAGTTTCAAAACATTCATCATTAGCTCATACAAACTATGTTACAAATACTGTTCATTTGAGTGGTTTTCCAATGGGTGATGTTGCGTTCTCTGGACCAGGAGCTGGTGAATTCCCTACGGCTAGCTCTGTTGTAGGTGATATTTTAAACATCGTTGCAGAGTTACAAAACACAGACTATATCTTACCTATGATGAGATGTAACCATTCAGAAGATGCTGAAATGATTGATATTTCACAAACTTATAACAAGTATTATCTATCAATTACAGCACCTAACAACATTGGTGTAATCGGTAAAATTGGTACAATTTGTGCTGAAAAACACATAAGTTTGTCTACAATACTTCAAAAAGGCGTGTCTGATGATAATACCGCAGACATCACTGTTGTAACTGAAGTTTGTAAAGAAGAAAAAATTCAAGAAGCAATCAAAGAATTAACAGAATGTAAGATTAATAGTTTAATAAGAGTAGAAGTTTAAAAGGAGATATTATGTACTATAAAGGTTTAATAAATAGATACAAAGAATACTTACCTGTATCAGAAACAACACCCATTGTAACGCTTAATGAGGGTAATACTCCTTTGATTAAGGCTGATAATTTGGCAAAGAAAATCGGATTAGACGCTAATATTTATTTAAAGTTTGAAGGTTGCAACCCAACTGGTAGCTTCAAAGATCGTGGTATGACAATGGCTGTAACAAAGGCGAAAGAAAGTGGTTCTGGAGCTATTATTTGTGCTTCAACTGGTAATACGAGTGCTTCTGCAGCTGCTTATGGCGCAAAAGCTGGTTTGAGAACTTTGGTTCTTATTCCTGATGGATATATTGCTTTAGGTAAATTATCTCAAGCTATGATGTACGGTGCTGAAATAATTGCAATCGAGGGTAATTTTGATAAAGCATTAGAGTTTGTAAGACAAATTTCTGAGAAAGAACCAATAACGCTTGTTAACTCTGTAAACCCTTATAGAATTGAGGGACAAAAAACAGGTGCGTTTGAAATTTGTGATGCTTTAGGAAAAGCTCCTGAATATCATTTTATCCCTGTAGGCAACGCTGGTAATATCACAGCATACTGGAAAGGTTATAAAGAGTTTAAAGAACTAGGTAAAATTTCTGCTTTGCCTAAGATGATGGGATACGAAGCAGAGGGCTCTGCAGCTATCGTTAGAGGTGAAAGAATTCTTAACCCTGAAACATTGGCAACAGCAATAAGAATTGGTAACCCTGCTAGTTGGGATAAGGCTGTAGCGGCAAGAGATGAAAGTAATGGTAAAATTGGTTGTGTTACCGATGAAAAGATTGTTGAAGCATATAAATTATTAGCATCAACAGAGGGTGTTTTCTGTGAACCTGCTAGTGCTGCATCAGTTGCTGGTTTGATACAAGCAAAAGAACAAGGACTTGTAAAAGAAGGTTCTGATATTGTATGTATTTTGACAGGTAACGGTTTGAAAGACCCTGATAACGCTATCAAGTATGCAAATGCTAATGTAAAAAAATCACCTGCTGATTTAGATGCAGTTATGAAATTGATTTTACAATAGTAAAATAAAAGAATATTATGAAGGCAAAGCCTTCTATTAGAACCAATCGAGGCGACGGTGAAACCGTCGCCTCGATTGTATTTTGTTAGCGTAGAATAATCAAAGATGCTGATTTATATACACGGAGCGATTTGTTATACTAATTTTCCTCCACAATGACAAAATAATATATAATATGCTATAATGAATGAGTTACAAAGTAAGAGAGGTAAAATTATGAAAGTAAGAGCTAGTCACATTCTTGTAAAAACAAAAGAAGAAGCAGATAAATTATTAGAAGAAATTAAAAATGGCGCTGATTTTGGCGAATTAGCAAAAGAACATTCTATGTGTCCATCAAAAAGAGATGGTGGCGATTTAGGTTTCTTTGGTAGAGGCATGATGGTTAAGCCTTTTGAAGATGCAACTTTTGAACTTGAAGTAGATCAAGTATCAGAACCTGTTGAAACTCAATTTGGTTGGCACTTAATTAAACTTACTGGTAAAAAAGACTAATAAATATTATGACTAATCAAAGAGCGAGGCAAAATTAAGATGCAAAATATCGCACAGAATATTGATTATTTATTAGTGAATTCTACTAATGAATTTTTGTTAGAATATACTCCACTCAGTGAAAATGATTGTTATAAACTAACAAATTTTACAGGTGGTGTTGGTGATGCGTTGGTTTCTTACAAACCAACGCTTAACACTAAACTCTTTGTAGATGGAAGATTTCACACTCAAGCTGATTTAGAGGTTGACCTTTCTAAAATCGATGTTGTTAAACTTGAAGTTGGTCAAAGTCAAGATGAAACGATTTGTACAATGATTGAACCTCATTCGACTTTGGGTATTAATACAAAGAAAGTTTCTCAAAACAGATTGGAGTTTTTTGAAACACTTTTAAACGAAATTGATGTCAAAGTTGTTCCTGTTTTATCAGATACAGTTGCTAAAACAAGCGAATTAGCAACTATTATTGATAAGTCTTTAACAGGATTAAGTCTAAAAGAAAAATGCGAAAAACTTTTAAAACCTTGCTTGATTACAAACTCAGAAGAACTTAGTTATTTATGTAATTTAAGAGAGTTTAATCAAGATTACGCAGTAAAAATTGATGGCAAAGTTCTTGTGCTTGAAGATAAAGTAATTCTATTTACTGATTATAAAATTCCTGAAACTGATGAGTTTGAGGTGAGGGAATTAAAAGAGTTTTACGAATTTATAAAAACAATAGATGATGTGATTTATGTTGATAAATCAACTATTTCTGCCTATGATTATTCTGTAATAAAAAATAAAAAAGAGGCAAAATCTATTATTAATGAGATGAAGTCTGTTAAGACAAAAGAAGAAATTGAACATTTGAAATATTGTTTTTCAATGACAGACAAAGCATTGATGGAGACAAGAAAGTTTATTAAAGAAACTCCAAAGGTTTCTGAACACGATATTGATGTTGAATTAGAAAAGAATTTTAAGAAATTTGGTGCAAAATCATTGAGCTTTAAATCAATTATTGCAAAAAACAAAAATTCAGCACTTCCACATTATTCAGAAAATTCTACAACTGAAATTGTTGGTGATGGAGATTTAGTGTTGATTGATTGTGGAGCTTATTATGAGGGTGGTTTAGCTACTGATATTACAAGAGTTTTTGTAAAAGGTGAGCCAACAGAGTTGCACAAAAAAGTTTATACAACAGTTTTAAAAATGTTCTTAAACGCCTTTAATTATCAAGTAGTTGAAGGTGTCACTCAAGGGTTTGAGATTGATAAATTCACAAGAGAATATTTGAACAAAAATTCTATTGATGGATTTAGCTTCTCTCACGGTTTGGGTCACGGAATAGGAGTTTGTGTTCACGAAGCACCACCTAATTTGAGTAAAAACCCTGTTGCAAAAACTCCATTGAAAAATAGCCAATGTTTTACAATAGAACCTGGATTATATAATGAAAACGAGTTTGGAATAAGGCTTGAAAACTCTTGTTATCTTGAAAATGGGGTTATTAAATCTTTTTCTAATATGTGTTATGAAAAGAAACTTGTTGATTATTCTATGTTGTCTGATATAGAAAAAGACTGGTTATCAAAATTTGAGGTGTTGTAATGGAAATAACTGCTTTAAACAATGATAATGTGAAGTTTTGCGTAAAATTACAAAAGAAAAAATTTCGTGATGAAACGGGTTTGTTCTTGTTAGAAGGTTCAAAATCTGTATTAGAAGCAGTTGAGTATGGTGTGAAGCTAAAGTCTATATTTGTTTTAAAAGAAAAGGCTGAAAAATATAATTTTTCTGATGTTGAAACTTTTGAAACAACGAATGCAGTTTTGAAAAAGATTTCTACGACAGACTCTGCACCAGAAATTGTTGGAGTTGCTTATCAAAAAGAACAAAATTTTGATGTTTTAAAGACAGCTAAGAAGGTTGTTTTGCTAGAGAATGTTTCTGACGTAGGGAATTTAGGTACAGTTATAAGAAGCTCTGTAGCGTTTAATATTGATGTGATTATTTTGTATGGTCAATCTGTTGACATTTATAATCCGAAATGTGTGCGTTCTACTGTTGGGAATTTGTGGAAAACTAATATTCTAGAGATGAATTCGGTTGATGAGTTAGACAAATATTTTAAAGATTTTGAAAAGGTTGCTACATTACCTAAAAATGATAATACGGTTATGTTTAATAATTGGACACCAAACCAAAAGACACTTGTTATGTTTGGCTCTGAATCTGACGGATTAAGTGATGAATTGATAAAATATTCAACTATGGGTTTGACTATTGAGATGAACGATAGGGTTGAATCTTTGAATTTGGGTGTTTCAGCAAGTATTGTTATGCACAAACTTGGATTTTAATTCATGTTAATTATAGTGTTATGAAAATTAATATCTAATTTAGAGCGAAACATTTTTTAGGTGGTCAATTTCGCCAGTGGGCAGGATTACAGAGATTGCATCAATTCTATAATTCTTGTAATGATGTTCTTTTAGATAAGAAAATAATCCTAATCGAATGTTTCTGAACTTTTGAGGGGTTATGGCTTCTAAAGGAGAGCCACAGTTTGCAGTTTTTCTTGATTTTACTTCTATGCAAACAAGAGTATCTTTCTCAAGAGCTATGATATCTATTTCACAATTCTTTGAAAAATGAATGTTGCGTTCAATGATTTTGTAGCCGTGTTTTATAAGATATTGAACAGCGAGTTCTTCACCTTGAGCGCCTATTTCACGGTTATTTTGGCGATTAACCATTTATTAATCCCTCGCACAAAACGAATCTACCTAAAGGTATAACTTCACAATAATTTTTTAAAGAGTCAACAAAACATTTGTTGTCACAGAAACCACCTGAGAGGTATATTTTTTTAGGTTTTTTAGAGAAATTCCAAGCGTTGTATGCGATACCGTGAACAAATTTTGAGATAGCGTTTACTGGACGTTCACCGTTTGAGATGTCGTCCATAATTTTTTCTAACCCAAAGATACCACAATTTACAACAAATCTGTCTTCGTTGAAGATGAGTTCTTCTCGTTTTACGTTATAGAATTTTAATAACATTTCAACGGTTGCACCTGTAGAGCTAGCACAGGCAGTGTTCCAATCCATATCATGAAATTTTTTATTTTTGAATTTTATCCATTTTGCATCACGAGAGCCAAGATCAAGAATTGTTGAATTATCTTCAACTATGTTTTTGCAACCTTGAGCAAGAGCAATAATCTCATTTTCAGAGGCTTGAGCCATGTGACCACAACATTTTTCTATTGAGAGGTTTGCTTTTTTTATAATTGATGACGGCACTACGTAGTAGTGTTTATCAGCTTTTTTCTCGATAAAATAACCTGCGAATTTGCTGTAGAGTGTATCTTCACAGACTTCTATAATTTTTGAGTATGTAGTTCCTGCATCTAAATAAATCATTTTTACTTACCTTAACCTCAAGAAAGCTTCTATTTTTGCTTTTATAGAATTGCTTGCGTAGTCATCGATGTCTATGTAGAGTCCATTGTATTTATTTGCAAGATATTTTGCAAGTTGAGATTTCGCACAGAATGATTGCGAATAAAATACAGTTGGAACATCTTCATCGATAGTCATTTCTAAATCAATGTCGGCAGGTGTTCCTGATTCTACACACCTAATCCAGCCGTACACATGTGTATTATCAGGGAATAAATTTAATATTTCCATATCATTTGGTGGAACACCCCAAAAACCAAATTGAGCCTTTGTTTGTGGTAGGTTGAATTGTTTTGGAGTTATGATGTTGTTCATAACAGTATCAACTTTTTTGAATAATGGAAGATTACTTGAGCAAATATTTATTGGGTTTTTGTGTTCTTTTTGTTCATAGATTGTTTCAATTACGTTGAAACCATATTCTTTTAGAAGTTTTGCAGCAAACCAACCACTATCACATTTTTCTTTCCCGATTGGAGCAAGAATTTTAACGGGATTGAACTTGAACGAGTTGTTTATAATATTTTTGATAATTTTACAATAGGCATCAGGCAGAATATATTTGTCTTCTGCGTTAAAATCTACGTCTAAATCAACCCATTCAGCGTTTGGATATTCAAGTTTAACATTTTTTATAATTTCAGGGTCAGGATAACCCCAAAACCCAACAATATTCTTTTCCATAAAACAAGTTTAACATGAACAAAGTTATAAGTGAATTTGTGTAAGATTTAATATTATTGGATTATTAAGTTATTAAATAAAAAATCATGGGCGAAGAATTGCCCACGATTATAATTATAGTTATAAGTTCAAAAACTATCTTCTAGGTGGTTGATGTGCACCTTTTTTGAAGTTCTTTGCCATTTGTTTTCTTTGTTGTTGTTTTAGTTTATTAAATTCATTTTTTTGTTTTTGAGTCAAGATAGATTCAAAATCTTTTTCATTTTTGATTCTTAAATCGTGTGCTTGTTTTTCAAGTTCACTGATTTCTGCGTTCAATTTTGCAACTTGTTCACATTGTGCTGCTGCAGTCATATTACGATTATGTTTAATGATTTCTTTTTGTTCGTGTTTTGTCTTAATAGCTTCCATGATTGGACGCATTTGTTCTCTTGTTTCCATTCTCAATGCTTTAGCTTTTTCTTTTTGAGCTGTTGTTAATTTTAATTTTTCATCAAGGTTGTGCATTGGAGGTGGAGGACAACAAGGTCTATGGAATCCTGCATCAGGTCCACAAGGTCTACATGGAGGTGGAGGACATTTGCCATCTGGACAAGCAAAAGCCATTGTTGAAGTACATGCTGCTACCAAACCTAACATTAACAATTTTTTCTTCATCATAATACATTTACCTTTCTGTTATTCATTAAAGCAAATCGCTTAATTTTTGTGCCAACTCTTTTTTTGCTGTAAATATCCTTGATTTAATTGTGCCGATAGGGACGTTTAAAGTTGCTGCTGCTTCTTCATAGGTATAGCCCTCTATATCGCAAAGCATAATTACCTCTCTAAGCTTTGGTCTTAAATTGTCGATTGCTTTTATTATTCGTTTTTCTCTTATTTTACTCTGTAACCTGAGCTCTGGGGTCACTTTCGTATCTTTTATTGCATTTACTACCTCATCATCAGACGTAGTGTTTTGCTCGTGTCGTCTACTTGCCAATCGCAAATAGTCTTTTGATATGTTTTTTGCAACAGTATTTATCCAACTTCTTAAGCTACCCTTCTCTGTATATTTATCTTTGTTCTTCCAAACTCGAACAAATACTTCTTGCTCTAAATCTTCATTGGTTTCTTTTGTTATTAATCTTATTATGTTTCTTACATTCGTCTTGTTGTTTTCAATGATATCTTTGAAGTCCATTAATCGTCCACCATAATTAACCCGTAGTCATCGGTTTGGAACCCTAAATCATCTGCAGTTAGTTGAGAACCATACCTAACAGTGTCAATTATGCCATAATTTGTATCTGCAATATGGAATGTTACACCACTAATAACAAATGCAAACAAGATACAAGCTATTCTAACTGCATTAAATCTTGAGCGTTTGTTACTTGTGTAATGAGGTTTTACTTCTTGGATTAACTCAGAAACCTTTTGCATTTTTTCATACTCAGCTCTGCATTCTTCACATTCTGCAAGATGTTTTTTTAATGCTTCGTCATCTGAAAAAATAAATAATGATTCAAGTTTTTCACATTTCTTTTTCATTTTTAATACCTCTTACACTTATATAACGAAATCCGTATTCAAATTGTTCATTTTTTTATTTTAATTAACTTTACAAAACTTAATGAAATAAAACCTAATTGAACGCTGTTGTAGATATTATAACAAAATTAGCCAGTTAGGTAAAATAAAAGATGTTAAGAAAAGTGATATAGTTTGATTAAATATTAGTATGTGGTTAAATGGATATAGAGTCTATAAAGGAGGAGAACATGAAAGACAAGACATTTTTAATGATACCAGGACCTACACCTGTTCCAGAAACAGTTATGACAGAAATGGCAAAACACCCAATTGGACACAGAAGCTCCGAATTCTCCTCTGTATTAGAAGAAGTTTACGCAGGTTTAAAATATGTTTTTCAAACAGAGAATGATGTATTTGTTTATACTGCTAGTGGTACTGGTGCAATGTGTGGAGCATTAGAAAACTTAGTAAACGAAGGTGATAAGGTTTTATGCTTGTCATTGGGTAATTTTGGTAACCGTTGGGCAAAGATTGCTGAATCTATCGGTGCTGACGTTGAAAAAATTGAGGTTGGCTCAGGTGAGGTTATTGACCCAGAAGTTTTGAGAAAAAGGTTAGCAGAAGATACTAATAAAGAAATTAAAATTGTTACTATGACACACAGTGAAACTTCAACTGGCGCAGTTAATGATATAAAAACTTTGTGTTCAATCGTTAAAGAACACGGTGCATTGACTGTTGTTGATGGTGTTACAAGTGTTTGTGCCATGCCTGTAAAACCTGATGAATGGGGAATTGATGTACTTGTATCAGGCTCACAAAAAGGGTTTATGATTCCACCAGGATTATCATTCTTGGTTGCGAACGAAAACGCATGGAAAGTTTATGAAGAATGTAAACACCCAAGTTTTTATTTTAATTGGGGTGCTTATAGAAAATCAGTAAGAGCTAATTCTACACCGTTTACACCTGCTGTAAACTTGTTTACAGCTTTGAATGCAGCTTTGAAGATGATTAAAGATGAAGGTATTGAAAATATGAACCTTCGTCATAAAAAACACGCTATGTCTTTACGTAGTGCTGTTAAGGCTATGAACTTAGAATTGGTTGTGCCTGATGATAAGAACGCAAGTTGGGCTATTACTTCTATTTATCCACCAGAAGGTGTTTCTGTTCCTGATATTAGAAAAACTTTAAAAGAAGATTTTGATATCGTTGTTGCAAACGGTCAAAACGCTTTGAAGGATAAGATTTTCAGAATGGGAACATTGGGTTTTGTATGTGACAGAGATTTGATTTCTGCTGTCGGTGCTTTAGAGGCTACATTGTATAAACTTGGACACAAGTTTGAACTAGGTAGTGGGGTTAAAACTTTAATAGAAAACCTTAATAAGTAGTAGGATAAATAGGAGTAAGAAATGAAAGTATTAATTACAGATAAAATAAATGAGATTGCATCAAAGATAATTGAAAAGGTTGCTACGGTTGACAATTTGCCAACTATGAGTGAAGAAGAATTGATAAAAATTATACCTGAATATGATGCATTGATGGTAAGAAGTCAAACTAAGGTAACTGCAAAGATTATAGAAGCAGGTAAGAATTTGAAGATTATCGGTAGAGCAGGTGTTGGGGTTGATAACATTGATATTGATACAGCAACACAGAAGGGTGTTATCGTTGTGAATTCACCTGATGGAAACACTATGGCTGCTGCTGAACACACTATAGCATTGATGTTGGCTATGGCTAGAAATATAGCACCTGCAGCAACTTCTACAAAATCTGGTAAATGGGACAGAGCAAAGTTTACTGGCTGTGAACTTTATAAAAAAACTCTTGGTATTATAGGTTTGGGTAAGATTGGCTCACACGTTGCTGAGGTTGCAAAGGCTTTGGGTATGAAACTTGCTGTTTATGACCCTTATACATCAGAAGAAGTTGTTAAGAAAATGGGTGGTGAATATGTTGCTACACTTGATGAATTTTGGGCAAAACCTGATTTTATTACAGTTCACGTACCTAAAACAAAAGAAACAGTTAACTTGATAAATAAAGACACTATTGCAAAGATGAAAGACGGTGTTAGACTTGTTAACTGTGCAAGAGGTGGAATTATAAATGAGGCTGATTTAAAGGTTGCTTTAGATGAGGGCAAAGTTGCAGCTGCGGCGATTGACGTTTATGAAAACGAGCCTAATATTGATACTTGTCCTTTGATTGATACTAAGGGAAATGTTGTTTTGACTCCACATTTGGGAGCAAGCACAAAAGAAGCTCAGTTGAATGTTGCTGTTGACGTTGCAGAACAGATTAAAGAAGTTTTGTCTGGTGGTTCAGCATCTTCTGCAGTAAATATTCCATCATTAAGACCTGATAAATTAGAACCTGTAAAAGATTATATGATGATTGCAGAGAACTCTGGTAAGTTAGCGTCACAGATTTCTAAGGGTAATATTAAAAAGATTGAAATTACAGCTCAAGGTAAGTTGGCTGATTTGGATATTCAACCGTTAGAGGTTGCAGTTTTGAAAGGTGCTTTGTCATCTGTTTTAGAAAGTGTAAATTATGTAAACGCACCTGTTTTGGCTAAGAAACGTGATATAAGTATTATTTCAACTCGTTCAAATGAGGCTTGTAACTTTGCAGGGTTGTTGACAATCAAACTTACTACAAATGAGGGCAGTTATGTTGTAGCAGGAGCGCTTGTTGCAAAAGATATTCCAAGAATTGTTAAGATTAATGAATATGAAACAAGTATTCGTCCTGAAAAACACATGTTGATTGTTCCTCACAAGAACCAACCATCAATGATTGCAAAGGTTGCACAAGTAATAGGTGAAAACGGTATTAATATTGGTTCGATGAATGTTGTTCAGAAGAATGATAAACATGAAACAGAATCAATAATGGTTATTAACATTGAATCAGTGGTTGAGGCTAATGTGTTGGCTGAGATTGAAAAAATTGATGGAGTTCATAACCCTATTTATATCAACTTGAATGTGTAATAATAGTTGAATTTGAGTAATAACTAAATATGGATAAATAGGGACAATATGAAACTTGCAGTATTTGATTTTGATTCTACATTAATGGACGGTGAAACATTAGAGTTTTTGGCAAAGGAACTCGGGATAGATAAAGAGGTTAGGGAGATAACTGATTTAGCTATGCGAGGTGAGATAGACTTTTTTGAAAGTTTGCAGAAACGGGTTTCTTTGCTAAAGGGCTTAGAGGTTAAGAAAGTTAATGAAATATGCCATAAGTTACCTTTGATGAAGGGAGCTAAAGAAGTTGTAAGTGGCTTGAAAGATAGAGGGTATAAGGTTGTATGCTTTTCTGGAGGGTTCAAGAATGCAACTACTTATTTTGCAGAGGAATTGGGGTTAGATGCTGATTTTTCTAATGTGCTTCACGAAAAGGACGGTGTTTTGACTGGACTTGTTGGTGGTGAGATGATGTTTAATACTAGCAAGGGCGATATGCTTGTAAGATTGCAACAGGTTTTGGGAATTGATAGGGGAGAAACTCTTGTTGTTGGCGATGGGGCAAATGATATAAGTATGTTCAGACATGCAGATATTAGGGTTGCTTTTTGTGCAAAACCTGTTTTAAGAGAACACGCAAGTATTGTGATTGATGAAAAGAACCTTGCTTTGTTGTTGGATAGGATATAGAAACCGTCATGACGAGGAACGAAGTGACACGGCAATCCAAAAGTCAACGGTTTTGAATGTTCAGAGTGATGCTGAAACAAATTCCACTACTGTCCATGATAATTTTAATACGTCATTGCGAACGATTAAACAGTTTGCAAAGTAGTAAGTGCGGCAATCCATAAACCAATAGTTTTGTAAATTGTAGGTTGGGGTTTCTACCCCAACAAAATATATTCAGTGGGATTCTTCGGTCGTTGCACTCCTTCTGAATGACAGTTCGGAAAGTCATTCAGAGCGTACTGAAAATATTCTGTATCGCAAGCGTGGAATCTCTGTAAAAAAAGTCTATTGCTTTATATAAACATATTCCATAGCATTACCTGAGTTAAGCATATATTGATTTATATTTAATCTACCCAAATAAATTATACCGAGAGTTCTCCCGTAAGAATCTTTTCCTTGTCGAAGAAGATATAAATGTTTTTTATTATTAGTTTCAAAAAGCTTAACGAGTGCTTTTTTCTGTTGTACACCTTTTGCAGTTACTTCTTCAATAGACATTTTGTTCTTATATGCTTGAGTGTATGCTCTATGAATTTCTTTTGTTTCAAAACAATCAATTCCAATCAAACGAATATTTTCTTTTTGGTTGTTTTCATTAATAATTTCAATAGTGTCACCATCATAAATTCTTGATAACGTTACTTGAACACGTTCACTTGCAAATGCTAATAATCCTAAAAACATAATTACTAATGCCATAAAAAAATTTTTCATAATTTACTCCTATACTATTACACCTGTGTAATGATTTGATAAAAAAATATAGTTACTATTACATATATGAAACGATTAAAAAATGATGATAAAAATTTAAAAGCATTTGGTGAACATATAAGAAAACTTAGAATGCGCAAATCAAATTCATTAAATGAGATTGCATTTACAAGAGGTGGTGTTACATCTGCAACACTTAGCCGAATTGAAAACGGTCTTGTAGATTTTAAATTTTCAACATTATTGAAATTATCTCATACGTTAGACATCTCCATACAAGAACTTTTTAAAGATTTTGTATACAGTGATATTTCAGAAGATTAATTTTAGGTTGCTATAGCAACCTAGTTTAACTAACATTAGCATTAAAATTAGTTTTATGCAAGAACATATAGCTAAATCTATGAATAAAGTAATTGTTGTTCTTTCAAAAATTATTGAAAAGCACAGAATTTCTACAGGGAAATCTATGTATAAAATTGCCGCTGAAAGTGGATTATCTAAGTCAACTTGGAGAGAGGCTGAACTTGCAGAATGTAGCAATATAACACTATCAACACTTATGCAAATTGCTGAGGGATTAGAAATCCCTCTTAATAAAATTATTGAAGAATTATATGAAGAATTAGGTGAAAATTTTACTTTAATAGATGAATAACCTTTAATTTTAAATTTTAATTTGTACTTTTTTTAGGTATTCTATCTTCACTGAGTTTTAATCTTAACAAAATATATTCTGATAACCATTTCAGCAAATATTAAACCTTACCCACGGAATCCTTCATCGTCAATTAGTTCATCGCCATTATATGCACTTACTGCTAGTTGGTCGCAGATTTCATTGAACTCATGCCCATTGTGTCCTTTTACCCATACAAATTCAATATTATGTGGCTTCATCAATTCTATAAGTCGTTTCCATAAGTCAACATTCTTTACAGGCTTATTAGATGAGTTTCTCCAGTTCTTTGCTTGCCAACCGTCAATCCATTTTTTTGTTATGGCATCAAGCACATATTTGCTATCAGAGGTAAGTACAATGTTACAAGGTGATTTTAAAGCCTCAAGCGATACAATAACTCCTAACAACTCCATGCGATTATTTGTAGTGAGTTTATAACCCTGTGACAACTTTTTTATCACATATTCGCCATTCGATTTTTTATATCTTAAAACAGCTCCATAGCCACCTTTTCCTGGATTTCCACTACAAGCTCCGTCTGTATAAATTTCTACATTTGGTTTCACATCTGCCATTACTTTATTTTAAAATAAACATATAGATTTGTGTAGATAAGTTTCTTTATATTTGAAAATTGGTTATATTTTTGGTAAAATTGGTTTGTAGATTTATGAGAGAGGAATTAATTATGGAATTAATGAAGGGTAAAAAAGGTGTAATATTCGGTGTTTCTAATACTCACGGTATTGCATACGGTATAGCCAAACAATTACATGAAGCTGGTGCTGAAATCGCTTTTTCATACGCTGGTGAAGCTATGGAAAAAAGAGTTAGACCTATCGCTGAAAGTATGAACGCAAAAATTATTATGAGCTGTGACGTTACAAAAGAAGACGAAGTTAAAGCTGTATTTGATGCTTGTGAAAAAGAATATGGTAAAATCGATTTCGTTGTACACGCAGTTGCTTTCGCTAAGAAAGAAGATTTAATGGGTAAATTCATCGATACATCAATCGAAGGTTGGAACACTGCTTTAGGTGTTAGTGCTTATTCATTAGTAACTATCTGTAGAAACGCAAAACCTATTATGAACGAAGGTGGTTCTGTATTAGCATTGACTTACTTGGGTTCTCAATACGTAGTTTCTAACTACAATGTAATGGGTGTTGCAAAGGCAGCTCTAGAATCATCAATGAGATATCTTGCTATGGATATGGGTGAAAATGGTGTTAGAGTTAACTGCTTGTCATCAGGTGCTGTTAAAACATTAGCTGCTATGGGTATCAGTGGATTCCCTAGAATGTTGAAGGCTGCTGTTGTTAAAGCTCCTCTAAAAAGAAATGTTACTTTGGAAGATGTTGGTAGAGCTGGACTTTATCTTGCTTCAGACCTATCTAGTGGTACTACTGGTCAAGTTCTTTACTGTGACTGTGGTTGTCACTGTGTTTATGGTTCTTCTGAAGAAATGGAAATCATTTCAAGTAACGTTAATATCTAGTTTGAATGATTTTAAGAACATAATTAAAAGCCACTCATTATTGAGTGGCTTTTTAAATATTTTGAAATCTTCTTATATAACTAAGTAATAATTATTTTTGTTTAACAATATTCAATGCTTCTTCGTAACTGTCAACCAAAATTATATTTTCGTTTATTTTGTCTTTTGTAATATCAAGTACCGTTTTATTTTCCCCGATTGCATAAACTGGTATGTTTCGTTTTAAACATTCAAATACAGGTATTGAACCTAGTGAGTTTGCAGGCATGATTAAGAATTTTAAATCATTCACTGAATAACCATTTTGGTTAAAATTAAGTAATGGCGCTTGTGATAAACCTAACAAAATACATGGTAAGTAAGTTGGAGTTATGTATTCTGCTGAACATCTAGAATCAACAATTTCTTGAGATATAGTAATATCATCAAATGCAGGAGAATGAGCACAAGGCACTTTTAAGGTTTTTGATATATGGTGTGAAATAATAGCTTCAACACCACCTACAGGGTCAACTCCAACCCCGTTTGAATAATCATCAAAATCATCGTCCTCAAACCTACACACTATTGCAAGTACTTCTGCGCCTTGTTCTAAGAGTCTTTTCCCTGACTCTACAATGGTTTGAATATTGTTCACAGAACCTGTTGAAATTCCTGATTTATCGACTGCAAATTCTACCCCAACGTATTCTTTTGTGATGTCATATCCAATAATATTGCAACCATAGATTGTTTTCACAGCATTCATGGTGTTTATATGAACATTTATAATCCCTTGAGGAATTGATTTATCAATAATTACACCAATTTTGTTCTTTTTTGTTGTTGGATTTAGGTTAAGACGACCTTTACAGAATTCATCGATTGAATATCCCTCAACATAAAGCATGTTGTCAGTTATTCCAGAAAAGCAACCTGCATTAACGACATTAGGGTTTACTATAAGTTGAAAATCTTTTGCGAATTCTCGTGCCCAAAAACTTGCATCACCAGCAAATCCTCCGATTGATGCACCTATTCCTGTTGGTACTATAAAAGCTCCTAAATCCATAAACCTATGATAAAACATTTGTAAAAAAATGTAAACAAAAATCTTTTAAAATCTAAAGAAAATGTGTAAAAATACCGTAGATATAGAAGTACGTACATAAATTAGGAATTCATCGTGGGATTAGCATCATCACAAGCAAGATTATTATCATTGACATCTCGCCAACATACAATAGAGGCGAATGCTCAACGCTTGATGAGTGAAAAAATGAGGTTGAGTAACAGTTCTGATGCTGTTTATCAAAAATATATGAATGCGTTAGATGAAACGGCATTGAAAACCCGTCAAACAAATGATGTGGGTGAAACTTCTTGGATAGATGGTAGTATTAACAATCTTATGAGATATAATGCATCTGATGACACGTCTGGTACTGTTTTTTATGTACAAGATATAGATTCTGGCAAGTTGTATGTACCAAAAGAGGTGTTTGATAATTATAACAATTTGACTGCAGCGACTGTTCCAACTGGTTATGATTATACTGATGCAATGAAGTTTGCAACTTTGTTTGGAATAGAGTACAACAGAGTAGATAATAATGCTGATGTATTGAGAAATTATCAGGAAGCGATTAATAATGGTTGGGACAATGCACTAACAGATGAACAGTATAATAAGTATACAGTAGAGGCAAACAAAGATAAAGATGTTCAAACTGTTGCACAGACATTAAGAGGTATGTTGCCAGCAGGGTTGACTACAGTTACTTCTAAAGAAGGTGATACAACAAAGACAAGCAAAATTTATAAGTTGGGTACCACAAAAAAGGCTATTGCACAAAACTATGAAGCGTATGTAATGCAAATTTTAGGTTCACCAAGTCAAACAGCAGCTTATCAAGCAAAAGACTTGGCATTATTACAAGAATCATTGAATTTGATGAAAACAATTTCAGCTAATGCTGAAGAAGATAAGGTATATCAAGATGGGGTTGAAGCTCCAGCTGCTGGTGGCTCAACAACGACGACAAATGTTACTGCGACAAAAACATATACGACAAAAGAAATTAAGGCAAATAATGGTACATTAGATTATGTTTCTGCAAAAGACGGTTCTTCTGATTTTGACGGTGACACTAAATTTGAAATTATGTTGAACGGTGGTACTATTACTTGGTCAGCCACTTATGATGTTGAGTATTCAAATAAATGGGCACAAAGGTTGTATGGTCAAAAAGATGTAGAAACAAGTAAAACAACAAATGTTTACGATACCAATACTACAAATGTTTTGGCGCAATATGGTGCAACTACAATGGGTCAAGCATTAACATCATTGTTTGATAAAATGTCTGCATCAACACATTATTCGGCTGGTATACTTCAAAATATGGGTAAAACTGAAGATGATGTTGTAAAATACAGAAAATTCAAAGAAGCTGAAACAGAATTTTCTATGTATTCGCCTGATTATGAATATATTCCATCAGATAAAGTTAAGTCAGCATATTATGAAGGTATTTACAATGCAATAACTTCAGCTGGTGGCTGTGAACAGGTTAATGACGATACTGCAAAAAATGCATCTTGGGTACAAAACATGATTAAGAACGCTAAGGTGATTCTTACGACTTGGGATAGTAGTGAAAATATGTTATCAAGAACTTCTGCGGCTTTGAATGTAGATGTTAAAGAAATATCAGATACTCCTAAAGTACAACAAGCAGAACAGGATTATGAAGCTGAAACAGAATTGATTAATGCAAAAGATACAAAGATTGATAACATATTGAATAAGTTAGAAACTGAACGCTCATCTATTACAACAGAAATAGAAGGTATTCAGAAGGTAATGGACGACAACGTGACAACAGTTTTCAAGTTGTTTAGTTAGGACTTTCTAGCATTAAGATTAGTTTTATTTTATGCAAGAATATATAGCTAAATCTGATTGATATTTTTAAAGACATGGTCATTAAGAACTTAATCGATTTTCTAATTATTTTGGCTATTTTCTTGTCTTCTTAAAAATTCACAATCAGCTTCTAATCTTTTATCTTCCATTTTATCAATAAGTTCTTCAATATTATTCAGTTGTTTTAGTTCAAACCCAACCTCAGCTAACAAAACACAGTCATTACACAATCTATAATGACCATATTGAATAGATCCAGCTAAGCAAGCATCTTGTCCACAAGCATCACATTGAAAATACTCGTTTTCACTATCAGGGTTATCGTTTATGTCGTCAATCTTCATCTGAGCAACGACTTTTTGCATTTCTTCTACAACTTCTTCTCTTGATTTCATAATTATTTTATCAAACCTTTCATTTCTTTAACTGCTTGTGGTAAACCTACGTACAAAGCTCTAGCTATAATACTATGACCTATATTCAATTCATACAACCCATCAATTTCGTGCATTCTATGAACATTTTCATAGTTTAAACCATGACCTGCATTTACTTTTAACCCTAAAGAATGAGCTAATTCTGTAGCATTCTTTAAATCTTTAAAAGTTTTTTCTTCTTTATCTGTACCAAAAGAATTTGAGTATTGACCTGTGTGGAGTTCAATAAATTGTGCACCTGTTTCATAAGCTGCTCTAACTTGGTTTTCGTAAGGGTCAATAAATAAACTTACTTCAATTCCAGCTTCAACTAAAGGTTTTACAAAAGCCTTGCCTCTTTCAAGCTGACCGTAAATATCTAAACCACCTTCGGTAGTCAATTCTTGTCTTTTTTCGGGTACAATGCAAACAGCATCAGGTTTAATCTTCAAAGCAATTTCTTTCATTTCATCAGTCATAGCCATTTCAAGATTTAATTTTGTTTTTAATTCTTCACGAATAAGTTTGACATCTTCATCTTTAATATGTCGTCTATCTTCTCTCAAGTGTGTTGTAATTGAGTCACCACCGTTTGCAATACACAATTTTGCACACTCTAAAACATTTGGTTCAACTCCACCTCTAGCATTTCTTAAAGTTGCTACGTGATCTATATTTACACCTAATAACATATTTCAACCCTCTTATCTATTTCTTAATTTTGTTTATTTCCAATAATGCAGTATATGTAGGAAGAATTGTTATATCTCCCTTAGCTTCTCTTGTTATTGCAAGTATTGCTTGATTGATATTTGGAATAACCTTGACATTATCAATGCCTGCATATTTAAGTCTTACAGCCATATCATACGCTCTTGAGCCTGATGTTATAATTCGTTTGGTAGCACCTTGTAAAAGTTCAAAATCTGCATCCCATAGCCATGAAACATCTCGTCCATCAGCATAATTATCGTTTATTACAATCAATATATCATTATCTGTATTAACTGTTTTTAAAACTTCACTTGCACCAGTCGGGTTCTTTATAAGCTGAATTACGGATTTGTGACCTTTTATCATCTTTATTTCACAACGTCCAAATACTGATTGATAAGTGTCTAATGAACCTTGTAAATCTTCATAACCTAATTCAAGAGCCATAACAACTGCCGCTAAGACGTTATAGGCATTATAAACACCTGTTAAATAAGTCTTTAATTCATATTCTTTGTTGTCGTGCAAAATCTTTATTATTGAATAATCGTTATAAATTTGAGCAGTTGCACTGTACTCACAAATAGGTCTTGTATAACCACAATCACAGTAATAATGACCTTGTTGAGCATAAAAACGCTTTTTATACTTCAAAACTTTGCCACATTTTGAACAGTTGAAAAGTTCCATAGGTGCTTTAGATTCGATATCTTTTTCCATAAATTGAATGTCTTCAAACCCAAAGTATATAGGAGGTTCATCTCCTAGTGATTGAAAGTTAACAACAATAGGGTCATCAGCGTTCAAAATAAGTTTTATCTTAGGGTTTTTATCAATTGCTTCTTGTATCTTCTTTGCAGTAGTATTTAATTCACCATATCTATCTAGTTGGTCACGGAACAAATTTGTAACAATAAGATAGTTTGTATCTAAATAATCGTATAATTTTGATAAATACGCTTCGTCAGATTCCAAAACCGTATAATCAAATCTTTTAAAAGGATAAATAGAAAGTGCCATAGTATTTGCAATACCTGTCAACATATTTGCACCTTTTTCGTTATGTATAACACTATTGCCTTGTGTTTCAAGTATATGTGACAAAATACCTGCTGTAGTCGTTTTGCCGTTTGTTCCAGTAACAGCAATTTTTTCTTTCTTTATATACTTTGAAGTGTGTCTTAAAAAATCAGGATATAATTTAAGCATAACCATTCCAATAAAAGAAGTTCCAGAAGTTTGGTTTCTCATTGTGATAGCGAGTTTAATTAATCTTGCGATTACTAATAAAAGATAAAATCTGATAAGTTTAATTAGAAATTTCATAAAAAAATAATACTCCCTATGTATTTTCTTATTTTCAAAAATGAAATATACTTATATAATAGTACAAAAGAAGAAATAATAGAAATGATTTTTTTTATTGCAACAATATTTATTGCCCAAGTAATTATCGTGTGGAATATAGTATTTTTTATTATATCGCTCGATAATAAGGTTATTGCTTTAAGTAATGAAGTAGAAAGCTATTCAGAAATCTTGCCAGAGATGGTTCAAACAATTAAAGAAATGACTTCTGATATAAATACTCTGCTTCCTGATATATATAAAAGTTTTGTTAAAAAGAGAAATAAATTAGTTCTCAACAAATTAAAATCAATAATTGAAAGTTTAGCAGTTATTTTATTAAAACCTCAATATAGAAAAATAGTTGTAGGTCTAAAAATTGGTACAAAACTAACAAAAAAATTGATTAAACAAAAAAATATGTTATAATAAATCAAAAATAAAAGAGGTATTTTATGAGCAAAGAAAGAACATCAATCGGTTTTGGCATCGGATTAATCGCAGGTGTTGTGGGTGGAATACTTGCAGGAGTAATGTATGCACCTAAAACAGGCAAAGAATCACGTGAAAAACTAAAAAGTACAATTTGTGACTTTGCAGAAAAACATTCACCAGCCATTCAAGATGCAAAGAAAAAAGCATATGAATCAATAGATTTGTTACGCTACAAGCTTGAACGTAACTATAAAAAGTTTGATAATATGCTTAAATCAAAGAAAATGAGAAAAGCTAAAGAACTAGAATCTTCTGAATACGATATAGACAATATGGAAGAATAAGGGGGACTTGCATGGATACACAATTAGCTCAAGGCTTGACCTTCCTAGCGTGGGTTGGTGCTGGTTTTCTTATCATTGTTGGAATATTTCTCGTTAAACTAATGTTTGATTGTTCGAAATTATTAAAAAATATTGATAAGAATGTAATCATTGTTCAATCAGAACTAGAACCAATCGTAAAAAATATTTCAGAAACAACAACAACGATAAATGATATTGTACAAACTACAAATGGTAAAATATCAAAGTTCTCAAATATTTATGATAAGGCAACAGATGTTGTTATAAACACTGTTTCAAAAGCTTCTGCTGTTTCAGGAACATTGTTAAAATATGCTTTTAAAGGACTTTGTTCATCTTTCAAATATTTTACTAAAAAGTAGTAGGTAGGTTTGTCTAATCGTCTAATGTTAAAAACATTAATGAAAAATAAAATTATACTGAAAAGGAGAAAAATATGTCAGTAACTAGATTTTTTGCAGGTGTTGCGATAGGTGCAGCGATAGGTGCAATAGCAGGAGTTTTATTAGCTCCACAATCAGGTGAAGAAACTAGAGAATCAATCGGTAACATGGCTAAAGGTGTTGCTAAAAAAACAGACAGTACTGTTAAAGATATCCAAGATAGAGCCGATTCTATTGTTTCTGACCTACAAGAAAAAGGTGATGAAATTATTGAAAAAATTCAAGACTTGATTAACAAGCAAAAAGAAGAAACTGTTTAATTTTTTCATCAAGATTGTTTACAAAACGGCTCAATTTGAGCCGTTTTGTTTTTTGTTTATGATATGATTGATTTATGAAGAAGATAGAATTATTATTACCAGCAGGTAACAAAGAAAAATTAGAATACGCTGTCAGATACGGAGCTGATGCTGTTTATTTAGGAGTTGTAGATTTCAGCCTCAGAGCTATGAGAAAAGGTGAACTTATCACTCTTGATAACCTAAAAGACTCTATTGATTTAGCACATAAATTAGGTAAGAAAGCCTATCTTACATTAAATATTTTTGCTTTCAATAACGATATACATTCTCTTGAAGAATGTATGGAACGTATATCTGACTCAAATCCCGATGCACTTATTGTTAGTGATGTAGGGATAATGAGAGTTGTTAGGAAATATATGCCTGATACTCCACTTCATATCAGTACCCAAGCAAACTCTTTGAATTATGAGGCTGTGAAGTTTTGGCAGGATTATGGTGCAACACGTGTTATTCTTGGACGTGAGGTTAATATCAAGGATATGGCTGAGATGAAATCTGCTGTTCCAGATATGGAGCTTGAAGTTTTCGTACACGGTGCTCAATGTGTTTCTTTTTCTGGTCGTTGTTTAATCAGTGATTATATGACAAATGGAGAAAGAAAAGCAAATCAAGGTAATTGTTGTCAGCCTTGTAGATGGAGTTATAAACTTGTTGAAGAAACAAGGCCTGGACAATATTACGAAATTGAGCAAAACGAACGTGGTACACATATTATGAGTACTAAAGATCTTTGCTTGGTTAATCATTTACCAAAACTTATTGATGCTGGTGTTGATTCATTAAAGGTTGAGGGTAGAACAAAAAGTCTTTATTATGTTTCTGCGGTTGCAAAAACTTATAGAGAGGCTATTGATGCAGTTTATAATGATAAAAATGTTGATTTAACTCCATATTTTAAAGAATTATTAAAAGTTGGTAATAGAGGTTATACAACAGGATTTTATCTTGGTGATGGTGAATATCCAAATGATGGTTATAGCTATGACATATCAAAGGGATTAGCAGGTGCTGATTTCTTGTGTGAAATCCATGATAAAGACGGTGATTTTTATAAGATTAAAACTAAAAATAAATTCTTTATAAATACTGATATTGAAGTTATTTCACCAAGCGAAAGATTTACAACACAAGCAAAAGAAATCAAAAACAAAGACGGTGAACAACTTGAGTTTGCAAACACAAATGATGAACTTTGGGTTAGATTTAATCAGCCAATAAATGATTATAAGTATGCAATAGTTAGAACAGTTGGAATAAAAGTTTATGAGAATTAGACCTGATTATAACCTAAAATGTGTTTATGATATTGACTTAGAAGAACTTAAATCAAATGGGATTAAAGTTATTATGTTTGATTTGGATAGTACTTTAATGATATCTAAATCTGGCTGTTATCTTGAAGAAACGAAAAAATGGTTGGATAGGGTTCAAAAAGATTTTGAAGTTGCTGTAATATCAAATAACTATAGCGAAGAATATTTAAATAAAGTACGAGCTAGTTCAAATTTTAAGGTAATAGGTTCAGCGAGAAAACCTGACCCTACGGTTATGCAAGCATACTTAGATGAATTAGGAATAGAACCTTGTTATGCTGTTATGGTTGGAGATAGACCTTTGACAGATATATTAGGTGGAAAAAGATTAGGTTGTACAACTATTCTTGTAGATTCAATTAATGCAGAAAATGAAAATAAACCAACAAGGTTTGTACGTTGGTTAGAAAGATTGACGATTAAGAAATAGATTATTGAGGGTTAAGAATCTATTTTATTTTTTTACGCTTGATATAACGATAAAATTCTTGTAAGGGTGTGTTTTTTTATAATCTAAAGAGGTATTACTTTCTTTTGTAATGTATATAACAACCCTCATCTTCCATATCTATCTTGCCATCATAGTCGTTATCAATTCCATCGCTACAAGAACCTAAAGAATTCAACCCCTCTGCACTAGCATCGTGTGTCAACCAATAATTATCAATCTTTTTCCACAAATATTCAAAAAATATCTTATTGAATACTGCAATTTTTGAGTTCTTTATTACAAGCACATTCTCATCGTTTTTGTGTTCTCCACTTTTTGAAAAATTCATTGAGCCTATTACTGAGTATTTATTATCTATTATCATTGTTTTTGAATGTAATTTTCCTGCAAATGTTTCAGTCTTTACAAGTATTCCGTGTTGTCTTAGCAATCTATGTTTAGAATAAGGGCTTTTGGCATTAGCTGCATCAAGTATTATTTTTATTTCGACCCCTCTTTTTTTTGCTGAAATTAGAGCCTGTGCTAATTTATAATCAGTGATTAAAAATGCAGGAATACAAATTTGCTTCCTTGCAGAATTAACAAGTGGAATTATAATCCTTTCAATTGTCAAATCTTTTGGTGAAAAATACACAGAAATATTCGTATTTCCAATCTGTATATTCTCTTTTTCATGAATTTTTGATTTTAAATAATGAAACCTTGCATTATACATCTGTTCAAATTCTTGTTTATAAACTTGTGCAACCTGAGTAGAATTAATCACTACAACGTTGTTACAATTAAACCCTGACATATCAGTATAACTTAGGTTTGCAGAACCTGTCATAACCGTTTTATTATCAAAAATATAAAATTTGTCGTGCATAATAGAGTTAGTATAAGCACTCTGTTGTCCAGTAGTAAAAGTAGCCTTATCATTCACCGCATTTTTAATAATTGATACAAGATACATTGTGTCAGGATATATGTTTGTGTTGTTTGAATTGATATCATATACAAGCCTAATTTTCACACCTCTTTTAAGTGCATTTTTTAAAGCTTTTTCTACAGGTGGTACTTTTTTGTATCCATATATCGCAATATCAATTGATTTTTGAGAGTTATTAATTTGTTTCACAAGTTCTTTACAAACCTTTGTATTACAGTATTTGTCAGGTTTTAATTTTGTAGTGTAATCCGTTATTAAAACCTTTATTGACCCATTTGAAATTATTATAGGAACAGGCTTAACGTTAAGGTTTGGGCCGTGAAAATTGTATTTTTTATGTTTGTTGTGTTTATTGTGTTTGTGATAATTATTCTTGTCAGTATGACAGTATTTGCAAGGTTTTACACCTTTTGGGAGCTGTGACTTCGCTATAAACACGTAATTGTGAGCTAGTAATCCATATTTGCAATCTATTGTGTGATATTTATTACTTTTTGCGTTATAAATTACAAAGTTTGTTTTGTTGATGTACTTAAGTTCTTTTTTGAGAGCTTTTTCATTTGTTGGCTTGTTATTTTTAAACACAAATCCCGAATTCAAAAGCTTTTCATTGAAATTTGTTGTTCCAAGATAGATGTTATTATCTTTTAGGATCACAGTTTTATCTTTAATGCAATCAGAAACAAACTTCTCAGTTAGGTATGATAAAACGATAATCTCTTTTTTAGAAAGATTGTAGTTAGAATATTTTGAAAGTTTTGCAGGGTCTTGAATATCAGAACGCTTGATATAATTATAGCCATCAAGAATTGTTATAACTTCATCGTCATCTTCGATACCGTTATTGTTCAAATCAACAATAATTTCAAAGGGCGATTTTATCGCCAGAATATCATAAGATTTTGATTTTTGATAATTATAAATAGAGAATAGCAAAAACGAGAGTATGGCTACACATATTACAATTATTTTGTGTTTAGTCATTCAAGCCTGCAATTCTATTATGAGTTAAATTCTATGAATAAGTTTTCAATAATATCGTAGCCTTTAAGCATAGTTTTGTAATCAACCTTTTCGTTTGCTGAATGCATATTGAAAACATCTGCTAATCCAAGTAAGAATGGCATAAATGTTTCACCTTTGATATTCTTTTGATGTGCGTAAATATGAGTTTCAGCACCAGCGTGGAAAGATGAAACTTCGTTTTCTATGCCTAGCTTTTTACAAACCTTTGTGTGAAGTTCTGGGATTGAGTCATCATCAGCTTTTTCAAAAGGTGGCAAATGAATTTCAAAAGTTATCTCTGCCAAAGCAAGACCTTCATATTTTTTGTTGAATTTGTCAACGATTGATTGCATTAGTGCTTTAAGTTCGTTTTCTTTTTCAACACTAGCACTTCTAATTGAATATGATGCTCTAGCTTCTGTATTAATAATATTAGTAGAAGCTTTATCGTTTATAGTTTTTATGTAGTTAGGTGAATTTACATTGTCATCAATAAGCGATTTGACTGCGTTTTGGATACCACCAGCAACGATTGCACCAAGATTACAAGATGTGATAACACCTGTTTCGTCTTGATAGAAAACCCCTTGAGGAAATTCTGCAAGAAGTTCTGCAATAAGCTTTGCAGCGTTAAGACGAGTTTTATCACCGATATCAATACCAGAGTGTCCTCCGATAAGTCCTTTTACAAGAAGTTTTGCATTTGTGTAGCTAGCACCTGATATTTGAACCTGAGCAAGTTTATCTGCATCACATACCAAAACGTATTTTGAATGGATTTTAGAAAAGTTTACGTGTTCAATACCACTCATATTTGTTTCTTCATCACGAGTGAAAGTTATTTCTAGTCCACCGTGTTTTAGAGATTTGTCGTTTGCAACTTTTTTAGCAAGCAATAATGCTGAAGCAACACCAACTTTGTCGTCAGCACCAAGTGTTCTGCCATCTGCATGGATAAAGTCACCGTCTAATAATAATCTAATTTCTGAAGCGTCACCCACTACGTCCATGTGAGATGAAAACATTATTGGTTGTTTTGACTCATCTGTTGCCGGAATATATATATATACGTTTTTATAATCATCAAGTGTACAAGGAATATTATTTTGGGAACAAAATTCTTGAATTTTAGCTATCACTTTTTCTTCGTGAAGTGATGGTGATGGAGTTTCTGCAAGTGTGCAAAAAATGTCTACTAATTCGTGTTCTTTTCTAATATCCTGTATACTCATAACGTGCTCTCCTTATGCTTTATTCTTTGAGTTTAGTATAGCACAATTATATAAATAAGGAGTAGTATTTTTTGTTATTTTCTAATTTAAGATTTTTAGTGAAAAATATAATTTTTATCGTTTAACAAAGATAACAATTAAACATCACCACAATCCTCCCATTCTTGAGCTGTTGTGTTTTGCTTGTCATTCGCAAGCACAGAAAGGAGAGGTAGATGTTTTTTATATTTAGAAGGCAGATTTCCCTTGAATTTCACTGAGCCGTCTTCTAAACATTCATAAGAAAGATTTATTTCTTTCCCATCAATAGTGCCTGTCATATTTCCAGTTGAACCTGTATTTTGCTGATACCATTTGTTATTTGGGCTAATTTTTAAATTGATATCATTGCTATCAACTTGTCCTTGAACTCCTGTAGAGTTACTGAAGAAACTGTTTTTGATTTTTAAATCAGTGTTTTCATTGGTCATATTATAATCTTGCCAATAACTTGTTGAATAGTCTTGAATTTCGCCAAATTTTGAAAAATAATCTTTTCTTGATACGGTTTCATCGATATTATTCTGAGAAACATCAAGTGTATCCGATTCAGGAGTACGCTCTAAGTTATTTGTTTGGATATCTGTTAGATAAGTTTTATCATTATTAATACTTTTAAAATTTACGTTATTTATATTGCTTTGTGAATATAAATTTTGTGCTTGATTTACATTTAAACTCATAAAAAATACCTTTAACCAATAACTAACCTATGTATTAATAAAGAAAATATTCTTCTTATAATTGATTAAATGTAAATAAAGTTTAAGTGAAATATTTTATTGATTGTAAAAACAATTTCATATAATTTTGAAAATTAAATCTTTTGTGATATTATTTATGAGAAAATAGAAAAAGTCACATAACATTATCGTAAGGAGTTTATATGATTTCTGTAAATGATTTTAAAACAGGATTAACATTACAATTAGACAATGGTCTTTGGTCAGTAGTAGAATTTTTACACGTAAAACCTGGTAAAGGTGCTGCATTTGTACGTTCTAAATTAAAAAACGTAGAAACTGGTCAAGTAGTTGAAAAAACATTTAGAGCTGGTGAAAAAGTTGCTAAAGCTACTTTAGACAGACGTGAAATGCAATATTTATACAAAGAAGGTAAAGAATTCGTTATGATGGATAATGAATCTTATGAACAAATGCAACTTTCAGAAGACCAAATTGGAAGTGGAATCAAGTATTTGAAAGAAAATATGGTTGTTCAAGTACTTATGCACGATGGAAAAATTATTGGTGTAGATATCCCTGCACACGTAGAATTAGAGGTAATTGATACTCCACCTGCTGAAAAGGGTAACACAGCACAAGGTGGTACAAAACCTGCTACATTAGAAACAGGTGCAGTTGTAAACGTACCATTCTTTGTTTCAAACGGAGATATGATTAGAGTAGATACAAGATCAAATGAATATTTGGATCGTTGTTAGTAAGTAAGAGGTTGATAAATGAAATTTGATACAGATTATATAGATCAATTAGCAAAAATAATTGCAGACAATGAATTAACAGAAATTTCTTTAGAAGATGGCAATCAAGCTATCACTATAAGAAAAGATTTACCAGAAGTAGTTAGTGCAGGAGTTGCAATGCCAGTTGCGGCACCAGTTCAACAAGCACCTGCTTCAGCTCCAGCAGCAGCTGTTGCTCCAAAAGCTGAATCAGCAGAACCTGCTAAAAAAGGTAACCCTGTTGTTTCACCTATGGTAGGTACTTTCTATAGCAAACCTGCTCCTGATAAAGAAGCCTTTGTTAAAGTTGGTGATACTGTTTCATCAGGCGATGTTGTTTGTATTATTGAAGCAATGAAGCTTATGAACGAAATTGAAACAGAATTCTCAGGTAAAGTTGTAGAAATCTGTGTAGAAGATGGTCAGGCTGTAGAATATGGTCAAACCATTATGTATATTGAATAAGAATTTTTGAAAAAATACCTGTACATTTTGTATGGGTATTTTTTTTAGCCGATAGATAAAAGGATAAATGGATTATGTTAAAAAAAGTTTTAATCGCAAATAGAGGGGAGATTGCAGTTCGTGTAATCAGAGCTTGTCGTGAGTTAGGTATTCCGACAGTTGCTATATATTCAGAAGCAGATGCAGAATCACTTCACGTTAGATTAGCAACTGATTCATACTGTATAGGACCTGCTGCAAGTGCTAAGAGTTATCTTGATATAAGCAGAATTATGGCAGTTGCAGAGGTTTCTGGAGCTGATGCAATTCACCCTGGATATGGTTTCTTGTCAGAAAGAGCTGATTTTGTAGAAATGTGTGAAGAAAGTGGTTTGAAATTTATTGGACCATCTTCAGAAGCTATGAAGAAAATGGGCGATAAAGCTACTGCAAGAAAAACAATGATTGAAAATGATGTACCTGTTACTCCTGGTACAGGCATTGTAAAAACACCTGAAGAAGTTAAGGAATTTGCAAATAGAGTTGGTTATCCAGTTATCCTTAAAGCTACTGCCGGTGGTGGTGGTAAAGGTATGAGAGTTTGTAGAAGTGATGAAGATGTTGATACTAATATGCCATTATGTCAATCTGAAGCTCAAAACTTCTTTGGTAACCCTGATGTTTATGCAGAAAAATTCTTAGAAAACCCAAGACACATTGAGGTTCAAGTTTTAGGTGATAGTTTTGGAAATGTTATCCACTTAGGCGAACGTGATTGTTCTATCCAAAGACGTCACCAAAAATTGTTAGAGGAAGCTCCATCACCTGCTATTGATGAAGAAACTCGTAAAGAAATGGGTGCTGCTGCTGTTAGAGCTGCAAAGGCTATTAATTATGAAGGTGCAGGTACTTGTGAATTTTTACTTGACCACGATGGGAAATGGTATTTTATGGAAATGAATACCCGTGTACAAGTTGAGCATTGTGTTACTGAAATGATTTCAAGAGTTGATATTGTTAGAGAACAAATCAGAGTTGCTTCTGGTGAAAAACTTGGATATACGCAAGATCAAGTCCAATTAAGAGGTCATGCTATTGAATGTCGTATCAATGCCGAAAACCCTGATAAAGACTTTATGCCTTGTCCTGGTAAAATTGATGGATACTTCGCTCCTGGTGGATTTGGTATAAGAGTAGATTCTCACGTATACCCTGGATATTCTATTCCACCTTATTATGATTCAATGATTGGAAAATTGATTTGTTGGGGTGAAACAAGAAATCAAGCTAGAAGAAGAATGTATCAAGCATTGAAAGAATATGTTGTTACAGGTATTGCAACAACTATTCCATTCCACCAAGGTATTATTGAAGACGAAGTGTTTATTAGTGGTAAATTCAATACAGGATTTATTGAAGATTACTATAAACGTAAAGGCTTGAAATAATAATAAGGTTATTTAGGGAGAGGTAAGATGTTTGAATTAAAAGCACAAATGTATTTTTCTGCTGCCCATCATTTGTTAAATTATGATGGTGAGTGTGAAAATCAACACGGTCATAATTGGCTAGTTGAGGCATTTGTAAGAGGAACAGAGCTAGATAAAAGTAATATTTTGATTGATTATAAAGTTTTGAAAAAACACCTAAAATCTGTTTTAGATTTATTAGATCATAAAGATATAAATGAATTACCTGATTTTAAGGGTATTAGTCCAAGTAGTGAAGTTCTTTCAAAATATATTTATGAAAAAATGAAAGAAGTTGTTCCACAAATTAGTAAGATTTCTGTTTGGGAAACTGCTACATCTTGTGCGAGTTATTTTGAAGAGGAATAATAAAAATGGTTACATCACTGTTTGCGTTGATAAAGGTTATTATAATGGGTGCTGTTCAAGGGTTGAGCGAGTTTTTGCCTATCTCAAGTTCTGCACACTTAGTTTTTACATCAAATCTTATGCAAATGGTTGCACACAAGCCTATAGAAGATCCTACTAGTTATGATATCGTGCTTAGTATGATGCTTCATATTGGTACTTTAGTAGCAGTACTTATCTTCTTTAAAGAAGAAGTTATAAATATTTTCAATAAGACGATGAATGCTATTAAAACAAAAGATTTTTCTGATTATGAAGCAAAATTAGGATTATATATTATATTAGGTACATTAGTTACAGTTATTGTTGCATCGTTCCTTAGCGACACAGCTGAAAGACTAATGTCATCACCTGCAATAGTTGGAATGTTATTGTTTGTAACAGGTTGGATTTTATTCTTCTCTGAAAAATTTTCAGATACTATTCCTGAGAAAAAGCAGGAAGTTGATTTGAAAACTTCTATTGTAATGTCTATTGCTCAAGGTTTAGCTGCACTTCCAGGTCTTTCTCGTTCAGGATTAACTATTGCAGCTGGATTGTTTTCTAAATCGGATAGAGTTGCGTGTGCTAGATATTCATTCTTATTGAGTATTCCTATTATATTAGGTGCATCAATTATTTATCCACTTAAAGAGATTGCATTTTCTGAATTAGCGTCTTATAACTGGTTGAATATATTTATTGGAACTGTTGTTTCAGCTATTGTTGGGTATTTATGTATTAAATATTTCCTAGATTTCTTGGGTAAATATTCTTTGAGAGTGTTTGCTTATTATTGTTTTATAGCAGGGCTTTTAGCAGTTTTATTGTTTACTTTCATATAGATTTATAAACTAGCAAAAATATTTTTTTAGAGCATTAATGCAAATATGATATCATTAAATGCACATAGTTTACCCGTAATTAAGAACCGAAACGAACTTGAAAAAATGTATGAAACTTCTCAAGCTTGTATAAGAGAGGTAATTGACAAAACTCATTCTAGAACTTTAGATAAGCTTTATACAGATGAGTTTAGACCGAGTAAATTACATGATAATAAAACAACAATTATTTCTTTAGAAACGGGAGAACCTGTTCCAGTAGATATATCAGGACGAATTACAAACGGAACACAAGATGGATCTCACCGAAGGAAGTATTTTTTAAAGCATAATAAGGAAATATTAGGTTCTAAATCTTTTGGAATACAGCTAACTGATGATGGTGAAAAATTTACTCCAGGATATATAGAATCTTTTTATAACGATAGTTATTCAGGTACTCAAATAAGATTACTACAAGTTGCTTGTGAACTTGCAAAAAAGCATGGTGTAGATAGAATGCCTTTGACTGCATTGTTTCCAGCGTTAAAGTTCCATACAATGATGGGTTTTAGACCTATCCCAGAAAGAAGTTTAAAAATGACAGATAGTAAAAGTTTAAATGATGCATCTGAAATGTTTGGTATTATGTACGCTCATAAGAAATTTTATCCAGAAGATGTTGTCCCTATTTTCTCAAAAATAGATGGAGATATTTATTTTGATAGGAATTTGACAGCATTTCACGCTGTTATGAAGGATAATGAAAGAGTTTTAAATAATACTAATCAAAGGCATTTGAGTTTAACAGGCTGTTTAGATGATGATATTTCAATGAGTTTAGAAGGTGAAGAATTTAATAAGTGGCAGAGTCGATTAAAAGGTTTTGAAATTTTGCCAGAAAAAGATGAAGTTTTAAAGAAGGAAAGCTTATTGGAGAAAATTATGTCTACTTTTGGCTTAAGCGAGTAATTGAAAAATTGTATAATTGGCTATTTTAATTTGTGAAAAATAGTGTATAATAGACTTATATGTTATTCGGTATAGTTTAAATGAAAGGAAAACTTATGGCAGTATACGTTTGCACAGTATGTAATTGGGAATATGATGAAGCTCAAGGATATGAAGAAGAAGGAATTCCAGCTGGTACAAAGTTCGAAGATTTACCAGATGATTTTGAATGTCCTCTTTGTCATGTTGGAAAAGACATGTTCCAAGAAGCTTAGTGCATTGTAAAAATTGATGTTTTAAAAGGTACACAGAAATATTTGTGTACCTTTTTATATGATTGTATATTCTTGAGTGTTTATTTTTTCTAGTTTAAACTCTAGGTTTTTGAGGGTTTCGTTATTTAATTGTGAAAGGTCTAAATTGTTTGGGGTGTTATTATTTGGTGAAATTTTGAATATTTGAAACTCCTGATTTGAAGAATACGAGATAGAGATATAGTATTCTTCTAATTTTATTGATAATTCGTTTGGATTTGTGAGTTTACTTTTGTAGTTTGCCTCATAGAGAGTCCAATATTTGTAGAACTCATCGTATGAATTGAATGTTTTTTTGAAATAATCTGATAATCTAGTTAAATCTCTAGTTTTAAATTTTTCAATATCAAGTCCTATTTCCGATTGGCAAAGAGGTGAGTCCTCTATGATATCTGAAAAAACAACACCTAAAATTTTATCAGAATGAGAAATATTGAATTTTAGGTTAGAGTTCTCAAAACATGGTTTTTTGTCTTTTGTGATAATTTCATTTAGTTCATTGTTATAAATATTTGATGCGACATATTTTGTAATTAGTCTACCTATATTGTGTTCAATGTTTCTTTTTTCAGAAGGATATACTTTTTTTATAGTTGATTTATCAATAATATTCAAAAATTCAGATATGTCTGCAATAAATAGTTTCATAACAAAATTCTAACATAAATAGATATGTTGGGCGATGAACCCAACATATCTATTAGTTAATCAAAAAGTATTTATATTTTATTTTGCCATTTCTTTATTATATGTATCTAGCGAACCTGTACCTCTAATATATTCAGTGGCAGCTTTAAATGCATCTTTACTTTCGTCGTTTTTATATGGTGGTCTATGAATACATGAAGATGCACTATCTGGATGCATTATGTTTCCAGTATAACCCCAAGCGATGTCTTTATCATTTGACCAAGCCCGACCACCTTTTCTTCCATCTTCAGTGAATACGTGTTCTATTTTCCCATTTGGAGTATGTTCAACGATAGAGCTTAATCGAGTTCCACCATTTACAACATCATGTTTTGATTCAATTAAATGTCCTTTTTCGTTGTAGATGCTTTTTTGAATATAATTTTCTGGTTCTGGTTCAAATTTAACTCCATATTTTTTAGTGTATTCAGCTGCTTTTGCTACACCATCATTTTTGACATATTTGACTGCAACATTGTTCCCACTAGGTAGTGTTGCAAATTTTTGTTCCCCTGGTTTTAGTACCCCTGTTTTTACAAGATTATACAATTCAGAGTTTCTAATTGATTTTGCTGGAATTGAAAATGACATAATAATCTCCTACAATATTTCACACACTTTTACTTAAAGTAATCGTTTTCCTAAAAATTGTTATTGATTTAATAAATTGTTACAAATATGTATTTTAAATCGTGTTAAAAATACATTATTTTATTAAATATTGTAAAAAAAATATGAAGTTTGAAATTCTCTTTTGACAAATATCTTTTAAATATATATGTTCAAGAGGAGCAATAACTATGGTATTTAAAGTGTCTGGAAATAATTCAGCAGACGGTAATAAAAATCCAATTTCGTTTGGTAGTTTTAATATACAAAGTTATACACCACCTTTGTTTAATTTTAAGTTTGATGAATTAGAAGCAAATAAAGATGATTTTATAGCCCAACATATGAAGGAAACACAGGAGCTGGAGCAAAAAGCTCAAAAATATGCAACGTCTAGAAATACAAGAAGTGTTCAGATAGCTCAACAAGAATTGAGGCGCGGAGTAAAAGAAGAAGGTCCTTTAAGGAATGTTGGTGGCAAACTAGAAGGCTCAAACGATGGTAAACGAATAGCTTTATACAAGGGCAGGCATGATAGCAATGCTTGGTGTTCATCGTTTGTGAATTATGCTTGTTCTGTATCGCAAGGCAAAGGTAATTTGTTTGGTATGGATAGAACTTATGCAGAACATAACAATTTCCTAAACGCTAGTGCATCACAAGCTGTTAGAACAGCTGCTGAGAAAAATGGTATATTACATGATCCAAGAACAAAAGAGGGTAAAAAATACCAACCAAAATCTGGTGATTTGATTGTTTGGACATCAAGAACTGGTCATGGTGGACATATTGGAATTGTTGAAAAAGTAAATCCTGATGGTTCGTTTACGACTATTGAGGGTAATACTAATGATGCGATAAGACAAAGAAAATATAATTCTGTAGCTGATGCAATTCACCCTAAAACAGATAGAGTACGAAAACAGGGTGAAAACTATAATGGTAGTGATCTATCAGGTTTTATAGATATGACAGAGTATTATAAAATGGAAAGTTTAGGTACATTAAAGAAACCTGATAAAAAAGGCAGATTTAAGTAATTATTATTCGTATCTTGCAACCTCTAAATAGCAGACAATGTGAAGATTTCGTAGATTTCTTCATCTGAAAGTTCTGTAATAATCTTTTCACCTTCAAATACTGCCATATCAGCCAATTCTTTTTTGGCTTTTAGCATTTCATCAATTTTTTCTTCAAACGTGCCTAATGTAATCATTCTGTGAACCATTACGTTGTTTGTTTGACCGATTCTGTAGGTTCTGTCGGTTGCTTGTTCTTCAACAGCAGGATTCCACCATAAATCATAATGAATAACATTGGTTGCTTTTGTAAGGTTCAAACCTGTACCACCAGCTTTTAATGATAATACCATTACGTGGTTATCATCTTTTGTTTGGAAGTCCTCAATAAGTTTTTCTCTTTGAGGTACAGTCAATGAACCGTGGAAGAATAGTGGTGTTTCGTTGAATTCATCTGCGATAATTTTTGTTAAAATGTCACCCATTTCTTTGTATTGTGTAAAGATAAGTGTCTTTTCATCGTTTTCAATGATTGACCTAATCAAGTCAATACATTTTTCCATCTTTCCAGACATTTCTTTAGTCATTTCTCCAGCTTTTAAGAATTGATAAGGGTGGTTACAGATTTGTTTCAAAGATGTGATTAACTTGAAGATATTACCACGTCTATTAACGCCAGTAAATCCACTGATTTTTTCCATCATTTCGTTTAATGTTTTTTCATAAAGCAGAGTTTGAGCTTTAGTTAAGTAACAGTAATCATTGATAACAACCTTATCAGGTAAGTCTGAGATAACGGTTTTGTCGGTTTTTAAACGTCTTAAAACGAATGGAGAAACTGACATCTTAAGTTTAGTAGCTCTTGAGGTTTCTTTAAATCTTTCAATAGGAATAGCATAACTTTTTTGGAATTCTTTTAGAGAACCAAGATATCCTGTATTGATAAAATCAAATATACTCCACAATTCAGTAAGTCTATTTTCAACAGGAGTACCAGTCATTGCTATTTTAATATCTGATTTAAGTATTTTTATTGACATTGTTTGCGCTGTATCAGGGTTTTTGATATTTTGTGCTTCGTCCACAATAATCATACCCCAAGTTTTAGACTTCATTTCTTCGATATCAATACGCATAATCGCATAAGTTGTAAGAATTACGTCTAATTTTGTATCAAGTTTTCTGTCTAAACCGTGATATTTACCAACCTTGAGTTCAGGAGCAAACATTTGTAATTCTTTCATCCAGTTACCCATCAAAGTTGTTGGACAAATTACTAATACAGGTGATTTTAACTTGTTTTCTTCTTTTAATTTAAGAATCAAACTTATAACTTGGATTGTTTTACCAAGCCCCATATCATCTGCCATACAACAGCCAAATCCTTTAGATACGTTTGTCCATAGCCATTTTAGACCAGTTTGTTGGTAAGGTCTAAGTGTTCCTTTAAGGTTCGCTGGAGGTGTAACATCAACTGCTTTTGCAAAGTCTTTTATAACGTTTGCATAGGCTTCATCATAGTTAAAATCGTACTCTTGAATTCTTCCTGACATAGATGCGTGTAAAAGTTGAAGTCTTGACATCTTTTTGTGGTCAGCATTTAGAATTTGTTCAGAAAGTTTTTTACTTTCTTCTTTATCTACAAGAACGTACATATCCTTGTATTTGATAAGTCCGTTGTTTTCTGAAGCTAGTTTATTGAATTCTTCAAGAGAAATTCTTTCATCACCTAGAGATACTTCATAAGAAAATTCTAGAATATCATCAAGAGAGATTTTAGATGATGATACTGTATTAAAGATATCCATCAAATCATTTGAACGAGATGCTTTTACTTTTGCGTTGATAGAGGCTCTAGGGATAATAATATTGTTTAATTCTTCTGGTAGAATAACCTCAATTTGCGCTTTCTGTAAATAATATGAAGTTTGAGCAATAATTTTATACACTTCACTTAGATTAAGTTTAAGTGCTAGATTAGAGCCTTCTTCAAACAAAGTTTCAAGTTCAGGCATATATCTGTTTGCAAAGTTGAGTTGTTTTTCAACAATTTTTGCAATATCAGCACTTTGTGCGTCCCAAATTTCATCTTTTTCATAAAGTTCATCAAGTAAAACCGATTCATTTAATTTTCTGTTTTTGATATAGATTTTAAGTTCAAAATCGTCATTTTCATCAAGTTTATTTATCTTGAAGAATGGGATTACATCGTATTTACCTAAGTATAATTCATCAAACCATTGGTCAAAGTTTTCTGCAAGGTCTTTGCCCTTTAGTAATGACTTTTGTTCTAAGTCCTTAATTAAATAATTTCCTGATTTTACATCTTTAAATCTGTAACTTTTGATGCTTAAGAACTTGTAAACTATATAGTTTAAGTAGTTGTGAACAAAATCAGATACAAATTTTTTAGGTTTTTCACCTTTGATAAATAAGTTTTCTGGAATACAACGCTCTAAATCGTTAATTATTCTTGCAATTTTTTCGTTTGAAATAATTGGTTCATAAACTATTCTAAAGAAATTTCCATTTCTTTTTACGGTAGGTATAAAATAAAGCTTTTCAACAAGCTTCATAACAAATTGAGTAAGCTTATTAAAATATGCGAAAGTTTGAGTAAGAGCGTTGAAATCAACAATTTCTTCAAATCCACCGAAGTAGTCTAAAACTAAATCAAGAGGCATAATATAACCGATTTCACCGTTTACTTCTTTTGATGAAAATCTAAACATTGAACCTTTTGATTTTAGATAGTATTGAAAATTATTTGTAGGAGTAACAAAGAAGGATAGTTTGTCATTTTCGTTTATTAAAAAGAAGTCAGTGTTTCTTACAGGTGCGTTAGGGCTTTTGAAAATCCCTTCAAATTCATCTTCTATAAGTTGGTAAATGAGGCTTAATGTATATCTGAAGTCTTTGTTCTTAAATCCGTTTGGGTCTTCGCTAAGGTTAAAAAATAATTCATCTATGTTATTTTTCTTGAATGACAAATCTATATCTAATGGTTTTGTTTCGGTCATAAAATTCCTTTTTACTCACTATTCTATTCTTTAATTTTACGACAAAATGAATTTCAAGTAAATACCGTCTTTAAACGAATAGCAAATTTTTTTATGTTTAGGCTTTAGAAAGATATGAACTTAAATATATACAATAACTATAACAACTATAATTTACTATCAGTTAGTAGAACTCAATCAAGTACAAATTTTAAAGCTAATTCAATAAAGATGGTAAAGGACTTAAAACTTGCAAATCTTTATGGTACGGAGACTTTAGGTAAAGTAAAACTTAAAGATGAATTGGTTGATGTGACTCATACGGGGAATGAATTTTTTACATTGAATAAAGATGGCAAAATGTTAGGTTTTATGTATATGTCCCCAAGAATGTATAATGGCAAAACCTGTTATTCTTGTGGAGAACTAAGGAATGATTCTGATAAAAAAGGTGTTGGCACGAAGTTGTTGCAGATAGGTTTGAAGGCTCATAAAGATTCTGGTAAAACTGGTGAATTCAGAGTTCACGATGTTTTGTTAGAAGCAGAAGAATTCTATGAAAAATTGGGGTTTGTAGAAGATGTTAATCGTGCTGAACAGTGGTATTTACCTTTTGAAAATGAACATATTTTAGAAAAATATAATGGTGGATTATAAGTTTTAATTGTTGACAATATGTATCGAAAACGATACAATATTAATATGAAAGAAGTTATATTCTACAAAACATTAGATAACAAGTGTCCTTTTCTTGAGTGGTATAATTCACTAGATAAAAGTGTTAGATTGATAATTGATAGAAGAATTGATCGTATTAAATTAGGTAATTTAGGAAATTGTAAGCGATTTGATAATTTAACAGAAATAAAATTTAAAGAAGGTTCAGGATACAGAATATATACATATGAATATGATGACGTGGTAATAGTTTTTTTGTCAGCAGGCAATAAAACAAGACAATCAAAAGATATTGAACTTGCAAAAAAATATTTAAATGAATTTATTGAAAGGTATAAGTAATATGGATATAGAAAAAATCAAATCAGAAAATATTACATATGAAGAACATATGAATAAAGTTCTTCAAGATAAAGAATATCAAAAAATGTATTTAGATAGTGCTATTCAAGAATTTATTACAGATGGTGATTATGATTTGTTTTTTCAGTCTTTAGAACAAGTTATAAAATCAAGAATGAGTGTAAGTGAATTTTCACAAAAAACTGGAATTACAAGAACTGCACTATATGAAATGTTTAAGGGTGAACGAGTTCCAAGATTAGATACAATAGGAAAATTGTTGAGGGAACTTGGTTATACTTTGCATATTGCATAATTTTTTACTTAACTAATAACTTAAATTTTTTTGTATAGAAACTTTAATCATTTGTTGACTATTAACTCCATTTAATATTAAATAAAAAAAGATTGGAGAGGAATTATGAAAATATTAGTTGGTTTATCAGGTGGAGTAGATTCAGCAGTTACAGCTTTATTACTTAAACAAAAAGGCTATGAAGTAATTGGTGCTACAATGTCTATTTGGAAAGAAAGACCTGATTTGAAAAAGCCAGAACACACTTGTACTCATGGTGCTTGTTTTAGTGCTGATGAAAAAGAAGATATTGAGTCAGCAAAAAAAGTCGCAGAACAAATTGGTATTCCTTTTTATGTTGTTGATTGTAAAGATGAGTACGAAAAAGTCGTTTTAGATAATTTTAAAGAAGAATATATCTCTGGACGAACTCCAAATCCATGTATAAGATGTAACGCTTTAGTTAAATTTGGTGTGCTTCCTACTCTTGCTAAGCAAAGTGGAATTGAATTTGACAAGTTTGCAACAGGTCATTATGCTAGAGTAGTTGAAGAAAACGGTAGATTTTATCTTAAAAAAGGTATTGCACCTCACAAAGACCAATCTTATTTCTTATACAAACTTAAACAAGACCAACTTGCTAACATTATGTTGCCTCTTGGAGAATATACAAAAGAAGAAATTAGAAGAATTGCAAAAGAAAATGGACTAGATGTGTCTGACAAACCTGATAGTCAAGATTTTTATGAAGGTGATTATAATGAATTATTGGGTGTAGAGGAAAAAATCGGTAATATTGTTGACACAAATGGCAAAGTTCTTGGTCAACACACAGGTATATGGAACTACACGATAGGTCAAAGAAAAGGCATAGGTATTTCAGCTGCTGAACCACTTTATGTAATTGAGCTTAGAAAAGATACAAATGAAGTTGTTGTTGGATTTAAGGATAAAACTTTTAAAAAATCATTAAAAGCTATTAATATGAACTGGATTGCAGTAGATAATCTTACGGAAGAAACTAGAGCAACTGCAAAAATTCGTTCAACTCAACAACCTGTTGATGTTACAGTTAAACCTATTGATGATAAATCAGTAGAAGTTATATTTGATGATTACCAAAAATCAATCGCAATAGGTCAATCTGTTGTGTTATACAATGATGATGTGGTTATCGGTGGTGGTATTATTGACTCTGTTCAATAAAATATTTAAGAAAGGAATTAAAAATGGCAGATAAAGAATTTGCAAACGGAATAATCGTAAAGACTGTGGACACAAAATATGGTCAAATAATCAAATTGTCTATTAATAAAGAGTCAATTTTAAATAATCCATACAATGAACGTGGTTGGGTAAATATTGATTTAAAAACTGCTAAATCAGGTAAAATGTATGCAGAAATTAATAATTACAATCCAAACGGTAATTCAAACTCAACAGCTAGCCAATCTGATAGTACGCAAACAACGTCTAGTGATAACCTTGTTGAATTTGGTGAAATGGAAGCTCCTGCTACTGAATCATTGATTGATGAAGAAGAAATTCCATTCTAGGAGAAATATAATTATATTTATGATGCGACTAACTAATATATTAGTTAGTCGCTTTTATGTTATAATCAATTTATGGGAAGAAAAATTATAACAACAAATAGAAAAGCATTTCACGATTTCTTAATCGCAGAAAAATATGTTGCGGGAATAGTTTTAACCGGTACTGAAATCAAATCTATAAGAAATGGTGGTGTGAATTTAAAGGATAGCTTCGCAAAAATCGATAATGGAGAAGTTTTTTTGTACGGTTCTCATATATCGCCTTATGAACATGGAAATAGATATAATCACGAGCCTGATAGAATTCGAAAATTGTTATTAAACAAAAAAGAAATTTTAAAAATAGGAATGAAGATAAAAAAAGATGGATATACTCTTGTTCCACTAGAATTGTTCTTCACACAAGGTCTTGTAAAGGTTGAACTTGGTCTAGGTAAAGGTAAAAAACTTTATGACAAACGTGAGTCGATTGCTAAAAAATCGCAAGAACGAGATATGCAAAGACAGATGAAACGATAGGTTTGATTTTAAGATAAATGAAAATAGGGCGAAATTTTTCTTTGAAAAATTTCGCCCCTTACATATTATAAAACTTTTTTAATCAATATCTATTTTTTCAGCATTTTCTACATCATAAAACATTTTTGATGCAACTTCAAACTGTTCAGGGTTTGCACTGACAAAAAATTCTTCAGAGCCTGTTTTTGTTTGTGGGTTCAAAAGATTAGATTTTTCAAGGTCACTTTTAATATATTCAACGAAAAATTCTGCAGGGTCTATGAACATAGTTTTATCAGCATATCTTGATAAAACTTCTAATAAATATGGATAATGAGTGCAACCAAGAATTATTTTATCAGGGTTATTGTTTAGCATTTTTTTTAGGTCAGCTTCAATTATTGCAACCTTGTCAGGTTCGTTTTGAGTGTTTGACTCAACTATATTAACCCACTGTGGACAGCTTTGAGAAAATATCTTCATTTTTGGGTTATAAGATTTTATTTCAGATTCGTAGACCCCTGAAGATATAGTTGATTGGGTAGCAAATATGCCCAAATTATTTATATTTTGTTTTGCAATAATACTTGCGCAAGACTGTATTATTGGATAAATTTTAAAATCATATTCTTTAGAAACAGTTGAATATGTTGCCGCAGAAGAAGTGTTGCATGCCATTACAACAGCTTTCACGTTTTTTGATTTAAAGAAATCAAATATATTTCTTGAATAACCAATCAATTCTTCTTTTGTCTTATTACCATAAGGAAGATGTTTAAGGTCACCAAAATAAATACAATCCTCAGTCGGTATTAATTTTCTGAACTTTGAATAGACAGTAAGTCCGCCAACTCCTGAATCAAAGAAAGCGATTTTTTCTGAGTTATTATTTTTTTGTATTGAAGTATTCAACAATTCCATCGGCTATTCCTTCTGCAGTCTGTTGTTTTCGTTGAGGTGTTGTTAAAGATTTTCTTTCTTCAGGATTTGATATGAACCCTATTTCAACAAGAATTGCAGGCACTGCTGTATGATTTATAACATAAAAACGTGATCTTAACAAACCACGGTTTGTTGTATAAGGCACTTTCTTTGCAAGTGTCTTATTTACAATAGAACCTAAGCTCATACTTTCTTCTGTGTAGTAATGAGTTTCAATACCTTTTGGAGAAGTGTCATTACAAGAGTTTACGTGAACACTTACAAATATTGCAGGATTTATACTTTGATTAAACAAGGAACGGTCTTCTAATGATACATAAATATCGTTCGTTCTTGTCATATAAACCTTAAATCCACGTTTTTGTAATACAGATTGAAGTCTGTCACAAACATCTAGTGTAATATCCTTTTCATATATTCCATCACGAGTACAACCAACATCTTTTCCACCGTGACCAGCATCAAGCACAATTACTCTTGAGCCTTTTGGATTATGATATTTAGGTGTTGAAATAATTGTACCTTCTTTTTTCTTTGTTTTTTGAAGATTTGTTTCTGCTGTTTTTATGCTTGTTTGAGCAGGTTTAGGCTTAACCTCTTTGAATGAAATCTTGAATACTCGACCTTCTGGAGAAATATAGGTTGTTAAATCAGATTTATGTTCCATTGGGAATGACAAACGAAGTCCTGTATTTTTCATAATATTTATAACTGATTGACTATATGGGGTTGATTTTATAGTTGATTTGAAGTTAGATTCATTGAACTTTTCTGCATTAAGGAAATAGATATATAATTTGTCAGAAGTGCGTTTGATAGAGTATACAAGAGGCTTATCAAATTCAAATAAAAGATTATTATATTCACCTGCTTTTTGATAAGAAGATTTAACAATGTTTGTTTTTTGAGCAGACAAATCAGAAGTCATCAAGTTTTTAGGTGAAGTAAGGATAGCTTTTTGACTATCGGAAAAATATACAGGAATATATTGTGGTGCATCTTTTGAGGTTACAACAAGTCTTGAAGTTGTTGGTGAAAACTGAGCAATTTTTACTGTGTCACCGTTTGTTAAAGTTAGTTCTTTGTTATGTAACTCTGATTTTGTGATTGAATTTGGAATATCAAATACCATGCGAGTAGGGTTTGATAAAAGAAATTGTTTTTCAAAACTAAGAATTCCAACACCAGAAACAGTGAATAATCGTCCATTTGTTGTCAGGTTGTTTATGTAATATTTAGAACGAAGGACGTGGTTTTGAGTTTCGTTTGTTATTTCATAGTTTGTATAAACCTCTGCTGATTGGTAGTTTGAGTTTACAAACGCTTTATTAATTTCGTTAAGAGTGTTTTTATTCGCTTTTGTGTTTGCAACTGGGGTTGAGGTTTGAAACTCTTTAGAAGTTACAGTAAGGTTTTCTTTGTAATCTTTTGTTGAATCAGCATCTTCACTATATGTATTTAGATAATAGTTCATGCCATAAGGTTGGAGAGGTTTTATCGCTATACATAAGTTATTATTGACGTTTATAACTTTTAGACTGGCGAGGTTGTAGTTTGTATTGAAGAAAAGAGTGTAAGTAACAGTGTTATCCATCTTTGTATTGATTTGAACTTCTTTTAAGCTACCTTCTGAAAAGAAAAGATTATTGGGTTGAGAAAGAGTTGTTGCAGATGAGATATCAATAGTTACAGAATTATTCTCTTTTGATTTTGTTACTTTCAGATTGTTTGTGATGTTTGATTTTGCACTAGCTTGAACAGGAATAAATAATAGAGCAGAAGATGTGTCAAACTTTAATGGTCTTAGTTTATACAAAAGTTCTGCTGAGCACATCATTTGGCTAGTGAATAATGTTATTAATAATATGAAAAATGTTATAAATTTTTTCATCAAACTATCCTATCTAATATAATTTTAGTACAAAATTTATTTGGAGGCTTTAAGTTTACAATTATTTATTGTTTACATGATTATAATTTTTTGTTATTATAATATTAAGCTATTTTAATTTAGTTGTGGAAACCATATAAGGAGAAAGAAATGAAATCAAAATTAGAAATGCAAGACCAAATCATTGAATCAGCAGGTATGATTTACAATTATTTATCAGACAAAGGTGAAGTTACTTTGAACAAAATGTCAAAAGATTTAGACCTTGAACAAAACATGATTTCAATGGGTTTAGGTTGGTTATCAAGAGAAGATAAATTATCTTATACAAGAAAACCAAAATCAGTTACAGTTAAATTGGTTTAATTTAGGTAACGAATATAATTTTAATAAAGTGACGGTTAAATTTTATTTAACCGTCACTTTATTTTCTATAAATAATGTATAAGCTTTTTTTATAAAACAATGAAAATGTAAAATTTTCTACATATATTTTACAAGATACTGGCATGTAGTGTTTAATAATAATATATTACAAATTCTTGAGGGTGCTTAGATGTCAGAAGATATAAACAAAAAAGTTATTTCAATATTTAAAAGTCAAAATAATGAGCTTGAAACAGAGTACGAAGAAAAGATTAAATATTTTGCAGGTTTTAATTATGTAAAACTAAAACGAGATGTTGCAGGTAAAAAGTTTGTAGCTTCAAATCTTGAATCTTATGCAGAAAAATGCCGTTATATTGTTAGTGTTATGCGAACTGTTGATAATGAAGTATGTTTATATAATTATGATATTAAGTCATCAGAGTTACCTCTATTTATGAAAGCACTAGAGAATAAAACTCTAACTGGCAAATTGATTGAGATAGAAAAATACATACCGGAAGATTTAGCATAAAATGAGCGAAAACTGTTTTTTTAGAGAGCAACGAGAAGCATTATACAGTTGCAACAAGCCATATCAGTACGTAGGTGGCGAATTTTTGTCATACAATAAAGATTTTAACAAAGCTGATATAAGACTTTTGATGGCGTTTCCTGATAAATATGAAATAGGAATCAGTAATTTAGGAGTGCGTGTTTTATATGAACAGGTGAATAAGGTTGAAAACTTTATGTGTGATAGACTATATGCACCTGAACCAGATTTTGTACCAGAATCGCTTTATGGTGTTGAAAGTAAACGTAAAGCAATCGAGTTTGATGTAATCGGGTTTTCTTTACAGTGGGAGCTTGCTTATCCTACGGTTTTAAAGATGTTGGAGATGTCAGGTATACCTCATAGAAACGAAGATAGAACTGATGAACACCCAATTATTGTTGCAGGTGGTCCTTGTACATATAATCCTCTACCGATGTCTGATTTTATAGATTGTTTTTTAATTGGAGATGGTGAAGATTTAATAGTTGAGTTGTGTCAAACCATAGAAAAAACTAAGTGGTTGCCTAGAAAAGAACGTATTGAAGCTATCTGTAAACTAGATGGTGTGTGGGCAAAAGGTTATAATACAACAGTAACAAAACGACTTGCACAATTGACAACAGAAAACGCTCCAAAACGTTATCCTATACCGTTTTCAAACTCTGTTCAGGATAGAGCTGTTGTAGAAATTAGACGTGGCTGTGGTCGTATGTGTCGTTTCTGTCAACCTGGACACGTTACACTTCCTATTAGGGAACGTAGTGGAGAAGATATAGTTGACTTAACAAAGCAACTTGTTAAAACAACAGGATATGATGAGTATTCACTATTGTCGTTGTCATCAAACGATTATAAAAATATTAATGAAGTTATAAAAGAATTAGCTGTAGATTTTAACAAAAAGAAAATATCTGTTTCATTACCTAGTCAAAGGATTGATGGATTTAATCTTGAGCTTGCAAATCTTGTTCAAAGCGTTAGAAAATCAACAATGACACTAGCACCAGAAGCAGGTAGTCAACGTCTAAGGAACGTTATAAAGAAGAATATTTCAGAAGAACAAATAATGAACGCTGTACTAACTCTGTATGAGCACGGTTGGTCAAGGGTTAAGTTTTATTTTATAGCTGGTTTGCCAACAGAAACTCTTGAAGATATGGACGAGATGGCTGAATTGTTGAGTAAGATTAGATACCGTACAAAATTATTAAAAAAAGAAAAGGGTTTAAAACACGGGTTTGATATTACTTGTACATTATCAATATTTGTTCCAAAACCTTTTACTCCGTTTCAGTGGTGTCCACAGATGGATTTAGATGAAGTAACTGAACATATCAAGTATTTAAAATCTAAAACTGATAAGATAAAAGGGGTTAAGATAAATTATCACGAAAAATATGTCTCACAAATTGAAGCCGTTGTAACAAGGGGCGATGAAAAACTTTGTGATTATATAGAAGCTTTGTATAAAAAAGGTTGTTATCTTGATGCGTGGGGCGAATATTTTGATAAGAATGTTTGGTTTGAAACAGCTCTTGAATGTGGATTTAGTCTAGAAGATTATGCAAAAAAATCATTTAAACTAGATGAAGAACTACCTTGGAACTTTATAAATATTGGGGTTGATAAAGATTGGTTTAAAGCTGAATATAAAAAAGCATTTGACCAACCAAAAGAATTGAATTTACAACCTACCTGTGAGAAGAAATGTGTTCAATGTGGTGTTTGTCCTAATCTTAAAACAAGAAAGGTTATGGCAAAACCTTATAAAGCATCTGATGTGGCTCAGAAATTGAACTTTGAACCGGTACACGACCCAGGGAAATGCACTGTAGCGAATAATAGAGTGCTTTATAGATATAGAATAAAGGTTACTAAGAAAGGTATTTTGAGATATTTTTCACATCTTGATTGGCAAAATACTTTTTATAAAGCTGTTTCAAGAACTGATTTGAAGGTTGCTTTTTCAATGGGATTTAACCCAATGATGAAAATTTCTATGGGTGTAGCATTACCATTATTTATAGAAAGTGATTGTGAATTGGTTGATATAGAATTGCTTGAGGATACACCTGTTGAACATATAAAAGAAGAATTGAGCAAGGTTTTACACCACGATGCAAAAGTTATTGAGGTGGCAAAACTTGATAAGAGCATTACTTCTATTGATACGACAGTTTATTGGGCAGAATATAAGGTGGATTTGAAAAATTCTAATCTTTACAAAAATGAAAATATCAAGTACAATATAGAAAAAGTTTGTTCTTTAGACGAAATTTTTCTAAAAAAGACAAATAAAAAAGGTATAGAAAAAACAATAAACATAAAAAACTCAATACAATCTTATAGGTTAGATGAGGACTGTTTATTTATAGTTTTAAGAACAGGTCAAAATGACGAAATCGTTCCTGTTAGAATTGATGATTTTATGAAATTGATTGATAAAACCGTTAATTTTGAAATAACAAGAACTCGCTTTTTTGACAGAGAGATGAAAGTTTTATAATTAAAAGGATTTAAAAGTAATGAAAAACACAGAACAAGGACAAAAAATTGTTATCGCAGAGAGAGATAACATAGCGGCTCTTATTGAAAATGGTAGAGTTTCAGAGTTTTTTATAAACAGAGGTGAAATCTTATTAGGTGATGTTTATCTAGCACAAGTAGAAAACGTATTACCAAGTATTGATGCAGCATTTGTTAATGTTGGCTCAGATAAAATGGGATTTTTGCATGCACAAGACGTTATGAAAAAAGGTGCTTTGCAAGATAAACTTGCTCCAAAAGAAAAATTAGTAGTACAAGTAGTGAAAGAACCTACAGGTCACAAAGGACCTAGAGTAACTACAGAAATCAGCCTTCCTGGTAGATTTTTGGTATTGATGCCTGGAGAAGCTGGTATCAATGTAAGTAGAAAGATTTCTACAGTAAAAGAACGTGCAAGATTGAAATCTATTGTAAGTTTATTAAAACCTGTTGGTGTTGGTGTAATTATTAGAACAGAAGCTGAAAACCAATCAGAAGCTGATATTCAAGAAGATTTAGAAATCTTGTTAGAAAAATGGAACAATATTGTAACTTCTGCTGAAACAGTTACAGCTCCTGCGCTTTTGTATCGTGACCAAGATTTGCTTTATAGAGTAATAAGAGAAGCTTGTACAGAAGATACACAAGAAATTATTGTAGATACTGCGTTTGCGATGAACAGATTGCAAACAATTCTACAAACTTGGCACATGAATAGAGATATCAAGATTACTTTGTACAAAGGTTCAGAACCATTGATTGTAGCGATGGACTTGCATAAAGAAATCAAGGCGGCTTTACAAACTAAGGTTAATATGCCATCAGGTGGTTACTTGTTTATTCAAGCTACAGAAGCGTTGACAGTAATCGATGTAAACAGTGGTAAGTTTGTAAGTTCAGCAACTCAAGATGAAACAATTTTGAAAACTAATATTGAAGCTGTTCATGAAATAGCTAGACAATTAAGATTAAGAAATATCGGTGGTATGGTTATTGTCGATTTTATTGATATGACATCACGTGTTGACAAGTTAGCAATGATGGAAGAATTAGAAATTGCTCTTGAGCCTGATAAGGCAAAACCACAAGTTGGTCAATTATCAGATTTAGGCTTGGTTGAGTTGACTCGTCATAGACAAGGTCAAGCGTTAGCAGAAGTTTTTGCTAAGAAATGTCCACATTGTCAAGGTAATGGCTTTATTATGGAAGACATCAAATGGGCATCACCTGTTGCAGAAGGTGAATATAGAGCAAAATCTGCTAAGATGAAGTTGCCATTGAGTGGATTTAAGAAAAATAATAATAACCAAAAACAAAATAATAGAAACAAGGATTCTAAACCTGTTAATAACCAAGTTAATGAGGTTGAAGAAAATTTAGATATGCAACCAAAGGATATGGAAATAAACGTAACAGTTGATAATCCATCAATGGTTGTAACAGAAGAAAACGAAATCCTTGAACAAAATAAAAAAACGAGAGGTAATAAAAGAGGTAGGTTTAATAAGGGTAAAGTAAAAGAACTTATTAAACAAGAAGAAGTGACTGAAACTTCTGAAAATGTACTTCCTCAAAACGCTGAAATTGAATTGGATATTGAACCCAAAAAAGTTGAAGTGGAAGAAAAACCAGCAGAAGAAACTAAAACTGAAGAAAAAGACTCTGCTGAACCTCAAAAGAAAACAAGAAGACCAAATAGAGGTCAAGGTAAAACAAGAGGCAGAAAACCTGCAAAAGCAAAAAAGAGCGAAGATGAAGAATAAGATTAAATTATTTATAAGTATATTAGTAATAAGTGTTTCCATTATGTTTAGTAGTGGAAATGCTTATGCTGATATGTTCGGGGCAAACGGTACTAGAGAAAGCGTAACCAAGGTTACAACAGAGTTTGCAACAAAGGCACCTTTTGGAAAACGAGAGATGGCGATGAAATTTTTGCTTGCTATGTTGGGTGTTGCAACATCATCAGTTGTGATTTATGTAGGACTTTCTTTGTATAATAGGTTTGTTTATAAGAATAAGACTGTTGTAATCAACGAAGATGACAACGACTTTAAAACACCAACAAATATGAAAGAAGCTATTAATATCTTCTTGAAAAAGACCAAATAAAATAGAGCAACTGTGGGGTCGTTAAGCCCTGTAACTGCCTCAGAAAGCCAGCCATCTACGATTTATTTGGACTATCAGTTGCTCAAAGAGTAATTGGGTGAGAACGACCTCACTATATCTGGTACGCAACCAGTCCATTACGTAGTTTTTGGAATTCTCAATTACTCTATTTTATTATAAACTATGTTTTCAATATTTCAAGGATAAAAATAAACCTCTTGAAATTATCGACCCAAAATGGTACGATAATCTAAAAATAATGGGTCGATAATCTGCTTTCGTTTACAATGACAGCCTTTACAATTTCAAACTACATTTCTTGTAAATGGATTTCGTATTTTGTAAAGTCATCAAATTCAGTTCTAAAGTCTGGAATTTCTTTTTTAATCCCTTCTGGAGTAATAGTTTTCTTAATTGTGCCAACTATTCTGAATTTTGAATTTGGTGCATATATAGCTTCAAAGCATCCGTATTTACCTTCTCCGATTTCAGCAGCATTAGAAACTGGACCTTTAGGGTGGATTACAAATTTTACGTTGTTATCTTCTGCCCATTCAGTAAAACCATATCTGCTATTGTCGGGTGGTCCCCAAGATTCACCAAACAATTTTTCTTTTGAACAAGATTGTAGTTTTCCTGGAGAGTATTCACCACCTATGTTTTCAAATTGTTTTATAAATTCTTCTGGGTTATTTACGTGCATTTGCCTATATAATGGTTCATATTTAAAATCACCTGAAGTTTTAAATGGGAAATCTGTTCCATCAATATGAGATATGCCACTTCTATATCTTGGGAACATATCTAATACAGCTGTTTCACCAACTTGCGCACTATTCATTGAAAAAGGAATAGAGATATATTTTTGTTTCCAAGCACTTGATAAAGTTGACATTGGTGTATCTACTGTAAAATTAGGGTTTTCTCCACCACTTGCTATTGTACCATTAAGAGAATCTACAAGTTTTTGTTTTTCTTCAGTACTTATAGTTACTTTTTTACGAACAGGTGGCACATTTGCTTCATCATATTTCAAACGACCTCTAATTGTATCGAGTTCTTGCTCATAATGTTGAGAAATCTCACTTACATAATTTTGTCTAGCTATTTTTTTATTTTCTAGATTCTTTAGAGCTTTTCTTACGATATTAGGTGCAGATTCACCTTCAGCCCTTTCTGCATTTGTAGATTTTATTTCTGCTATGACTTTATCAATATATTTTTTATAATCATAAAATTTTTGATAAATAGTAGAGCTACAGTATGGACTTTTCCTGTATAATTCATTATATGTTGAGTCCATCGTTGATTTTGTACTTTCTAAGGTTTTTATAAAATCATCAATAGATACAGTTCCACCATTTTCATGGCACTTTTTAAATTGTTCAAATACTACATTGAATACAGTGTTAGGTTCTGTATCTCTAATGCTTCTATCAAAATCAAGTATATCTACCTTTTCAGAACTTTCTTTTTGTCTTTTAAAGTAATCATCAAAGCTTTCACCTTCTTTTTGTTTAATATTATTTCTAATTTCTTGTTTAGGGTCAATATATTTAGCTAATTCTTTATCTGTATCATATTTAAACCCCCAGTTTGCTTTTTGTGCTTTTCTTGTAGCTTCAAGTTGTGCTTGTTTTTCAGCTTTGATTTTTGCCTCTTTTTCAGCTCTTATTTTAGCTTCTTGGATAGCTTTTTCTCTAGCTTCTTGTTGAGCCTTGAGAGCTTTTTCTTGAGCAATTCTTGCTTCTTCAGCTTTTTTTAATTCTTCAGCTTTTGCTTTTTCAAGTTCTTGAAGTTTTATTTTTTTAAGTTCTTCTGCAGCTTTTTTAGCATTTTTAACAGAGATATGTTTTGCAGTTAAGACACCAATAGTTGTAGCTACAATACCACTACCAACTATAGCTCCCCATTTTAAAAGTTTAGATTTCTTATCGCTTTTAGACTCTGAGTCATTCTTTTTGATTTCAACAGTATCATTTTGTAGTCCATAATTATTAGGTTTAATGACACCTTGATTATTACTACTTTGATTTGCGCTACTGTGAAAAGTAGAAAGTGCCTTGAAATTAATGTTTTCTGCTGAATTCATAAAAATACCTTCATAAATCTAACCTGTATTCTTATAAAGTATTTTTTTTATGAATAGTTGTCTTTTTTTAACAAATGTTTACAGAAATGGTGCTTATAAATTATCGTATATCAATCATTTTGTTTGTGTTAGAATTATGGAAAATGTAGATAGGGGAATAAATTATGAACAAAAGAGTTTTATTATGTATAATGGACGGTTGGGGTATCAGTACTGGTTCTGCTGAATTTGATGCTACAAAATTAGCACATCCTGTTAATGTACCAGCCTTAATCAAAAACGAAGTTTCTACACAAATTCACGCAGATGGAGAATTTGTAGGACTTCCAGAAGGTCAAATGGGTAATTCAGAAGTTGGTCACCTTAATTTAGGTGCTGGCAGAATTGTTTACCAAGACCTTTCTAAAATTAATAGAGCAATAAAAGACGGTTCATTCTTTAAAAACGAAAGATTTTTAAACGCAATCGAACACGCTAAAAAACACAATTCATCACTTCATTTGTACGGATTGGTTTCAACGGGTGGTGTTCACTCATCACTTGATCATTTGTTAGCGCTTATTAAAATGGCTGCTGATAATGGACTTACTAAAGTTTATGTTCACGCATTTTTAGATGGTAGAGATACTCCACCTGCTAGTGCTTGTGAATATTTACAAATCGTTGAAGATGAACTTAAAAAATATAACCTTCCTGCAATCGCATCAGTTTGTGGACGTTATTACATTATGGATAGAGATAATAGATGGGACAGAGTTGAAAAAGGCTATAACTGTTTACTACTTGGTGAAGGTGAACATGCAGAGTCTGCTATTCAAGCTGTTAAAAACTCTTATGAAAAAGGTGAAACAGATGAGTTTGTTCTTCCTACTGCTATAGGTGGTGAAGAATCAAGAATTCACGACAACGATTCTATTATATTCTTTAACTATCGTCCTGATAGAGCTAGAGAAATTACAAAGGCTATGAACTTTGCTGATTTTGACGGTTTTGAAAGAAAGAAAGTACTTAAAAATATTCTTTATACAACAATGACAAGCTATGAAGCTACTTTCACATTCCCAGTTGCGTTCCCAAAAGAAAAATTGGTTAACATACTTGGTGATGTTCTTGAACAAAACGGTGTAAACCAATACAGAACAGCAGAAACTGAAAAATATGCTCACGTTACTTTCTTCTTCAATGGTGGTATTGATGAACCACAACCTCACGAAACAAGAAAGCTTGTTGCATCACCTAAAGTTGCGACTTATGATATGCAACCTGAAATGAGCGCTTATGAAGTTTGTGACAATGTGCTTGAAGCAATTAACAACGATAAGTATGGATTTATACTTGTAAACTTTGCAAATCCTGACATGGTTGGACATACAGGCGTTGTTGAAGCTGCAACAAAAGCTTGTAAAGTTGTTGACGAATGTGTTGGTAGAATTGCTGATGCTTGTAAAGAACACAATATTACAATGCTTCTTACAGCTGATCACGGTAATGCTGAAACTATGGTTGATGAGTCTACAGGAAAACCACAAACAGCTCACACAACTAACGAAGTTCCATTTGTTATTATAAATGGACCAGAAGGTATTTCTTTGAAAAATGATGGTGCACTTTGTAATGTTGCTCCTACAGTCCTTGAACTTATGGGTATTAAAAAACCTGCAGAAATGGACTGTGATTCACTTATTAAAGAACCTGCAAGAGTGTAGTTTGAATTATTGATAATAAAGGGCGAAAAATCAAAATGATTTTTCGCCCTTTGTTTATGTTGTTTTTATAATACCGTAGAATTTGAATGGTTTATAGGTATTTATAAATAAAATAATACTTGTAAACACAAATAATATTAATCATTTTTTAAGTATTGTTTATACAAATCAGGACGACGTTCTTTTGTACGTTTTATCTGTTCATTATATCTAAATTCGTTTATAAGTGCGTGATTTCCATTTAAAAGCACATCTGGTACTTTTAAGCCTCTATATTCTCTTGGTTTTGTATACTGTGGATATTCAAGTAGTCCATTTTCAAAACTATCTTCTTCCATAGATTCTATTTTACCTAGTGTTCCATCAATTTTTCTACTTACGCTATCCATTAAGCATAAAGCAGGTAATTCTCCACCTGTCAAAACAAAATCACCTATAGAAACCTCTTTAGGTTGGATAATAGTTCTAATTCTTTCGTCAAACCCTTCATAATGACCACACAAAATAATTATTTGGTTATATGTTGCAAGTTCTGCACACATTTTGTTGTCAAATTTTTCCCCCTGTGGAGTCATCATTAATGTAATAGAATTGTTTATTTTTTCAACGCTTTCATAGGCATCAACATAAGGTTGAGCCATCAGAACCATTCCTGCACCTCCACCATAAGGTGTGTCATCTACTTTTTTGTGTTTATCAAGAGTAAAATCTCTAGGATTTACTGTACTAATTGATAAAATATTAGAGTCAATAGCACGTTTCATAATGCTATGAGAACATGCTTGTTCAATCATTTCAGGAAAAAGTGTTAATATATCGAATCTCATTCAATTAACCCCTGAATGTTATCAACAATAACTTCTTTCTTTTTTATATTAACGTCTAAAACAATAGCCTTAACAAATGGCACTAATGAAACATTCTGAGTATTTGATTTAACTGATAACAAGTCATTAACACCATTATTAGAAACTCCTATAACAATCCCAACTTGCTTGCCTTCACATAAAACCTTCATACCAACAAGTTCATCTATTAAGAATTCGTCTTCGTCAAGATTTTCTCTAATAGTTGATTCATCAACGAAAATTAGACAATTTTTATACTCAATAATTTCGTTAACAGAGTCAATCCCTGCAAATTTAATAATAGCAAATTTGTTGTTAAATTTGATACTTTTAATGGTAAAAGGCAAATAATCGGTGTCTTTAAGGATAAAAACATTTTTTAAAGATTTCATAAACTCTTGTTGGTTACGAGAATAACCAACTTTTGCCTCACCTCTTACACCGTGAAAGTTTAAAATTTTACCAACAGAAATATAATTATTCATCTTCAGTTTTTTTCGGTTTTCTTCCACGTTTTTTAGGCGCTTCTTCTACAGGAGTTTCTTCTGTTTTAGTTTCTTTTTCTGCTTCTGCTTTAGGTTTACGTCCACGTTTTTTTGGAGCAGGAGCTTCTTCTTCTACTGGAGTTTCAACAACTTCTGTAGCTTCATCAGAAGATTTTGTAGAAACTTCTTCCTTAGATTCAGCTACATTATCAGTTTTAGCATCAGATTGTTCATCTGATTTTCCTTCTTCTTCTTTTTGAGCTTTCTTTTCTTGAGCAGGGTATTTAGGAACCATATAGTCAGCAGGTTTATCTGGTCTATCTTCGTTCCATCTATCTAGTCCCATTTGAGCACGAATAAGCTTAATCGCTACGTGAACACGCCATTCATCAACTCGTAATTGAGCAGCAATAATCTTATGACAACCAATAGGAGGTAATGGCAATAATGGAGTGTAAAGACTCTTAATTGCAGTCATTTGATCAACTGTTACTGCTAGTTTTCTTTTTGGGAAAGGCAATTTAGGTAACATAAGTTTTTGTCTTACCAAGTTGATACCGAAGAAAACTTTTCTTGGCTCAATACCTAAGTGAGCACCGATAGTTTCGTGCGCATCAGGGTTTGGTAACGGCAACATTGTTTTATACAATGCCTCAATTTGTTCTAATTGCTCCTTACTAATAAGTAGTGGTTTAGATTGTTTTCTAGGTTGAGGTCTAGAAGGTCTTCTATTTCCACCTTGTTGAAATCTATTGTTTGGTCTACGTTGTTGGTTATTATATCTGTTACCACCTTGTTGGCTGTAACCACCTTGAGAACCGTATCCACCTCTGTTTTGTTGATTGTATCCACCACCATTGTTATTATATGGTCTGCGTTGTTGGTTATAACCACCTCTATCGTTTCTATCTCGGTCACCGTAGTTGTTATCATATCTACGATTATTGTTATAACTACCTCTTGTATTGTTGTTTCTGTTATAGCCTCTGTTGTTGTCATATTGACGTCTAGGTCTATCGTTTCCTCTATCTTCTGTTGAATATGAACTATAGCTACTATAACTACTTAATTGTTTTTCATCAGTCCCTTGTGACTCTGTTGTTGAACTACTTTTATCTGCGTACAAACAATTTGGGCAAATAACTCTTTTAGGGTTTTTTGTTTCAAACTCTGCCCCACATTTAATGCATTTATTTACATACATAATACAAGCCTCTTAATACGGTTAATAATATTCTTTCTTCCTCTTATAAAAACAGGGTTTAACATGTATATTTTACAACTAAATCTATTTTTTTTCAAGTCTTAACAAAAATTAAAGTTTTGCTCTAAAAAAATATAGAAATTTGTCCTATTTTTCTAGCCTAAAAAGGTAATTTTTGTATAACTATTTTCAGGTATATTGTATAATATGAAATTAGAAAGTACTACTGAAATTAAAAATGCGAATATATTAGTTGTTGATAATAATATCAATAATATTATAGAAATAAAGTCTTTGATTGAAGAATTTAGTAATGTAGAGTTTTATCAAAATCCAATAGATGCTCTAAATGATATAGAATTAAAAAAATATGATTTGATTATACTTGATATAAATATGCAAGAGTTGTCTGGATTTAAGTTCGCTGAAAGAATAAAAAGCAGTTATCTAAATTTGATGACACCAATTTTGTTCTTAAGCTCTGTTACTGATTCAGAAACAATAGTCAAATGTTACAACTTTGAGTCTGCATCTTTTATGAACAGACCTTTGGTACCTATGATAGCAAGAACTCAGATTCTTAATATTTTAAAAACAGAGGCGCTAAAAAATTCTATTGAAAAGGAAAAAGAACACTTTGTTGCAACTCTTACTCACGATTTAAAAAGTCCTATTAATGCTGAAATATGTGCATTAAAACAGTTGTTAAAAAATAAGCCTACTAATTACAACAATGAAATGTTAGAAGAATTATTAAATTCTGCAAAGTATATGAAGCTTATTACAGACAATATTCTTTGTTTTTACAAACAAAAAAATAATGGATTATCCTTAAACAAGGAATTTGTTGATTTTGAGGAGTTAGTATCGTCATCAATAAACGATTTAAAATATCTTGCCAATGATAAAAACATTAAGATTAATTTTAAACACGACAAATTAAAACCAAGTATTAAACTTGATTTTCTAGAGATAAAGCGAGTTATAAATAACCTAATATCAAACGCTATAGAATATTCATATTCAAACAATAAGATAGATATATCTTTAAATCTAAAAAATAACAAATGTGTTTTTGAAATAAGGGATTACGGTATAGGTATTGATACAAAGAACATAAAAAATATCTTTGAAGAATATGTTAGCCTAGCAAAACAACATAAGAAAACTGGTTTCGGCTTAGGTTTAAATATTTGTAAAAAGATTATAGAACAACATAACGGTCAAATTTCAATTAATAGTAAATACGGTAGTGGAACAAGTATAAAGTTCTTTTTACCTGCTTAATCAGATAAAATTAAATAATACTCTTTTTAAGACGTTCGTTTCTGTTCTCACTAAGCAAGTTTTTCAATTTCATAATAGCTTGTGCGTGGATTTGACAAACTCTCGATTCTGAAATACCTACAGTTTCTCCAATTTCTTTGAATGTCATGTTTTCGTGATAGTAAAGAACCATTACCATACGTTCTCTTTCAGGTAGACGTTTCAAAGAAGCCTCTAATTGATTTTTAACACTTTTTTCTTCATATTCTTCGTGAGGAGTTTTGTGAGAAGAATCTTTTATTGTGTCAATAATTTCTAAACTATCATCTCCAGAACCTTTTTTATCATAGATAGATGTAACTGTTGTATCATCTGCAAGGATTTGATCAACTTTTTCTGTTTCAATACCTAGCAAATTTGCAACTTCACTGTTTGTAGCAGTTCTACCGAATTCTTTTTTAAGTTTTTCTTGAGCTTCTTTAACACTTCTAATTTTTTGTCTAACTGTTCTTGGTAAGAAATCTTGAGAACGAATTTTATCGATGATATTACCTCTAATTCTTACAAGAGCATAAGTTTCAAATCTAGCACCAGTTCTTGGGCTATATTTTTCAACAGCATCAATTAAACCTTCTACACCGTAGCTTGAAATATCTTCGAAAGTAAATGTAGGTGGAAGTGCAACTTTTACACGTCCAACAACATATCTTGTTAAATAGATATATTGTACAATAAGAATATCTCTTAGCTTTTTATTTGTTTTATCGGCTAAGTATTCATTCCATACTTTCTCAATTTCTTCATCAGAAAGTCGTTTTATATTATTATAGCTACTAAAATTATTCTCGTTCTCCATCCCACTATCCATTAGTGTGCCTTACATAATATATTATATACATTTGTAAAAACAATTTATCCTGTAAATGTATGAACTTCTGAAAAATAATTAAAGTATCTGTCATATACTTGTATGAAATGTTGAAAAATGATTGCGAAAGGGTCTTTTGATGTGTGTTGTAAATTCAAGTCGGTTTCGCAATCCCTATAAACATAATAGAAAAAAGGTGGAATTGCATCTGCAATTCCACCTTTCCCTTATAAAAACTCTATATATTAATTCTTTGTAGACATATAGTTATAAATAATTTTTGACGCTTCTTGAATATACAATCTTCCATTGATATTGTTATGAGGTCTTAGTGCCAATATTACAACGATATATCTTTGACCTGATGGCAAATACACAATTCCTGCATCACCAAGCATTGTTCCAATATCACCTGTTTTGTGAATGAAGCTTACATTTTCAGGTAACCCAGCTTTTATTAGCATGGTGTTTTTAACTTTGCTCATAATATTTATAATATCGCTTTGAGAATTTATGTTTAAGAATTTGTTATCGTCTTTTCCGATATTATAAAGCATTTGAGCAATATCTTTTGCTGTTGTATAGTTGTTTCCTGTGATATCAGGTAACCAAGTTTGAAGATGTGTATGTTCTATTCCCCAAGATTTGATAGCTGCATTAACATCATTCATAGAGCCAACTTTTGATATCAACATATTTGTTGCAGTGTTATCAGAGTCTTGAATCATTGTTGTAGCCAAATCTGAGATTGAATATGTTCTTCCAGCTTGAGAATACTGCATGTTACCTGAACCTTCAGAACGATAATATTCTGTAAGTACCATGTTATCTTTTAGTCCAAATTGTTCTGCTTCGATTGATTTATACATTTGAATAAGGACAGGTAGTTTAATAATGCTAGCAGATGGATATACAACATCACCATTGATATCTACATAATTGCTGTTGTCCATAGACCATACAAATACAGCAGGTTGAATATTTTGATATTTGTTATTAAGTGCTTTTAAAGAATTTTCTAATTCAACAAGTCTATCCCCATAAAAAAGAGGTTTCATTTTTGTATCTTTTTTGGCTGTAGGATATTCCATTGTCATGTTAAGGAATGAATAATTTGATAAATATTTTTTTGTTGGAAGTATGTATTCTGCAAGGTTTAATCCACCAAAGTTTTTTGAATTATACGCAAGGATTGAATCATCTGCATTTATAGATACAATCGGTTTATTGAAATAAGATTGTACAACTAATTTGTAAGATGTTGGAACTATAATTGCTGAAAATCCAACTAATATTGATAATAGTAATAAACAAGCTAAAAGAGAAGATTTCTTTCTTTGCTTTTTAGGTTTTGGCATCGCTTGTTTTTGTTTTTTTGGCTTAGCTGGCATGGTAGCTGTATTATAATATTCATTACCAGCATGTTTGTATTTCAAATTATCCCTTAAATTCACAAATCCTCCAACAAATATCTAAATAATAGTACTCATTTTATTTTCCTGCAAATAGCATCTGTAATAAATTTAGAAATAAAAGTGCAACAATCGGAGAAAAATCCAACCCACCAAAAGGTGGAATGAATCTTCTGAAAATATCCAAGTATGCATCTGTAATTATTCTAATAAACTTAACTGGTTGTTTGTCCCAGTCGATGCTAGGTAACCATGACATAAAAATTCTTAAAACAATCAAAATACTATAGAAGTATATTAAAGTACTAATAAAATAATTAATTCTTGACAATATATTCATCAATAACTCCTATACTCTAGACATTTCTCTTGTTTTTGCACAGCTACAGTTTAATCTTTCGTCTGGCAATTTTTCAATCATAGTAAATAATAATTTTTTCAAGTTTTCAACATTATGGTTAAATACTTGAATTACTTCGTGGTGAGAAACAGGTGGAACGTCACCAACCAAACCAGCATCGTAGTCAGTAATCAAAGAAATATTCAATGGACACATATCCATTTCTTTAACAAGGTAAGCTTCAGGGAATGCTGTCATATTGATAACTTCCCAACCTTGTGAAGTGAAAAACTTAGATTCTGCTTTTGTTGAAAATCTAGGACCATTGATAACTACTACAGTACCTGTTTCATGAATATCTATTCCAAGTTCTTTACCAGTTTCGATAGCAAATTTTCTTAACTCTGGACAATATGGTTCAGCAGCAGATGGGTGAGTTACAATAGGTCCATCAAAGAAGGTTGATTTTCTTCCATCTGTCCAATCAACGAATTGGTCAGCGATAACAAAACTTCCTGGAGCAACGTGTTTTTGTAAACTACCTGCTGCACAAGGTGAAATTACACGTTTACAACCAACTTCTTTCATCGCCCAAACATTTGCTCTAAAGTTAATTAAATGTGGCAAAATGGTATGATTACGACCATGTCTTGGCATGAACGCAACTTTCTTTTCTCCTATTGTGCCGATAAACAAGTTATCACTAGGCATACCATAAGGAGTTTCTATTTTTACTTCTTCAATATTCTCTAAAAATTTATAGAATCCTGAGCCTCCGAAGACCCCAATACTAGCTAATTCTTTCATATACACCTCTTTCTTTATACTAATTTAGCATAAATTTTAAGAAATGTGGAATTGTTAAGATTTATAAATTAACATGTATAATTTTCAATCTGAGCAAGAGTTTTTGGACAATATTTAGTTAATGATAAAGCACGTTGTTGAACATTTTGGTCAAAGTCTAATATGTCAGTAGAATTAAGCATTACATAACCTTCTGCGAAGGTTTCATCTCTCAATCTGCTTTCTGCTGATTCCATATCTGGTGCTTGATTTCTTTTTACAAGATTGTCAGCGTTTGTAAACTTGTTTTCAAAGTATGTATCTGCACTTGTTTTGTTTTGTCTAAAGTTTTTGATTTCGTATTCACGAATGTTTTTAAGGTGGTTTTTGCTTGATAACAATTCGTCATCAGAGATTCTGTGGTTTACTGCATGACCTAATTCGTGCAAAATTACGTGTGGACCAACTTCTTTTGAATATATTAGAGCACGTTTGTTGTAAAAACTTTCTAAACAACCATCAGGTGTGTCTAAAAATGCAAGTTCATCAACACTATCAGCTAGTCTTGATAAGTCGTCACCACCAAGAGATTTTATTTTTGAATAAAGGGTTTCACGTTCTTTATCAGAAATTTTTTCAGGACGGTTTTCAAATGATTCATCTTCGTTTTCGCCATTTTTGGTTACAGACATTTTTTCAACTTTATCATCAGTCATTTTTAGTAAGTCAATAGTTTTTACTTCTCCATTGTGTTCAACAGAGATTATATTTCCACTAAGTCCTGATATGTTGTAGGTTTCACCATTTACTATTGTTTTTGCACAATCATCGTTTAGTTTTTCATAAGATTTTTCTTTGTTTACAAGAATTTTTCCTGATTTATCTTTAATAACTAGATTTGTCTTTTTAATGTTATTATCATTTGTTGTCACTTTTTCAACAGTTGTTCCATCAGGAGAGGTTGTTTTAAGATTTTGGGTTATAGCACTTCCTGATTGAGTGTAATTTATTGAAAGTATTTCTCGTCCTAGTGCATCTGTTTCTACTCTGTTTTTTAAGTTTCCAATACCAGATGGGGTAGAAATTGTGTTTGTTGTTTTAGTAAACGGAATATTATTGATACCTGCCTGATTAAGATATTGTTCTATAAGATTTTTTGAGGTGGTTTGGGATTGAATAGATGGTCTTTTAAATGTAGAAATTGAGTCGATAGGGTTTGTTGCCTTAAATGATGTATAAGGCTTTTGATAAGAATTATAAACATTATTTAACCCAAAGGAACTAACCATATTGATATAAAGTATATTTTTTAGAAAAATTTGCTAAAATGTTACAATTATTAAGTTTCTATGTATAAAATTTTTAAATTATTAAGTGATGATATGAAACTTGCCAAAATGTAAAAAAAATAATATTATTATATATATTTATAAAAATTACATAATTGGCATGAAATTTTTGTAAAGTTTTTTTAATGTACTAGCAAAAAAATTTTTTTTCATACGTTATATAAACACACATTGAAGAAAAGTATAAGAGAATTTAATAGAAAGTAAGGTTATTATGAACGAAATTAACAAACCAGACGTAAAATTTAATCCAGTAGTAGCGCCAAAACCAATGGCAAAACCTGAAACTGAACAAGCAAAACCTGCTCCTGCTGTAGATGCAAAACCTCAAGATTATAAAGAAGCAGCAGCAGCTCCAGGTGCAGAAGCTGTTGGTCGTGCTCAAGTGATGATAAATAAAGCTGATAATATTCATTCTGATATTCAAAAGATTATCGACAATCCATCAATCGTTAATAAATCAGATACAATGTTTAATGCTGCAGAAAAAGCTGGTGTTCCTTATCCAGTAGCTGCGACTTTTGCAACAACTGAAGTTGCTAAATAAGTTTTATAAGGTTTATTTATTAGAGGCGAAAATTTTCTTTGAAAATTTTCGCCTCTTTTTTTAGTTATTTATTATCTTTTCATTAATTATTTTGTGCTAAAATGTCTGTAAATTGATGAGGGTAATAAATTGATAACTTTATAAGTGGAGAGGTATATTATGGTTAAGGTTTTTACAATCGGCAGTGCAACAATGGACGTATTTGTTGAGAGTGATGAGGCAAATATTGTTTCTGTAAACAGTTTGAACAGAAAATGTGAATATATGAGTTATCCTTATGGCTCAAAAATAGACATGACCAATTTCTCTACTAATTTAGGTGGTGGAGGAGTAAATACAGCTTCAAACTTTGCGAAACTAGGCTTTGATACATCTGCTATTTTCAAGATTGGTGATGACATTTATTCAGCAGGAATTATTGATCATTTAAAAAAAGCTAATGTAAAGCTTGATAGCATTATTGAAGACAAATCATTATCTACAGGATTTTCTGTGATTTTGGTTAGTTTTCAAGGTGATAGAACTGTATTGACAAACAGAGGAGCAAATGCTTGTATAGAGTTAAAGGATATTGATTTTGAAGCTCTAAAAACAGCAGATTGGTTATATGTTGCGCCTTTAAATGGTCAATCAAACGAGGTATTAGAACCTTTAGTAAAGTTTGCACATGAAAATAATATAGTAGTTGCTTTTAATGCAGGAACAACAAGTTTAAAACAAGGATTTGAAAAGATTAAACCTATATTGAAAACTTCAAATATTGTTGTGATGAATTTGGAAGAAGCTTCTATGTGTACAGGAGTTGAAGTAAGACCTGATACAAAGACAGAGCATTTTTCTCATGAGATTATTCACCCAGACGTAGTTACTATGCTTAAAAAATTGAGAGTATATGATTATCAAGTTATAGTAATAACAGATGGAAAACGTGGCGCTTATGCTTATGATGGAAAAAAAATTTATATTTGTCCTGTTTTCCCATCAAATGTTGTTTCAACGCTTGGTGCAGGTGATGCGTTTGCATCAACATTTTTTGCATCATTACAACGTACAAACAATGATATTGGTAGAGCATTGATGTATGGCTCTGTGCAATCTGCTTCTGTTGTATCAAAATTTAGTGCAACAGAGGGCTTGATTACATTTGATGAAATTGAGGCTCGTTTGGAAAAATATCCAAATTATACATATAGAGAAGTTTAGCAAGGTTTATTATGGCTGAAGTTTCTGTTATATCACCTGTAATGTTTAATTTATACAAGGATTGTGACTTAAAGTTTTATTATAAGTATGTAGAGCAAGTTTCAACTCCAATTTTAGATGAAAATTTTGTTGAAGGTAAGAATATACACACATTAGTAGCATATTATTTGAGAAACTTTCAGGTTGAAAAATATTTGAAGAAACTTTCAGATAGAGAGTTGATGTATTGGAACAATTTAAAATCATCAAAATTTTTAAATTTTGAGATTGTAGCAATAGAACATTCTCTTACAATGAAAATAGATGATTATTGGATAGGTGGTAGAATTGATGCTATCGTAAAAGATAATAACGATTATTATATTTTAGATTATAAAACAGGTGGCGTTAATTCTGATAAAACGTATGATTTTCAGACAATGGTTTATTTATTGTTATGTGATGAAATGTTTAAAGAATACAAAAATAATGGTTCTTTGACATTTGTTTATTTGGATTTAAAAAATAATAAAGAGGTTCAAATCAAGTTTGATGAAAAATTAAAAGAAGAATATTTAGATAGAATAAAAACGGCGTGTGCAGGCATGGAAAAAGTTTCTTTAGATGGAGTGAAACATTCTGTTTGTACTGATAAAAACTGTCCTTATTCAAAACTATGTATGGTTTCAAAGTATTAAATTACTAATTTGTTTGGTTTTCAATAATTTCGACATCATAGTTTTAATTTATTTTGAATAATTATAACTATCAAAGTATGCTTTTAATAATGAAAAAAGAGATTATAACCATACTAAGAACAAAACAAATGAAAAAAAGACAGTGTGAATAATTATCTTTTCTTTGTGGTTTTTTGTTAATTCTTTTCATTATTTCTTTAGAGAAGTCGTTTTTTAGTCTGTTTTTTTGATTATTAAATGAATCTGTAAGAAGTTTTCTAACGCTATAAAGTTGTTCTATTTTTTTTCTAAGCTTAGGTTTTGTTACTATATTTCTTCTTATCTGTATATTTATATTGTCATTAAGTTCATTATCAATGTAAGCAGAGAGGTTTGAAGAATCATCATTTTCTTTATTATCTTCAGGTAAAATTGTTAAATTTTCCTCTTGAGGTTCAAATATAAGCTGATTGTAGGCATCTTTCAAGTCATTAACAATAGAATTAAGCATATTGAATTTTATATGACAGTTAGGACAGTTGTGGAGATGCTCAACGAAAGCAGTTTTTAGTGTGTCACTTAGTTCATCATTTAAATAAAACGGTAGGAGTTCTTCAAATTGTTTACAAGTTAATTTCATTTAATCAGACAACCTTTCTAAATATAGTCGTGGAGTGCTTCTTGAAGTTGGAGTCTAGCTCTTGATATTCTTGATTTTACAGTGTTGATGTTTGTTTTTGTGAGGTTTGCTATATCTTCATAGCTTAGTCCTTCAAATTCTCTAAGAACGATTGCGATACGAGAGTCGATAGGTAAGGTGAGTATTGAGTTTTTTATAATACATCCGAGTTCAGAAGCAAGACATTTATCTAGTGGGAGCATGCTATCATCTTTAATTTCTTCGGTTTGGTTTTCATCGTTAATGTCAACATTTTCTATTTGTTTAGATGTTTTGCGAAGCTCGTCATAGAAAAGATTAACAGCAATCCTGTTTGCCCAAGTTTTGAATTTTGATACATCTTTTAGTTTATGTAAGTTTTTTGCTATTTTTACTAATGCTTCTTGAGTCAGGTCAGCAACAATTTCTCGTTTTTTACAAAGGTGCATAAATATTCCGAAGATTTCTTTTTGAATTCTTCGTACAAGTTCTTCAGTGGCTTTTAGGTCATTTTCTTGAGCCATTTTTATTAATAGATATTGAGGTATTTTTTTATAGTTTTGTTTTGACATCTACCTGTACTCCACTACTTTAATTTATCGGTATTTGATATCAAAATAAATAGTCGGAGTAATATAACAGATAGATATTCTTATGGGGTGAAAGTTGAAAATTAAAAGTTGAAAGCTGTATCGGAAGTTACTAAGTTGTCAGGTGATAAATAATTTTGTGGTGTTCAATAAAACTGTTGAACACCACCACAGTAGTTGGCAAGCAAAGAATCCCTGTGTGCATTAAGCAATAAAAAGAGGTGTTTGTTGTAGCAGGATAGCACAACACAAACACCCTCTATCTACAAATAATGTAGTATTAGAGTATGCAAAATGGGTTTACGAGAATACATATATACTTTTTACGAATGTTTTGAACAGAACAAACCTGTTAAACATTTGTCACTAATAACTTCTATAAACTTATACTCTCAAAAGTTTATAACGAAATTCGCACACACATATATATTACAAAATTTATGTTTTTTATGATATTGGAATTAGATTAAACTAGACCAAGAACTTTTCTGTACCAAGAGAAAGTTTCAAGTTCAGTACCGTTGAAAGTAGTTTTGATACATTGTTTCTTTAGGTAGTTTTCAAACTCGTCATTGAAGCATGCCTTTTGTTCTTTGATTTCTAATGCTGTTTTCATAAAAATCCCCCTTTTTTTATTAAAGAGTCACACCTATATAATGTTATAAATACACATAACCTCAATAAATCTATTAACTTCATTGTAGTTATTTTTTCTAACATTGTCAAATTTTTGTAATATTTTTTTACAAATCTGGAATGCCTTGTTGTATCTGTTTTTTAGAAAGGTCTATTTTTGAAAATTTTAGTTTAGTCATGTAAATAACTTGCAAATTTATATTTTCGTGAAACAAAGCATGTAGATTGTGTTCTTTTGAACTATTAAAAAATTTTGTAACTTAATAAATGTTTGATACAAAAATTTACATACTTAAACCCTGAAAACCATTGAGTTTGGCATATATTCAACCTTGTTTTAATCTATTCCACTTGTTACGTGTTTTGTTATAAGTTATAATTTAAGTAAGGGATATCCTGATATATAGAGAATGAGTTAAATTATCACGAAGTGAATTAAAAAATATTAATGATTAAGAATAAAAGTATGCGCAAATTAATAAGTAGTATTATTGGTTTTAAGAAATTTTTAAAATCGATAATATTGGTCTGTTTATTATTTATGGGTTCTTTTGTATTGGCTGATGATGTTTCAGAACAAACTGTTGTACCAGTTTTGTCTTCAGTTTTCCAATCAACAGGAAATTCAATTTATATAATAACATTATCGGATAGTAATAGTTATGATTTCTACACTTCGACATATAATCTACAAAATGGTGGCTTAGTACAGACTTTTTATAATGTCGATTTGAATACAGATGGATTAAAAAAATCAGGAAATATTACTTATAGTATTCTTTCTCAAAAAGAAGAAAAAACTATTCCTTTACAATGGTTTAATCGTCTTTTATTTTTAGGATATCAAATTAGTGATACAGTTTCACCTGTTGAAAATATTATTGAAGTTAGTGCTGATGATACTGTAATAAGTCAATCTTTTACAGGTGCATTATCTGGAGTAATAAATAATACTAAAGCCAATCTGTCTATCGATTCAGAATTTGTAAATAATTACTCTGAAACAGGTGCTTCATCTATTAATAATAATGATACAGGTGTAATAACATCAATTACATCAACTTTTCTCGGGAACTATTCACTTGTTAATGGTGGAGTTTTAGCAAATAGTGGAAATGTTACTTATATAAATTCAATGTTTTTAGGTAATTATACAAACCAAAACGGTGTGATTTATAATACTGGCACGATTGATAGAATTAACTCTGATTTTATTGGTAACTATGCGCAATTAAATGGTGGAGCTATTTATAATAATGGTACAATTTCTGAAATTAACTCAAATTTCATATCAAACAGTTCTAGTAATGGTGGTGCAATTTATAATGCTAAAAATGGTGTAATCACCAATATCACATCAACTTTTGTGAATAACTTTTCAAAAGGTGATGGTGGTGCGATTTACAACTTAGGTACAATAGGAACTATTAGAAATTCTTCTTTTCTTGCTAATTATTCTTCTGTTATTGGAAAAAGAGGTGGTGCAATCTATTCTGAATCAGATTTAAACTTTTTGGCTGACGGTTCAACAATAGAATTTACTGGAAACTATGTTTTAACAGAGAATGGAAAACTTGATGAGGCTATTTATATAAATGATGCTAATAGCGTAGATGATATCACTTTGACTTTTTCAATAAAAGATGGTGGGACTGTAGTATTAAATGATAGTATAAGTGGTGCAGATTTAATAAATGTTGGAATAAAAGGCGTTAGTGCATCAAACGATACGTTTAAATTATTTAATCAAATAAATAATTCAGCTGTTAGTTTTCAGAATGTAAAACTTGATGTTTTAAACGGAATAGTTACGGACTATAATTTTGTGACTTCATCATTTAAAGATGAGGTGCTTTTTGATTTTGATTTGTCGATTAATGATTCAGGAAAATTAGTGTCTGATACAATTACTACAAATGATTCTTCAAAAGGAGTTTTGACACTTAATAAAATAAATCTTGTTGGAGTCGATTTAAAAACCATTTTAGAAAAAGAACTTACTGTAAAAATTATAATTAGTGATTCTAATCGTATATCATTAGCTTTGAGTACAGCTTTAGAAAATGAAATATCAAAAATTGTTGGAGATTTGAATTTGCCATCAGAAGCTGTAAGCATGATGTCAGGTAATATTAGTGCAGATGCAAATTGGACTGATAATTGGGGAACAATTACTAATACTTATGGTGAAAAATATAAATATTTAGGTATAGCTGAAGATAACAAATCATTTGGGTTTATCTATAAATATAATGTTAATACGGAAGATTTAACAGATGTATTAGTAATATTAAACAAGGCTATTTTAAAAGATGAATTAGGGAATGTATTATCAAAATCATTTAAGACAGATTCTTCAATGAGATATACACTAACTCATAATTTGGGTGAAACACAAGGAGAGCTTACATTAAAAGGTTATTCATACAATCATTCAGAGATTGATTTAGATGGATTTAATGGGTTTGAATTGATTTCTAGTTCTGTTTTGAATTTAAAAAATTTAAAACTATTAGACGGTACTAATTTGATGGGTAATTCTTCAAATTTAATTGTTGCAAAAAGCCATCAAGCTGTTTTAAATTTAGTAGATGCTTATTTAGATGGTAATATAGTTGGTTCAGGATTAAATGATTCTAGGTTTTCAATAAATATTAGTGGTGAAGATGTTACCACTATAACTGGAATTATTAAAAATGCAAATGTAAATTTAACAGGTGGTAGATTTAGGTTTGGAAAAGATACGTTTGCAGATTCTTCTGTTACATTAAAGACCGATGAAGGTGTAATTGATTTAGCTGATAACAGTATAAATCAATATAATATTTCAGAATTAATTTCATCAAAATCTGTTGATTATATGATGGATATGAAATTAGAAAATTCAATTGGAGAAACTTTATTAACTTCAGATAGTTTAAAGGTTGGTAAATATTCATTAGGTGGAGCTGTAAAAATTCAGAATATCAATTTTATAGATGAATTAGCATCTTTGAATTTGAATACAGCAATAAAAAATGTTATTCCTAGTATTGGATTGTCTTCAACCTCGACAAACGGATTGAAATTAGCTACTGATGTTGTAAGTGATGAATTTTTATCAGTTATAGAATCAAAATATTCAGAGTCTGTAGATTTATTTAATAAATCTACTACTGTATTATATTCTGATTATGTTGGAGCAGAGGGAAGTCAAAATATATTATTAGAATTGGTTGATAATTCTAATAATTCAGAAATATTTGTTTCAGAAATTTATCATAGAATTGATAGTTTTGATAAGTTTTTAATTGATGGAAACTATGTCGTAAATTCTAATGATGAAATGTATGACAATGTGTTTGTTACGGCATTTTATAGAGATGTATTAGTTAATAATTCAGGCAAGGGCTTGGATTATATTATCAAGTATTTAGAAATACAGGATAACAATGCGAGCAAGTCAGTCGGTGACATATTGCGATTAACATTAGAGCAAAATATAACAAATTCTGTAACAAGAACTTTTAAATTAGTAAAGGACTTCACTCTTACCAAAGATACTTCTAGTATAAATGTAACTACAGGCAAAATAGATATTATATCTAGTAACACTGATAATTTATTGAACTTTAATAATCAAGAGATTGTATTAGGTGATTCAACAGATTTATCACTTTCAGGTATAAACACATCAAATGCCAATTTTAAAATAACCTCAGGTAATGCAAATTTAACTTTGAAAGGCGTATATTTTAATGGTTCTGTATCATCAAATGTTGAGGGCGCAAAGATAGTTGTAGTTGGAGATAGTAATTCAATTACAACCATTGATGGTTCTATAAATGGTGCAACTGTTCAATTAGGTGGGAATGATTCACAAAACGCATTCTCAGGTGTTTTAAAAATAAACGCTGGTGAATTTGGTGAAAAAACAACGTTTGATTTCAATGTTAGTGGCAATTCATCTGGGTTAGTTGATTTAGCAAATGATAAGATTGAACAGTTTAATTTTAATTCTTTAAATATAGATTCAACATCAAATACTACATTTAGTTTTGATATTAAGATGAACGAAAATGTTTTTGATACATCTATCAAGCCAATGATAGATGCGATAAATAATGGCAGTACCAACTTAGATTTTACAGGTATAAGAAACTTGATATTATCGGATAAGATAAATACAGATAATGGTAGTGGAACATTAAAAATATCTTCTATTAATTTAGGATCTTCTTTATCAAGTTTAGTTCGTTATATTGCGAACGGTTTAATTATTGATGAAACCTCTGTAAATCCATCTTTTCAATTCGATGTAGATATACTTCAAGGTAATAATAATTTGACCTTAGATTTGATTGAATCTTTAGCAGGTGTTCAAGAAAAGTACAAGTTTGATATAACACCTGTTGGTGGTGATATAGATAATATCAAGGTTGACAAAGTGACTTCGTGGACACAAGATTTTTCTTTTGTTGTCACAGACTGGTATTATAAATTATCGCTAAAAGATAATATGCTTCATTTTGATATAACTGCTGATATGAATAAGCAAAAACAATTAGAGGCTTTTTATTTTGTAAACAAAGATAAGTCAAATTCGGATAAGGAGTTTAAAGCTTCAAATGCAGATGAAATTCATCGTATTGACTTAGATTCTATTGATTTGGATTCATCAGGAAAGGTACACCCTAAATCATTAGGTGTTACGAATGGTAATTTAACCATATCTGGTAAGATTGATTTAGATGGTCAAGGTAATGAAATCCGTTCTACTCTAGATTTTCAAAACAAGTATGGTGGATTAACAATAGCAAAAGAACATTTGGTTGAAGTTACTGATGAAGATGATGTTACAACATTTGTTCATAAACCACAAACAATCAAATTTGATTCAGTGCATTTAACAAAGGCTAATGCAAGTAAAAAAGATGAAGTAAATCTTGGTAATGGTTCATTGTTGAATGTTTTAGCGACAGATGCAACTGTTATAATGAGAGATGTTGTTGTTGATTTAAACACTTCTGATGGGCTTGGAGGTGCTGTATATACAAAATCTGATTTAACCATATTTGCAGATAATGCAGATAGTATTTTTGATGGTAACAGACATAATCTTGCTGAGGGTAATTTAAAAGGGGTTAGTAACGACTTGTATTTTGCAAAAAATTATAACGACTATGGTGAACAAAACCTTTATTTGAATGCAGGAACTGATAAGACAGTTGCTTTACGTTCAGGAATAGATTTTGATAAAGATACTAAACTTGTATTGAATGTTAATACTGAGGACGGTTATGACGGAACTGTTTATATAAGAAATGATGTAGGTACAGCTCAAAAAAGTTTAGCTAATATTAATTTAAACGGTGGAACTTTTAGTGTTAGCAATGGAAAAGTCGACTCTCCTGAGTTTTCTACAATTTACACAGATAATTTAGCAATATTAAAAGATACTTATTATGCTTTCGATATAGATATTGATAGTAATGGACAAGTTAAAAATGACAAGATTATTATTACAGATAAACGAATAAATCCTACAGAAATTTTTAATGATGAGGTTTCTTTAGGATATACAGGCTTGATTTTAACAAAAGACTTGATGAATATAAATATAAAGAGTCCTCTTTCAACAAAAGTTCAAGTTATTGACATGATTGGTGAAACTAAGAATTTTATCAAATTGGCTTATGAAACAGTTGATGAAGATCATCAAATTATCACAAAATATTTAGATAATTATAATACGGGCTTAAGATTAAATAATAATTTAGGTGATGGTTATAATTATTATGTAAGATTAGGTTTAAACGGTAATCTGATTATATATAATGATAATCCTAACTTGAATAACAACTCAATGGATTTGTTGAATATGATTGATACGTATTCGACAAAAGCATTAACATATAATCTAAAGGTCGATAAGATTATTTATGATTATGGAAATAGTTCTGTTGATATATTTAATATTGTAGAGCGCCAAAAATCGTTAAAATCAATAAAATTAACTATAAACGGGAACACAACTTCTACTATATCAACCCCAACTTCTATAGAGGGTATAACCTTAGAAGGTGTTATAAAACCGAGTGAAAACGGTGTTGTAAAATATTCAATCGTACCAAATAAACAACAATTAGTTGGTAAAAATTTCAATATGACAGGTTTTGATGGAGCGATAAGGAACAGAGGTAGTAAAGTTACTTTAAGTTCTGTTAATTTCTTGAAGAATGAAACAGAGGAAAATGGCTCAAGTATAAAGAATATGATTTATGTATTAGGGAACATTTTTTATAAGGGAACAGTATCATCTAGTGGTTCGTCAAAAAATTATGCAAAGTTCTACTCAAATATAGCAACTAATAATGGTGGAGCTATTTATAACGAGGGCAATTTAACCTTGAAATATGTTGAGTTCGGTGATGACGAAACAACAGGTAATAGAGCATTGAATGGTGGTGCGATTGCTAATATTCAAACCAATCATTATCCAACCACTACAAACATTATAAATTCAAGATTTGGTTATAATATTGCAGATGAAAAAGGTGGTGCGATTTATACAACAGGCTTGATAAAATCTAGTAAAAATATTTTTGATTCAAATAAAGCAAAAAATGGTGGAGCAGTATATATAAATGCGGATAATAATAAAAATTCTGCAGTGACCATAACTTCTGATACTTATACAAGTAATAGTGCCGATGAATTTGGTGGTGCATTGTTTGTGGATAAAGGCTTGGTTAATATAAGTAAATCAAGTTTTGGTACAGCTAAATATGATACTGTGAAAGATGAAAAGATAGAAACAGGCAATAGTTCTAAAAAAGGTGGAGCTATTTACATAAAATCGGATAATGATGTATCTTCAAGTATTGATTCTTCAAAAGTATCAATAGTTTCTTCAAAATTTTATAATAACAAAGCTGTTGATGGTGGCGCAATTTATAATGATGAAAACTCTAGTTTGAGCTTGAGCAAGAATACTTTTGGTGGTGGCGTTACTACTACAGAAAAAATAAACGGAAAAAAACAAAAAGTTACAAGATATTATTATAATAAAACAACTGGTAATGGTGGAGCTATTTATAATAAAGGTAATTTGACAGATAGCAAATCTTCTTATGGCAATAACAAGGCCGAAAACGGTGGAGCTATTTATAATGAAAATAGAATAGTTGGAGTTAAGACTGATAAAAAGGGTAAAAAAATAGATATAGCAGGCTTGGTGTCTGTTAAGTTTAATTCTAATACTGCAGTTGAAAACGGTGGAGCTATTTTTAATAATCAAAACGGTTATGTTTGGTCAAATAAATCATCATTTATAAACAACTCATCAAAACTAGGTGGAGCTATTTATAATAATAGTGATGCAAAAACGGAAGAAATTGAAATTTCTACAGAAGATGGTGCTGTAGGATATAAAAATGTAGTTGTAAGTCAAAAAGGTGTTGTTAAATCTGACTATACAACATTCAATCAAAACACTGCAGAAAATGGTGGTGCGATTTACAATAAAGGTGATTTAACTTTAAACAAATCTACTTTTACTCAAAATGAAGCTCTGTCTAAAGTTTTGATGAAAGAAGAAGAAGTTACCATTACTGATAGTGACGGAAACGAAACTACTGTAACTATTACCAAACCAACAGGGGAAGTTAGAAACTCTTATGGTGGTGCGATTTACAATAACGGATTTAAATACGAAGATAGTGGATTAGAAAAAGATATATATGCAAACACAGTAATAAATGGTTCTACTTTTGTAGGAAATTATGCTGAATCTGATATATATATGTCAGATGTTTACGGAAATTATGAAGCAAAAGGTTATGGTGGAGCAATTTATAATGGTGAATATGGCATAATTAGTATTGACAAATCTGTGTTTGGAAAATCTAATTCAAAAAAAGTTGTAAATTCAAATTTGGCTAATTTTGGTGGAGCAATATATAATGAAGGCAATTTAACAACCACAGGAACAAGTTTTACGAACAACGTAGCATCAGAAAATG
>CANNUY010000006.1 GCA_947525005.1 uncultured Candidatus Melainabacteria bacterium
TTCAATGCTTAAGTGAGTAGTAATAGTAAATATATTAATAAAAACAAGCGCCTGATTTATTTTAAATCAGGCGCTTGACATGTAAAACATAGCTATATCAAGGAAATGCAGCTATATTATTAACTTTTGTAAAACTTTTTTCTACTCATGCTCCATGATATCAAAAATTGTAGTATTATTATCCTATCAACTATCCCAAATCTCCTCCCAAGATTATAAATATTAGCTGTTAGGAGCAGCTTTTTTTTTTGTGTAATTTCGAGAGAAATATATTATTATATAATATAATGTTTTGTTTTTAAACTTATAATCTTTTTGTAAGATTCTTCAATACGTGATTGCAGAACTTTGTCTGTTTTAACTACATTAAATACTTCTTCTAGGATTTTTAATGTTTCAATAGAAGAATCTCTGTAAATAAACATATCCAGCCCTGCATCAATTCCTTTAAGACATGCATCAACATCGCCAAAACATTTAGCACCTTGCATAAACATATCATCTGAAATAATTAAGCCGTTATAATTTAATTCCTTTTTAAGATAGTTGATACAATTTTTACTCAATGATGTAGGTATATTTTCTTTATCAAAACATGTACAATGCAAATGTGCTATCATAATAGCTTCTACATTAGATAAAATTGCATGTTTAAAAGGTTTTATATGTATTGACTCCATTTCTTTCAAAGAAACGTCTATTAGAGGCAATTCAAGATGAGAGTCTTTATTTGCATCACCATGTCCAGGAAAGTGTTTAACTACAGGTATAATATTTTTATCGTTATAAATGTTATTTACAATATCAAAGCCATCGCAAACCTCGTCAGGATTGTTAGAAAATGCTCGTTCACCAATAATTGGATTACTAGGATTAGAATTAACGTCAAGGCAAGGTGCAAAATTCATATTTATTCCAAAGTCTTTTAATTCATCTAGCATTAAGCTATTTTGGTTTTCAAGAAACTCTTTACCTTTTTTGTATGCAAACATAGGTGATAAAAATCTTTCATGAATATTTTCCGTACGTTCAACTCTGCCACCTTCTTGGTCAATTGATAAAAAAGGTGTTGTTTTAGAGTTTGACTTGATATTTTTAATTAAAGCTTTAAATTGTTTTTTAGACTGAATATCTTTTGTGAAAAAGATAACTCCACCGATATTCTTTTTTAAAGCTATATCAAGTCTTCCCGTTCCCAATATAAACATTTGGTAAAATTTATCTTCAAGCATAATTCTATTATATACTAAAAACTATGATAATCCTGGTTCTACATCAGATTTAAACAATGCTTTTCTTAATGCAAACTGTGCCTGAGGAAGTGCAATAGCAAGTAATGTACTACTTATTACAATGTTTGCTGCAATATTTAAAGATTTTGCCCTTAATGCTTTTTTAGCGTATTTTGAAACATTACCTGATTTTCTAGCGTCTTGAGCAAATCTATCCATTTTTTGTGACAATTTGAACACTTTGTCTGTGTCAACCATAACTCGAGGGTCACGCACGCCAGATTTTAAATACTTAACTTCACCTGTTTTTTCTGCAATTTTTGAGAACAATGATTTAGGGTTATTGTCAAGAAAATCAAGTACTTCTTCTTGTTTTTTAGGTAACTCAAGCTTGTTAGAACGAGCCAGTACTAAAAATCTTTTATTAGCCATAATTTTAGGGTCAAGTTCAGGATTTATACCAAATAATTTATTAGTAAGTTTGTCTAATCCTTTTTCAATGTGTTTTGGCGCAACAAAGTTCAAATACATCATACCAGCCATTTTGAAACTGTTTTCAATAGCTTCATTTTTCTTTCTTGAGGTTGCGACACGACCTACGGCATAACCACCATCAGTCATCATCATCTTTTCTTGGTGAGAAAGTTCCGTCATAAATGATGAAAAACCTTTAAATGATGGTTTATTTTTCATTGAATTAAGAGCTTTGAATTCAGTATTTGAAGATTTATTATAAAGTTTATTATAGTTTGCAATAACATCATTTTCAGAAGATATAATGTTTAAAGAGTTATTTTGATTTTGTTTGTTGTTCTTCAAATATTTTGCAGGAAGAAGTCCCTTTTTTGCATCTCTATCCATTAAAAATGAAGTTAATGCAAAGTTTAGTTTTGGGATAACAACACCCATAAGTGCTATTGGAACAGCAAGCGCTGTAGCATACTTTGCTACTGTGAATTTTTTAAATAATGCTTTATTTTTATTTATAGCTTCTAGTTCTGCAACTTCTTTTGGTGCTACTTTCTTAAATTTTTTGATATTTATATCTAAACTTTGTTGAGCACCTTTTTTATCATTGTTTTCTAACAAATTATAACTAATATTACCATTAAGTCCTTTTTTCGATAAAATTTTATTAAATCCGTATTCAACAAGAGGAACACCTCCTACCCATACTGCAGTAGTAGTATACTCATCTAAACTACGCTCCCTAACGGCGTGTTTTGCAACAATAGGTGATTCTTTTTTGTTTTGGTTATATGTTTGAACCACCTTAGTAGGTACTTCAATTCCACAATCACGAATTAATAATGGCGTAATTCCACTATTATTACCTGCTGCTGATATTGCATTTATTAACATTGACATTTAATGATCTCCTATAAAATAATTTCTTCTAACGCATAAATTTTCCCGAAGAAACTATTTTAAACCGATTACATCACAATCAATAGTCCCTTCGGGCTTATATGTGAATGATGTACAGTTGTAAAGAAAATTTTTATCATTAAATAATCCTTCTTTTATTAATTCTGATATTAACACATAATATTTTATTTGACAACTTAATGATATTATTTAATCTAATAACGTGCATCAATATTATTTTTTGCTAAATATTAAAATATAGTTAATAATTATTAAATTTTGATAAAATAGTTTAAAATAATAATAAATAGGAGAAGAATATGATTGATTTTGATAAATTAACAAATTACTCAAGAGATATCTTGATAGCATCAGGAAATTGTATGCAAAGATTTAATAATGCGCAAATCCAACCAGAACATGTTTTGTTAGCTATGATTGAAGATAATGGATTGATTAGCAGTTATTTAAAAGAACTAGGTTTACAAACTGATGAGTTTAAAAACAATGTTGTAGATATAATTAAGACCTATCCAACATTGTCAGTTGAACCAACGAGTAATCAAATTTATTTGTCAGATACAACCAAAAAACTTTTTATGTCAGCAGAAAATTATTCAAAAGAGTTAAAAGACGAATTTATAAGTATTGAAACTATTTTATTAGCCATGACAACTTTAAATGGTAGTGACGTTCAAAAACTCTTACAAAGATATAATGTAAACGATGTAAAAGTTTTAAAAACAATGAAAAAAATAAGAGGTAAACAAAAAGTGGACAGTAAAAATGCAGAAGAAAATATGCAAGCATTAGCAAAATTTTCAACAGATTTAACTGAATTAGCAAAAAAAGGAAAACTCGATCCTGTAGTAGGGAGAGATGAAGAAATAAGACGTATAATCCAAGTTTTGAATAGACGTACAAAAAACAACCCTGTTTTAATTGGTGAACCAGGAGTAGGTAAAACAGCAGTAGTAGAAGGCTTGGCACAACGTATAATTAGAGGTGATGTACCAGAAAGCTTAAAAGATGTACAATTGTGTGCATTAGATTTAGGTGCAATAGTTGCTGGTGCAAAATTTAGAGGTGAGTTTGAAGAACGATTAAAAGCTGTTTTAAAAGAGGTAGAAGACTCTGAAGGACAGATAGTATTATTTATTGATGAAATACATACAATAATAGGTGCAGGAGCTACAGATGGCGCTATGGACGCAGGAAACTTGTTGAAACCAATGTTAGCAAGAGGAGTATTGAGAACTATTGGTGCAACAACGATTAATGAATACAGAAAATATATCGAAAAAGATCCTGCATTTGAAAGACGTTTTCAACCGATTATGTTAAATGAACCTACTGTTGAAGATACTATCAGTATTTTAAGAGGTTTAAAAGAAAAATACGAAGTACACCATGGGGTTAGAATTCTTGATAGCGCTTTAATTGCAGCAGCAAAACTTTCAGATAGATATATTACAGATAGATTCTTACCTGACAAAGCTATTGATTTGATTGATGAAGCGGCTTCTTCATTAAGAATTGAGATTGATTCAATGCCAGAAGAAATTGATAAAATGTTAAGACAAAAAATTCAATTAGAGATTGAAAGAGAAGCTCTTAAAAAAGAAACTAACCCTGAAAGCATTGAAAAAATTGATAAATTGTCAAGTGAGATTAATTCATTAGAAGAAAAAATTTCTAAATTGAAGACTCAATGGGAAAAAGAAAAGAAATCTATTACAAGTGAAACAGCCATAAAAGATGAAATTAACCAAGTAAAAAATAAGATTGCAGAAGCAGAAAGAAATACTGATTTACAAACTGCAGCAGAGTTAAAATATGGCAAATTACTTGAATTAGAAAAGCAATTACAATCTTTACAAGGCAAGGATAGACTAAAAAATCAACTTTTAAAAGAAGAAGTTGATGAAGAAGATATAGCTGAAATTGTAAGTAAATGGACACATATTCCTGTTAATAAATTGGTTGAAAGCGAACGTGACAAGTTATTAAAAATGGAAGATTATTTACATAAACGATTGATTGGTCAAGATCAAGCTGTAGAGATTGTTGCAGATTCAATAAGACGTACTCGTTCTGGTTTAAAAGACCCAAATAGACCGATAGGTACTTTTATCTTTTTAGGTCCAACAGGTGTTGGTAAAACTGAACTTGCAAAAACATTGGCAGAATTTATGTTTAATGATGAAGATGCACTTATACGTATAGATATGAGTGAATATATGGAAAAACATACAGTTGCAAGGTTAGTTGGTGCTCCTCCAGGATATGTCGGATACGAAGAAGGTGGACAACTTACAGAAGCAGTTAGAAGAAAACCTTATTCAGTTATATTATTTGATGAAATCGAAAAAGCACACCCAGACGTGTTCAATATAATGTTGCAGTTGTTTGATGATGGCAGATTGACTGATTCTAAAGGTAGAACAGTTGATTTTAAAAACACTGTTATTATTATGACAAGTAACATTGGTAGTGAAATCTTGCTTGAAGATTCATTGAATGCAACATTGTCTGAATCAAACTTTGAAGAAACAAAAGAAAAAGTTATGGCTATTATGAGAAGTAAATTCAAACCTGAATTCTTGAACAGGGTTGATGAAATAATCTTCTTTAAGGCATTGAATTTACAACAATTAAGTTCTATTGTAAATATACAAATTGAAAAATTAAGAGGATTGTTGAAACAAAATGAACTTGATTTAGCTGTAACAGATAGAGCTAAGGAATTTTTAGCAACAAGAGGTTTTAACCCAATTTATGGTGCAAGACCATTGAAAAGAGTAATAAGACAGTTTGTTGAAAATCCATTATCTAAAGATATCTTAGCTAATAAATTCATCAATGGAGATAAAATATTAATTGATGTTGATAATAACGATGAAAAAATTGTATTTTCAAAAATAAAAGAATAATCTTTAGAAGATTTATAAAAAAAACAGGCGCAAAACCTCAAAGGTTTTGCGCCTGTTTAATATATATTGCTTTATGCACTTTGAGCTTCAGACATTCTAACATATCCTGAAATTTGATTATATCCCCTAGAACCAGGTTTGTAGGTACAGCGTTTCACTTGATTACTAGCGTTACCTTCAATAGTGTGAACAGTTCCATCTGGGTCAACGCTTTCAACAATGCCTGTATGTGATGCACCATTCTTTTGAATCATTATATCACCAGCTTTAGGTGTGTATTCACCTTTTTTTGAATACAGATTTTTTCTATCTGCCGCCATCATAATACCACTTACAGATGGCTGATATCCAAAGACATCATTCCCTTTGTAGCACCAAGAAACGAAACTTGCGCACCAAGGAGCACCGTTACTAACGCCGTTTCTGTATTTAGCAATATCTTTACCGTCATTATGACCAGTTAATTCACGAACTCCAATTTGCGATTCAGCGTTAGATAGAGCTTGAGCTGCATTTTTACCAATATGACCATCATCTGGGATAGTTCCATCTGCAATATCGCTATAATATGCACTTTGTTTACCACTTTGTTCCAATTCTTTTAATTGTAGTTCTTCAAAGGACTTGATTTGACTATCTATATGAGCTAATTCTGTTTCAAGATTTATATCTATTATATTGAGTTCTTGTTCTTTTACTTCAATTTGTTTAGCTGTTTCTGAATTTACAGATTTTATTTCATCAAGAAAACTTTTTAAGCTTGATTTATTGTCTGAAATAGTCGATTTTAACTGTGATATATCAGATACTAACGATTTTGAATCAGAATCAAATTGAACTGAATCAGAAGCTAAAGTATGAATCTCATTTTGTAGCGATTCTTGTTTATCTTTATTTTTTGTACCTTGTATTTCACCTTTTTTACGGGCAATTTTTTCTTTAATTGATAAGATATCTTCGTTATTATTATGATATTTACGTTGTTTTTCTAATAGTTCAGATTGAGATTTAGATATTTCTTGTTTAGATTTTTTATATTTAGCTTTTAATTCATTAGAAATAAGCTTATCATTGTTTAATAGTTCTTCAATTTCGTTATTAAGTTTTAATTTTTTATGTTCAGCTTCTTGAATTTTTAAAAATTTAAGAGCTTTAAGCATATCCAAGCCTTCAGCTGGAGTTACTATTTTGGAATCAGAGTTTGTCTGCGTATTAGATACCTGTGAATTTTCAAGCGCTTTAATTACATTTTTATAAAGAATACTTAAATCGTCTTCGGTTATAGAGGTATCATCACCATCAAGCGATGCTAATTTGTTTATATCGTCCTCTGTAAATGTATCATTATCAGAATTTGTTTTGTTTATTTTTATAGAATCATAAAGAACACCAATTTCATTTTCATTAAGCTCTGGTGAAAAAAGCGACTCATTTGTAGATATTTCTCCAGATGCACATAGCTCTTTATAGTTATCTATAAAGTCTTCTCGAGTCATACCGACTACAAATAGATTTTTTAATATATTTGCACTCACTTCTGTCATACTATAATAAAGTATTATATTATGTATAAACTTTCAGTATTAAAGATATCTTTACAAAAGTTAACATATATATAATAAGGTTAATCTTGCTGTAAGATAGTAATAATGGAGTATTACCTTGAAATAGCAAATAGATTTTTTATGATAAATAAATATACATTATTAATAAATAACTAATATAAAATGTTTATAAGTAAATAAAAATATAAATAAAAATAGAAATAAAATTAAAAAATCTAAAATAAAAACTAAAATTTTTAAATTAAAAATAAAAAAATAAAATAAAAATTTAAAAAAAAATAAAAAATTTTTAACTTTAAAAGTTAAAGGTTATCACACTATAACTTTTCGATATATTCCAATAAGTTTAATTCTGTATAATTTTGGTTATTAGCATATATCGATTAGTATTATATACGTTGTTTTTTTTATTATAAAGCATGTTTTAATACATTATTATTAGTCGCAATACTTAAGTTCAGTATGACTGTTTATATTACATTTTTGTCACCCTGAACTTGCTGATTTTGTACTCCCTCTCACAAAACGTTTTATGTTTGTATAATAGTTTATTTATGGGTTTAAATATATATATTTGTTAAAAATTTCCATTCTAGATATAAATCTGCTAATATTATAAAATGGACGAGTTTTTACCTTATATTACAAATGATGATTCAGTAGGTTTATATTCAAAAGAAGCAGATGATATATATCATTCTGCAACAGGTGCTTTAACGGAAGCTTTTGAAAAATTTATAAATCCACTTGAATTAAAAGACAATATTCAGGTTTTGGATATTTGTTTTGGGATTGGTTATAATACAAAGTCTTTATTAAACGAATTCATAAAAAAAGGTTACACACATATTAATATTGATTGTGTTGATACAAATCCATTTCTTATGAAAATTTCTCCATTTATTAATTCTAAGGTTTCTAAGCTTGATAAAGTTTTGCATAAGAAAGAATTATATCAAAATGTGGAGAATTATAAAGAAGCAAAAAAGATTGTTGAGCATCGTCTAAATTCTAAAAACTCAAAATATGAACTTCTAAAAATTGTAAATTGGATTTTGTATGAGAATATAAAAAAATCTCTAGACCCTGAAACTGAAAAATTTTTATATAAGGATAAAAATAAACTCTTTTTTGACAAATCTATGTTAAAAATACATAAATTTGATATAAAAAAGAGGTATAATTACACCAATAAGCAAAATAAATCGACCTATTTACATAATATATATTATAACTATATATCGAAACGTAATGAATATAATAAATATGATGTGTGTAAAAAAAGAATATTAATAGATAAACTAAAAAAAACAGATTTAAAGTCGCTTAAAAAATACTCTAAAAATTTTTCAATAGATAAAATTAATAACTTTGATAATATTACTCTTAAATTCTATGCAGAAGACATAAGAGAATTTATAAAAAGGTCTTATAACAAATATGATATAATCTTACTTGATGGTTTTACTCCAAAGAAGTGTCCATGTATATGGTCGCAGGATTTCTTTGAAGAATTATATTCCCATATGAAAGACGATGCTCAGCTAGTTACTTATAATACATCTGCGATTATTAGAGCAGCTATGCTCAATGCGTGTTTTAAAGTTGGCAATATTTTTGATGATAATAAAAATATAATAGGTACATTTGCTACTAAAAAATCTAAGTTTATAAAAAATCCTTTAACTCAAAAACAAATGGGTTTACTTAGTACAAAAGCAGGAATTCCATATCGTGATAAAAACCTAAATTTATCAAATGAACAAATATTATTAAACAGAGAAGAAGAATACAAAAATTCAAAACTAGAAAGTTCTTCGCATTATTTAAAGAGGTGCACAAATGAAATATGATTTAGTTATAGCAGGTGGTGGCACTGCAGGTTGTGCGTGTGCTTATATTTCTGGAAAACTTGGGTTAAAAACTCTTTTAATCGAAAAAAATTCCTTTCTAGGTGGAACTATGACTTCTGCTCTTGTTACTCCTGCGATGAAAACCTCAGAAAACAATATTAATACTGATTTTTTTAATGATTTAATGAATAATCTTCACGAAATAGGTGGGCAAATCACTTACGCTGACGGAAATAAAGGTTGGTTTAATCCCGAATTGTTAAAGATTACACTTGATAAAATGATGATTTCAGCGAATGTTGAAGTATTATTTAATACTAAGATATCTGAGATTATAACTGAACCTTGTACAAACACTAATGATAAAAGCAAATTAGATACAAACTCTGCTCAAATTAATAAATATATACCAAAGATTAAGAGAATTAAATTATCAAACTATAACGATACGATATGTAATGATAAGATTAATTATAAACAGAATAAGTTATTGGAATATATCGAAACAAGATATCTTGTAGACGGGACAGGAAATGCAAAAATTTTTGAAAAATTAAATTGTGAATTTTTGAATAAAATTGAAAAAGAAAAAAATTCTGAAAAAAATATTTTTCAACCAATGAATTTAAGATTTATTATGTCAGGAATAAACTTAAAAGAATTTTCTAAATGGATTACAGAGCTTGATAAAGATAGAAACGTCACAACATCATATATTATTGAAGGTCAAACACATCTTTCTACAGCGTACACTTGGGACAACAACAAAGATTGGGCGCTTAGACCTGTATTCAAGGCAGGGATTGAGGAAGGGCTTATTACTGAAGAGGATTCTAACTATTTTCAAGTATTTACAATCCCTCAAATGCACTCGTCACTTGCTTTTAACTGTCCTCGACTCATCTCTGATACAGATATAAACCCAGAAGATACTATACAAACATCAAAACTTTTAATGTCTGCAAGAGCAAGTATACAAAGACTTTCAGTTTTTTTGAGAAAATATTTTAAAGGGTTTGAACACGCATACATATCATCAATCGCAAACGAGCTTGGAATAAGGGTATCAAACAGAATTAAGGGTAAGTATGTTTATACAATAGATGACTTGAAATCAGGTAAAAAGTTCAAAAACCCTTGTCTAGTGTCGAATTACCCTGTTGACATACATTCAAAAGAGAAGAATAAGTCTACTCTTGAACATCAGATGCAAGAATATAGTTTACCTATAGAATCATTACAATCGTGTAATTATGAAAACCTTTTTGCTATAGGTCGTTGTATATCAGCTGATTTTGAGGCGCAGGGTGCATTAAGAATCATACCTTCTTGTTTTTCTATGGGTGAAGGATTAGCTAAGTATCTTGCACAACAAGGGGATTAACAGTCTATTGTTTTGATTTATATATCATAAAAAGGAGAATTATTATGATATATAGCAAAAAAGTAGAACAATTACTTATAAATGCCTTTACTGGTGAATCTTTAGCTAGAAACAGGTACTCTTTCTTTGCAAAAGTTGCCGATAAAGAGGGACATAAAGAGATAAGAGATGTATTTCTTGAAACAGCCGAAAACGAACACGAACACGCAAAACTATTTTATAACTTAATACCAGAAGGTAAGCATAAAACAGAGTCTTGTTATCCATATTTTATAGGTTCAACTATTGATAATTTGAAGTTTTCTGCTGATGGTGAACGTGATGAATGGGAAAATATTTATAGATATTCCTCTGATGTAGCGAAAGAAGAAGGTTATGATGATGTGGCTACATTGTTTAATCATATTATTGAAGTTGAAAAACATCATGACTATAGATATAGAAAAATATATGAAGATTTGATTGATGATAGATTCTATAAAAAAGATACTCAAACTCAATGGCTATGCAAAAAATGTGGTTTTATAATTATAGGAAAAGAAGCACCTGCTAAATGTCCTTGTTGTAAACACGATAGAGGATATTATAAACAGTTCTGTGAAAAGTACTAAGGTCTATTATATTGTTTGTAGGGATTCCGAAACGGTCTTGAATTTACTCCACGCTCACAGAGTTTCACCTTTTGTGACGTTGTCACAGTCGGCTCAATCTTTTGTCTTGACCAACTCGCGTTAAACGTGTCTTCGGTTAAACGACATAATTATATTCTACTATTATGTCGTTCAAACCTCAGCACTCTGCTCGTTGGTCGCTCGCTATCCGGACTAACTTCGTGTCGTCCGTCCGTAAATTCGCAATTCGGAATGACTACTTCTGTCACCCTGAACTCGTTTCAGGGTTTCTTTAGCTTCTTTATAGGGATTCTTCGCTTCGCTCTGAATGACAGATTATCTTTGCAGGGGGTCCTGAAGATTACAAAACTGTTGGTTTATGGATTGCCACACTTACTACTTTGCATACCGTTTAATCGTTCGCAATGACGTATGATATTTGTTTTGGGTGTCATCCTGAATTTATTTCAGGATCCCCCTGAACATGTCCACAGGATGACTGTATGTTTACAATACAAACAACATAAAATAATTTTTGTATTAAAATAATTCTATGGACGATAGAAAATTAGTTGCAGCATTAATAATTAAAGTTATAACAGGACAAATGCTTGTGAGAGATGCTATTTTGCATTTTCCTAAAGACTCTCAAGATGTTAATATTGTGACAGCATACCACGCACTTGTTCACTATGAGGCCGATGAGGATTTTAGAACACAAGATTCTGAATATAGAGAAGAACAAAATAATTATCTAATCTTTATCGCTGAAATTCTTAATAATGGTAAAGAATTGCCTAAAAATATTATAAAAGAGTATGAACCATATTATACAATTCGTCATTTGCCTACAACCTCTCGTTTCAAAAATGTATTAAAATTTCTTTGCAAATTTTTAAATATTTGATATCATAGAAATATAATAGTTGGGTTTGGAGAGTTTTAATTGACAGTAAAAATTGCAGTAACAGGGAAAAGTGGTAGTGGTAAAACAACGATTACAAAAGCTTTTTTATCAATAATTAGAGAGTATTATCCAGAAAAAAGTGTTTTAGTTCTTGATAACGATTTATCAGGCGAGTTTGGGCATAGTTTTGGACTTGATATAAGAAACACTATTTATGGTATCAGAAGTGGGAAACACGAGTATAAAACAGGTATTCCTCAACACATGACAAAATCTGAATACATCGATTGGGCACTAGAAGACATTATTGTATCATTAGATGATTATACAGATTTGATTGTATCTTGGTTTATCGGCTCAAAAGACTGTAGATGTCCAATTACTCAGCAAATAAATGATTCTGTCTTTAGATTGATTGAAAGATACGACTTTGTTCTTTTTGATTGTGAATTTGATTTAAAATACTTAAACCAACTTGTTGATACAAACATTGATTTAACTCTAATTGTTGCAAACCCAACAGAAGAATCTGTGAATTTGGCAAAACGAATAGAAGAATTTTCTGCAAAATACGCTGCTGGTGGTCAAATGGGTGTTGTTATTAACAAGACTGATAATAAAAATATGAGTAAAGTTTCTAGTTTGTTGAACAGATATTATATAGATGTTTTAGGGACAATTCCATTTGATGAGAAACTTGTAGAATCACCTATGGAACGTAAGTCAGAAGTCGTTAAAGATGCTATAAAACAGTTCTATTCAAGATTAAATATACCACAGGAGATAAAATGATATTAGATGGTAAAAAGGTTGCTAACGAGATATTAGAAGAAATAAAAGAAAAGGTTGCTACACTTGATAAGAAACCACATCTTGCTGTTGTTTTGGTTGGAAACGACCTTGCAAGCCAGATTTACGTTAGAAACAAAAAGAAAACAGCTAATATGCTTGGTATCACCTCTACAGTTATAGAACTACCTGAAGATACAGAAGAAGAAGTTTTATTAAATGAGATAAAAAGGCTTAATGAAAATCCTGATATAACAGGTATATTAGTTCAAATGCCATTACCTAAACATATTGATAAGATGAAGGTTATTATGGCAATTGACCCTAAAAAAGATGTTGATTGCTTTACTCCAGAAAATGTAGGTAAGTTGTCTATTGGTATGGAGCCTTATTTTTATCCTGTAACACCACAAGGAATAATGATATTATTGAAACGATATGGTATTGATGTCGCAGGCAAACACGCAGTGATTATTGGCCGTTCTAATATTGTAGGAAAACCAATGATACAGTTGTTATTGAAGAATGATGCTACAGTTACAGTTTGCCATTCAAAGACAGAAAACCTTGAAGAAATAATAAAAACCGCAGATATAGTAATTTCTGCGGTAGGAAAAAAAGTTGTAAGATGTAAGATGGTTAAAAATAAAGCTGTTTTCGTCGACGTCGGTATATCAAGAGATACCAACGGCAAATTAACCGGTGATCTTAACTGGGAATTAGATTTTAAAAATTTTGATGAAGTTATAGAATATTTTGAGTATATTTCTCCTGTTCCGGGCGGGGTAGGCCCTATGACTATCGCATCACTTATGCTGAACGTCTTAGCTTCCAAGTAAATGCGTATCTTGTGCTTCTGTACCAAGTTTGTCTTTGAGCGATTGTTCTTGTGCTTCAAGTTCGGTACATAAAGTATCATACATTGATTGCATAGTAGAATATTCCATATCCAAATCAGTGTACTCTTCAAGCAAATCTGAATCGAATTTTGGAACGGCTGCATCTGCGTATAATGAAGCTGCTAATGCTTGTGAATAAGCATTACCATTAGGGTGATTTCCGACAGAGTCTTGGAATGTTGTTCCTTTTGCAACAAATGCTTTTGATTGACCCCATGAATCGTAGCAAGCTTCTGAACTGCTTTGCCATTTTTCTTCCAATGATTCCTGAGATGACAACTTTTTAGACATAGCAGTGGCCATGTTGTTCCAACGTGTTTGTTGGAGCTGATTATAGTTCAACTGATTTTTCACAGCCATATATTGAGCTAGTAATCCTGAGACTGCCATCTTACGTCCTTTTAGTTAGTACATCTTACATATATATAAAGTATATACTGAGTGTTCAATTTCAATTATGTTTTTATTTGTTACATTTGTTTACATAAGGTTTAAAACTCAATAATAGCTTGATATTATTTTTAACAAATATTATTAATACTTGTAATAAATTTTTGTTTATAGTAATTTTAAATCATAATTTGGTATTAGAGAAGGAGGCTTATAATGAGCGAAAGAAAATTAGTTGGAACAGAAGAAATGTTCAAAAAAGCATTGGCTGGTGGATATGCTATCGGTGCTTACAATGTTAACAATATGGAAATTTTACAAGGTATCGCTGAAGCAGCTGAAGAAACAAGATCTCCAATCATTCTTCAAGTATCAGCAGGTGCTAGAAAATATGCTAATCAAACTTATTTGATTAAATTAGTAGAAGCAGCTTTAGCTACAACTACTGTACCTATCGCTTTACACTTAGATCACGGTGCAGACTTCGAAATTTGTAAAGCTTGTATCGACGGTGGTTTCTCATCTGTTATGATTGACGGTTCTAGATTCTCATTTGAAGAAAACGTAGCTGTAACTAAGAAAGTTGTAGAATACGCTCACGAAAGAGGAGTTTCTGTAGAAGCTGAGCTTGGTAAATTAGCTGGTGTTGAAGATGATGTAAATGTTGATGCTAAAGATGCTAAATATACAAACGTTAAAGAAGCTGTTGAATTTGTTAAACAAACTGGTTGTGATTCATTAGCTATCGCTATTGGTACTTCACACGGTGCTTACAAATTTGCTGGTGAAGCTAAACTTGACTTTGATAGACTTAAAGAAATCAAAGATGCTCTTAAAGAAGCTGGTTTTGGTGATTACCCAATCGTTCTTCACGGTTCTTCATCAGTTCCACAAGATTTAGTTGCTAAATGTAACCAATATGGTGGTAAATTACCAAACGCTCAAGGTGTTCCAGAAGACATGTTGAACTATGCTTCTAAACACGGTGTTGCTAAAATCAATATTGATACAGACTTGAGATTGGCTATGACATCAACTATCAGAGAATTCTTCATTGAACACCCTGAAAAATTCGACCCACGTGAATATATGGGACCTGGTAGAACAGCTGTTAAAGAACTTGTTATGCACAAAATGCGTGACGTATTAGGAACAGCTGGTCACGCTGATGACTAATAAATATTAATTAGGTATTATTTTAATATAATATACAATGCAAAAACCCGACCGGTGGATGTCGGGTTTTTGTTTTATTATAATCAGAATGATTATTGTTATTATTATGATTACCGCTATTATTTGAGACCGAAGTGACCAGTTGCGTTTTCGATTTCTTGAGGTAATTTTTCTTTTGCGTTGTCTCTACGTTGTGTCCATAGAGTTGTCAATGTATCGTTCAATGATTGTTCTGCTTGGATATCAGCTTCTTTGTCAGATAGAGGTTTCAATTGTTCATCTTGTTTGTTTTCTAATTGAGCTTCATCTAATCTCTTAGCTTGTTCAATCAATGTTGACAACATTTGTTGAGCGTTGTTGATAGCTGAGTTGATAGCTGTCATAATAAGTTGATTTCTCTTACTTGCATCACCACCAGCTGAAGAAACATCAATAGAACCGATTTGAACTAATGAGCCTAAACATACTCCACCGATAACGATACTGTTCATTTGGTTGTTGAAGTTAGTTGCTGCAACAACAGGATCGCCACCTGATGCGCTTGTGATAGCCATTGCCATTTGGCTTAAGTTTTGGCTAATTGCAGATTGTTTTCTGCTGTAATCAGATTCTAGCGCAGATTTTTCTTTGCCAAAAACTGATTCCATTTTTTCAATTCGTTTAGTAGCCCTTGTCAATTGGTTATTAATACGAACTGTCTTGCGGTTACAAAGATTTACTTCGCGATTTGCTCTTTGAAATTCATATTGTAAAAGCAAAAATCCCATTTTGTAATATCTCCGTGTTTTGTATCCTCGTACTATAATAAAGTATTTTTGTTTTTAAAAATTGCCTTTTTTGTTGCATATATGTTTACATTTCTTTACAATATTAGTAAAATGCAGTGATAGTGATGATTTGAGAAATTGAGCAGTTTTAGATTATTATAAGGAAATGATGTAATTTTACGTCATATTTATAAACATGTTTGCAAGGATTCCGAAACAAGTCGTTATAACAATTAATATCTTAACATTTATCCCATGTTCTTATATTGTGATAAAATAAAAGTAATGAGAAGGACTATTTTAGAAGATAAATCTGATATGCAAAAAAGAATGTGTGCAAAGCGTATGGCACAGATTCAACTTGGAATGGCTCTGTTTGCAGTTGCACTTATAATTTATCTTACTTTTATTCAAGTTCTTGATGTTAGACACTATAGAGCACGTGCTAAACGTCAATATAGCCACAGTAATCTTGTTATGAGAGGTGACATCTTTGATAGAAATGGTATCAAACTTGCTACTGATACTGTCTACTATGATGTCTATGCCAGGCCTAAAGACTTTAACGAAAAGGTTCACACTAAAGAAGAACTAGCAACAATGCTTGCTCCTATTCTTAATGTGCAGTCATCAGTGCTATTAAAGAAACTACAACAATCAACATCAAATGTAATTCTTCTAAAAAAAGGGATAACACGTGAACAACATGATGCTATTGCAAAACTTAACCTAATGGAAATTCCTATGGATAAAAAGACAAAACGTGTCTATCCACAAGGTTGTCTTGCTTCTCACGTTCTAGGTTTCTACAACCAAGATGCTAGTGAAGATGGGATCTCAGCAGGTGTTGAATACACTGCAAAAGACATTCTTGAATCAGCACCAGAAACAAAAGCCATCGAAAAAACTCCTTCAGGGAATGTTATTTATAACTTTTCAACAGACCCAACAGCAGTTGTTGAGCCTCAAAAAGGTAAAGACGTAACTCTTACAATAGATACTGCTATTCAACATATCTGCGAAAGAGAATTATATAAATCAATCGGAAAATTCAAAGCAAAAAGAGGGGCTATAATTGTAATGGATCCAACAAATGGCGAAATCTTAGCCTACGCAGTTTATCCATTCTATAATCCAAATAACTATAAGTCTGCAACAATGATTCAAATGAAGAATTGGACACTTACTGATATTTTCCCTCCAGGATCAACATTCAAACCTTTAACAGTGTCATCTGCTTTAGAATTAGGAAAAATTAACCGTAATTCACGAATAAACGACCCAGGAAAAATAAAAATTGATACTTGGACAATCGAAAACCACGACTACAAGAAAAAAGGTGGTAGAGGTAAAATCACACTTGTTCAATTGTTTGAACACTCTAGTAACTGTGCATCAATAAACATTGCTATGACGATGACAAACAATGAGTTTTACACTATCCTTAAAAGATTTGGATTTGGTTCAAAAACAGGCATTGACCTTCCAGGAGAATCAGTTGGTCTTATTAATCGTCCTAGTTCTTGGAGCAAATCTGATAAAGCATCTATGAGTTTTGGATATGGAACTTCTGTTACAGCTATACAAATGGTTTCTGCATTGTCAGCTCTTGCGAACAAAGGTGTTCGTGTTACTCCTCATGTTATTAAATATTCTGAAGAAGATTTACCTAAATATGTAAAATCAGTAAGAGTTCTATCTGAATCAACTGCTAAAACAGTTACAGACTTATTAAGACAAAGTATTGAAGTTGGTAAATCTCCTCTTAAATTAAACAATTATTATCTTGCCGCTAAAACAGGTACATCAAAAAAACCTAAAGAAGATGGCATTGGTTATACAAATAATTATTATACATCTGCAGTTGGATATCTCCCTGCCACAAACCCTAAAGTATTAATATATGTTATTGTTGACTCTGCTCAAGGTGGAGAAGTTTGGGGTAGCACAGTTGCAGGACCTATATTCCACTCTGTAGCAACTCAAGTTGCAAGTATTATGAATTTAATTCCTGATAAACATTAGAGAAAGAAGGACAGTATGAAACTAAAAGAAATTATTAAAGAAGTTAATGTAAAAGAATATATAAACTATGATGAAAATACAGAAATCTTAGGAATTTCATATAACTCAAAGAAAATTACAAATGGTGATATCTTTGTATGTATGCGTGGAGAACACGTTGACGGTCATAACTTTGCTGTTGATGCAGTTAAGCAAGGTGCTGTTGCAATAATGTGTGAAACTAAACTAGATATAAATGTTCCACAAATTATCGTAGCTTCTACAGAACAATCTATTGCACCCTTAGCAGATGCGTTCTATCATTCTCCATCAAAAGACATTAACTTGATTGGTGTTACAGGTACAAACGGCAAGACAACAGTTACTCACCTTGTTCAACGTATTATTGAAGCATCACAAAAAAGGTGTGCGTTAATCGGAACTTTAGGTTATAAACTTTCAGCTGATTCAACATACCATGAAGCTAAACATACAACTCCACAAGCTCCAGAACTTCAAAGAACGCTTACACTTATTAAAGATGAAGAACATATTGAAAATGTTTCTATGGAAGTTAGTTCTCATGCACTTGTACAAAATAGAGTCGGTGGTTGTCAATTTAACTGTGCAATTTTTACTAATTTAACACAAGACCACCTCGATTATCACGTTACTATGGATAGATATTTTGAAGCGAAAGCTCTTTTGTTCAAGCGTCTTAAATCAGGTGATAAAGCTATTATTAATATTGATGATTCTTATGCTCAAAGATTTATTAATGTATTACAAGAAGGTGTAAAACTATTTACTTATGGTATAAAAAAAGATGCTGACATCAAGGCTGAAAATATCAAGTTTTCACCTAAAGGTGCAAGTTTTACTTGTATAACACCAGAAAACAAATATGACGTTCAATTATCTATGAATGGTATGTTCAGTATTTATAACGTGCTAGCAGCGCTTACAACAGCTTATGCGTATGGTTTAGATATGACTACATCAATCAAGTCACTAGAAGGCATTAAAGGGGTTGCAGGTCGTTTTGAAGTAGTTGTACACGAACCTCTTATCATCGTTGACTATGCGCACACTCCAGATGGTTTAAAAAATGTGCTTACAGCAGCTAGAGAAATCACTCCAAAAGACAGCTCTCTTGTTTGTGTATTTGGTTGTGGTGGAGATAGAGATGCTACAAAACGTCCAAAAATGGGTGCAATAGCAGAGGAATTAGCTGACAAAGTTATTGTAACAAGTGATAATCCAAGAAGTGAAGACCCTCAACAAATCATTACGGATATCTTAACAGGCTTCAAATCAGTAAATGACGTAATTGTTGAACCTGATAGAAGAAAAGCTATTGAATATCTTCGCAAAATAACTTCTAAAAACGACGTTGTAGTTGTTGCAGGTAAAGGTCATGAAGATTATCAAATTCTAAATGATAAAACTATTCACTTTGACGATAGAGAAGAAGTTAGAAAGGCTTTTGAACTTCAGGTTAAATAATGAAAACTAGACTAATAATTGAACCACATATTCATGGTGCGTTTGGAATTGATTTTAATAAAGCATCAGTTAATGATGTTTTGTATGTCGGGAAAGAGCTTCTAAAAAGAGGTGTTGGGGGAGTTTATCCAACTCTAGTAACTGATTCTGTTTCTAATCTAAAACGACAAATAAAAATAATTAAAGATGCATCTAAACAAGCATCAAAAGATTGTGCAGAAATTTTAGGAATACATCTTGAAGGGAATTTCATTAACCCAAATAAAAAGGGGATTCATAACCCTGAACACTTTTTAGAGTTGACTGTTGATAACTACAAACTCATTGAAGATGATTTTATAAAAATAATTACTCTAGCGCCAGAACTAGATATAAATTTATTAGATTACTTAAAAACAAAAGATATTAAAATTCAAGCAGGTCACTGTGAAGGCTATGATTTATCTAAATGTGACGGAGTAACTCATATATTTAATGCGATGAAAGGAATTTCGCATAGAGATAAATCAACTTCGTTATCTGCCTTAATAAATGATAGAATCTATACAGAAGTAATAGCTGATGGGCTTCATCTTTATGATGATATTCTTAAACTTGTGTTTAAAACAAAACCTGAAAACAAGGTCATATTGATTAGTGATGCCTTGCCAATCACATATAGCGATATAAAAGAAACTGTTTTTGCTGATTCTATTATTTACTATGATAAAGTTAAAGCAACGTCAAAAGATGGAACTATTGCAGGAAGTACAACTCTTGTACCTGAAATAATAAAACTTTTGATGTCAAAAAATATGTTTAGTCCACAATACATAAATAATCCTTATGAATATATGTCAATTGATATTCAAGGAGAACTTGTTTGGGACAATAATGGAAATATTATTTCAATAGAGAAGGACAACAAAGTTATTTATGAGAAGTGATGAGATAAAAAAAGGGATTGCAAGAGCTCCACATAGAAGTTTATTATATGCAACAGGTGTAAGTAAAAAGAATATGGATAAACCATTTATTGGAATAGCCAGTTCTTATACTGATATGGTTCCTGGACATATTACAATGCGTGATTTAGAGCGTCAAATAGAACGAGGTATCCATTCAGGAGGAGGACAATCCTTTGTTTTTGGTGTTCCAGCTGTATGCGATGGTATTGCGATGGGACATAATGGAATGCGATATTCACTTCCGTCAAGAGAGCTTATTGCAGACTGTATAGAAACGTTTGCTAATGCACACCAAATTGACGGATTAGTTTTGCTTACAAACTGTGATAAAATAACACCTGCATCACTTATAGCTGCTGCAAGATTAAACATACCTACTATCATTGTAACTGCAGGACCTATGTTAGATGGCGAATGCAACTGTAAAAAATTAACAATGATAAAAGGTACATTCGAAGGTATTGGAAGATATCGTTCTGGTGAAATTTCACTTGAAGATCTTGAAGAACTAGAAGAACGCTCTTGTCCAACAGGTGGTTCTTGTCAAGGTATGTATACTGCAAACACTATGGCTTGTTTAACTGAAATTATTGGAATGAGCCTTGAGAACTGTGCAACTTCTCCTGCTGTATCTGCTGAAAAACGCAGAATTGCTTTTGATAGTGGGGTTCGTGCAGTAGAGATTGTAAAAGAGAATATAAAACCTCTTGATATCATTACTAGAGAATCACTTAGAAACGCTATCTTAGCTGATTTGGCATTAGGTGGTTCTACAAACTCTATTCTTCATTTGCTTGCTATAGCAAACACTGGTGGAATTGATTTAGACTTAAATGATTTTGATGAGCTAGGTAGAAAACTTAAACAAATTCTAAAACTTGACCCATCTGATACACCTACAATGACGGATTTTCATAACGCAGGTGGAGTAACAGCACTTGTAAAAAAATTATATGGAGTTATCCCTGAGTATAAAAACACATTGAGCGTTACGGGGAAATATACTGCAGATTTAGTGAAAACTAAAACTCCTCAAACAGAGCTTATACATTCAGTTGATAACCCTGTTACAACAGAACCTGGACTTGGTATACTTTATGGAAACCTAGCAAAAGATGGCGCTGTTATAAAAATATCAGGTGTAAACAAAAACTGTTATTATTTCAAGGGCAAAGCTCGTGTATTTGATTGTGAAGAAGATTCTATGAAGGCTCTTGAAAACGATGAAATAAAAGAAGGTGATGTAATCGTAATACGTTACGAGGGTCCAAAAGGATCTCCTGGTATGAGAGAAATGCTCGCTCCAACATCACTTCTTGTAGGAAAAGGACTTGGAACAAAAACGGCCCTAATTACAGATGGAAGATTTTCTGGTGGAACTTGTGGAATTTGCGTTGGGCATATCTGTCCAGAAGCTTCTAATAATGGAACTATTGCTCTTGTAAAGGAAGGTGACATTATTGAAATAGACATCCCTAATAGAAAATTGAACCTGCTTGTTGATGAAAAAGAACTTAAAACAAGAGAAAAGGAATTAAAAGAATTCAAGCTTAAATCAAGCACTGGGTATTTAAGTAAATACTCTAGATTAGTGAGTGACGCATCTCACGGTGCAATTATTTAGAATATACTTTAAATAAATGAATTTATTTGTAAAGTATAGTTAATTACTAGACATATATAAGAAATTATTATAAAATTTAAAAAAAAGGATTTAGTTATGGCAAAAAATGTAGACACAATTCCAATAGAAGTATGTATTTTAACTGCAGACCACGATATCAAAGGTACTGTTCACGTTTCAAAATATACAAATACAAATAGAGAATTAACAGACTTATTAAATGATAAAGAAAGAAGATTTCTTGCAGTTACTAATGCTGAAATCTACTCTAGAAACTCTAAACAACCACCAAGAAGATATAATTTCTTAGAAATTCATATGGACTATGTTCTTATGGTTCACCCATCTTCTCAAGCGTTGTTTAAAGAATCTGGTAAATCTCAAGAAGATATTGCAAGATTTAGAGAGTTAAGACAAAAACTTAACCAAACTAAACCTTTCTAATTATTTGGAGTGAGGAGATGAAAAAGGCAATTTTTATTGTCGCTATCTTGTTTGTAGCTGTTATTTCAACAGCATGTATTAACAATATAGCAGTTCAAGAATTAAATAATGCAGCAGAAACATCTATGGCTAATGGTGATTATGATGCAGCTATAAAAAAATTAGAAGCTAGTCTTGATTTAGACTGTAATATGTATGAAACATATTACAATCTTGGAGTTGCTTATATAGAATCAAGACAATTTTCAAAAGCAGTAACAGTGCTTGAAAAATCAATAAAACTTAACTCAAAGTATCCTGAAAGCTATTATTCTCTTGGTATTGCTCAAGAATCATTGGCTGATGAATTATCTGAGTCTAGTTCTCAAGATGACAAAGTTAAAAACGCAGATGGGATAGTAAAAACTAATTATACAACCTCTCTATCAGAAAACGATAAAGAAACTATGGTTGAAAACTATCATTCTGCAATATTAAATTACAATAAATATATTGATATGAAAAATTCAGACTCAAAAAAAGAAGAATTAGCTTCTCATATCAAGGACATAGAAAAAGTTATAGAAAAACTTGAATACCAATAGGTGCAAGATGATTATAGCGCCTTGTTGTCAGTATTTATCAATGGGTAACCTGAAGATATATATCTACGGAATAATTTTAGCTTTTGCAATCTATGTTGTTATAAATTTAGCAGATAAGTTAGCTGTAAAGTTATACAATATTAATACAATGTATGAACAAGCAATTATTCTTATTATATTTGGCTTATTAGGAGCTAGGTTATATTTCTGTTTGTTAAATTTCCAAACATATTTTAATGACCCAATTAGAATATTAAATATACGTGAGGGTGGAATATCTATACACGGAGCTATATTTACTGGATTATTAACTATTTACTTCCTGTCAAAAAAATATAACTACAATTTTTTGAATGTTTGCGATATTTTTGGAGTAATTTTACCTTTAGCACAATCAATAGGAAGATGGGGAAACTTTTTTAATTCAGAAGCCTTTGGTCACCCGACTAATAACCCTATTCTTAAACTTTATGTTGCACCTGAATATAGACCTATAGAATTTATTGATTATAACTATTTTCATCCAACCTTTTTATATGAATCATTTTTAAATTTTATTTTATTTATTATTATGTACAAAATACTTTTCAAAAAAATGTATAAAACGCAAGGTCTATTATCTGGAATTTATTTAGTTGGTTACTCTATTATAAGATTATTAATTGAGCCACTTAGAATCGATTGTACAAGTTTTGTATTCAACATTCCTGTACCTATTTTTATATCGTTTATATTATTGGGTGTTGGAGTAATATTTATTTTGTACGCACTTAAAAAATCACGTTCATCTAAATAGATGTTTACTTTTTATTGAAAATAATTAAAAATAATAGTGTATGGTTAAAAAGTTTTTTATAATATTTTTAGCACTTATATTTTCGGCTAATATTCTATGTTTCGCTGATGAAACTGATGATTGGTCAAATTACAGTCATGTTGATAACGCTTGGGACGGTCAGAAATCTATTACAAATAAGCAATTTGAAGAAACTATGAACGCACTTCAAGCTAAAAAAAAGAAAAAAGAAGCTAAAGCAAGAGAAAAAGCGATAAGAAAAGTTAAGGGCTCAAGTTTAGCACCTGAACTTGATGCACATAATGAAAATATCGTGCCTCAGACGCCTGAACAAGAATTTGCAGAAGGTGAGTTGATTAGTATTCCTATAGATTTTGTAGCTGATGGGAAATTTGTTGATAGAGGATATTACAAAGTTACAGGAATCAAACAAGATGGAAAAGTATTTATCTTGTTATATCAATCTCACAAATTAGTCGCAAAGTTACAAGCAAGAGAAACTGATGACGATTTCAACGAGCCTGCAATCCAGTTTACAAGATTATTACCAGTAAATGACCATACAATGAAGATTATTTATGGCTGTATAGATTTTAATGCTTATGTAAATATTGATTTTGAAGAACCAGAGGCAACTTTTTAAGTTAAACAAAATTTATAAAATAATCATTGTCGAACCAACTATCATAATAATCGTTCCAATGAATTTTTTAACGATATTTTGTTCCTTAAATACTCTATAACCTAATATCAAAGCCAAAATAGATGACAGTTGAAACAATGCTAAAGATATTCCTACGTCCATTTTTGAGAAAACATAATTTGTTGATAACTGCATAATCAATAATAAAACAGCTATTACTCCGAAATTGTACAAATTAGACTTAGTAATATATTCCTTTTGAGGACGAACAATAAGTTTGCAAATATATGAACATAATAACCCACTGAAAGACCATAAAATTAATGATATTTTAAAATTAGACATCAAGATAATCTTTTTTAAGATAGAGGCTTCAATCCCTGTACAAAACAACGCAAAAAATCTAAGCCTAATATCTTTTCTCAAAAACGTCTTTAGTGAAAATTTGTGTTCATTATTATCAAGAACTATATAACTCCCAACAACAATTAAAAGCACTGCGACAAGTTCTTTTAATGTAGGAATTTCTCCTAGCAATATAACAGCACTAATTAAACCTACTACTGATTTATAAGAATTTATTGGTGCAAGTTCAGATAATTCTCCAATCTTCAAAGCTTCTATTAAAGCTATTGTTCCAACTGTACAAAGTAAACCTGCAAGTAATACATACCCCCAAAAAGAAATTGTATAAACAGTCCAATCAATAAACAACGCTGGAACAACACATATTAAGCTCATGACTAAATATGAATATAAATTAACATTTAGTGAATCAACCGTTTGTGAGCATTTTTTCTGAAAAAGGTTAGCAAATGAGTTTGAAAAAATTCTTATAATTACAACTAGGTATGTGATCATTATAATACTAGATTCCTAACAACTAACACTTGTATCTCACCTTTTTTCAAATTAGCCTTTATTCTTTTATTCATATAGGTATTATCTATATTACAATTAACCCTTACATTGATAATTTTTGAATTTTGCTTAAATTTAGGTACTTTAACAACAACCTCATGTGGATTGTCAAAATCTAAGTTCCCAATAACAATTACACTATAGTTTGAACAACCTCTTGCATACGCAAATACATTTGGACAATTAGTTTTCAATGGTACAAAACTAGCTCTGCTTAATTCAGACATACAATAGTTTTTAAACTTGTTTGCTAAAATAAATTCTTCAAACATTTTATAGTTATTTCCGTGTGGACGTCTAGAATAATTAAAAATATCAATCTTACCATTATGAGTAAAATAATATTCATCATCTGTTTCAGATTTAGTAGCAAGCTTGTTTGCCCATTGATAGTTATAAGTATCACCCGTTGCAAATCCATCAACATAATAAGCATTTAATGGTAAAGTTGTGTTTAACCAAAGAACCATATATGCAAAGTCATCACCATTAATTAAAATAGGACTAACTTCATCATGTGTTGAAAATCCACCAATAACACTTTTTTTATCTTTAAATTTTGAAAACATCTTTAAATCATCGTTAACATTTCCGATTAATTCTTTAGATGTTTTCCAATTTTTTAAATTAAAATAACTACCTAAATAACCATCAAAACCTGCTTTTAGTAATTCTTCAGACGGAACGCACAAAGCAAACTTAGAAACTGGTGTTGTCCAAGATTTTGACGACTCAGCTAAAAATAAAAATTCAGGGTCTTTTTCTCTAGTATATTTAATCAAATCTCTCCAAAAAGAAGTAGGTTTTAGCCCTGCAACATCAGCTCTTATACCGTCTGCATGAATGCTTATTAAAAAATCTACAAAACGTTTGTGTAAAAAGAAAAGTTCTTCATTATATTTTTCTTCTGTTCCAACATTGAATAATCTAACATCGCTCCAATCAAGAGGAATAACATCTTTTTGATATTCGTCTTTTACAAAATATTCAGGGTGTTCAACGTACATATCATAAGCTCCACAGCTCGGTAAATCAACAATAACCCTTATGTTTCTTTTGTGGCATTCTGATATAAATTTCTTTGCCTGTTCTTTTCCTGTTAAGGAAGAATTTGGTGAAACTAACTGTGGATTAACAGACTTAAAATCAGTGATTGCATATAATGAGCCTGCTGTTCCAAACGCTTTTATTTTACCTACAGGAGTAATAGGAAGAATATGTATTGTATTAATTCCCATACGTACAAGTTCATCTAAATTATCAATGGCATTTATAAAGTTTCCACTTTCTTCACCATCATCAATTATTTCATTTTTATTAGTGTCTTTTGCATTAAAAGTTCTTATATTTATTGTATAAATAATTGCTTGATTATTTGTAAACAAAGTCTTTAAGTCATTTTGCCAACCAGATTGAGTATTTTTAGCAAAAACTTGTAATGATGTACATAAAATTAAAAACAAAGATATTAATACACGTTTCATACACACTCTCCTTTTATTTTTATAGTATATCACACTCACAAAACTTCTTTTCAATTTTTGTTTGTGATAGATTAATATTAATTAATCAAAATTTTAAATAGAGAGGTTATATATGAAAAAGTTTTATGCAACTACTGCAATAGATTATGCTAATGGCGCTCCACATATTGGACACGCTTATGAAAAAATTGTTTCTGATGTTATTTATAGACACTTTACTCAAAGATGTGACAATACTTTTATGCTTACAGGTACTGATGAACATGGTATAAAAATCCAAAAAACAGCAGAATCAAGAGGTATAACTCCAAAACAACTTTGTGACGAAAATTCACAACAGTTTAAAGATGCATGGAAAGCATTAGACTTTGAATATAGTCATTTTGTTAGAACTACAGATGATTATCACGTAAAAGCAGTTCAAAAAATATTTAAAAAGCTTGTTGAACAAGGTGATATTTACAAAAATTCTTATACAGGATTATATTGTAGTGGTTGTGAAGCATTTTTGAACGAAAAAGACTTAACAGAAGATGGACTATGTCCTGACCACCTCAAAAAACCTGAACTTGTTAGCGAAGAAAACTATTTCTTTAAATTAACAAAATACAAAGATGCAATTGCTAAACACATCAAACAAAATCCAGACTTCATTATTCCTGCATTTAGAGCAAATGAAGTTTTAAATCAACTTGAAAGTATAGAAGATATCTCTGTATCTCGTGCTAAAACGAATGTCGATTGGAGTATAGATGTTCTTGATGATGCAGAACAAGGTATTTATGTTTGGATTGATGCTCTTTCAAATTATATAACAGCTTTAGGCTATGATACTGAAGAAAATTCTGATAAATTCAGAGAATTTTGGCCAGCTGATGTTCACATTATTGGAAAAGATATCCTTAAATTTCATAGTATTTATTGGTTAGGAATACTAATGGCACTTGATTTACCATTACCAAAACATATCTACGCACACGGTTGGATTACTATTGATGAAACAAAAATGTCAAAATCTATTGGTAATGTAATTTCACCTACAAGTGTTTTAGAATCGTTTGAACTAGATAAACCTGATGCATTCAGATACTATATGGCAACATCAGCACCTTGTGGTAAAGACGGCAATTACTCTGATAATGATTTTAAAGAAAAAGTAAATGCTCATCTTGCAAACTCAATGGGTAACCTTCTTAATCGTTCTTTATCAATGCTTGTTAAGTACTTTAATGGAGATGTTAAACCTGAATTCAAAGTTGAATCTGATTTATCAAAACAAGCTCTTGAAACAGTAAAAGATGTTATACATAACTTTGATTACTTTGAACTCCAAGAGGGTGCATTAAAGATAATGGAACTTGTTGACTCTGCGAATAAATACATCACAGATAACGAACCTTGGGCTTTGGCTAAGAACGGAGAGATGGATAAATGTGGTCAAATATTAACTACTGTACTTGACTCAATGTGTATTGTAGCATCTTTAATTTATCCATATTGTCCTAATATTGCAAAAGATATGGCTAATCAATTATCTTATAATTTGAATACTAAACTTCAAGATATAAAATTTGATAATATTAAGATAGGTCACCTTATCGATAAAGAAAATATAAAACCTGTTTTCCTTAGACTTGACAGCGAATTTGCTGATAAAAATAAAAAGAAATAAGTTAAATTTTTGAATTGATTACAATGTTTTGTAACAAACTTCATTACAATTAATCAATTTTTAATAAAAAAAATACTTTAATAATATAAGGGGAACTAAAAGGGGGTAACCAAGTTTTCAATTACCCGATTAGTTTTATAAAAAAGGACGTCTACCACTTGTAGCCGTTCTTTTTTAATTTTTAATGTAATTTTTATTATTAATATAAAAAAATAGGTCTTGTACTAAGTACAAGACACATATAACATACATTTACCCCACAAGTATATTATCATACGAATATTTATTTGTCAAGAGATTAAAAGAGTATTAATCGTAAAAAAATTTGATTAAAAATAAAATTAATAACCTAATAAATTAGTCATTATTATTTATTTTTAGTGCAAATTTTTCATAAATGTTATATAATTGTTATAACTATACAGGAAGGAGTTCAATATGTCAGCAAACGATACCTTAACTATGATACTTGCAGGTGGAGAAGGTAAACGTCTATTTCCACTTACAAAAGACAGAGCAAAACCAGCCGTTCCTTTTGGTGGCAGATATAGAATTATTGATTTTGTACTTAACAACTTCATAAACTCTGGGTTTTACAAAATAAAAGTTATCACTCAGTATAAGTCTGATTCCTTGAACCAGCACATTTCAAGAGGGTACAGCCTTTCTCCTTTCTTGAATCAATATGTAGATTTGGTGCCTGCTCAAATGAGAACTGGTAACGCATGGTATCAAGGCACTGCTGACGCTATCTACCAAAACAAACTACATATTATAGACGAAAATCCAAAATTCGTTTGTGTTTTTGGTGGTGACCATATTTATAAAATGGACGTTTCTCAAATGAGAGCTTTCCACAAAAAAACAAAAGCCGCACTTACTATTTCTGCGATTGAAATTCCTATAGAACAAGCTTCAGAATTTGGAATAATGGAAGTTGACGAAAATTGGCAATTAACTAACTTTGTTGAAAAGCCTCAATATAGACCAAAATCTATTCCAGGAAAACCAGACAAATGCCTTGCATCAATGGGAAACTATATCTTTGATAAAGATATTCTTTTAAATGCTGTAGAAGAAGACGCTCAAATTGAAGATTCAAACCACGATTTTGGGAAAAATGTTATTCCTATGCTACTTAAACAAGGCAAAAAAGTCATGGTTTATAACTTCAATGAAAACAAGTTTGCTGGCATGACGAAACGAGAACAAGGATACTGGAGAGATGTTGGAACGATTGATGCTTACTGGCAAGCAAATATGGACTTATTAGATACAGAACCAGAACTTAACCTATATTCAAAAGAATGGCCATTAAGAACATTTAATTATAACTGTCCTCCTGCAAAATTTGTATGGAAACAAAATGATAGAATTGGTATGGCGACAGATTCAATGATTGCTGAAGGCTGTATTGTATCAGGGGGTGTACTTTCTAGATGTATTCTTTCTCCTGAAACAAGAATTAACAGTTATTCTCAAGTTAGTGAGTCTATTCTTATGGAAAAAGTAAACATTGGTCGTCACGCAGAAATAAGACGTGCAATTATTGACAAATACGTTGATATTCCACCTTATATGAAAATTGGGTTCAATAGAGAAGAAGATATTGCTCGTGGTTTTTATGTTTCTGAAAACGGAATTACAGTTGTACCAAAAGGTGCAATATTAAAATAATGGAGAGAGATGGAGAATAGAATGGAAGAAAGAAACGAACAAAGTCTTAAGCATTTTACAACCGTAAACTTCCTAAACTTTGCATTAGGATTTTTAGGTTTGCAATTTGCTTGGCAAATGAGAATTATTTTATCTGCTCCTGTTACAGAAGGATTAGGAGCTTCACCATTTATTTATGGTTTAATTTGGCTCGCAGGACCTTTTACAGGAATGGTTGTACAACCTTTAGTTGGAGTTTTAAGTGATAATACAAAATCACGATTTGGACGTAGAAGACCATATCTTCTTGCTGGAGCATTGATTACAGCAGTTGCATTGTGGGCATTCCCAAACTCTGCAAACATTTCAAACTTTATCGGGAACAGTTTACATATAACTATGCCAGCATGGGCAGGTTTGTTAGTTGCTGCAATCATGATTTGGGTAATTGATGCCTGTATCAATATTGCACAAGGTCCATACAGAGCTTTAATTCCTGATGTAGTACCTGTTGAACAACATTCAGTTGCAAACTCTTATATAAGCCTTGCAATAGGTTTAGGTTCAGTTGTTGCAGCTGCTACTGCTCCTGTTTTAAATATGGTATTTCATTATCAAATGCCTATAACTGCGCAATTTATTATGGCAGCTCTAGCATTTTCATTAGCAATGATTTGGACTTGTATGACTATTAAAGAAAAAAGCTCTTTGAATTCTCAAGTTGAACAAACAGAAAATATTCAAAAACAATCTTTTATTGATTCATTAAAAGAATTTTTCTTGTTATCACCAGAAGTTGCTAAAATTTGTACAATGCAATTCTTTACTTGGATTGGTATGATGTGTTTAATGATATTTTTCACAAACTTTTCAATCCATACAGTATATGGTGTACCTGATTTAACAAAGTTGTCAGCAGTTGCTCAAGCTAGTTATGAAACAGCAAAAACATCTGCTACAAATTATTCATCACTTTGTTTTGCAATTTTCAATTTGATTTGTTTCTTGATTGCAATTCCTATTGGAACGCTAGCTAGCAAGTTTGGAAACAAAAAAGTTCATATAATATCAATGTTATCTATGGCAGTTGCATATATAGGTATGGCATTGTTCAGAACAAATCCTATAATTGTAGCAACCTTTATGGCTCTATCAGGTATCGGTTGGGCAAGTGTTTGCGCTCTACCTTTTGCGATGCTTAGTCAATATATCAAACCTGGCACAGAAGGCTCTGTAATGGGTATATTCAACATATTTATTGCAGGTCCTCAAGTATTTGTTTGTACTCTTGTTGCGTGGATTATTAATAAAGCCGTTATATCATCTAATGGCTTAATCAATTACCATTATGAATATTCATTCTACATTGGTGCATTGTGCTTAATCTTAGCATCATTTATTACTTACGGATTAAAAGAAGCTAGAAAAGAATAATCAACAATTGGTTATACATAAACAAAAAGGAACTATTTTTGTAGTTCCTTTTTTAATATAAAAAATTTTTTATAAATCTATTTTTTATGGATATTAACTAAATATGTTTCTAATGCTTCATAACCTTTATACATTTCATTTGTTTTCTTTGTATAGTTATTAGAAAGCATAAACTTAAGTTCCTTAACTCTTATCTTTAATAATTCCTCAGATTCAGTTCTTAATTCATCATTCATAGAAACTGCCCAAGTTTTAAGTTTTGCAATTTCTTTATTTATCTGACTTATTGTTGTACTGTCAAGAGTTCTAAATCCGTATTTACTTAACAAATTCTTTTCAATATTAGTAATTCTTGGTTGAACAATTTGAAAAGAACAAATATTCTTTAATAAAACATATTTTTCAGCAATTCTTCTATGAGAATACGGTACAGATGCTTTAGCTAATAAGGCTGAAGTATCTAAATCTTCTCTTAAATCTTCTTCTAAAAACTCAATATTGTTATTATTTTGTGTGATAGCACTGAAAAAATTTAATGTGTTTTCCATAATCCTCCTCTTAAATTTATTTGTTGTTTGTAGATTTTGTAAAAACATCAAATAAACTAAGAACTAACATTAAAACTATTACAATAAGTATATAACAAACATAGTGTTTTATCGTAATCACATTTACTAATAAGGTAGCAATACCACCTGCAATTACAGAAATAAAGGTCATTATAGCTACTGTAAATTTTTGTGAAAATCCTGCTTTTAACAACTTGTGATGAATATGTTCTGCATCTGCTACAAAAGGAGATTTACCTTTTAAAATACGTCTTAAACTAGAAAATGTAATATCCATAATAGGAACAGCCAAAACAATAAATGGTATCATTATATACAATGTAGAACTTTTCATTACACCTGTAATAGATAAAGAAGCTAACATAAATCCAGAGAATAATGCACCTGAATCACCCATAAAGATTTTTGCTGGATTAAAATTAAAAGTTAAAAATGCCAACATTGACCCCATTAAAATACAGGCAATCAGTGCAGTAATTGTATTTGGTGGAGTCATAGCTAATGAGATGATAGCAAGTGCAACAGCATTAACTGTGATTACAGAACCTGCTAATCCATCAACTCCATCAATAAAGTTCACAGCATTACTGATACCAACTATCCATAATAAAGTTAATGGATAAGAAAGGTATGGTGCTAATTGAATAACACTACCTGCTGGATTTAATGGGTTAAATATAGCATCAAATTTTACCCCTAAACAATATACTAATGATACAATAAGAATTTGAATCAAAAGTTTAAATTTAGCATTCAAATTATATATATCATCAACTAAACCTAATAAAAACATTAATGAACCACCCAATAGAATACCTGAAACAAGTCTTCCATAAGGATAATAGCTCAATAATACTAAAAACAAGAAGGTCAACATAGTACTTAACCAAATTGCAACCCCACCAATCCTCGAAACAGGGATTTTATGGATTTTTCTTTCGTTTGGTAAGTCAACTAAACCTTCTTTTTTTGAAAATGCAATAACAAACGGCACAATAAACACTCCTAAGATATAAGAGATAATTGCGCCTATTATATTTGATTCTGGTAATTTTATTAAAATTGTTCTATCCTCTCTACTATTTATATAGTGGGAATTTATCACATAAAGCTTTAGATTTCAACTTTAATTCTTTAAGAACATTTTCATCATCTGAATTTGCAATAGCTTTTGCAATAATATCAGCGATTTCTGCCATAGCAGCTTCGTCAAAACCACGAGTTGTTACAGCTGCTGTTCCTAGACGAATACCACTTGTTACAAACGGGCTTTGTGGGTCATTTGGCACTGTATTTTTGTTAGCTGTAATACCAACTAATTCTAACACATTTGCCATATCTTTACCCGTTTTACCAGTTTTTGTAAGGTCTAATGTCATCAAGTGATTTTCTGTCATTCCACCTACTATATCTAAACCATTCTTAATTAATCCAGAAGCTAGTGCTTTAGAATTTTTAACTATGCGTTTTGCATAATCTTTAAATTCATCAGTAGAAGCTTCCAATAATGCAACTGCTTTACCTGCAATAATGTGTTCTAAAGGACCACCTTGCATTCCAGGAAACACAGCTTTATCAATTATTTGAGCAAATTCTTCGTCACACATTGTTATACCACCTCTTGGACCTCTTAAAGTCTTGTGAGTAGTCGTTGTAACAAAATGTGCATATCCTGCTGGTGATGGATGAATGCCTGCCGCTACTAAACCTGCGATATGAGCTATATCAGCTAGCAAGTATGCTCCAACTTCATCAGCAATTTCTCTAAATCTTTTAAAATCAATAATTTTTGAATAATTACTTGCTCCACAAATTATCAATTTTGGTTGATGTTCTTTTGCCATTTTTAAAACGTCATCATAATCAATATTACCGTTTTCATCAACACCATAACCTTTTACATCAAAATATAAACCAGAAAAATTAACAGGAGAACCATGACTTAAATGACCACCGTTTGATAAATCCATACCCAAAACTTTATCACCTGGTTTAAGGACTGCCATAAACACAGCCATATTAGCTTGTGCGCCACTATGTGGTTGAACATTAGCGTGGTCCATTCCAAAAAGTTTTTCTGCACGTTTTTGTGCTAATTCTTCTATTTTATCTATATTTTCACAACCATTATAAAATCGTTTATAAGGTTTACCTTCTGCATATTTGTTTGTCAAAACAGAGCCACAAGCTTCCATTACAGCCAATGATGTAAAGTTTTCACTTGCAATTAACTCAATATTTGATTGTTGTCTATTATATTCATCAACAATATATCCGTATAACTCATTATCTACTTTTTTAATATTTTCTAAATTCATACACTCTCCCTTATAAATCATTATACCTATTGTTGAGGTTGACTATTTTGTGACATTGGAATAATCAACTTTTGACCTATCTTAATTGAATTCAAATCAGGTAAATTATTCTTTTCTTGAATAGCTTTCAACTTTGATTCATCAAAACTACCATAAAATCTCATCGAAATATCTTCTAAACTATCGCCTGATTGAACAACATATTCTTTATCCTGAGAAACAGTTGTTTCTTCTGGAGTTTGTTGCTTATCAGCAGGTACAAAAGTAAATTTAACATTATCTGATGATTTTACAGGATTTATATTAATATCTCCTAATGAAGTTGAGCCAAATATAAAATTGATTAGCGTCATAACTATTACTGCAACAACCACACCTGAGATAAAACCAAATGTAAATAATGATTTTGGTGAATTTTCAGGAGTTGCTGAAACTTTAAAATTTTGCCATAACAAATCTAATTCAGCTTGTTTATCAGTTATATTCCCATTACTACGACCTTTTGAAGCATTATAATCTGACAACGCACTAAGCATAGCCATTTTTTCTCTAGTCAAGTTTGATCTTCTTAATGTTGAACTTTTCATTTCCTCACCCATTGTATCAATAATACACACTAACTTAGTTCACAATATCATAAGAAAATATTTTTTTCAATAAATCCAGTGAAAAATAAATCATTTAGTCTAGTCCGTTTGGTTTATTAAAAGATAATTATTGAATATATTTTTTCGTGTTAAAATTATTGTAGGTGGTACGTTATGTCTATATGTTTATATCAAGGAACATTCAATCCAATACACAAAATTCATTTAGAAGTGGCAAAGTTTGCTAAAGAATATTATAACTTTGACAAGATTATTTTTATTCCTGCTTATATTCCACCACACAAAACCGTTGATAAATCGCTTGCTAAACATAGATATAATATGGTTGAACTTGCAATCAAAAACATTCCATTTTTTAATATTAGTGACATAGAATACAAATTTAGAGGTAATTCTTATACTTACAACACTATAGTCAAATTAAAAAGTGAGATGAAAATAAATGATAAAATCAATTTTATAATAGGAACAGATGCCTTTGAAAAAATTGAATCATGGTACAAAACAGATGAATTAAAAAAACTTGTCCATTTTATTATTTTCCCAAGAACAAATCTATTTAATAAAGCTGATTTCAATCACTTAAAAGAAAAAGGTTATGATTTTGAATTTGCTCCTATGCAATATAAAGACGTTTCATCAACACAAATAAGAAGAAATTTGAGAAATGGAAAGTCAATAAAAGGGCTTGAAATTCCACAGGTTATGGAGTACATAAAAGAAAATGATTTATACAAATAATTTAGAAGAGTTTAAGGCTTGGTTAAAAGAGAATTTATCAGAAGAACGATATATCCACACTTTAGCAGTAGCTGATACATCTAAAGAGCTTGCTAAAATGTTTAACCTTAATGAAGACAAAGCCTATTTAGCTGGACTACTTCACGATTGTGCAAAGGGATTTAGTAATGAAAAGTTACTCAATATAATAAATAATCATCTAAAAATTGATAAATGTGAAATGATTAACCCTAAAACATACCATGCTCCTGTGGGTGCGTATGTAGCTAAAGAAATTTTCCACATAACTGATGAGGAAGTGCTATCGTCTATCAGATGGCACACCATTGGCAAACTCAAAATGACTGATTTTGAAAAAATTATATTTATTGCTGATAAAATTGAACCTAAAACTCGTCCTCAATCAATGATAGATGCGATTAAACCTAAACTTTTTCTTGATAATGGACTAGATAGAGCATTACTTGAATGCTATAAAATTACTATAAATAGCCTTACTGATAGAAACCTTAAAATATGTATTAGCACAATAGAGATTTATAATGAGTTGTTGTCAAAATTGTATTAAAAAAGTTTTACTAACTGGACTTGGTGGAGTTGGAACGGTTTATGCAAACCTAATCAACAAAAATAAAAACATAGAATTTAAAGTTCTAGCTGATAAAACGAGATTAGAAAAATATAAAAAAGAACCTAGATTATTAAATGGTGAGCCTTGTGAGTTTGAATTTATAACTCCTGAAGATGAATTTAAACCAGATTTAGTAATTATATCCACAAAATCAACAGGGCTTTGTGATGCAATAAAAAATCTTAAAAATTTTATAGACAAAAAAACAATTATAATGTCTTTTATCAACGGGATTTCATCAGAAAGAATTTTACAAGAATACTTTAACCCAGAACAAATTTTGTATTCATATATAATATGTCATACCATTACAAGAAATGGAAACAATGTTCTTCATGATGGTGTAACAACTGTCGTTTGGGGTGATAAAAATAATGACATGTCAAAAACAGTAGTTATTAAAAAGTTTTTTGAAGAAACAAAGATTGACAATAAATTATCAAAAAACATTCTAAATTCGCTTTGGGAGAAATTCTGTTTCAACTGTTGTGTTAATCAAATTTCAGCAGTAACAGGATTTAATTTTGAGCAAATTTGGAATAGTCAAGAATGCTTATCTCTTATTAAAAATATTTCTAATGAAATCAATCAAATAGCCTTAAAAGAAGGACTAACAGGGATTGATTTAGTAAAAAGTTCTTTAGAAAATTTATATAAAATGATACCAGAAGGAAAAACTTCAATGCTTCAAGATATAGAAAACAACAGAACACCTGAAACTGACTTGTTTGGAGCAGAAGTTTTAAGATTAGCAGAAAAACATAAACTAACTGTTCCATATAATAAAAATTTGTATTATGACGTATTAAACATGACAAAAAATTAACATTTTACTAACAAATTAATTTTATTATGTGTTTTATATATGCGAAGGTTATGTAGATGATAAATAAAATAGATTCAAATTCAAATATAGTGAACAATAGTTCAACAAAAAAAGATAATACTGATAGGAACGCTTTGATTGGTGCTGTTACAGGAACACTCGTTCCTTTAGCTTATATTGCAAAAATAAAAAAAACTCCTAACATTCTAAAACTTGATTATGGAATAAAAGACATGCTAATACTTTCAAGTACTGGAATTGCAGGTGGTACGATAGGTGGAATGTGGGGAAAAACAAACTCAGAAAAAAAAGAGAAATGTAAAGAGAGTGTTTTTCAGCTGTTTAATTCAACACTTCCAGCATTAGCAGTTGGAGGAGGGTTAAAAATCGTTGAAAATTTCAAAAAAACGAACAATGTTGCAGGTAAGTTCGTTGCAACAACTATCGGATTAATAGGTGGTATGGTAGGTGCTGAAAAATTATCAAACATAGTCGTTGACCCTAAAGATAAAGAACCTGATAGAAAAATAACCCTAAAGGACTGCGTTGCAAACATTGATGATGCCGTTGGAGCTTTAACATTAGCTAAATTTCCTTTAATTAAAAATTTAAAAGTAGAAAAAATTCTACCTGCAATATATACGTATTGTGGTTATAGGGCTGGTTCAACAATGCCTATAAGCAAATATCACAAAACTGATAACCAAAAGACTACTTAGCCAGTTGTCTAAACTTAAGAAGAATATTTAAATTTTGTGTTGCATTTGCAACATCATTATAATAAAATTATTGATATAATATATTATGTGTGTGGGGAGCGTATGCGTAAAAAAATAATTATTGCAATATCAATATTGTTTGCTGCAATTATCATAAGATCAATTATCACAGCAGTAAACACTCATTTCAACCGTGTAAAAATGATGAAATCAGCAACTCCAGAAGTAGTTGTTAGTACTGTTGGTGCTTATGAAATGGTTAGAAAATATGAAGCACCTGCAAGAGTTGTTTCAAAATACCAAGTAAATGTTGAAGCACGTATAAGTGGATATCTTCTTAAACGATATTTTAAAGAAGGTGACTACGTAAAAGCAGGACAAGTATTATTTGAAATAGAACCTCAACAATACCAATATGCTATGCAACAAGCCTCAGCTGATTTAAAAAGCGCTAGAGCGATGCAGGTTTACTATGATAAACAAAGTGAAAGAGCTAGACAACTTGTAAAACAAGACTATATTGCAAGAGCTGATTATGATAATGCAGTAGCTCAAAGAGATTCTTATAGAGCAGGTTTAGCAAGAAGTGCTAGTGCTTATAGAGATGCTCAAAGAAACCTTAGTTATACAAAAATCAAAGCTCCTGTATCAGGTAGAGTTGGTATCAACACTGTTACTGTTGGCAACTACGTAACAATCAATTCTGGTCCACTTACAACCTTATATAGTACGAACCCGATGTATGTGACATTCCCTCTTGAAGCTACTGATTTCAACGAATTATCAAGAGTTGATGGTTCAGCTAATGTAAAACGTAAGGTTGAATACATTTTTAGTTCTGGACAAAAATACAAATTAACGGGAGTACAAGATTTTTACGATAACAAAGTTGAAGAATCAACAGGTACAATAAAAATGCGTGCGACTTTTAATAACCCTGAAGATGAACTTATTGCAGGTGACTACGGTAAAATTATAATCTATTCAAATAAAACAGCACCTGTACCAATTATTCCATCAAAAGCAATTTTAGATAATCAAGAAGGAAAATATGTTTATAAACTTGGTGAAAACAATATGCCTGAAATTGCATATATAAAAGTTGATAGCCAAGAAGGTCATAATTCAATCATATCATCAGGGCTTAATATAGGGGATAGAATTATAACAGGAGGACTTCAAGAAGTTATTCCTGGTGTGCCAGTAAAAGTTGTTAATCAACTATCTCACGAAACACACGAAAACTTTTTCCATAAAGTTATGAGAAAACTAAAAAGAATTATAAAAGGAATAATAAATGGCAGGTAATTTATTCATCAGAAGACCAAAATTAGCGATGATTATATCATTAGTAATCATTCTTGCAGGATTGATTGCAATGGTGAATTTGCCTGTTGAAGAATATCCGTCTATTACACCACCACAGGTTATCGTATCAGCGACATATAGTGGTGCAAGTGCAGATGTTGTTGCATCAACAGTAGCTGCTCCTATTGAGCTACAGTTGAACGGTGTTGATAACATGATTTATATGCACTCAGATTCAAGAAGTGGTTCATATAAACTTACCATCTATTTTGAAATTGGTACAGACCCAGACATGGCTTTGGTAAATGTTCAGAACCAATTACAACTTGTAAACCCAAGACTTCCTGAACAGGTAAAAAAATACGGACTTACTGTAAAAAAATCAACGGGTGGTCCCGGTATTTTAATGATTGCATTAACTTCCCCACACAAAACATATAATTCATTATTCCTAGCTAACTACGCTAGAAGATTTTTAAAAGATGAAATTGATAGAATTAATGGTGTTGGTGAAACAAGTGTTTTTGGTGCTGGTGAATACGCTATGAGGATATGGTTAAACCCAGAAAGAATGGCAAGTTTAGGTGTAACTCCAGCTGATGTAAGTGCAGCAATAGAAACCCAAAATACCCAAACACCTGCAGGTTTTCTTGGTGGAGAACCTATGACAACTCCTCAAGTAATAAAATTTACTTTAAAGACGAAAGGTCGTTTAAAGACAGTTGAAGAATTTGAAAATATTATAATAAAAGCAAATCCTGACGGAGCAAACGTAAAAATAAAAGATATTGGTAGAGTTGAACAAGGTTCAAATGCTTATACTTCAAGATCAAGAGTTGAAGGAACAGAAATAGCAATCCTATCTATTAGTCAACGTCCAGAGGCTAACGCTATTGCCCTTGCTGATAAAATTATCGCAAAAATGAATATTGTAAGTAAGAGTTTCCCTACTGATATGGAATGGTCTGTTCACTATGACAACACAGAATTCGTTAGAGAATCTATTCACGAAGTAATAAGTGCAATTATTCTTGCAGTTATACTTGTAAGTATCGTTACATACCTATTCTTAGGTACTGCTAGAGCGGCATTCATTCCGTTCTGTGCGATCCCTGTTTCATTAATTGGTGTATTTATATTTATGAGTGTATTCAAATTCTCAATCAACCTACTAATCCTTTTTGGACTTGTACTTGCAGTAGGTCTAGTTGTAGATGACGCTATTGTTGTTTTAGAAAACACTCAAAGACACATTCAAGATGGTAAGTCACCTAAAGAAGCAACTGAAATAACAATGCAAGAGGTATTTGGTGCTGTTATTGCAACATCTTTAGTTCTTATGGCTGTATTTGTTCCTGTATCATTTATGACAGGTATTACTGGTCAAATGTTCAGACAATTTGCACTCTGTCTTGCGACATCTATCGGGTTATCAACCCTTGTTGCACTTACTTTATCACCTGCTTTGTGTTCATTAATCTTAAAATCTGGAGAAGAAAAAGCTGACTTTGAATTTATACAAAAATTTGATAATTGGTTTAATGGAGTAAGAGATAAGTACCTTAATCTTGTTCATTACTTCGTTTCAAAACCTAAAAACACTCTAAAACTATTAGGATTTATTTTTGGATTTATCTTATTTATGTTCTTAATTATCCCAAAAGGATTCTTGCCTGATGAAGATAAAGGAGCACTATTTACACAAATTCAGCTTCCTGATAGTGCAACATTAGCTCGTTCTGATAGAGTTGGTCAAGAAGTAGCCAAAGAAATTGCAAAAATAAAAGGGGTTAAAGATACTCTTGAAATTGCAGGTTTTTCTGGTGATAACACAGTTCTTGTCGTAACAAGTCTTGAACCTTGGTCAAAAAGAAAGAGTGCAAAACTTTCTCAAGCATCTATTCAAGCACAAATAAATAGAAAATATAGACACTATTCAGAAGGTACAGTTGCAACATTTGCTCCGTCATCAATTTCAGGTATGAGCATGTTCGGTGGATTTGAATATATGCTACTTGATAAAGGAGATAAAACTCCTGAAGAATTGTTTAATGTAACTCAAAAATTCTTACAAGAAGCTAGAAAGAATCCTAAATTTTCAAAACTGTTTACAACATATACATCATCTCTACCACAGATAAAAGTTGAGATTGATGAAGAAAAAGCTATGTCACAAGGGGTTGATATTTTATCTGTTTACAACACTCTAGCATCTCAACTAGGTTCTACTTATGTAAACGACTACAACCTTTATAATAGAGTTTATCGTGTTTATATTCAAGCAGATGCTCCATACAGAATAAAACCATCTGATTTAGATAAAATCTATGTTAAAAACAATCTTGGATATATGGTTCCAATCAACTCAATAATAAAACTCGTTGATACAGTTGGACCTTATACAATTTCACGTTTCAATATGTATCCTGCTGTAACTATAAACGGTGTTCCTGCGAACAACGTAAGTTCTGGTCAGGCTATGAATGAAATGGAAAAGATTTCAGATAAAATTCTAGACAAAGATATGGGTTATGAATGGTCTGGTACATCTTTCCAAGAAAAAAAATCAGCAGGTCAAATTGGACCAATCCTTGCGATGGCACTAACTTTTGTATACTTGTTCTTAGTAGCATTATATGAAAGTTGGACTTTACCGATTGCCGTTATGCTAATTTCTCCTGTAGCACTTGTTGGAGCTTTATTCTTCCAATATATTTCAGGTTATTCACTAGATATTTATGCTCAAATCGGACTTGTTATGTTAGTTGGACTTGGTACAAAGCAAGCTATTCTTATTGTAGAATTTGCTAAAGATGCTATGGAAAAAGATGGTATGAACTATATTGATGCGGCACTTCAAGCAGCAAAACTAAGATTTAGAGCTGTTATGATGACAAATATAGCATTCTTGCTTGGTCTATTACCACTTATTCTTGCAAAAGGTGCTGGTGCTGGTAGCCGTCACTCAATCGGTATGACAGTGTTTGGTGGTATGATTGCTGTTTCCTTTATCGGTAGTATTCTTGTTCCTTCATTTTTTGTTATAGTTAATATAATGAAAGAATGGGCTTATGGTGGTGGAATAATTAGAGCATTTAAGTTTGTCGTAGAAAAAGCAAAAACTTATATACAAAAAAGAAAGGAGCAAAAGTAATTGAAAAAAATTCTTTCAATACTTTTAATAGTCCTACTTGGTTGCAATAATGTTTTTGCATTTAGCTTAGGTTCTAAATTTTCTAAAGAAGAATACCCTGATAGTGACAATGTTCAACCTTTAGTTAAATCAAAGATTACTCAAGATACAGTAATTGAAGGTAGTATTCAAAACAATATTGAAGTATCACTCGATGATTGTATAAAATTTGCACTTGGAAATAATCCTAAAATTCAAGCAGCTATTCAAGATGTGTTTGCATCAGATTATAGGGTAAAACAAGCGTGGTCAAGTTGGTTTCCACAGTTTTCTTGGCAAACAGGATATACAAGAATAAAACAACTTCAATTATCTGATGTTTTCAGAAGGAATCTGATTTATAACTACTATACGCTTGGTCAAATCTCAGTGTCTGAAATGCTATATGACTTTGGAGTAACACAAAACCAAGTAACAATAAGAAAACTTGAAAATGAACAATACAAGATTATGTTAACCTCAACAATCAATCAAGTTATCTGTGATGTAAAAAATGCCTATTATAATGTCCTTTATTCTTATGAACAGCTACGTGTAGCAGAAGAAATGGTTACAAGGTATGATATGTTTTATAAACAAGCCAAAGCTTTCTACACAGCAGGAACAAGTCCTAAAGTTGATTTAACTATAGCTGAGGTAAACTTAAGTAATGCAAAACTATCTTTAATAGAAGCTCAAAATTCACTTATGGTTGCAATGGCAACTTTAAACAACTCAATGGGTATGCCTTATTTCAATCAATATACAGTAAAAGATAAACTAAGATATAATCCTTGTAGCCTTAGTTTAAATCAAGCAATAGAAGTTGCAAAAGAGGCTAGACCTGATTATAAATTATCTATTTCTAAAGTTGAAAGTGCAAGACAAAACCTTCAACTCACGAAAAAATCATGGTTTCCACAAATCTCAGTAGAAGGTCAGTATCAAATCGGTGGTAGGAGTTTTACTTCTAACTATGGTTATAATCTAGGTGGATATCTAAACTTCCCTACTATCAATGCAATGTTGATTAGAAATGAAATAAAAGAAGCTCGAACTCTTTATACAAGAGAAATCGCAAACGCAACAAGCACACAAAACGATATTTATTTAGAAATTCAAACTGCTTATTATAATTTACTTGAAAAGAAAAATATGATTCCAGTAGCTACATTAACTGTAAAACAAGCGAAAGAAAACTATGAACTATCTTTTGGACGTTATAAATCTGGAGTGGGAAACCCTGTTGAACTTAAAGAAGCTCAACTTCAATATAAAGATGCTCAACTAAATTATTATAATACTCTTTATCAATATAATACAGCTCGTGCGAACCTTGAAAAAGCAATCGGAAGAAATATCGTTGAAAACCAAATAACAATAAATCTTGACCCTAAAAAAATAAAAAACGATAGAACTCAATTTAAAAAAGAAGTAAAACAAAACATTCACCAAGATTTGAATTCACAGACTAAAGAACCTGTATTAAAAGAGAAACAAACAAAGAAAAACAAAGAGAGAAAAAGCTATTTTAAACTACTTAAAGAAATAGGTGCTTAATAGTCGATAATAAATATTTGAATATAAATTATATTTTTAATAAAATAAAATTATAGAATAGATAAAGAGGAAGCAATATGTTAGACATTAAACTAATTAGAGAAAATCCTGAAAAGATTAACGAGTTATTAAAAAGAAGAAACCCTGAACTATCAATTGATTCAGTTATTGAAATTGATGTAGAAAGAAGAAAAATTCAATCAGAAGCTGATGAACTTAGAGCAACAAGAAAGTCTGAGTCACAAAAAATCGGTATTATGAAAAAGAATGGTGAAGATACAGAATCAATTCAAGCAGAAGTAAGAGAGCTTGGTGATAGAATAAAAGTTTTGGAAGACAAACAAACTGAACTTGATGCAAAACAAAAAGATTTATTATTGCACATTCCAAACATTCCTGATGAATCAACTCCTATTGGTCCAACAGAAGACTACAACGTAGAAGTATACAGAAAAGGTGAACCTACAAAATTCAACTTTGAACCAAAGGCACATTGGGATATTTGCGAAGAAAAAAATATTGTAGATTTTGAACGTGGTGTTAAACTTTCACAATCAAGATTTACACTATATAGAGGTAAAGGTGCTAGACTTGAAAGAGCTATTATCAATTTCTTCTTAGACCAACACACTGAAAACGAAGGCTATGAAGAAATTCTACCTCCATTTATGGCAAACAGTGCAACAATGACTGGTACAGGTCAATTACCTAAATTTGCTGAAGATATGTATAAATGTGTAGATGAAGATTTATACTTAATTCCAACAGCAGAAGTACCTGTTACAAATATTTATGCTAATGAAATCTTATCAGAATCTGATTTACCAAAATATATGACAGCTTACACACCTTGTTTTAGACGTGAAGCAGGTTCTGCAGGAAAAGATACAAGAGGATTAATCAGAGTTCACCAATTCAATAAAGTTGAAATGGTAAAATTAACAACTCCTGAATCAAGTCCTGAAGAACACGAAAAACTAACTCTTGACGGTGAAAGAATGTTAGAAATGCTAGGACTTCCATTTAGAAGAGTTGCACTTTGTACTTCTGATATAGGTTTCTCAGCAAACAAATGTTACGACTTAGAAGTTTGGTTACCATCATATAACAACTATAAAGAAATCTCTAGTTGTTCAAATTACGGTGATTACCAAGCTAGACGTGCAAACATCAGATATCGTGACAAAGATGGTAAAGTTAGATTTGTTCACACAATCAATGGTTCTGGTCTTGCTGTAGGTAGAACATTTGCAGCTATTATTGAAAACTTCCAACAAGAAGACGGAAGTGTTGTAATCCCTGAAGTATTGAGAAAATACACAGGATTTGATGTTTTATAATAAACATTTTATAAAAGCTAACAAAAAAGAGTGTCAGTTATGGCACTCTTTTTTGTATTAATACATTTTTATCAAATACCTATTTTTCAGCTTTTGGATTTCTTATACCATAATATGTTACAGGAACAAAGAATTTGTCTTCTGATTTGTTTGTATAAACCTTATTTTGCATAACTCCAGCCATTTCTGATGGAATATATTTAGGTTCATAAAAATTCTCCATTCTCAATCGATATCCCATTTTACCGTCATATCTCATTCCAAAGCTATATACAGGTCTTGTATCAACCAAAACATCAGAATTTGAACGTCTTGCATTCTTATCAAGGTATTCAACTAATTTATCTTTATCATTTAACTTTTTATTAGATATCTCTAATGTATCCACCTTAATTCTTTCAGCAAATGTAGTATCAACATTGTTTAAAGCTGATTTAGTAAAAGAATCAACTCTTTCAATTATTGGATACTTCGTTACATTAGTAATTTGATGAATTGGTTCTCTTTTGCAGGCAGTCTGTGATAATGCCATAGTACCTGCAATAATTTTAGTAGCTATACTCTTAGTATTCATAATAAATCCTCTTTTCTCTTATCAGATTTAAACGTTCCTAAAAATATTTTTTGCTACTAAAATCTCTTATTTTTGCTTTCCTCCTGGAACGCAAACTCCAAATTGACAACTTGAATTATACTTAGTATCTTCATTTGTATCGTTTCTAAATTCTCTTAACTGATTAGGTATAGAACTATTGTCTTTTATTTCTAATCTTGCATTAGGCTCATCTCTTGAGAAATTTTTTGGAGTCGAATTATATGTAGGTCTAAACTCTTGCCTAAAAGTATTTGGATTATAGCCTTTTGCTATCATTTGAAAAAGAACTATTATAAATAGAATTCCTAATATGTATAAAATTATTTTTTTCATAAATCACACCTTTTAATATACTTTAACCGATTATAATGGACAATTATCCGACAAAGGGATAATAAACGGAGTAAGTAGACGTGATAATATATGTTCGCACAGGTTATTCTCTTATTTCAAAAGTTATTTATTGCACACTCTGAATTGTTTATTTATGGATTGCCACAAATTTGCGATGCAAATTTTCGCAATGACTTTATAATTATGACAAGAAGAAATTCTTATTAGGGATAGTCTTAAAGAAATTATTTTCAGCAGTTGTCTTAGCTGATTCAACAGGTTTAGTTTGAAAATTATAATTTCTTTTTCTTGAATTAACCATGTTTTTTGCAGCTTGTGTATTTAAAAATTTCAAAGTTTCTTTAACATTTGATTTTAAAGCCAAATGCTGAGCTATATTCGTACAAGCCACTTGCTCTGTATTCAACAACAAGGAATTATCAATATAGTCTCTAATAACGCTTTCACTAGCCTGATAATCAGCATATAAAGATGGAGTATCGGTTGCATACTCAACTTTTGTTTCTTTTGATGTTTTTGAGTCATCTGATTCAGTATCTTCAAACATCTTCAAAAAAGCACCACCATTACCACCACCATCTGCATTTGTTTGCATTTGGTTATTATTCTTCATTCCATACGGATCAATCTGTGAATAATTAGTCGTGTAAGAAACTACCATAATTTTACCCTCTATTATCTTTATAATGATAATTACGGCAAAATCAACATGACTCTATAAATTATTCTTCAAAACTCATCTTAATAGACGAATTTAAAATTAGCGTCTTACGTTTTTTATAATAATGTCAGATGCCCAAGGAACAAAACTATATTGTCCAATAAATGATGTTGCACACAAATATAACACAAATAAGTGCATAGCCCCTGAAACTAGTGAATATTTACCCAAAAACAATGGTGCATTGAAATAAAATAATACTTTCAAAACTAAAACATTAATAAACGGAATTATTGAAAGAACTTGTACCAACAATGACAATAAAACAGTCACCAACCAATATAAAATCACTAAGAAAAATGTCATAAATATATGATATTGTAAAAAAGGAGTTAATCTTAATTTTCTCATTGCAACTAATAACAAATAAATAAACCCAACTAATCCATAAGTTAAATAGTTAAGGACTGCAACAATTCTTTCAAAAAGTGAATGATTATTAGAAGTTTGCGACAATCTCATCTTTCCTGCTTTCTTCAATAAAATCTTCGACAACTTGTATATAAACAAGTTTAAACTCATCATTTTCTGGACTTAAACCAACAGCAGCTTTGTATGAATAAATTGAGCGTTCAATTTCATTATTCATATAATAAGTATTTGCTATCAAAATATACAAATCTGGATCTAACTGAGTAATCTTCAAAGCTTCTTTGTACTGTTCTTCAGCCTCAGCAAACTTACGTTGATTTGAATACATATTACCTAACAAAATATATGCTTTTGGTTGTTCAGGGTCAACCTCAATGGCTTTTTTATAAAGGCTAATCGCTTCTTCATATTTACCAAAATCAGATTTTGAAATTGCATAACAAATATATGCTCTATACAAACTATCTCCCTGTAATTGTAATGCTTTTTCAAAATAAGTATTAGCTCTGTTTTCATCTTTCATTAAAGAAAGTGTATTAGCTAAACAAAGTGCGACAGTTTGATTGTCAGGCTCTAAACTAAATACTTGACTATAATATTTAAAAGCGCCTTCATAATCAAATAATTTAAAACATACATTACCTAAATCTACTAACGCTGTTAAATTTTGAGAATCTAACGATAGAGCCTTTTCATAATAAGCTTTAGCTTCGACATAGTCTTCAAAATCGTGATATAAAAGAGCGATTGAATTATAAATTTCTGGTTCATTTGAAATAAAATCTAAAGTTCTATTATACCAACGTAAAGCTTTTGAGAAGTTCTTCATCTCTGCATATGTATTTGCTAAATTATAGTAAACCAAATAATTACTTGGATTTACAGACATAGCCTTTTCAAAATACTTTAATGCTTTTCTATACTCCTGTTGAAAGAAATATATACTACCAATATTCAATAAAGCCTGTTCATCTCTTGGGTCAATAGTCAAAAGTGTTTCATAAACAGAAATAACCTTATCATAATCCTCTTGCATAGCATAATAACGTGCAAGCTCGTGGTAATTTTCTGTATTTTTTGGATCTCTTGCCATTGCAAGAACGACCTTTTGTATTGATTGTTTTATATCTTTTAATTCTTGAGTATCTTCCATACCATTATCCTATCATATTTTAATAGATTACGCAAAGATTTATTTGTATTCAGAGTATTCTTCAGACTCTTTCAACCATTCTTCTTCAGAAACACTAAATGCGTGATTCCAGAATTTTTCGATTGCATACATTTCTCTTTCTTCTTTATGAAGAATATGAACAACTACATCGCTGTAATCCAATAAATTCCAACGATTTTTCATATCATTTTCAATTCTAACAGCCTGACGAGAGAACAATTCTCTCACTCTCAATTTTACAGCTTCTGTAAGAGCTTTAACCTGAGTGCTAGCATCTGCAGAACATATAACAAAATAATCTGCAAATGATGATACATTACTAATATTCAAAATTGTAATATCTTTACCTAATTTTTCATCTAATATTCTAGCTATAACACAAGCTAATTTGTAAGAAGTAATTTCGCTCATTATGCCCTTTCTTTTTCAATTTTTTCTATCAATTCTATTCTATGTTTGTGTCTTTCACCTTCAGAAAATGGTGTTTCTAACCAAATATCTACAATATCAAGAGCTAAGCCCTTACCTAAAACTCTTTCACCTAAACACAAAACATTAGAATCATTGTGTTCTCTTGTCATTCTAGCAGAAAATGTATCAGAACATAATGCAGCTCTGATTCCATCATACTTGTTAGCTGCAATAGACATGCCAATACCTGTTCCACAAACTAAAATACCTTTTACATTTTCTTCTAAAACCTTTTTAGTTAATGCTTTTGCAATATCTGGATAATCACAAGATACCAAAGTTTCAGTACCAACATCAATTATTTCAACACCTTTTTCTTTTAAATGTTCTTTAATAACATTTTTTAAGTCATATCCACCGTGATCAGAACCAATAATAATTTTCATATAAAACACCTTTTCTTTTTTACCTTTCTATATTGTAACAAAAACTTAACATTTTTCAAGTTTTATTAAAGATTTTAACAAAACAATCCGTCATATATATTGTTAGTTAATAAGACAATAATGAGGTGAAGGGTATGGACAAGTATTTTAACGTGGATACAGACGAAATGATGATAGAATTTTCTGAAATGACAGGATTTAATTTTGATTCAGAAGCTTTTAAGGATATAAAACGAGAAGTGGGGGAGTACTCGAAGCAACCACTTACTTTTCTATATGGAAATTTTGATATGGTAGATTATCTACATTCTCTAAGTCAAGGAGCTTAATATGAACTCTAAAGATTTCTTTAAAACAAAAGGTTTTTCTCCTAGCTGGCTTGAAGATACTCAAACAAAAACTGAGAAAAACACTGATGAGCCTAAACAAGAACTAGTAGAACACAGAAAGGAGTTAAACACTCTACTAGCTGAACTTGAGGAGATAAAGTCAGAATTCAATAAGATTTCAGAAAAGAAGAAGAAACTTCAAGGCTTATTGAAATTTTATTCAAAGTTTGTTTTTAACTAAATATTCAACTATTACATACAAATAAAAAGAGGAACACAAAGTTCCTCTTTTTTATTATAAAAACTTTCTAGAAACTAGTCACTTTCTGCAATAACAGTTGCAACCAAATCACCATAACTGTTAAAACAGCCGTTTGTTTCTTCGACAATGTATTTTAATTCAGATTTACCTTCAATAGAAGCTTCTGCTTTATCCATCGCTTCATCATAATCTTTGAATTCACCAACCAAAGTTTTTGTTAAACTTTCATTTCCTTTTTGTGTATATACTTGAAACATTATTACCTCCAAACTTATCTTGATTTACGTAAATGTTCTAATTCTTCTTGATATGGAGAAATTGCAACGATTTCACCAATAACTTTTCCTATATTATCTAGCACATAGTCGATTTCTTTTTCTGTAGTAAAACGGCTCAAACTAAATCTAATACTACCATGTAATGAAGTAAACGGTGTTCCCATTGCTCGAAGAACATGACTTGGTTCAAGTGAACCAGAAGTACAAGCACTACCAGAACTTGCACAAACACCAATATCGCTCAAATGCAACAGTATAAGTTCACCTTCAACATATTCAAAACCTATATTTGTTGTATTTGGAACTCTATTTGAAATAGATGTGTTTAATCTTGCATTAAAAATATTCTTTAAAATACCTGTTTCTAATTTATCTCTAAGGCGTTTAACTTCTGAAAGTTCGTATTTCATATTATCCATAGCAAGCTCTGCAGCCTTACCCATACCAACAATATAAGGAACATTTTCTGTACCAGCTCTATACCCACGTTCTTGATGACCACCATTAATCAAAGGTGGCAAAACAACGCTAGAATTTACATACAAAGCGCCAATGCCTTTTGGAGCATGGAATTTATGACCTGAAACACCTAACATATCAATATTTGTGTTTTTTACATCAATATTAATTTTACCTGCTGCTTGAACAGCATCTACAAAGAACAATGTTTCAGGATTTTTAGATTTAACAATCTCTCCTATTTCTTTAATCGGGAAAATTACACCTGTTTCATTGTTAGCCCACATAACCGAAACCAAAGCTGTATCAGGTGTGATTTTAGATTTCAATTCATCAAGTTCTAATTCTCCGTTTGAATTAACACCAATATAATCAACTTTATATCCTTGTTTTTCAAGCATTTTATAGGTATTTAAGACACAAGGGTGTTCAACTTTTGTAGTTATAATATGCTTTTTATTTTTGTTATAAGAAACAGCACCTTTAATTGCAGTATTAGCACTTTCTGAACCACAAGATGTAAAAACGATTTCTTTAGCGCTATTAGCACCTAAAAATTCTTTCATCGAATGTCTTGCATCATCAATCGCCTTTGATGCATTAGTACTGAATTCATACATACTAGAAGGATTTGCATATTCATCTTTTAAATATGGCAACATAACCTCTAATACCTTATCATCAACCCTTGTTGTTGCGTTATTATCTAAATATATAACCATTATACTTGTACTACCTCTATATCTTTACTAATTTTATCTCTTAATGTTGTTTCAACAAACGCTTTTATTGTTAAAACAGAGTTTTTACATTGTGAACAGCGACCTTGAAGTTTTACAAATACTCTATTATCTTCAATATCAACTAATTCAATATCGCCACCATCTTTTTGTAATTCTGGTGCAATTACATTTTCAATTACTTTATTAATTTTTAAAATTAGCTGAGCTGGTGATAGACTTGGCTTATCCTTAACTGCGAACTTATCAATCAAACCTTTAATTGTATCTTTACAACGTCCACAAGCACTTCCAGCTTTTGTATAATTAACAACCTCATCTAAAGTAGTTAATTTTTTATTAATAATTGCATCTTTTATAACATCTTCTGTAATATTAAAACAAGTACAAACAACCTTTGATGGAGTTTTTTCTTCTACAACTTCTTCAATTTCTTCTTCATTAAAATAGTTTTTCAAGGCATCAACTAAAGCTTCATGCCCCATTACTGAACAGTGCATTTTTTCAGGTGGTAAACCATCTAATTCATCTGCAATATCTTGATTTGTTATCTTCTTGACTTCTTCAATAGGCTTTCCTATAACCATTTCAGTCAAAACACTAGAACTTGCTACAGCTGAACCACAACCAAAAGTTTGAAACTTTGCATCAACAACTATTCCATTTTCTATCTTTAAATATATTTTCAAAGAATCGCCACAAGCTAAAGAACCGGCAACTCCTACGGCATCTGCATCACTAATACTACCAACATTTCTTGGGTGTCGATAATGATCCATTACTTTATCTGAATATTTCCACATGATTACACTCCTTCTTCATTATTTTATATCAAAAAAAGATAAAGATATAACAAATTTTAAACTAAATAGCAAATTTAAATCAAAACTTTACTTTATATATATGTGTGCAGTATAATAGGGTTATTGTGAAAGTGTTAAGTATATCATCTACTAAAATCATAAGAAATTGTGTAGCTCAAAGCAAAGAATTTGCAACAAAAAGACAAACTCTAATAGGAGCTACGCCAACATTACCTGTTCCTACACCTCAAAAAGGAAAAGGTTTTATATCAACCTATATAACACCATTATTCAAAAAAGTTAAATCAGGTTCAACATCTATTTCTGCTATATCAGAAGGGTGTTCAGAAATTGGCAGAAATGTAAAAAAAGCAAAAGCTCAAGCTAAAGAAAACAACACTTCTTCAGTAACAGCAACCTTAAAAGGATTAAAGAATTCTGGTGGAGCAATAAAAAATACTCTTGGTGAAATAGCTGGAGTTAATGATGTCATTCTAGCAAAAAAACAAGGTGGAACATCAAAAGCTGTCATCGAAGGTAGTAAATCAGCTGTAAGAGTTCTCTTATCAAGTGCATTAACAGTAGCTTGCTTACCAATACCTGTTCCAGGAGCTATGATTGGAGGATGGGTTGCTGGTGAAAAAATTGCTGAAAAAATTGTTGGAAAACCTATTTCTAAACAAATAGGTAAACTTAAATAATTCAACCCTCGTATATTTATTATTTGTATCACAAATCAATGTGCATTAGCAGGCTTTTAAATCTACTGATCAGACTCTCTATGTTTATTTATCAATTTTTCAAAGTCAGAAGGTTTTACACTTTGGATAAAGTCCTTAAATTCCTCTGCTTCTTCTTCATCTCTAGCTGAATCTGTAGACACAGCTCCGTCCATTAAAACATTTTCTGTAACAAAGATAGGTGCTTCAGCTCGCATTGCTATCGCAATAGCATCTGATGGTCTTGAATCTATTTCAATAACTTCGTCCTCTTTTGTTAAAAAGATAGTAGCAAAATAAGTTTCTTCTTCGACATCATTTATCTCAACTCTATCTACAGTATAACCTGTCTTGTCAACAACATCTACGACCAAATCATGTGTCATAGGTCTAGCAACGGCTAATTTCTCAATTTTTCTGATAATAGCACTTGCTTCAGCTGAACCAATCCAAATAGGTAAAGCCTTTTTATTTTCCAAGTCATGTAACACTACAATCGGTGAACCAGAACGAGTGTCTAATGCTATTCCCATAACTTTCATTTCAATCATAATTTGCTCCTAATAATAGTACTTATAAAATGAATACTAGCATAAACCTCTATTTAAAACAAGGTTTGCTGTTCATTATTAACTCTTAAACCTAAATGTCTATAACCAGCAGGTGACACTTTTCTACCTCTCGGAGTTCTTTGCAAAAAGCCTAACTGCATCAAATATGGCTCATAAACATCTTCTATAGTTTTTACATCTTCACATAAAGCTGCTGCAATCGTTTCAATGCCGACTGGACCACCATCATAACTTTCGACAATAAATCTTAGTAACTGTCTATCAATCGTATCAAGTCCAAATTCATCAATATTAAGCTTTAATAACGATTCTCTTGCAACCTGTTCAGTAATCAAACCTTCATATTTTATTATCGCAAAATCTGCAACACGTTTAACCAATCTGTTTGCTATACGTGGAGTACCCCTAGATGAATTTGCAATTACTTCAGCGCCATCATCTGTTATTTTTATACCTAAAATATTTGCTGTTCTTTTAATAACTTGAGCAAGTTCTTCCTTTGAATAGAATTGTAATCTATGAATAATTCCAAATCTATCTCTTAATGGACCAGATAAAGAACCTGCCTTAGTTGTAGCACCAATAAGTGTAAACTTTGGGATAGGGATTCTTATAGATTGTACGGTTTGAGATTTTCCTGACGTCATATCAAGAGCAAAATCTTCCATAGCTGGATATAAAATTTCTTCTGATATTTTATTAAGTCTATGAATTTCATCGATAAACAAAATTGTACCACTTTTTATAGACATCAATAATCCTATAATATCTCGTGGACGTTCTAAAGATGGCGCTGATGTTATTTTTATATCAACACCCATTTGATTAGCAATAACCATTGCTAATGTCGTTTTCCCCAATCCTGGTGGTCCATAAAATAATAAATGGTCTAAAGAGGTTTCTCTAATCTTTGCCGCCTCAATAGATATTTTCAATGTTTCTTTTAGCTCTTTTTGTCCTATGTAATCATCAAATGTTTTAGGACGAATAGAGCTTTCAAACGTCTTGTCATACTCAATTTCCTCAGTTTTAATCATCGGATTTTTTTCTTTGACGTTCTTTTTATTTAATCCATTATCATCATCTGAAAATATAGCCATACAAGAATTATACCACAATAATAAACTTTATTAGCACAAAGGCTATTGCCATTATTGGTAATATTATTAAAAGAAATACACCTTACAAGGTAATTATTCAATAAAATTTTGATAAATAATAAAAATATGAAATTTGTGAAATTTTTAAAACTATTAAATAAAAAAGTAGAAAAATACAATAACACCGTATCAAATCCTTTTGATATGGCAAGAAATATTACAATAGTTTGGATTGATGATTATTATCCAAAACCATATAAAAAAGAAAATTAATTTTTATCATTATGATAAAATATTTATATGAAGAATTTGATTTTATTTTTAATTAAAATTTATCAAAAATTTTCTAAGCTAACACCTTCAAAATGCAGATTTTATCCGACTTGTTCTCAATACACAAAAGAGGCAATCATAAAATATGGAGTAGTTAAAGGCGGTTGGCTTGGAATTAAAAGAATTGCAAGATGTCATCCACTCAATGAGGGTGGTTATGACCCTGTTCCATAATAAAAGGTGAGGTTTAATGAAAAATATAGCTCTTATACTAGCTTCAGGCACTGGTTCTAGATGCAATCTAGGAATACCAAAACAATTTGCAAAAATAAACAATAAAACAATTTTAGAATACACAATTGATGCGTTTGAAACACACAAACTCATTGATGAAATCTATCTTGTTACCTCAAAAGAATTTTTAGAAAAAGTAAAAGAACTCACTAAAAACCACAAAAAAGTTCAAAAAGTAATTCAAGGTGGAGAAACTAGAAAAGATAGCTCTTATAATGGAATTTCTGCAATAAAAGATAGTGAAGCAAATATCCTTATTCATGACGGAGTAAGGCCTCTAATTTCTAAAGAAATAATATCTAACTGCATAAAAGAACTTGAGGAAAAACAAGCTGTTTGCGTAGCGATTGATTCAACTGACACAATTTATGAAATCAATGATAACAACACAATTAAAACAATTCCCCAAAGAAAATATTTAAAACGTGCGCAAACCCCACAATGTTTCAAATTATCGCTTATAAAAAAGGCTCACGAATTAGCAAACGATGATTCTAATTGTCAAGTCACAGACGATTGTGGACTAATTCAACACTATAATCTTTCAGATATTTATTTAACACAAGGCGATGAAAACAATATTAAAATAACCTACAAAGAAGACCTTGATTTTGTAAAAAAACAGTTAAAACTTTTATAAATCTCAATTTATGCTATTATTAATCTATGAATGAGATTTTAATTTTATATATTCTGAACAAATCACAAACTACAATGTATGGACTTTCAAAGTGTATAAACAAAAACTACGGTTCAATCACAAAACCAAGTTTTGGGACACTTCAACCTGCACTGAAAAAACTTGAGAAGAAAAAATATATTTTCTCAAGCAAATTCTATACAGATGGTGGAAAACCTTATTTTTACTACTCTGTGACAGAGGAAGGCTTATCTTATCTAAAAGAAAAACTTCTAAAAAATACTTCTACAAACCCTACACAGTTTGTTTCTATGACAAAAATTAAAATTTCTTGCTCAGATATATTAAATGACTCTGAAAGAGAACAGTTATTTAATATGCTAAAAACAAATCTTTTGAAACTCAAAACGGAAACAGAACAAGCACTAAGTGAGAATTGGACTAAAAATACTTACCACAAACTTGTTTTAAACAACACAATTTGTGAATATAAAAACTTGATAGATTTAATAGAGGAACTAAAGTAATGCCAGCAATAGTAAGTTCAGTAGAAGAAGGTTCAATCGCAGAAGAACTTGAAATAGAATCAGGTGACGTTCTTTTATCTATTGATGGTGTTACTATGACTGATTTAATAGACTATAATTTTTATTGCAAAACCGAAGAATTAACTATAGAAATTCAAAAGAAAAACGGTGAAATTGAAGAAATAGAGTTAGAGAAAGATTTTGATGAAGATTTAGGTATTATCTTTGAAAGTGCAGTTTTCGACAAAATAAAGCCTTGTTTAAACCACTGCATATTTTGTTTTGTAGACCAACAACCAAAAGGTCTTAGAAACACTCTTTATATTAAAGACGATGACTATAGACTATCCTACCTTCAAGGCACTTATATTACTCTTTCAAACCTAAAAGACGAAGACAAAGATAGAATTCGCAGAATGCATCTTGGACCATTTTATGTGTCAGTACATACTACAAACCCTGAACTACGTGTTAAAATGCTTAGAAATCCTAATGCTTCTAAAATAATGGATAATCTAAAATGGTTTAAGGAAAATGAAATTCCGTTTCATGCACAAATAGTTTTGTGTCCAAACTATAATGACGGAAAAGAACTTGAGCGTACATTAAAAGACCTTACAAGTCTTGGCGATTGTGTTTTATCAATAGCTATTGTACCAGTCGGAATAACAATGTACAGAACCGATTCTATGCTCACTCGAGTAGATAAAAAAGTTGCTAAAGAAACGATTGAGATTTCTAAAAAATACCCTAAAGCTTGTTGTTCTGATGAGATTTTCTTGCTTGCAGAACAAGAAATTCCCGAGAAAGAATATTATGGGAACTTTTCTCAACTTGATGACGGAGTCGGTTCATTAAGAGCATTATTAGAGGATTTTTATTCTTTAGAACTTCCAACAAAAATAAAAGAGCCATTAACAATAACTCTTGCAACTTCTTTTGCTGCAGTTCCTGCTATGAAAATAATTACAAAGCATTTGAATAAAATAGAAAATCTAAAATGTATCCTTAGTCCTGTAAAATCAAAATACTGGGGTGAACACATTACAGTTGCAGGCTTAATAACCTCTGATGATTTGATTGACACAGTTAAAGACATAGATGCAGATATTGTAATTATTCCATCAATTATGCTGAAGCCATTTTCAGAAACATTTCTTGATGGAAACACCCTCGATTATGTTAAAGAAAAAACAAAGAAACAATTCTTTACAATTAGAGAACAGTACTCTATAAAAGAACTTACAGACTTTTTATTATCACTTTCTTAATATCTATTTAAAGAAATTAATCAATTCTTAAACAAAAAAATACTTTATATAAAAGGAATTAAGTTTAAGGATTATTATTTATGGGATTAGGAATTAATAACACAGCTAACGCACATTTATCAAAAGGCAAGGCTTTTAATCAATGGACAATTAATGTTTCTAGAAATATAGGGTTAAACAACGAACCAAAAGATTTTATTGTGTCTGATAAAACAGATTCAAATGAATTCGTTGGTGATTTTGTTGATTTAACTAGGTCATACATAAAGGAATACGATACAGATGGTGATGGAGCAATTAGTTTTGATGAATTCAAAGCTAAAGAAGAAGAAATTGCAAAGGACAATTATGCAGAAACACCTGATGAAGAAACCTTAAAACTCTCTTTCGATAGATTAAATGTTGAAAAAGAAGGCGAATATGGTAATAAATTATCTGAAAAAGAAGTATTTTCATACTTTATGGGTATGGATAGACTTCAAGAAGGTGATGGTAAGATCACTAAGGAAGAATTTTCAATGATGGCATTATCACTTGCAGATAAATCAGATAAAGATAATGCTCCAGGTAAAATGGTTACAGAATATTTATCAGATATTTATAACCAGTTATTTAAAAAATAAAGATTTTTATATATACCCCTCTCCCCCCCCAGAAAACAAAAGACCTCTTTTTTCAAGAGGTCTTTTTTAATTTGTATATTTAAGTTCTATCGTTCAATTTCATAAGTATAAGACCTATCTTTATCTTGTCCATAAAGCATATTTGCACCAAAACACTTAGCTTTAGCCTTTGATTGAAGTTCTTTTAATCTTGTTTCTTTAAAATATACATCAACCAAAACTTTTTTCTTATGTGGTGTTATATCTATAACTCTAAAAGCGCAAGGATAAGTAACTAATGATGGAGTTTCTATATATAATACATTATCCTCTTGCACAATTTTTGTTGCGTGATAATGTCCAGAACAAACAATTATAGGATTATCAAACTTCTTCAACAAAAGTTTCAAATCATAACTATTTAACAATCTATGGTTTTCGCTAGGATATGGTTCTACGACTGGAACATGTGTAAATATCAAAATAATATCACCTTTAGAAACTGATAATTCATCTTTCAACCAAGATAGTTGTTCTTCTGAAATAGTCCCGTTACTACATCTTTTATCATCAAAGATAGTATCTAAAACTATAACCCTGTATCCTTTTTTAGGTGCGAATGAATAATAAGAATTTTTATAACAAAAATCCTTGTTATGACAGCACATAATATCGAAGAATTTTTGTTTTGTTAAAGATTCTGTTGGAGATGTATCATGATTTCCTAACACGGGATACCACGCAGTATTTAAAAGATTAGCATGAGAAATAAAACTCATCAAATCTTTTTCCTTCGGTAAGTTTATTAAATCCCCTGTAAAAACAGTAAAATCAATATTAGAAGTCTTGTTTACTTGTTGGATAGCATCATCTAATAAACAAGGTGATGATTTTAACAACTTATAACTTGTATCATCTTGTTCAAGTGCATAATGTACATCGCTAATTTGTGCAAATCTTAAATTTGGAGTCTTAGCGCAACAACCTTGCACTGAATAAAAACACAACAATAAAAGCACAAAAAGAACTGTAAAGTTCTTAATTGTTTTTAAGAAATTTCTCATTATTTAAACACCCTCTCAATATCATTTTTTACAGCTTCAACCCCTTGAGTGTCATCTGTCATATCATATATTTTCAATTTTTCTAGATATAACTCTTTTACAAGTGGATATCTGACAATACCTTCATTTAGAACATTGATTGCAGCATTTTTACTATCAGAATCAAATAACACACTCGCTTTATCTATATAATCTTGGAAAGATTCCAAAGCATAATCTCTAATTGAGTTCATACAGCGTTCGTAACTGATATCATCTTTTAATGCTTCATATACTTTTGCAAGGTTGTAATGATAAATAATTCTATAATCAGGCATTGATAACGCCTTATTTAAGTATGTTATAGCTTTATTAAATTGATGCAAATTGTAATAACACATACCAATATAGTTATAAACTTCAGCTTTTGAATTTTTATTTACAGACTGCAAAAACATATCTAGAGCGTTTTGCATATCACCTGAATAATACAAAATTTTACCTAGTTCTGCTCTGTATTCATAAGAATTTGTTGATAAAATCGCTTTATAAATAGATTTTTTAGCCTCATTAAACTCATTCATATATTGATAATTTTTTGCAATTAAAAGATATGCATAATCATCTGATGGATTAAGTTTCAAGTAATAATTCAAAGTTGCATTAGAACCTGCGAAATCCAATGACTCTGTTCTCATATTTGCTATTTTTAAATATGCAGTATTATATTTAGGATTTAAACTAACCACTTGTCTATAATTTTTTAAAGAGTTTTCTGTATCATTAATATATCTATAATAATCACCTAGTAGTAGGTATGCACAAAAATCTTTAGGATTCAATCTCAATGCTTCTTGAAGTATCTGTTTTGAGTCCTTTAGCGAGCCTGTTTGTTTATAAATTTGAGATAAGTTATCAAGTGGTAATGTAAATAAATTATTTAATTCATTTGATTTTAAAAACGCAGTCTTTGCATCATCAAACTTTCTTTGAGCCCAACAAACAAGTCCTAAAGTATTATACAATCTGAAATTATCTTGACCACCGTTATTTATAGCTTGCCTAAACAATCCTTCGGCTCTTACATAATCTTTATTCTTATAGGCAGATATTCCTTGTTCATAAGCATTATCAACATTTTGAATAGATGTTTTTACATAAGGAACATCAAAAACGAGAGGTTTGTATAAATCAGGGAATGGTTTACTCAATTTTGGAGGATTTAACATAACCTTCAATTCTATAGCTTCAAGATTATCTTTTTCTATCTCCAGAATTTGATTTACATATTCTAACGTCTTAGCTTTGTTGCCTTCATTATAATAGTTCTTTGCAATATCTAGCAAATCATCTGTTAACTCGTTCGCAAAAACAGGCAAAACAAAGGCACTCAAAAACATACACATAACAAACAATTTAAAACAGTTTTTCATACCTTTTATTATACAATAATTTAGCTGACTTTCAAAAAAGTTAACAAATCTCATAATAAATTTATGCAATATCCCATCTACCGCAAGTACCACCCCAACGAGCGATTACATTACCTTTAATATCTTTAATATTCTCAACGTGTTGATGTTCAGTTTCACCTTCAACAATCGTAATAACTTCACAATTGTTTGAACAACCTGTACATTGACAAGTGATTGATTGGAATTGCATATTACCAACATTCCAACCTTTGAATGTTGATTTATTATCAGTATATTGATGGTTTTCCATCGCTAATAATGCTGCACCAATTGCACCCATTGTTTGGTGGTTTTGTGGGACAACAATTTCTGTTTCAAGAGCTTCTTCAAATGCTTTAACCATACCCGTATTAGTAGCAACACCACCTTGGAATGATACAGTAGGTAAAATTTCTTTACCTAATGCCAAATTACTTAAATAGTTTCTAACAAGTGCTTGACAAAGACCATACAACAAATCTTCAACAGGATAACCTAATTGTTGTTTGTGAATCAAGTCACTTTCAGCGAATACACCACATCTACCAGCAATTCTAGCAGGATTTTCTGATTTAAGAGCTGTTTCACCAAAGATTTCGATAGGAACATTCAAACGTTGAGCTTGGTGATCTAAAAAACTACCTGTACCAGCTGCACAAACTGTGTTCATAGCAAAATCTGTTACAATACCATCTCTCAAGATAATAATTTTACTATCTTGTCCACCAATTTCCAAAATTGTTTGAACATTTGGAATATAAGTTGCAGCTGCAACTGCGTGAGCTGTAATTTCATTCTTTACAATATCAGCACCAACCAACGCACCAGCAAGGTTTCTACCACTACCTGTAGTACCAACACCTTGAATATCATATTCTCTATTTGCAGCATTTGCCTGTTCTAAGATTTTGTTTAAACCTGTTTGTACTGCTAACACTGGTTTACCAGCTGTTTTTAACATATATGAATCAATATATTGACCTTTTTCATCAACTAATGCTAATTTTGTTGTTACAGAACCTACGTCTATACCTAAATATGAAACTATACTCATTATAACTCCCCTTAATCTATTATATTCATAATAACACAAACAAAAAAAGATGTATAAAAATACATCTTTTTTTTGGTTTAGATTTAGTTAAGTTATTAAGGAGAAAGTTAAGCAATTGCCTGACCATTATTGAACATCAAAGGCATTGCTTGTTGAGCGAAAATATCATTTTGAGTAAACGATGTATAAGGTGACATCGACATATTACTTGGATTCATAAACATATTTGCAACCTGTGAAGCTTGATAATAATCTTGCATTGTAGGAGCACTATTTGCTACATTTGCTCCAACGGCTTGTTGAACTAATGCTGATGCCAAATCATTTGGTGGAGTTGTAAATTTTGGTTGTTGTTGATAACTAAATGGATTATTTCCAAAAATTTGAGATCCAAATACATCATTTGCCATCGGAGTATTCATAAATGAATATGGATTCATACTAACTGTTGAATTTACATTGGTTGTTGCACCAACATTTGAAGAAACATTTGTTGTCATAATTTTAAACCTTAATAATAAACTAACCTTACTCTTATATAAAGTTGTTTATATTTTTAAAATTGACTATTTATCAAAAAGCATTAAGAAATATTAAGTGATATTTTCTTATAACCTTTTAATTGACATCAGATACTTGAAAACTGGTTATAAAAATGCTAAAATGTGGTATATAAATAGAAGAGAGTACTACTATCACAATTAGTTGAAGGTTATTATGGTTGCACCAATAGGTTCAAATCAATATAATATCGATTATCAAAGTCTTGAAGTAATAAGAAGACTTCAATCGCTTGGAATAAAACCGACTGGAAACATTAGTGCTGATAGACAGACGCTTCAAAAAGCTGAATACATCAAACGTCAAAACACACTATCAGCTAACAATGTACAAAACCTTAACAATCTTGAAGGGTCAGGTTTCGCATTCAGCGACACTCTTAATTCTATAAATCAATCAACTCCATCAAGTACCGTTCACAACAACTCTGTTCAACCAAGCCAACAAATCGGTGCATCACAAATAGCTATGCTTAATAAATATCAATTAGGTTTATAAATTTCACATTTAATGTTTATAGGGATTCTGACTCAAGTTCCACTACTGTCCATGATAGTTTTATTCGTCATTGCGAGGAACGAAGTGACGTGGCAATCCATAAATCAACTGTTATGTAAACATAAAACGTCATTCAGAGTGGTTTGCAAGTACTTCTTTAATGCAAGCGAAGAATCCCTGCGAACATATAAAGTGTTTTTTATTTAACTGTTTTCTTTCTTTTCGGAGTTGCGAAGCCAAAAGAAAGAAAACAGTAGAAAAAGAAAGAAACGGCACGCTGAGTAGACACGAAAATATTAGCACTCAACCGTTAAAGCTCATAACTCGGAATTTGTGATTTTGTTTTAGCTATCAAATTCCTCAAACAAATTCGCTATCTAGGTTTCGTTTATGTTTTCGTGTCTACTATGTTGTTTTCAACAACAATTAAACAGTTTTTTTAATTTCAAATTTAATGTCTAAACTTTTTCTTTAGTACTTCAATGCTATATGGTTATTGAACTTAAATAAATTTCAGAAGAATTATTCGGGACAGTAGTGGACTCAAGTTCAGAATAACGTTAAATTAAATAAAATTATTATAGTGTTCTTGATAAAATTCTTCAAATCTATCTTCTAAGATAGCTTGTCTAACTAATTGTGAAAACTTAACCAAGAAAGTGATATTATGAATTGATAATAACGCTTGTGCAGTTCCTTCATTACATTTGAACAAATGTCTTATATAGGCTTTTGAATGATTTCTACAAGCATAACAATCGCACTTGTCATCTAAAGGGCTTGCATCTTCTTGATACATAGCGTTTTTAATCTGTTTTTTACCATTCCAAGTAAAGAACGAACCGTGTCGTGCATTTCTTGTCGGTAAAACACAGTCAAACATATCAACTCCACCTTTTATACCATCTAATAAGTCTTCAGGTGTACCAACACCCATCAAATATCTTGGTTTATTAGCAGGTAATAATGGAGCCGTATAGTTTACAAAATGGTTCATTGTTTCCTTGTCTTCGCCTACACTCAATCCACCTATTGCATAACCAACAGCATCAAACTGTGATACAAACCCTGCACTTTCTTTTCTTAAATCATCATAAAAAGCACCTTGACAAATTGGAAACAACGCTTGTTTAGGATTAGTTTTAGCTTTAATACATCGTTCTAACCATCTATGAGTTCTTTCCATAGCCTTTTTGGCTTCATTATATTCACAAGGGAATGGTGCACACTGATCAAATGCCATTATTATATCTGCACCAATATTTTGTTGAATTTTCATAGAAATTTCAGGACTAATAAAGTGTTTCTTTCCATCTTTAGGATCTCTAAATTCAACACCGTCTTCAGTTATTTTTCGTAAATGAGCTAATGAAAAAACCTGAAATCCACCAGAATCAGTTAAAACAGGTTTATCCCAATTCATCCATTTATGTATTCCACCAAATTTGGCAATCAATTCATCACCAGCTCTTAAATATAAATGATATGAGTTCCCTAATATAATTTGAGCCTGTGACTCGTATAAATGGTGATTAGTCACTAGTTTCACAGTTGAATTAGTTCCCACAGGCATAAAAATAGGCGTTAAAATATCTCCGTGTGGAGTGTGTAAAATACCAGCACGTGCACCTGTCTTTTTATCCGTATGGACTAATTCATAATTAAAATATTCAAATTCTGGATTAGAGTAACTCATCTTCTTCAATCAATTCTTCTGTTTTTGTTTTCCAAGTATCAAAAATTTCTTTTTCATCAAAATATATAGAAATTTCTCGTTCAGCACTTTCAACGCAGTCAGAAGCGTGAATTACATTATATTCCATAACTTGCGCAAAATCAGCTCTAATAGTTCCCACATCTGCTTTTAAAGGACTTGTTGCTCCAACAATATGTCTAACGCTTTCAACTGCGTTAAAGCCTTTAATAACCATAGCTACAATAGGACCACTTTGGATATATTTTACTAATCTAGGATAAAAAGGTTTTCCTTTATGTTCTGCATAATGTTCTGATGCTTGTTCATCAGAAACTGTTAGGAGTTTCATAGCCAATATTTTAAAACCTTTTCTTTCAAATCTTGTGATAATATCACCAATCAAACCTCTTTGTACACCATCTGGTTTAATTGCGACAAATGTTCTTTCTTCTGTTAACATTATAAAACTCCTACTTTCTTACATCAATTCTTATTACATCATAAAAGCAAACTTAATTCAAGCTATATTTATTATTTGAACCTACGCATATTCTGCATCATTTGTTTCATACCGAGTTTTCCGCCCAAGTTGCTACCCATCTTTGATAGTTTTGAAAAGTTTTTCTTCATTCCATTAAAACCTTTCATCATTTCTCTCATCTGTTCAAACTGTTTAACAAAAATATTCACATCATGAATACTTATACCTGAACCAGATGCAATACGTTTTTTTCTACTAGAATTCAATAACTGTGGATTGTTTCGTTCTTCTTCCGTCATACTTTGAATAAACACTTCAATTTTCTTAAACTGTTTTTCACCTTCATGAGATATCATTGCCTTATCATCTTTTGACAAATTCACACCTGGTAACATTCCCATTATTTGATCTAATGAACCAAACATACTCATCTGTTTTTTCATTTTTAAAAAGTCGTTAAAAGAAAACTCTGCTTTTGCCATTTTCTTTTCAAGTTCTAATGCTTCTTTTTCATCAATTACTTCTTTTGCTCTTTCAACCAAAGAAACAATATCACCCATACCCAAAATTCTATTAGCAATTCTTTCAGGATAAAAATCTTCTAAAGCATTTAATTTTTCACCTGTACCTGTCAATTTAATAGGTTTACCTGTACAATAAGAAACACTTAATGCCGCACCACCTCTTGAATCACCATCTAACTTAGTTAATACAATACCTGTCAACTCTAACTGTTCATTAAAGTTTTCTGCAACATTAACAGCTTCTTGACCAACCATAGAGTCAATAACCAACAATTTTTCATCAGGCTTAAACATTCTATCTATCAATAATAGTTCTGCCATCATATCAACATCAATCTGTAGACGACCTGCCGTATCAAGAATTATCACGTTATAATGGTTCTCTTTAGCATATTCTTTTGCTTCTTTTACGATATCTACAACATTTGTTGAACCTTCTTTTGAAAAACATTCAACATCAATCTGTGAAGCTAATGTTTTTAATTGGGAAATAGCTGCAGGTCTATAAACGTCACACGCAACTAGTAAAGGTCGTTTACCTTCTGTTTTCAATTTTACAGCTAACTTAGCAGAAGATGTTGTTTTACCTGAACCTTGTAACCCAAGCATCATAATAACAGATGGATTATTATCTAAATTCAAAGGACTTTGAGTTTTTCCTAAGATATTAACCAATTCATCATTTACAATCTTAACTAATTGTTGAGAAGGATTTACCCCTTTTATAATATCTTCACCTTCAGCTTTATCTTTTATATTTGAAATAAAAGATTTTACAACCCTTAAATTAACATCAGCACCTAACAAAGAGCGTCTAATCTCTCTCAACGCTTCTTTCATATTGTCTTGAGTTAATTCTTTTACCCTTGCAGTGTTTTGTATAATTTCTTGCAATCTATCAGATAATGATTCAAACATATTCCTCTCCGTTATTTAGATAATTATTAATTAATTATCCTCTAATTTAATATAGTATAAATTATTTTGCCATCTCATATCCACATATCTAACCTTTTTATCCAACATCTTTACCTTTGGAAGAATAGATGGCAATCCTGAAATTTTCTTTAATGTATCAGGATAAGTTTCTGATGAAATAGATCCTAACCTGATTTTTACTGTAGGTATTTTTACAAATACATCATCAGAATTTCTTAAATCTATATATTCAACTGGTTCTTTTGAATAATTTTCAATATCTTTTGCAATATTCAACAAAAAGTCAATCTCTTTTTTATCAAATTTTGATGCCGGATTATAAGCGTAAGTTAAAACTTTTACAGTTTTAAAACTTGGATTTAAAGGCAAATAAGAACGTCCTACAAGAGTTCCATCTTTTGTATAAAAAGCAATAGGTTGAACTTTTTCATTTGGTGCTAAAACAATCGCTGGTTCTCTTTCCTGTACTAAAATTTCCAATCTCGCAGGAAACCAAAAACGCTTAATATAAACATTTTGAATAGGTGTAATCTCTAGTATAGATTTTTTTATCTCATCTGTATTAAGTAAAAATATCGGACAAGTAGGGACTTCGTTTTGTTGAATAGCCATTAAAATTTTTTGAGAACTCACAATAGAATTGTTTTCTATTTTTATTGAAGAATTACCCAAGCTACTAAAAGCTTTTGGATTTAATCGCCAATACTTCAATCTAAACAAATAAACAATTACAAATAATAAAACAATATATAAACAAATACGAGAAAAAGACAACAACAAACAAATTTGATGTTTTGAATGACGAACCTGACGTTTTAATTGAGCTTGTTTTAAACGTCTATCAATCTGATATTTACTAACAGAATATTCATCGTCTTCTTCATAAGAGTCATAAATATTTTCGTTATTATCATTCATATTATTGTTATTGTCATCAATCATTATTTATTTAAACCTGCACCCAATAATATAAGTTCTACTAATTCATCATAAGAAATTCCCATAGAAGCTGATTGAGCAGGTAAATCACTTGTATCAGTCATTCCAGGACTTGTATTTATTTCCAAGAAATAAGGTGCATCGTCTTTAATCATAAAATCAACCCTTGAAACACCTGAGCAACCAGCCGTTTCATGAGCCTCTACTGCATATTGTTTTACCAATTCTGTAGCTTCTTTTGATAACCCAGTCGCAGGAACAATAAATTCAGACATACCTTTAGTATATTTTGCTTCAAAATCATACCATTCTGTCTTTGGTCTAATTTCTAAAACATCTGTAGCAAAAGTTTTTCCGTCTTTTTCAAGAACACCTACTGTTACAAAAAAACCGTCAACGAATTCTTCAATCAAAACATCATCATTATATTTAATTGCGTCTTCATAAGCTTTTTCAAGTTCTTCTGGTTTATTAACTTTTGTCATACCAAAACTAGAACCTTCTGAAACAGGTTTTGTAATCAATGGATATCTTAAATCCTTTACAGCTTCTTTAACGTCCATTCCTTTTCTTACAAATGCTGATTTTATCAAAGGAAAACCTTTAATTGTAGATAATATTTTTTTTGTATATTCTTTGTTCATACAAATAGAACTAGACATAACCCCACAGCCTGTATAAGGTATTTTTAATAGTTCTAATATTCCTTGTATACAACCATCTTCACCATATTTTCCATGCATAGCATTAAAAGCTATGTCAAAATCTTTTAAATCATTTGCAATATTTGTTGTAACATCAACCAATTTTGCGTTCTTATAACCTAATCTAAGTAAAGCTCCTAAACAGTTTTTGCCAGAACGCAATGAAACTTCTCTTTCAGAAGAGAATCCACCACACAAAACTGCTATTTTTATATTTTTGTCTTGTAAATTTGTTTGCATATTTCTTCCTCACGTTTTGATTTTTTGCCTATATACCTTATTTCAGGTTCTAATTCTATCGTATAAGTTTCTTTAACTCTATTATACATTTTATAAATTAATTCTAATATATCTTCAGATGTCCCGTTTGAAGTATTCACAATAAAGTTTGCGTGTTTTTCCCAAACCTTAACCCCATTAACTTCAAAATCTTTCACACCTGCTTTATCTAAAAGTCTACCTGCTGAATCGTTTTCAGGATTTTTAAACACACTGCCTGCGTTTGGAATACTCAATGATGGCTGAATATTTTTTCTAAACTCTAAATTTCTATCCATCAAAGATTTTATTATATCCTTATCAGCTTTTTTCAATTCAAATTCAGCCTCTAATAAAATATATCTACCTGACTGTAAAATTGATTTTCTATAATCAAATTCCATATCTTTTTTAGATAAATAAACGATTTCTTTTTGTTTTAAATCATAAACACAAGCTTGAACAAAAGTATCAGAGATATTTTGACCATGCGCTCCAGCATTCATAAACACATTACCACCAATAGATCCAGGGAAACCTATCATAAATTCAAAACCACTCAATCCATTTTGATGTGCTGTTTGAGATGCCATTGGACCTTTTACTCCACATTCAAGAACCATTTTCAGACCTCTCACAAACATATTATTCATCTTTGTAGTAGAAATAACAATTCCGTCAAATCCTTGAGATGAAAAAATAACATTTGAACAAGAGCCTAATATAACAGGGTTTTTAACATTTTGAAGTAACGCTACAAACTCTTTTTGATTTTCTGGGAAATAAACTTTTTTCACTAATCCACCAACTTTAAAAGTTGTCATAGATGATATATCAAAATTTTCTTTTACATTAATATTATTTATGTCCATTACAACTCCTCATTAGCTTTTTTTAATTCTTTTGCTAGATTAGTAATCGTTCCAGCACCTAAACCTATTACAACTGTATTGTCTTCTAAAGTAGGTAACAATTTTCTAGCAACATCTTCCATCGAACCAGAAATATATTCTGAACCTGTCAATTCTTCAGAGAATTTCTTTGAATTTATACCCTCAATCTTGTCCTCTGATGCGGCATAAACATCAGTTACAATAACTCTATCAACACCAGTCAAAGCAGTTTTAAAATCATTCCACAAACTCTGTAATCTTGAATATCTGTGAGGTTGAAAAACTGCAACAATCTTTTTATGAGTAAACGATTTCATCGCAGATAAGGTTGATTTTATCTCTGTTGGGTGATGTGCATAATCATCATAAACATCGATTGAACCGATTTCAGCCATCTTTTGAAATCTTCTTCCCATACCCGTAAAAGTTTCAAAATGTTTAACAATATCTCTAACATCATAACCTGCCTCTTTTAATGATGCCGTTACTGCTAAAGCATTATAAACATTATGAACACCAGGGAGTATAATTTTTATACTGCATAAAAATTCATCTTTATATTTAACATCAAAAGTCGTAAACCCATGATTATAAACGATATTGTTAGCAACATAATCTGCATGATTTAATCCATACGAAATAAACTCTTTATCGCCTTTTAACTGCATTACACCTTCGTTATCATTGTTTACAAGGACTTTCCCAGTATCTTTAACATGAGAAATAGCAGTTTTAAACGTCTTAATCAAAGATGCCATGCCATCTTTATAAAAGTCTAAATGATCAGGCTCAAGATTATTTATAACTAAAATCTGTGGGTGGTATTTTACAATTGTTCCATCACTTTCATCAAGCTCAGCTATAAATGTATCATTTTTTGTAAACTCAGCATTTGTATTGTATTCAGGAATAATTCCACCAACAACGAACGATGGCTCTAGACCAGCTTTTGATAGCAAATAAGATGCCATTCCAGAGGTTGTCGTTTTCCCATGAGTGCCTGAAAAACCAATAAACATTGGTTTTCTTGATGACAATTCTGCTAATAAATCAGAACGGTGATAAACAGGTAACCCTAACTCTCTAGCTCTCATCAACTCTACGTTAGACTCTCTAATTGCAGAACTAACAACGACCACTGCATCATTAGGAACATTCTCTGCATTATGTCCTATATAAATTTTTCCACCTAACTCAACAAGTTGTTTTGTATATTTGCTTTCAGAAATATCAGAACCTGAAACTTTAAACCCTTCTTGTAAAAGGTATTTTGCAAGTCCACTCATTCCTACACCACCAACAGCAATAAAATGATATGATTTACTCATCTTTTCTCCATCTTAATCTAACTTTTAAAAGTATATTACAATTATAGCATTAATAATATATAATAAAACTATGTATGAGTTAATTTCTGAATTTATAAGTTATATTGAAATTGAAAAAGGATTATCAGAAAACACTTCTCTTGCCTATAGACGAGATTTAAGTTCTTTTGCGGATTTTTGTGATACAGAAATTAAAAATATTACAAAATTACATGTAAACTCCTTTATACTCTATCTTAGAGATAACAAACTTACACAAACAACTATCTCAAGAAAGATTTCTGCCTTAAAATCGTTTTTCAAATGGGCATGTGCAAATGATTATGTAAAAAACAATCCCATTTCATTTATAGAGCAAGCAAAACTTCCTAAACACTTACCAAAAGTGCTCTCAATAAACGACATTATAAACATATCAAAACTTGATTTATCAACAACAGAAAAAGTAATAATAGAGCTCCTTTATAGCTGTGGGTTGAGAGTTTCAGAGCTTTGCAATCTTAAAATAAATAATATTAATCTAAAAGCACAACATATTATATGTATAGGGAAAGGTTCTAAAGAACGACTTATTCCTTTTGGAGATTATGCAAAAAAGATTTTAATTTCATACCTTGAATACAGAGAAAATATAAAAATCAATCCCGATACAGATACAAAAAAATTACTAATTACAGCAGATGGTAGAAACCTTAATCGTCAAGATATTTATAGATTAATTCACTCAATAGGCAAAACTATTCATAAAGAAATTTCTCCACACACCCTAAGACACACTTTTGCAACACATCTTTTAGACAACGGTGCAGATTTGCGTATTGTTCAAGAATTATTAGGTCACAGTGACGTGTCAACGACCCAACTTTATACTCATATAAGTAAAAAAAGATTAAAAGACATATATTTTAAAATTAATAATGAAACATAATCTTTTTATTGTATAATTATATCAGATTAAGGAGATGTATAAAATGTTACTAGAATTTTTAAATTCAAAAATTCATAGAGCTACGGTTAGTGACTCAAACTTGAATTATGTTGGTTCAATAACAATAGATGAAGACATATTAGACGCTGCGAAAATCAAAGAATGGCAAAAAGTTGATATTCTTGATATAAACAACGGCGAAAGATTTCAAACTTATGTAATAAAAGGACCTAGAGCATCAAAAATGTTTTGTGTAAATGGTGCAGCTGCTAGAAAAGTTCAAAAAGGGGATAAAATTATCATTTGTTCATACAGATACGTTACAGAAGATGAACTAGAAGGATATAAACCAACTATTGTTCAAATAAACGATGATAATTGTATGGTGTAAATATGGAAAACTATAGTTTTTTAAAAAAGAAAAAGAAATTTTCACTAGACATAAAAAATATGGGAGTTAACATTGATAAAAACGAATATAAAACAATCGTTCAAACTCACACTAACTACCCTGAAAAATACTTTAAATAAATAAAGGGTTGATATATGGACAATGTTAAAAGAATACTAATCGTTGATGATGATGACGAAATAAGAGAATTACTTGAATTCGATATTGCTCAAAGTGGTTATTTTGTTGACACAGCATCTGATGGAAAAGAGGGATTAACAAAAGTTCTAAACAATTCTTACGACCTTGTTATTCTTGACGTTATGATGCCTAAGATGAACGGTTTTGATGTATGCAAAAACATTCGTCAAGCAAAACTTTCAATTCCTATTCTTATGTTAACTGCAAAAGGTACTATAGGTGACAAAACTGATGGATTTGAATCTGGTGCAGACGATTATTTAGTAAAACCATTTGATATTCAAGAAGTTCTACTTAGAATTCGTGTATTATTGAGAAGAAACCAACCTGCACAAGAATCAAACATAAACAATGAAACTCTTGAAGCAGGCGACATCAAGATATTTCCAGATACTTTAGAATGTGTCATTTTAAACAAAAAAATCAAACTTACACCAACGGAATTTGAGATTTTATATTGTTTAATGCAACACTTTAATAACGCTGTTACACTGGCAACTCTTTTAGACGAAGTTTGGGGTTATGACAGTGATGAAGATGTTAGAATGCTACGTGTACATGTGGGTGGATTAAGGAACAAAATTGAACCTAATTCAAAATCACCTATCTATCTTCACACCGTTACGAATGTAGGTTACAAACTTACACCATTTGGAGAATAGTTATAGATGGCAAAAAACCAACCTATCAAAAGATTAAAAATAGCTGAACAAATCATTATTGTATGTTTGTTTGCTGTGATTATACCATTTTCTATTTCAGGAATTATTATAAACAATGTTAACCAACAATCTGTAAGAGCACAGCTTTGTAATACAGCTACAATTATTGCTAACTCTGTTTCTGATAGCATTGACGTATTCGACAAGACCATTAAATTCTGCGTAAATGAAATTGTAGAAGATATCAACGAAATTCCAGATGAACGCAACAGACAAATTTATCTAAATAAAGCATCAAAAAATGCAACCTTTTATAAACAATTATTCCTTGTTCAAACTGAAGAACAAGCACTTACCATAAAAGAAAATTCTCTAAAACATAACGAAGTAGTTTTCTATCAAAAAACAAACAAAGGAAACTACCTTGTTGCAAAATTTGATATAAAAACACTAAAAGAAAATCTTTTTAATTCTACAGACAGTGATAGCCGTCAAATCTATGTTTTAGACAAAAACAGAACTCTCATTTCATCTTACAACTATGATGAAAGAAGCTTGAATAAAGCAATTAAACAACTACCTAAAAAACTTGAAAAAGACACTGCTGTAATATATGGGGAAAAGAAAAATCAACCTTTTGTATATATCCAAAAATCGAACCCTGAAGCACTAATCATTGTAAACACACCTAGAAAACTCACAAAAACATATATTGAACACAGTAGAGTTAAGATTATTTTATCTGTAATAATTGCTGTACTAGCAGTATTATTGATTTTTGGATTGTATATTTCATACTTATATATCAATATACGTCAATTATTCAAAGCTATTATGGCTATTTCAAAAGGGAATTATAAACGCAGAATAAGACTTTTAACACATATATTTACACCTTATGAAATAATCTTCTTGGCAACTGAATTTAATCGAATGGCAAACCAAATCCATAAATCTTATATCAAACTTGAGAAGAAAAATAAAGAATTACAAGAACTGAATGAGTTTCGCTCAAATATGATTGATACAGTTAGCCACGAATTTAGGACGCCTTTGACAAGTATTCTTGGATACACAACAAGATTACTTAGACAAGACATCAACCTTAACGAAGAAATGAAACAAAAATCTCTTAAAATCATAAAAAAACAGTCTGAAAGATTAAGCAGAATGATTGAAGATTTACTTGTTATTCCTGACATAGAGGGAGCTAAACTTAATGTTAACATGAAACCATTAAATATTTATACGACAGTTGAAGATTCGTTATTATTGGTTAAAAACAATTCTAATAAAATTATAGTGAATAATGTCGATATCAATACTCCAGAGATAATGGCAGATAAAGATAGATTTGAACAAGTTATAATTAACCTTGTAGAGAACGCAGTTAAGTATTCCTATGACGACACTGAAATTATTGTGGAAAGCGAAGACTTTGATGAAGAACAAGTTAAGATAACTGTTAAAAACCAATGTAACATTATTCCAAAAGACAAACTTAAACAGTTGTTTGACAAGTTTACTAGACTTGATGATTCAACAACAAGAACAACTAGAGGAACTGGACTTGGATTGTTTATTGTTAAAGGCTTGATTGAATCAATGGACGGACGTATTCACTTACATTCAAACAACAAATGGGGATTTACTGTTCAAATATTTATGAAAAAGGCTAAAAATGAAAACAGCGATTCTTGAGGCTAAAAAGACAATAGATGATGTTCCTGTAGGTTGCGTGATAAGGCATGAGAATAAGATAATCGCTCAAACACATAACGAACGAGAAAGAAGCAATGATGTTACGGCACATGCTGAAATTTTAGCGATAAGGAAAGCTCAAGAGGTCTTGAATAATTGGCGACTTGATGATTGCACTATGTATGTAACTCTTGAACCTTGTCCTATGTGTGCTTGGGCAATTTTACAATCTAGAATAAAGGCGGTTTACTTTGGCTCTTATAACTCTAAATATGGAGCTTTTGGTTCTGCTATTGACCTTAATAAGATATCTGATTATAAGACAAAGGTTTATGGTGGGATAGAAGAAGAAGAATGTGATAAACTACTTAAAGATTTTTTTGAGGGAATTAGAAAATGATATCAAAAAAAGAACTTGATAACCTCGTAAAGACTTATGAAACACCAGAATTTATAAAAAGTGACCCGATTCAATTTCCACATAGATACAATGATAAGACAGATATAGAATTGGCAGGTTTTATTTCATCAATTTTTTCTTATGGGAACAGAAAACTCTTTATAAAAAAACTTGATGAATTGTTCAATTTAATGGAGAATGAACCGAGCAATTTCGTAAAAAATGGCGATTTCGGGATTATACAAGAGAAAAACATTTATTATAGATTTTATACAGCAGAAGATATTGTTCTTTTGTTTAGAAAGTTATCAGAACTTTATAACTCATCTGATGGACTATCAGAACTTTTTGAAACGAATTATAAGGATACAAAGGATACGACACAGACTATAAGGAAGGTTGTTCAATATTTCCATGACGACTGCGAAAATTCGGCAAGAGGTTTTAACCACATGTTACCAACGGGGGAAAACTGTACTCTAAAAAGAATGAACATGTTTTTAAGATGGCAGGTGAGAAAATCTTGCGTTGACTTAGGGGTTTGGGATTTTATACCTAGATCAGAACTTTTAATTCCAATGGATGTACATGTTGCTAGACTATCAAGAGAGATGCAGTTACTAGATAAAAAAACTAATACCATAAAGACTGTGAAGGAATTGACTACACGATTAAAGGAATTTGATTCAGATGACCCTGTAAAATATGACTTTGCAATTTTTGGAAAAGGCATTGAAGAAAGCCAAAATAAAGTGTAAAACTGATAACAAAAAATAACAGTTAAAGAAAATATACTACAATTCTTTTTAATTCAAACTATAAAGTTATGTAAAAAATTGTACTCTGTACATTAAATTAGGATTGCAAGTTTTCGAGAAAAGTTTATAATATTAATGTAAATGTATATATATTAAACATAAATTTATATAATAGTTGAATTTCATGAAAGAGGTTCCCACGTGAAGAAATGTCCAATTATCGCACTTGGAAGTAAAGTGCCTAGTAGAAATATTTTTGCTTTTTGTAATTTTATAAAAGAGAATATAAAAGAGAGTTTTAATATAAAAGGATTGTTAACAAGTTTTATCGCAATATTGTTTTTTGCGAGCATGTCAGCATCAACTTTTGCTGCTGAATTAACACCAACTTTGGGTGAGAACAGTGCATATACATTAACAGAAGTATCATCTAGTGGTGCTGATACGATTAGTTATAGATATTTTGATTCAACTAATAATACTTATGTAACGAAATATTATAAGATAGCATTGAATAATTCTAGTTTTGGCGATAGTTTAGCTTGGTCAGAGGATTCTACTGGTTCAACCGGCTCTGTAAAAATTACACTTCCTAATGGAACAGAAAAGACCTATTATTACACTTATTCAACACCAAGTGGATACACAGAAACTTCTACTCGTGTAACATCACCAAATTCTTCAAATGTGACAAATGTTGTTTTTAAGCTTGAGAATATTAAGTATGAAGGAAGCAGCTTTGGTGGTGCTGCTATTTATTCGGCAGCCAATTCTAACCTTGATGTAGTTGCTGATTTTGTTGGAAGCTATTCATACTGTACTGAGTCATATGGTTCAATGTATGGTGGTGCTATATATAATCGCGGACAACTAAATTCTATTACAGGTAAATTCTTAAATAACGGAATTTCGGCTTATGGTAGTAGTGAAAATTCGTATGGCGGGGCTATTTATAATAAGGGTACGATTACCACTATTAATGCAGATTTTGTAGGTAATTATTCAGAAAATAGAAGAACATTCTATAGACCTAGTATTTATGGTGGTGCTGTTTATAATCAAGGTACTATAACAAATCTTACTGGTAAATTTGTTAAGAACTACGTTTATAACGGAGGGAAATTAGCGGCGAGAGGTGGTGCTTTATGTAATATGGGAACTATAGTTTCTTTAAACAGTGATTTTGTTGGTAACTATACGTTCTCAATTTATGCTTCTGGTGGTGCTATATATAATGAGGGAACTATTTCTAGTTTGACAGGTGATTTTATTAGCAACTATGTTACACCTAAAAGCGGAAATTCTTATGGTGGTGCTATTTATAACACTTCTTCAAACGGAATAGGATTAACAAACAACAAGTTTATTGGTAACTATGCTATAAGCACTTCTGGCAAGGCTTATGGTGGTGCTATTTATACGGATAAAAGTTTGACAATCAATGCCGATAATGGAATTGCCTTGTTTAGCGAAAACTATACTCAATCAAGTTCTGGTGCAAAAGATTATAACGCAATTTATGTTGATTCTTCTTCTGCTACATTAACACTTAATGCTAAAAATAACGGTGTTATAACTTTTGATAACAACAATATAACAGGTGTAAGTGGATATACATTGAATATCACAGGGGATAATACTTCAACAGTTAATCTCTATAACCAAATCAATAACGCAAAATTGAACATAACAGGTGTTGACAAAGTCGATTTTGTTGATAATACAGCAAGAACATATAATCTTGTATCTATGAATTCTGCTGAAAATGTTAAATATTCAATTGATATTGATTTAGCAAATAATACATCAGACACTTTTATAATGCGTAGCGGTTCTAGTGGAATAATCACAATTAATAACTTAAACGTAATTAATGGTACATGGGATGACTTTATCAATTCAGATGGAGTGATTAAAGTTATACAAGCATCAAGTAATGGTTTACAGTTAGCTATCACTGATGAATTGCAAGCAGAATTTGATAAATATTCAAATACATATACAAAATCTGGAAAAGATGTTGTATCATCAACAGTTAGTTCTCTCAAAGTTTTGTACGAATATGATAACGCAACTTTAGAAAAAACTATAAAAGTAGGTACAACAACTACAACTAACGATAGTATACAAGTTATTTATAACCTTTTATCTGGAACAAGAACACAAATTGATACATTGGCTGAACTTGTTCAATTAGAAACTCCAGACGAACGAAATTTCAATGTTGTATCTGATTATACTGCGATTTCAAACTTAGGTACTGCAACAGCAGGAACAATAAATATTAATGGTAATAATCATAGTATTGATTTGAATTCAAATAATGGGATTGAATTAGTCAATGAAACTGTTTTGAACTTAAATGACGTAACTATTAATAACGGAACAATTGCTAATGTTACTAACGATAATGCAACAATAAATGTTACAAATTCTACTTTGAATAGTGATCTAACAGGTGGTAAAGGTAATTTGAATATTGTAAATTCAACCTTGCCTAATGTAAATGTATCTAATCTTACAATGAAAAGTGGTACAAATAGTGTTACTGGCGGAATTACAGCAACTACATTAAAAGTTTTGGCAGGAAGTAACACTTTTTGTGGCAATATTTCTGCAACAACTAAGATTGAGAATGGAACAAATAATTTCAATGGCGAAGTAAAAACAGGTACCTTGAATATCGCAGACGGTGATAACACATTCTCTGGCTCTGTGTCTTCAAATACAGAAATTTCTGGCGGTAAAAACACGTTTGCTGGAAATATATCAGCATCAACAACTGTAAATGGTGGTAACAACGATTTTCAAGGCGAAATAAGTACCGGTACTTTGAGTGTAGCAAACGGAAATAATACTTTCTCCGGTACTATTTCTTCAAATACAGACGTAACCGGTGGTTCAAACAACTTTACTGGAACTATTACTTCTAATATAACAAATATTTTAAACGGTACAAATAATATCACTGGTACGTTTACAAATTCTAATGTAACTATAGCAGGCGGTGATATTAGATTTGGCGAAAACACTTTTGCTGATAGTAATAATACATTGAATGTAACAGGTGGAACTGTTAATCTAGCAGATGGTGTAACAAGTAATTATGTTATCAATTCTTTGACATCATCAGAAAATGCGAATTATTCACTTGATGTTATCTTTAATGGTTCAACAGGTGTTGCAGATACAATATTGGCATCATCAAATTCAACTGGTGTTATTACAATAGATAATATCAATTATATTGGTAATATAGCACAAGATATGACAATAAATATTCTTAATACAACAAGTGATTCAATCAGTATCCAGCTGACAGATATATTGAGTGGTGAAAAGGTCTATTATTATAACGGGATTAGAAATTCATATAATTTAAGTACAAACGGAAAAGATTTAATATTTTCATTTATATCATCTGAATATGAAAAAGAAGCGAACGGTATTATTTCTAACATTTCTAGAGTTAGTGAAAGCATCTTAAAAAACAATAATTCTGTTTATACTTTGACAGAGGTGACATCAAGTACAACAGTTCAAGATGATGCTGTAACCGTAAGTATTAATAATAAGACATATTATTATATACCAAATACTACAGGTGTATTAACACAAAAAGATTATCAAAGATTGGCTAGCACAGGTCACGTTGCTTTAAAAGAATTAACAGCATCAGATGGAGCTATTTATAAAGTTGGTGACAAATATTATGGTTATGATGTTGATAAATTGCCTCAAAGTGCATATACTTTGACACCTACAACAGTTTTAGGGGATGATGTAATCACAAAATATGAATATGACAAAAACACAAATAAATTATCTCCAAAATATTACCAAATAGTGCTTAACCCAGAAAAGACTTATGCAAATATTTATACTTCAGCTATAACCAATACAGAAACTATTACAGTAAAAGATGCTATATTTAAAAATATCACATCAAATTCAGCTCTTGTTTATAATGATCAAAGTAGAATGTATGATTTGAATGCTGATTTTATATCAAATAAAATATCAACAAGTGGCACTGTTCATGGTGGATTAATTGACAATACAGGTGAATTTATGTCTTCTACAATAGGCGATATAACCGGAAATTTTATATCAAACACTGTGACTATAACTTCAAATTTAGATGGCGGGGGATTAATAGGGAATACTGGTATTGACACAAAGTCTACAATAGGCGATATAACCGGAGATTTTATATCAAATATTGTAACTCTAAAAGGTTCTGTATATGGTGGTGGTTTGATAGGTAGTTACAACAGTCCTGATTCTGATTATAGCTCTAGTGCTATAATAGGAGATATAACAGGGGATTTTATATTAAATACTGTAACTCTAAAAGGTTCTGTATATGGAGGTGGCTTAATCGGTAGTTATGTCAATTATGGTTCTGGACTGGCTTCTTCTAGCATTGGAGATATCAATTCTAATTTTTATAAAAATAGTATCAAACTGGATGGCTACTATTTATTAGCAGGTGTTATATGTAACTATGTTCATGAAGATGACAAAACATCTACAATAGAAAGTATATCTGGGGAATTTATAAATAATAGTGTAATAAAAGAATCAGGTTCTGCTACAGTTTATGCTGGTGTAATCTATAATAACGATTCTATACATGATATAACAAATTCAACTTTTATAGACAATTATGTAAAAATAGCTAGTGGGGAAGCATACGCATCAGTTATCTATACAACAAAAAGTTTAGAAATAAAAGCAGATAACGGAACAACAATATTTAGTGGTAACTATTCTCAAATAGGAGATGGCGAAAAGAACTATAACGCAGTTTATGTGGATTCAGATTCAGCTATGTTAATACTTGAAGCTACTCATAATGGTGTTATTACTTTTGATGATAATATAACCGGTAAATCAGGATACTCTTTGCTTATTAAAGGTGATAGTTCATCTACTGTAAATCTTCATAACACAATATCTAATGCAAATTTGATTGTATCAAATGTTGGCAAGGTAGACTTCGCTGATAATGTTGCAAGAGAGTATAATCTTGTTTCAATGCTCTCTTATGAAAATACAAACTACACAATTGATATAGATTTAACAAATAATACATCTGACACATTTGTTGTCGGAAATAATTCTACAGGTAAAATTACTCTTGATGATTTGAATTTCATTGGTGGAGATTGGAGTGATTTTGTTAATAAATCTAGAACAATTCAAATAATAAATGCATCTGATAACAATTTACAATTAGCTATTTCTGAAAAATTGCAAGCAGAATTTGATAATTATTCAAACACATTTACAAAAACTGGAAAAGATATTGTATCTTCAACAATTAGTTCTGATAAGGTTTTTTATAATTACGATAACGCAACAATGAAAAAAGCTGTTAAAATAGGTTCAACAATTACTAAAAATGATAGTTTACAGGTCATCAATGAATATGTTTCAGGAGCAAGAACACAACTTGATACATTAGCTGAACTTTTACAACTAGAAACATCTGATGAACGGAATTTCAATGTTGTATCTGATTATACAGCAATTTCAGACTTAGGTACTGCAACAGCAGGAACAATAAATATTAATGGTAATAATCATAGTATTGATTTGAATTCAAATAATGGGATTAAATTAGCCAATAAAACTGTTTTGAATTTTAATGATGTAACAGTTGGAGGAAGTACTACACTTGTTTCTGCAACAACTTCTGATGCAACTATTGGTTTAAATAACGTAACCTTGAATGGTAATATATCAGGTGCAGGTAATAATGTAGCAATTTCCGGTAATACAAAATTAAATGGTGTATTTACAAACACAAATACAACATTCTCAAATGGTACATTAAGCTTTAACGAAAACACTTTTGCAGATAACAACAATACCTTGAATGTAACAGGTGGTAATATCGATCTAGCAGATGGCGTAACAACTAATTATGTTATCAATTCTTTAACCTCATCAGAAAATGCGAATTATTCTATTGATGTTATCTTTAATAGTTCAACAGGTGTTGCAGATACTATATTGGCATCATCAAGTTCAAGTGGTGTAATAACAATTGATAATATTAATTTCATCGGAAATATTACACAAGATATGACAATTAATATTCTTGCTACAACAAATGATTCTTTGAGCATTAAATTAGCAGAAATATTAAATGGTGAAAAAGTTTTGAACAGTAATGGATATAAAAATTTATTTACTATGAATTCAGACGGTAAAAATTTAATATTTACATTTATATCATATGAAGAATTAAAAGTAGATGAAACAATTTCAAATATCTTTTATGCAAGTACTAGAGTTTTAACAAGTGATAAAAATGTTTATACCTTAACCGTAGTAACATCAAGTACAGCAGTTCCAGATAACGCTGTAACAGTAAGAATCAATGGTACAAAATATTATTATATACCAGATACAACAGACAAATTATCCTTAAACGATTATCAGCATTTAGCTAGCACAGGTAACATTGCTCTAAAAGAATTAACCTCATCAGATGGTGCTATTTATAAAATTGGTGACAAATATTATGGTTATGATATTGATAAGTTGCCACAAAGTGCGTATACTTTAACAGAAGTGTCATCTAGTGGTAACGGTATCATAACAAAATATGAGTATAACAAAACTACAAACACCTTAACTCCAAAGTATTATAAATTAAATCTTAAAGATACAGAATATGGAACAGGTGGAAAATCTCAAACTATAACAATAAATATTTTAGATAAATATATTCCTATTACAGTAAAATACGATGATAATACAACAAAAACTTATACTAATGTTTATGATTCACCAATAACTAATAGTTCAACTATAACAATAGCAGATGCTATATTTAAAAATATCCAAACAAGTTCTGCTCTTGTTATTAATAATAATAAAGGGAAAATTACAAGTTTGACTGCTGATTTTATGTCAAATAAAGTTACTATAAGTAGCAATATATCTGGTGGTGGTTTAATTAACAATAACGCTTATGGTTATACTACTACTATAGGTAATCTATCTGGGAATTTTCTATCAAATACAATATCTACTAATTATTCATTATTTGGTGGTGGGTTAATAGGTAATTATTCTTATAATTATTCTTCTACTACAATAGGAAATATAACCGGTGATTTCATATCAAATAATGTGACTGGAAATTACGTATATGGTGCAGGCTTAATTGGGGATTATTCTTATAAGCTTTCATCTACTACAATAGGAAATATAACCGGTAATTTCATATCAAATAATGTGACTGGGAATTATGTATATGGTGCAGGCTTAATTGGGAATTATACGGAGGCCTCTACTTATAATATTGGCGATATAACTGGTAATTTTATATCAAATACGGTAACAGTAAATAACACTTTATATGGTGGCGGATTAATCGGTAAATTTACTCATGATTCTCAAACTTCTAATATTGGCGATATAACTAGTAATTTTATATCAAATACGGTAACAGTAAATAACACTTTATATGGTGGCGGATTAATCGGTAATACCAGTCAGATAGGGGATTCTAAAATAAGTGATATAACTGGTAATTTTATATCAAACACTGTATCAGTAAATAGCACTTTATCTGGTGGCGGTTTGATTGGTATTTATTCTAATGATTCTACTAATGGTGCACATTCAATAGGTAATATAACTGGCGATTTCATATCAAATAATATTACTCTAAACAATATTAAACATGGTGCAGGCTTAATTGGGAATTATACGGAGGCCTCTACTTATAATATTGGCGATATAACTGGTGATTTTATATCAAATAATGTAAAAGTAAAAAGCACCTTAATTGGAGCAGGCTTGATTTATATTTACAAAGGTTCAATAAATAATATCCCTGGTGATTTTATAAACAACACAGTAACGATATATGGTGATTTAAATGGTGGTGGTTTAATAAGCACTTATGGTATAGATGTATACGTCCACAAAATAAAAGATATAACTGGCGATTTTATATCAAATACTATAACATTCACTGGAGATTGCGTAAGTGGTGGAGGGTTAATTGCTAATCTTTCTAATAATATAAAGAATATAAAATCTAATTTCATCAATAACACAATTAAATTAACATCTACTTCAAACCAAGAAATAGAATCTGGTTTGATAAGTAGTACAAGCGGGGGGATAATAGAAAATATTTCTGGTAATTTCGAAAATAATAGTGTTATAAAGAATTCAGGTTCGGCAACTATATATACTGGGGGGATCTATATTTCTGATAATGGAACTAGTAGTATTTCAAATTCAACTTTTAAAAACAACTATGTAAAAATTGCATCAGGAACAGTTAATGCATCTGTAATATATGTAGACAGTGGGTTATCAATAAATGCAGATAACGGAACAACATTGTTCAGTGGAAACTATACTCAAGTTGGTAATGGAGAAAAAAATTATAACGCAATCTATGTTAACTCTACTTCTGCTAGATTGAGCCTAAATGCTACAAATAATGGTGTTATCCAGTTAGAAGATAATATTGTTAGTACGACTCATGAAGTAAGTTACGGCTATGATATTCTAAAAATTACAGGGGATTCAACTGGGGTTCTTAATCTGTATGGTGATATTAAAAATCTCAATTTTACAACTGATAATATTACTATTAATACAGCAAATAATAATATCAAAGAATATAATTTCAAAAGGTTGACATCTGATGCTAGTACAAAATATTCAATAGATATCAATTTAACAAACAATTCTTCAGATAAGTTTATTCTTGGAAATTCTTCTACAGGTAAAATTACTCTTGATGATTTGAATGTTATTAGTGGAGATTGGAATGATTTTGTTAATAAATCTAGAACAATTCAAATAATAAAAGCCACTGATGACAGTATACAATTAGCTATTTCTGAAAAATTGCAAGCAGAATTTGATAATTATACAACAGCTACTACAAAAACTGAAAAAGATACCGTATCAGCAAACATAAATTCTGATGATATTTTATACAAAAAAGAAATAACAACTAGTAAGTTAATTGGTTTAGGCAAAACGAATACAACAAATGATAGTTTACAAACTAAATATGAAGTGACAGAAAAACAAACTCAACTTGATACATTAGCTGAACTTTCAAATTTAGAAACATCAGAAGAACGTAACTTCAACTTTGTAGACAGATCAACTTATACATTGACTGCTGATTTGGGTACTACAAGTGCAGGTACTTTAAATATCAACGGTATGTCACAAAGGCCTTTAGCTAGAAGAGCAATCTTTAGAGCTCCAAGTTCAAACTCTATGTCAAAAATCGACCTAGCAGGCAAACGTGGGTTCACAATCGAAGCTGGTACAACCTTGAATATAACTGATACAGAAATTGCAAACGGTGTAGCTTCTGATAAAGGTGCTGCTATTTACAATAATGGTGGAACTATGAACACAATCACAGGCAAGTTTACAAACAACTCTGTGACAAACGCAACATCAGATGTCTATGGTGGTGCAATCTATAGTTCAGGCACAATCGGCACTATTACAGCTGATTTTGAAAACAACTCTGCAACATCAGAAGGTGGAAACAGTTATGGTGGCACAATCTATAATAGTGGCACAATAACTACAATTAATGGCACTTTTACAAACAACTCTACAACATCAAATGTTGTTAGAGGTGGCTTGATTTATAATGAAGGTACAATCACTACAATAAGTGGAACTTTTGATTCTAACAAGCCTGTTGCAACGAACGGTAATTTATTAGGTGGCATAATAGCAAACTATAAGACTATAAATAACATTGAGGGGACATTTACAAACAATATTATTTCTTCCATTACTTATGGTGGAATTATTTTCAATCATACCAATAAAACTATAGATAAAATGAATGCTACAGTTAACAATAACAATATAAGCTCTAACACAGTAATAAACGGTGGTATTCTTCAAAACCAAGGCACTATTGATACAATTGACGGTAGTTATGAAGACAATACTATGTCTTCTGTTGAAAGAATTCAAGGAGCTATAATAAATACATTAGGAAGTGTTACAAATATTAAGGGTACATATAGAAGAAACTCAATCACTTCCAAAACTATTGTTGGTTCTATTATTGCTAATGCAGGAAATATTAACAATATAGAAGCTACCTTTGAAAATAACACATCAGAAGCTACTGGTGGCATTATTAGTGGTGGGATTATTTTTAATAGTACCAATAAAAATATAGATAAAATAAACGCTACTGTTAAAGACAATCATATAAGTTCTTCTGTAGGAATAAATGGTGGTATTCTTCTAAATCAAGGTACTATTGGCACAATTGACGGTAATTATGAAAAGAATATCATATCTGGTGTTGAAAGAGTACAAGGAGGAATTATTTCTCTAATTAATAGTAAAATTACAAATATAAAAGGTGTCTATAAAGATAATTCAGCAACATCAACAATTGTTACTGGAGGAATTATCTATAACTCAGGAACAATAGATAATATTGAAGCTACTTTTGAAAACAACACCTCTGAATCTACAGGTGATAATGCTTGGGGTGGAGTTATATTTAATGGAACCGGAAAAACAATTGGCACAATAAATTCAACCTTTAAAAACAACTCACTAAATACTTCTAAAACAGCTTTCGGTGGTGTAATTCAAAATCAAGGAACTATAACATCAATAACTGGTTCTTTTGAGGGCAATTCTACGTATCAAGGTGGCGCAATTAATAACAGTACAAATGGTCTAATAACAACTATCAATGCAGATTTTATTGGTAATTCAGCAAATGTTGGTACTGCGATTAGTAATTTGGGTAGAATTGACAGTATTGCTGGTAATTTCACAAATAATATTGGCGCAACTGTAATTTATAATACTGGCACAATCGGTGATATCACAGCTGATTTTACGGGTAATTATTCATTAAAAGATGAAGTAGGTGGTTCTTGTTTGTCATCATTTAATGGTAATGTTGGAAATATCACGGGTAATTTCACCGGAAACTATCAAGATTTTTCAAGTAATGCAGATTCTGAAACTTGGGGTGGAATCTTATATTTTAGAGCAGGTGATACATCAGGAGTTGAAAACCCAACAGAAACAACAATTTATACAATTGGTAAAATAAGTGGTGAGTTTACGGGTAACTATACACTTGCAGGAACAATTAATGGTTCTGGATTACACTTTAGAGCTGTTAATTCGACTGTATTCCAAACTGTTGCAGAGGGTGTTGATGGAACATTTACTGGTAACTATGGGGTTGCGTCAAAAGGCGCTGCAAAAGGTGGCGTATTGTTCAATGAAGCATCTGCGACATATTCAACTGTAAAGACTATTACAGGTACTTATAAAAACAACTATTTATCAGGCAAAACTAGTGCTTTGGGTGGAGTTTTGTTTAATAATAGTGCTAATACTACCTCTCACGCAATTATTACAAAGTTGACAGGTACATTTACTGATAACTATGTTACATCTGAGGGTTCAGCATATGGTGGTGTTATTTATAACACAGGTACAATGGAAGATGTATCTGGAACTTATAAAAACAACTATGCCGTTTCAACGGGTGGAACTGCATTAGGTGGTGCTATTTATACAAAAACTGATATGACAATTACATCTGGTGAAAATGGAACAACCTTCTCTGGCAACTATGTTTCAACTGATGGTGGAACGACAAAAGATTATCAAGCTATTTATGTTGCAGATGCAAGTAAAACATTAACTTTAAACTCAACAAATAATGGCTCAATTACTTTTGATGATAGTATAACAGGTGAATCAGGATATACTTTGAATATCACTGGTGATAGCTCATCAATCGTAAATCTTCATAATACAATATCTAATGCGAATTTAACTATATCAAATATTGGAAGAGTTGATTTTGTTGATAATACAACAAGAACATACAATCTTGTTTCAATGACATCAGATGCTAGTACAAAATACGGTATTGATGTTGATTTAACAAACGCTTTAGCTGACAAATTTGTAGTAACAGCAGACTCAACAGGTGTATTGACAATAAAAGATATCAATATTCTAGGAACTGCGACAGAAACCAAAACTTTCCAAATTTTGAGTTTGACTAATGGTTCAACACTTCAACTAGCTTTAGGCGACAATATCCAAATCGGTGGATTAAGAGAGTTAACAACAAACACTGTTCTAAACACAGACAAATTTGGCGAACTTGAAGGTTGGCAATTAACTACTACAACAACAAATAATGACTCTTTAAAATGGATTCCAGGTGGCAGGATTTACGACACATTAGTTCTTATAAACCAAAAAGAAACCTCTGAAGAACGCAATTTCAACTTTGTAGACACAGCAACCTACACTTTGTCTGATGACTTAGGTACGACATCAGCTGGCACATTGAATATCAATGGTATAAAAGATGCCGAAGAAAATATGTCTACAATCGACTTTAATAATAAAAAAGGGTTTGATATAAAAGAAAACACAACCTTGAATTTAACTAATGTTAATTTGACAAATTCAAACGATACTGCAATATATATTTATGAAGGAAATTTAGGAAATGTCATAGCTAACTTCTCTAATAATAAGCGTGCTATTCATAATACTGGTACAATAACTTCTATCACAGGTAACTTTACGGGTAATTATTCAGATTCCGATGGTGGAGCTATTTATAATGATTTTGTGGGTGATGGGAGTAATATAGGTGACATCACAGGTGACTTTACGGGTAACTATGCTGGTAGTAGTGGTGGTGCTATTTATAATGGCGGTATAACAGGTAACATAAAAGGCACTTTTACAGGTAATTATGCAACTAAAAATGGTGGTGCTATATATAATCAAGGTGAAATTGGCGATATTTCAGGAAAATTCTCTGAAAATTCAGCAAATGAAGGTAGTATTATTTATAATAGCAATAATATAAGAAATATTAATGCCGATTTTGAAAACAATATTGGTGGTGTTATTTCTAATGACGGAACTATTAATAATATCTCTGGTAAATTCACAGGCAATCATTCAGAAAATGAGTCTGTAATAAGTTCAAGCGGTAGTATAAATGATATAACAGCTGATTTTATTAATAATTATGTTGATGGAAGTTCATATGGTGGTAGTTATTCATTAGGTGGAGCTATAAATAATATAGATGGTACTATCGGTAATATTACGGGTAATTTTACTGGAAATTACACTAATAGCAATGGTGGTGGAGCAATTGGTAACTTTAGTGGCACTATAGGTAACATAACAGGTAACTTCTCTAACAACCACGCAACCGGAAATGGTGGTGCAATTAATATTACAAATGGTTCCTTAGGCACTATTAAAGGTGATTTCACTAACAACTACATAATTTTTAATAATGCAACAGGATACTTACGTGGTCAAGGTGGAGCTATTTATAATGAATCTGGTACATTAGGCACTATTAGTGGCAATTTTACTAACAATTACGTAATTTGTAACGAGACAGATGAATCGTTACAAGCTCAAGGTGGTGCTATTTATACAAGCTCTAATATAACCTTTGGAGCTAATGGTAAGTCTTATGAATTTACTAACAACTATGTATCAAATGATGGTGGAACAACAAAAGATTATAACGCTATTTACGTAGCTAATTCATCTTCTAACATCACTTTTGATTTAAAGAATGGTGGTTCATATACAATGAACGACAATATTAATGGCGATACAGGTTATGGAGTTATCCTTAAAGGTGACGGCACAGAAACTGCGTTCATTTTGAATAATGACATCAAAAACGGAGCTAATTTAACAGTTGATAATACAACCTTAAATCTTGCAAACAATACAATTAACAATCGTTCATTCGGTTCAATCACTGCCCAAAACGGTGCTAAATTGGATATCGATATTGATTTAGACAAAGGACTTGTGGATTCAATTTCTGCGACATCTGATTCTACAGGGGTTATAACAATTGCTTCATTAAATGTAATTGGTACTAAATCGAATGTAAATCAAGTTTATCAAGTGCTTAAACTTACTTCAAATTCTACGTTACAGTTAGCGTTGACAGATAACGTTAGTGTTGAAGATGCTTTAGCAAAACTTACAAACACAGTAAAAAATACTGATATCTTTGTACAAAAAGCAGGTTTGGAACTTACAACTACAAATACAAATAATGATTCATTGAAATATCATATTGCAAAAACTTATGACACTTTGGTATTGATTAACCAAAAAGAAACCTCAGAAGAACGTAACTTTAACTTTGTTAATTCTTCAAATTATATACTAACCGAAGATTTAGGTAGAACTTCTGATGGCACATTGAATATCAATGGATTGGAAACTGGTTCAATAATTGATTTAAACAGAAATAACGGATTCACTGTTGGTGAAAATACAACATTGAATTTTAGGAATATTTCTATAATTGGTGCAAAAGAAACTGATGGTTCAATAATTAATGCTGAAACAGGAGCTGTCATAAACCTTGAAAATGTTATATTGAATTCAAAGGGTGTTAGAATTGTTAATGCTGGTGAAATGAATTTCTTAGGTGATAGCACTTTAAAAACATCTGTTTCAGGTGATGGTTCAATGACTATCAGCAATAACTTAACAAACATAGAAACAATCACTCAAAATAGTATAACTGTCAATACAGATAGTGATTTGATAAACAAAGGCACAGTTAATGTTTCTAATACCATTTCTAACTTGGGTGTAATTACAAACAATGGAGAATTTTCTATTGCAGGGAATAACAGTCTAGGTTCAGTACAAGGTAACGGTATACTTAATATCAATGGTAAAATAACAGCAGAAAAATCGGTTACTCAAGGAACTATAAATGTTAATAATGATGCAAAATTAACAAACTCTGCAGGTATTACAGCAAATGTAGTTAATAACTCTACATTTGAAAATAATGCTTTATTAACAGGAACTTTGACAAATACAGATAATGCAACTTCAAACGCTTCTAACCTAAATGGAAATGTTGTAAACACAGGTGATTTAGCATTAACAGGTGGTGACTTTGGAGTACATTCAATTACTGGAAACGGTAATTTAAACCTTTCAAATAATGTAAAATCAGCTGGTTCAATTATACAAAACAATATGAACTTTGCTGATAATAGCAGTTTTACAAATAATGGTAGCGCTACAATTGATACAGTATCAGTTGTAAAAGGTGCTACTTTAATAAACAACGGTTCATTCACTGTTGGCAACACTTTAACAAACAACGGTACAATCCAGAACAAAATCACAGGTATAATGTACATCAACAACTACGTGTCAGAAGAAGTACAAGCTGACGGCACACGTGGTGTACTAGAAAATGAAGGTGTCTTAAAAATAGAATCTTCATCAGTAAATGCAGATATACGAAATTCAAGTAACATCTCTGTAAAAGGTGATAGTAAACTAGACACCATCTCTGGTGCTGGTACAATCAATGTTGAAGGCACGTTAACAGTATTTGGAAGCGTAACACAAACAACAATTTCAGTTACTGAAGATTCAAAACTTGTAAACAACGCAAACTCAGGTATTACAGCTAACGTAATAAATAAGTCAACATTTGAAAACAACGAACTATTAACAGGTAACTTAACAAACTCAGGAAGTACAACTTCAAGTGCAACAAATCTTGCAGGTAATGTTATAAACTCAAACAACTTGAACTTCACTGGTGGTACATACGGCAATTACTTCATCACGGGTTCTGGTACAACAACTATTGTTGATAATACAGAAAACGCTGGTACAATCATCCAAAATAATATAACTATCAATTCTGATAAAACATATACAAACACTAATTCAACAACCGTTAATGAAACCTTGACAAATAATGGTACAATCAAAAACGATGGTACATTCACTGTAAATGCAGATAACACATTAGGAGCATTCACAGGTAATGGTGTATTGAATTTAAACAATAATATTGCTGTTACAGCTGATACTTCTGTAGAGCAAGGCATAATCAATGTATCAAAAGGTTCAACACTTACAAACAACGATGAGATAACTGTATCAAGTATGTTTGCAAATCAAGGAACATTTACAAATAATACAAATGCAGAAATTGTTGGTACAGTAATAAACTCATCTGTATTTAATAATGATGGTGTTCTACTCGGAAGTTTAGCAAACAACAAGGGAGCAACTACAACTACATCAGCATCAGGATTGGTAGGCGATGTTGTAAACAATGGATTGTTATTACTAACAGGAGGAAACTTCTCTACTCCAACAACAGCTTTGTTTGATACAAGAAGTTTGCCTGAAACACACTCAATCACAGGTAGTGGTACAATCGAAATCAAAGAAGACGTGACAAATTCAGGTGTTATCAATCAAGCAGGTTTGGTAATTTATTCTGAAAAAACATATACAAACGAAAATGAAACAATTATATCTGAAACATTAACAAATAATGGTTCTATTACAAACAATGGTTCATTTAAAGTTAAGGGAACAAATTCTTTGGGTAATATCTCAGGAACAGGCACATTGAATACAGATGGTACAATAACTGTAGACAAAAATATTGTTCAAAATTCTATTATAAATACAGGTGAATTAAAATTTGCAGACCAAGAAAAAACAATAACTGCAACAGTAAACAATGAATCAAAAGGAACTATAACTGCCATTGGTTCAAATATTATTGGTAATATCAATAATGCAGGTAGATTAAACTTCTCTGGAACTACTCAATCAAATATAACTAACTATAATGGAGTATCAGGGGTTATTAATTTAGATGGTAATTTGACTGTAAAACATTCTATAACATCTAATACATTGAACTTAAATAATGGAACAACCTTAACATTAGAAGGTTCAGGTTTATTGAATTTAACTGGGTTAAATGCAGAAGGTGGAAGTTTAAACGCTCAAAATGGACATATAGACACTATTAATTTGGGTAATCTTGTATTAAATAGCAATATGAATGTAGTAATTGATACTGCTCTTGCAGAAACTCCTGAATCTGATAGATTCGTTGCATCTACGGTTGAGGATAACGGTTATCACCTTGTAATTAATGAAATTAAGATTATCTCAGACAGAATAAATGATAACAATGAATATTTAATAAATGTTGCTAATGAAGTCTTAAAAGATTACGTTAAACTTAAAAATAATGGTTTCATTAAAGTTAACGGCTTAAATGAAGACGTAAGTTACTTAGTTAGTTATAAAAAAGAAACTGGCGATTTGTCATTCTCATTAGGGAACTTGTATTCAGCTGTTCACTTAAATAAAGATGATAGAAGTTACACACTTGGTGTTGATGAGAATGTCGTAACAGATTTAGGAACTATGGCTACATATAATTCTACTTTGACAATCAATGGTCAAAATCACAATATCATTGGTAATAATTTTGAAGGTAATAATTTTGAAGGTATCACTATTAGAGAAGGTCAAACTCTCAACGTAAATGATGTAAAATCTTTCAATGGATTCACTACAGCCTTAATAAACAAAGGCACATTGAATATTAAAGATACTAACTTTACTAATAATAACGAAAATGATATTGCAAACGATGGCACTTTGAACTTTACAGGTAACAACAGTCTAAATAAAGTAGCAGGAGCAGGTTCTACAAATATTAATTCTGGTTCTACAACAGTTAACACAAGCTTCAGTCAAGCTAGTTTGACTATCAATTCTGATGCTGAATTTATAACAAACGGCACAGCTACTATTAATTCAATTAATAACAGTGGCAAATTTTTGAATAATGGCATTGTAACAATATTTGGCGGTCAATCAACAGGTAACTTTACAAACATAGGCTCATTAGAAATTAAGGCTAATGACGTTGATTCGACTTTCAATGGTGATATAATCGCAGGTAAAACTGAAGACAATTCAATCCCATCAGTTAAGTTTACTGCATCAAACGATAAAACTTTAACAATTAGTTCAAGCCTTAGATTAAGCGAAGATTTAACATTTGATATTGCAATTAATGACACAACAAACCAAGGTACAGTTAAAATTGCAAACGATTTAACTCCAGTAAGTGCTGATGGAGAACAATATGTACTAAATAGTTTTACTGCAAACGGTGGTACATTAGATGTTAAAAACGGCTCTATATCAAATATTTATACAAACAAATTAACCATCAGTAATAATACAAATTACGTATTTGACCTTATCAAAAACGCTGATGGCAAATACAAATATGACAAGATTTGGACTAATAGAGCTAGAGAAAATGCTGGTACTGGTAAACTTGTATTAAGCAAAGAAAACTTTACTGATGATTTCATAAACTCTTTAGAAGGAGCAATAAAACTCAAATTGATGTACATACGAACATCAACAGATAAATTCATCGGATTTAAAGGTGATAACAACGAATTGTCAAACATCTTAAAATTAAATGAGGATTACTATGTTCGTTATGGAATGAATGGTTCAATTATTATTGCTCAATACAATGAAATTGACAATAGCGATAATCCATTAATTCAAGCATTATGGAAAACTAAAGCACAAACATATAAGTTAAATGATAATGTAGTATTGTATAACTACGGTATTGACACAGATAAAAATATTGGTGATGATAACAACCCAATCTCTGATAAGGGTGTTCTTCAATCAACAAAATTAGTTATCAAAGGAAATGCAAAGGATCGTTATACTATTTCAACACCAAAAGAAATTCAAGGTTTCACAATTGGTGAAGGACAAACTACACCAACAGATAAAACAAAACCAATTCTTGCTAAGAAACAACAAATTGTAGGTAGCCATTTTGATATAACAGGATTTGACGGTGCATTTATCAATAATGGTGGTAAGATAGCGTTATCTTATGTAAACTTGATTGAAAACGAAACAGAATCAAGTGGTGGTGCTATAAGAAATTATCTTGGTACTGTAATACTTTCTGGAAACAAAAAATTGTATGCTAATGTTCACAGTAATATTGCAGACAAAGAAGGTGGTGCGATTTATAATAAATCAGGCATCTTGACCTTGAAGTTTGTTAACTTTGGTAATCAGTTTGAAGAAAATGGAAATGATGCATTAAATGGTGGAGCTATTTATAATTTAAATAAATTGACAGCAACCAATGTTAATTTTACAAACAACTTCGCTGATGAAAATGGTGGTGCATTGTACACATCTGGCTATACAAAACTATCTGCTGCAACTTTCAAGGATAATGAATCAACTTTAGGTGGTGCAGTTTATGTTGATGCAACACCTGATAAGACTCACGCAGTTACAATGAATAAGACTAATTTCTATGGAAATAACGTTGATGAAAACGGAGGCGCATTATACGTTAAAAAAGGTAATGTAACAATCTCATCTTCAAACTTTGGTTCAGCAACTACAGTAAACAAAGGTAATGATGCAAAAAATGGTGGAGCTATTTATACTGCACCAAAAGACTCAGATAGCGTTACAGGAACTGTAGTGATAAAATCAACGAAATTTGCTGATAACAATGCAATCGAAAACGGTGGAGCTATTTATAACAATGGAACTATATCATTAGTTAAAAATACATTTGGTTTAATTGATAAATCATTAAATACATATGGTAACACTGCAATAAATGGTGGAGCTATTTATAACCAAGGTAACTTGACCGATAAAGCATCTAAGTTTATGTATAACACAGCTGAAAATGGTGGTGCAATTTATAATGATGGAACAATTATTATCAAAAATAGAAAAAATGTTATAACAGGAGGTTTAAATAATACTAAATTTACTTCAAACAGTGCTAGTAAAAACGGTGGAGCTATTTATAATAATGGTTTATTAGCATTATCAAAATCAGCATTAGTGAATAACTCAGCAAATAATGGTGGAGCTATTTATAACGCTGTTACAAAAAATGCAACTTTGATAAGCACAACATTGTTAGGTAATATTGCAAACGAAAACGGTGGAGCTATTTATAACGCAAGTGATTTAATGATAAATAAATCAACTGTAGGTAAAGCAAATGTTATAAAAGGTGGAGTTGTAAAGACAAAGAATAGCAACGACGCTCAAAATGGTGGTGGAGTTTATAACGCAGGCACAATGACTGTTTCTGGTTCTAAATTTATCAATAACGTGGCTATTGCAGTAAAAGATGACTCTGGTAATGTTGTAAGTGGTGGAAACGGTGGAGCTATTTATAACACCAACAATGCTAACATCAAATTAACATCTACCACATTACAAAGTAACAATGCTTTAAATGGAGCAGGTGTTTATAACACTAGCAATTTAGATATTATCAAATCTAAATTTACAAGCAATATAGCAAGCGCCGTAAAAGATGAATCAGACACTGTAATCAGTGGTGGAAATGGTGGTGCTATTTATAACACTAATAGCGCTAACCTAGTTATTAACACAACTACATTTACATCTAATAAATCAGTAAATGGTGGTGCTATTTATATACAAGGATTCGGTGAAAGTTCTGATAAACCATCAGACACTTATTCAGGAGCTCAAATAATTGGTTCTACATTTAAAGGTAACAGTGCTGATAAAGGTGGCGCTATTTATGTAGGCAAATACGCAGATTTGTATATTCAAGATACAAGTTTTACAAAAAATATTGCAACAACAGCAGGTGGTGCAATATTCGCTGATGAAGGCAGTTCATTGTATATTTCAGCAGTTAAGAAAAACGTAGTATTCTCTGGTAACAAAGCAAACGGTACTTCAAACTCTATACATTTAGCAGAAGGTGCTACTTTGAACCTCGGTACTAACAAAGGTAGAAGTATTACTATCAAAGATAAAGTTACAATGGATAAAAATGCCGTAATCAATAAATATGGATTAGGTAAAATCTATATTGTAAACGAAAAAGATTTAAAAGATGCAAGCTTTACAATTAATGATGGTGGTGCATTTAGTACAGTAAACGGTATTGTTGGTAAACTGTTCTTTAAGACCTTAAATTTAGCAAATGGAACAAAAACAGTAGCTGAATTAGATGCAAACTTTAAATCAAGAACAGTTGATAAAATTCAAGCTAGTGAGGTTGTTGGTACAGGTACAATGTCACTAGGCAAGCTCAATGTAATATCAAACAGTAAAACCCCTGTAGATATAAATGTAGGTAAAGATTCTGTCGTATCAAGCGTAACAACAAACAAG
>CANNUY010000007.1 GCA_947525005.1 uncultured Candidatus Melainabacteria bacterium
TCGAAAAGACTCATTGAGGCGAAAATACTTGGCGGGCCACTGCCTGGGAAGATAGCTAGTTGCCGACACCTAATTTAGATAAGAAAGTGATTAAGCAGGATTGTTTAATCACTTTTTTGTTGAGAAGTTTTTTGTTATGTCATCCAGAGGAAGTTAAACGACCGAAGGATTCCCCTGAACATATGAACATATTTTGTTGGGGTGGAAACTCTAATTTATTGTTTGTAAAAATTATAAGTTGACTATACTTATTTTATATTTATATAAATAAACAAAAAAAATGTTTATATTGCATTGTTTATTTAAACGTGTTATTATATAAAAAAGGAAATTTTTATGTTAATATCTTTTTCTATACAAAATTTTAAATCAATTTTAGATATTACTTTATCGACTCGTTTTGATGAAGGTAAAGCGCCAAATGGTTATAAGGATAGTGAATATCTAATTTTTTTAGAAGAAGCAAAAGAAAGAGTATCGCCGATATTATCTATTTATGGTGCAAATGCATCTGGTAAATCGAATATTATTGATAGTTTTTCTATATTTAAAAATATTATATTTGAAGGAGTTGAAAAAACTCCATTTATTCCAAATAAATTAAACAATAAGTATAAAGCAACTACTTTTTGCTTAGAAATTGTTTTAAATTCAAAAAAATATAAATATATCATAAGTTACGATAATAATACAATTTTATTTGAAAAATTAATATGTAATGATAAAATTATTTTTTCCTGTGACAATAAACAATTAAAAAATATTATTGATAATAATAAATTTTATGATAATGAAAAATTAAAAAATATATATAATATTGAATGTAAGGATTTAAATCAAAATCAAGTTTATTCATTATTAATGAAATTATCAACAAATTATGCAAATTTATATTCTGATATTACAAAAGTGTATAATTATTTATTAAATCAATTTGAAATTTCTTATGATACGTTTCGTTATAGAAAATATGACGCATTACAATGTTTATCAAAAGAAATGCAAAGTGAAGAATTAGCATTACTTGAAATTACTAATTTAATAAAAAAATTTGATATTGATATTGAAAATATTTCCAAAGAAGTTAAGAATAGTGATATATCATCATATAATTCAGATTTGTGGTCAAATTTAATTGATATTAATACAAATGATAAAACAGCAAAATATTGTAAATTCTATACTTATCATAAAGATTTATATGGTAATATACAAAAATTTGATTTAAAAGAAGAATCTCAAGGAACTCAATTATTGTTTTCAATGATAGCAATTGTATTATCTACTTTAAAAAAAGGTGGAGTATTATTAGTAGATGAATTAGATAATTCATTGCATCCTCTATTATTAGTTCAAATAACAAATTTGTTTAAAGATAAAAGATATAATAAATTAAATGCACAATTGATTTTTACGTTGCATTGTACGGATTTATTAGAGGATAGTTTTATTAGAAAATCAGAAGTTGGAATTGTTACAAAAAATAAAAAGAATGGTTCTACTTTTAAAAAATTATCAACATATTCAAATTTACGCAATGTTATGGATTTTCGTAAAAGATATTTAAACGGAGAATTTTCAGGTATACCTTTTGCGTATATTTAAAGGAGGCTTATATTTGTCAATCAAATAAAATAATATTTATTCTTTGTGAAGGAACATCAGAAGTAGCATATTTAAATGAATTAAATAAGCTTTTGCGTGATGAAAATATTTGGATGATATTTAAACCTACAAAAATAGGCTCAGGACATTATTCTTATGTTTATAGAAAATACTTAAAATGGAAAAGGAATAATAGAAAATGTAATGCATATATTTGGATAGATAAGGATGTATACATAAGAAATGAACATGATAATTATGATAATTATCAAATATCACCGATTAAAGATTCTTTTAGATTTAATTATATGAATTTTGAAGATTTTCTTGTATTACATTTATCTATTGAAAAAATAAATGAATGGCAAGATGTATGTAATTTAAAAAATCATTTTGTGAATCCTTTATGTTCAAGAGATTATTTATCATTGTTTAAAGAAAAGATTATATCTGATTATGAAAAGGGATGTTTTCCGATAAAAATTTTTAATATGAGTACAATAAAAAATTTGATAAAAAATAATAATGATGAAAATATTTTAATAAGTTCTGAATTTATCAATTTGTTAGAAGAAGAGCTAAGTTCTTATTTAGAAATATAAAATAAATAATAATGAAAATTGATATAAAAAACAATTTAAAATATAAATTAAAGGTAAGAAATGAGTGTTAGTATGAAATTTGATAAAAAGACAATAATTGTTGCAATTATAGTATTACTGATATTATCAGTATTTTTAATTATAAAATACAACTGTGAAAAATTACATCAAGATATTTTGATGTATGGTGATAAAGATGTTAGTGCAGTTTATCTTGTTAACTCAAAAATAAGAAAAGATAATTTGTATCTTGATATAATTGGACCTATTTCTAAAGGAAATGTTTTTATTGATTCCGATATTAATATTGAAATTAAAGATAAGTCAGGTACGACAATAGGAAAATCTTTAGTTAAGGATTCAGAAATATTTAATACTAGTGGAAAACATATTACATTTAGTGCAATGATTCCAAATATAACTTGGAAAGATAGATTTGCTGGTATTAATATAGAAATGATTTTATCTGGAAAATATACAAATAACTATTGTATAAATAATGATATGAGTAATATAAAATTGTATTATAAAGGTGATAATACAACAAAAACTTCTGTAAAATTATTTTATAATATGTGGCGAGATAAAAATAAAGATAATTATATATATAAATACGGTAAAAATGATTATTTTGGAGACACTGGTTTAAAAGCATCTACTGTTAAAAATGCTTTAACTGCCATCGAAAAAAGAGGTGTTCAAACAGATGAAGAATTACAAAAACAACTAAGATATTTTGGCGTTACAGAATTAATACCTTTTGTTCATTTGGATGAAATGCATAATATTCGTGTAATTATAGGAGAACATGATATTCCTATAAACAGAATTGAAACAGATACTAAGATTAAAGATAAAGAATCTGGTAATTGGATAAAAAACTTTATAAATAGACCCAAAATACCTAAAACCAAAGGAATACAAGATATAAGTCCAGAAGAATTTGAAAAGTGCAAAAAATAATATATAAAAAGGTGAATTTATTAATGCTAGACAATAACAATTAAAATTAAATAAATTTAATTTATATCTTTGTCAGGTTTTGCATGACCGATAATTTACTGTTTTAAATACTCAGCGTCCATCTCTTTATAAAAATCTATCTGTGATTTATTTAAACCAAACATTTCGTTCATTGTAATCTCTGCAAATCTAGCATCTTTTTCAGTAAAATTGTTCCAGTATTTACCCAAATCGTGTACAGCACGTGTATAAGTACATGTAGCATTTACGCATTTCTTTGCATAACTTATATCATCTGCGGTTTTTACAACATCTTTTCTTTTTAGTTGTAAAGCCGAATTCATTACTGTTTCACCAAAACTAGAATTCCAAACCTCATTTTCAAATTCTTCCATTGTTTTTGGATCAATAAGTTGTTTGCTAAGAATAATATTATTATATTGGTTTAGCGCTGATATTTTTAAAACCTTTTCTAATTCTTTTTCAGATAAACATTCTGCTATCTCTTGGTCTTCCTTTGCGTGTCTTAATTCGTGGTGAATAACCCCAAATACTTCTTCCTTTGATGTATTTGTATATAATCTAACTGTATTTATATAACTTTGCCAACATGCTCCAGATTCTGAATTGTTTGTTGGTTGTATGTCTAGTTTGATATTTGCATTTTCAAGGTCATAATTTTTTATTGCTGTATTAAGAACTGCTTTCATATAGTCTTCATTTGAAACATTATCATCAAGTCGCATTCTTTCTAATTTTTTGTATTGATTCAACATTTCTTTTGTTTCTTTGATTGATAAATCTTTTCGTCTAAATACTTTTTGAAACTTTGATTGAACTTCTTTTATATTTTGTTCTAATTTAGCAAATTGTATATCAACTGGGTCTAAAGTTTTATTTACTTTTTTAATTGCTGTTGCATGATGCCTTAATAATCCTATTCCTACTGCAACTGCAGTTGCACCAATTCCAATTATCGTGTTTCTTGTTGAATGATTATTTTTATTATCAGTGGTATTTTGACTTAATTCTACGGTATCAGAATTTAATACTCGTAGTGGCGGATTGGTTGAATTTGATTGATAATAGTTATTAGATTTAAATTTGTCAAAATTTTGAAAATTTACATTATTTCCATTAAATCTTACTTGATTATTAATATTATTATTATTATTATTATTAAATGTTGGCAGATATTTAAAAATCATATTGATAATTGCTAAAATTTGAGATATTACAATTACATAAAAGATTGAACATAAAATTTTTTGACAGTGTGTTTTATAAAATTATTATCTAGTCTAAACGAGTTGTATTCGAATATTTTTCTCTGATATAGCGTTTCTGTAAACAATTGTTACCAAATTTTTATTTTAAGGCAATTTGATATCTTGATAGAACTTTAAGTCCCTGTCATTATATCTGAAAGGCCCCTTGTATGAATTGTATGAATAATATGAATTTTAATCACATTACCCCTCAAGCTCCTGCTTTTAAATCTAGAGTAATTATGAACACTCAAACTGCTGATGCACTAAATAATATTTCTAATAAATATGGTGATGAATTTAAAGCCAATCTATTAAATCAGTTAGAAGATATTAAATATAATAGAAATGATGATACAGTAGAAATATCTTTGAATAAAGTAAAAGATGATTCAGGTATGTATTCAGTAACTCACAATATTTTAGGTTTAAGAACTATTCAAAATGTTGATGGTGATACCTATATTTCAGAACCTGTATATAAAGAACTTGTTGAAGTAACTCACGGTGACAAAGATATGTCAAAGATGTCAATAACAGATAAATTTACATATTTCATGAAAAATAAAAAGACAGTTCCCACAAACATAATTGATATGTATGATACTGCAAAATCAAGTCCACATTCTAAAAATCCTATAAATGATTTCTTGAAATATGCTAATATATTTAATTCTTAATTCTTTTTACTATCTACCTTTTTTCATTTATAATTAGTATAATTAGAAAAAAGGAGCATAATATGACTAAAGTAACTCTAATTAAAGGTGATGGTATAGGTCCTGAAATCTCAGAATCAGTTGTGAAAATTCTTGATAAAGCAGGTGCTGATATCCAATGGGAAGTTCAAACAGCAGGACTAGATGTTATAGAAAATGAAGGTGTACCTCTGCCTCAAAGAGTTATTGACTCTATCAAAACAAACAAGGTTGCTCTAAAAGCTCCAATTACAACTCCAATAGGAAAAGGGTTTCGTTCTGTAAATGTTCAACTTCGTAAAGAGCTTGATTTATATGCAAATGTAAGACCTTGCAAAAATTTACCGACAATAGAAACTCGTTTTGACAACGTAGATATCGTTGTAGTTCGTGAAAATACAGAAGATTTGTATGCAGGTGTTGAAGAAAAAATTGATGAAAACACTTGTCACAGTATAAAAATTATTACAAGAGAAGCCTCTTTAAGAATATCAAAGTTTGCGTTTGATTATGCAGTCAAAAACAACCGTAAAGAAGTTTGCGTTGTTACAAAAGCAAACATCTGCAAATTGTCTGATGGTTTATTTTTAGAATGTGCAAGAGAAGTTGCAAAAGACTACCCTACAATAAAATTTAGAGAAATTCTTGTTGACAATTGTTGCATGCAACTTGTACAAAACCCGTCACAGTTTGATGTCCTAGTTCTACCAAACCTTTATGGTGACATTGTTTCAGACCTAACAGCAGGTCTAATTGGTGGTCTTGGTGTAGCCCAAAGTGTAAATATTGGAAAAGATTGTGCAGTATTTGAAGCTGTTCACGGTTCAGCACCTGATATTAAAGGTCAAAATAAGGCTAACCCTATGGCATTATTGTTATCAGCAATCGAGATGTTAAAATATATTGGACAACCTGATTGTGCAATAAAGATTGAAAAATCATTGTTTAAAACTCTTGAAAGTGGAATAAAAACAGTTGATATTAAAGGTTCTGCTACTTGTACAGAGTTTACAGATGCAATTATTAGTAATTTATAAAAATATATGAAAAGGAATTTATTATGACAGAATATTTATTTGATCCAGGATATAGTCAACATTTAGTAAGCCTAATCTTCTCACTAGAAGATATGTATGGCGATATTAACAAATTTAAAAACTTAGGTCAAAAGAAGTTTAGATTTAAACAATATTACCCAGGAATACTTAAATTAATCAGACAAAATACAGCATTTTATCTTGGTTGTTTGTTGTGGGCAACATATTTATCTAATCAAGAAACTGGTGAAATCACTGGTAATTATTGTTTGGGTAAAGAATATGACGAACATAAATCTTTGATAGAGCTTGATTTTTTGATTAAGTTTTCTCAAACTTTTTCAAAAGATACAAAATATTATATGGGTATTGATTACAAATTCCCTGAAGAAGATGAAGTTTTATTAGGAACATATAGAGAGTTTGCAGTATTAAATGAAGGGTTTGTAAACATTAAATCAACATCTGATTTAAAACTTCCTGATTCATTGAAAAAACCATCAAAAGAAGAATTAGAAACAATCAAAACAACTATTGAAAAGGTTGTTTCTACAGGAAACTTTGATTTGTTGTTTGATATAAGAGGTTTGATTTTTTAGTCTATGAACATAACAGGTGGAAAATATAACGGCCGTAAAATTCAAGCACCAGACGAAAAAATAACTCGTCCGACTTTATCAAAGGTTCGTATGAGTGTATTTAATGTGTTATATTCTTTGCTTGGCGATTTTGAGGGCAAAATTTTTCTTGATATGTTTGGTGGCTCAGGTGTAATGGGACTTGAGGCTCTTTCTCGTGGATTTCAGTCTGTAATTGTTTTTGAGAAAAATAAGCAGGCAGCTGATGTTATAAGAAAAAATTATAAAGCATTAAATGAACCTTTAAATTTGACACTTGGTGATAGTATAAAACTTATTAAAAAAATAACTCAAGCTGTTGACGTTATTTATATTGATCCACCGTATTTAGATGGAATTTATCAAGCTAGCTTAGAAAATTTGCCTGAACATAAAATTATTATTTTAGAACACGTTGTAGATATCGATTTAACAGGATTTAACGTTATAAAACAGAAAAAATACGGTGATAAATATATTACGTTTATCGAAAAAATTTAGTATTGTTTTACGTAATAGTTTTCATCATTTTTAAGTTGTTCAACGATATCAGGGTATTTGGTTGCTAAATCAGGGTTTGATAATAGTTGAGCAACTTTTTCACGAATAGTGTATTCGTTTTGTTTAACCGAGTTTTTGAGAATATTATCAAGTTTTGTTTCATCAATATAATTGTAGTATTTGTTCAATCCCTCTAAACACCAATATAGCTTGAAAATTTGTTTGTTGATTGTGTATTTTTTATCACGAAAAACTATCTTTGATAATCCGTCAAAGGATTCATTTATGTATTCAACAAGTTTGTTTGCATATTGTATTCCAAATTCTTTGTATTCGTGCATTTCGCAAAGTCCATCGATTATCATTCTTGATACATTTGCGTTTATGTCAATGGTTGCTTGAGCAAAAATCAATGGAAACTTTGAAAAATATTCTTGGTATTTTTTTGTTTTAGAAAATTCAAGAAATTTGTGTGCAACAGCCTCTCTGATTTTGCCGTCACAGTTGATAAGGTTAGAGATAAATGTTTTAGCATCAGCTTCTGAGTTGAGTTCTGTTAATTCTATTGCTGAAAACTGTTTTTCTGGAATGTTGCCGACTTTTAAAAACTCAATTAGTTCATCATAAGAATAAGTGTTTGAACAAAGCTCTAGTGCTTTGTCAAAATTTTTGTCTAAAGTTTCTTCGTAATTTGAACTCAAATCATTTTCCTTATTAAATATAAAAAAATTATATCATAATAGATATGTTCAAAATAGTATTTATGAATGATAAATTGTTGGTTAAAATTCGTATAATAGTTATTAGGAGATTAATCAATGAAAAATTTTGTAACATTTATCCGTGGAGCTTTGTTGATTGATGAAAAATCACAAACACGTATTGGCTTATCACAATTCAAAGAAGAAAAAGAAGACTTTTCTATTAACGAAAATTCTATAAGAAATAAGGATATAAAATTATCTGATTTGTTAAGACGTAGTTAATAGTTGTAAAAAGTTTTTAATCAATTAGCAAAAAATATTTTTATCATACTTGATAAAAGTATGTATAATGTTTCTTTGCGTATCCCCAACTTTTTTAGACAAAATTCTAATAATACAATCAATTCTATAGTTAATGTTTTTAAAAAGAACAATAAACCAACAGCGGATAGAATTGTTTTGATGCAGATGGTTGAGAACTCTAAAAAGGTTATGGAGGAATATGGAACTCTTTTTAAGTCAAAAACATTAGAAACACTTTATCAGCCTGAATATCATTATCAAGGAATGTTGCCTCGAACAACATATATTATTGATAAAAAAACGGGTCAAAAGAAAAAGATGATAATTACAAAATTTAAGCTTCATGGGTTACAAGAAGAACTTGATGAACGCTATACTGGTAGAACATTAGGATTTAAAAATCTTGGATATAAGATGTTTGGAACAAGAGATGTAGCTGGAAATCCAACTCTGAAATATGGTGTAATGTGTTCTAAAGCAAATAATCGCTATGCAGGAACTCAAATCCGTTTAACACAGGTTGAGGTTGAACGAGCTATGCAACTTCATCAAGATAGTATTCCGTTACTATCATTGCCTGAGGCTTTGCCGTTTCATACTATGATGGGTTTTAGACCAATTGAGAAAAATACAAAAGTTAGCACTGTCAGAGAAGTCGACCAAATAACAAAAAGATTAAAGAATTCTTGTTGTGTTGATGAGAAGTTTTTGACTCCTATTTTACATTATAAAGAGGGCGAATTTTATGTCGATGAAAATCAAACAGTCGCAAATGCATTATTACGCCATTTTAAAGATTTAAAAGACAGGGGTGTTGAGAGAAATTTTTTCTCAGAGTTCCCTGCAAATAATGTCGATATGGAATTAAGAGGAAAAGAATTAGAGGCATGGAAACAACGTGCAATTTCTCAACCTATATATTTAACAAAACAAGATTGTGATAAATTTACTAGAAAATAAAAGGTTTTAGTATATTTATTTGGAAATAAAAAGTTCTTATTATTTGTGTGATTGAGTGGAAAATTTGCTTTACTCTAATTTTTGTTTGTAATACAATCAAGGTGTTAAGAGAGAAATATTTTACATAAAAAGGAGTAAAATTATGGTAAAAGTTGCAATTAACGGATTCGGTAGAATCGGACGTAACACATTAAGAGCTGCAATCAAAGAAGGTATCTTTGATAAAATAGATTATGTAGCAATCAATGACCCTGGTCTAAAACCAGAAGATGCTGCTAGAATTTTCAAATATGATTCAGTTATGGGTAAATTTGACGGTACTGTTGAAGCTTATGAAGAAGGTATCATTGTAAACGGTAAGAAAATTAAATTCTTCGCTGAAAAAGATCCTGCTCAATTACCTTGGAAAGATTTAGGTGTAGAAGTTGTTGTTGAATCAACAGGTTTCTTCACAGATGCTACAAAAGCTCATGCTCACATCGACGCTGGTGCTAAGAAAGTTATCATTTCTGCTCCTGCTTCAAACGAAGACAAAACTATCGTTTTAGGTGTAAACGAAAAAGAATATGATGCTGCAAAACACAACGTAATTTCAATGGCATCTTGTACAACAAACTGTTTAGCTCCTGTAGCTAAAGCTATCAATGAAAAATTCGGTATCGTTAAAGGTTTGATGACAACAGTTCACTCATACACTGGTGACCAAAGAATCTTAGATGCTGGACACAAAGATCCACGTAGAGCTAGAGCTGGTGCTTTAAACATCGTTCCTACAAAAACTGGTGCTGCTAAAGCTGTTGCTCTTGTATTACCTGAATTAAAAGGTAAATTGGACGGTTTCGCTATGCGTGTTCCTACTCCAGATGTATCTTTAGTTGACGTTGTTTTTGAAACTGAAAAGAAAGTTACAGTTGAAGAAGTTAATGCTGCATTGAAAGAAGCTGCTGATGGTCACGTACTTTGTTACACTGAAGAACCACTTGTTTCTTCTGACTACATCGGTTCATCTCAATCATCTACAGTTGACGCTTTGTTAACAAGAGTTATGGGTGACAACATGGTTAAAGTTATTTCTTGGTATGATAACGAATGTGGTTATTCTACAAGATTAGCTGAAACTACATTGATGGTTGCTGAAAAATTATAATTTCTAAACGGTTATAGTTTTTAAATAATCATAAAAAACGGGATTAAAGTTTTAACTTTAATCCCGTTTTGTTTAAATAAATCTTTTTTTAGGGTAAACCTATAAAATTTAAAGAGTAATTTTAGGGCAAATTATGCTGTATAAACAACTGTTGAAAAGTCACCATTTCTAAGCATATTGTCAATTTTAGTTGCTGCTAAATCAATCTTTTCTTTAGTGGATAAACCGTCTGTCCTATATTTTTGTTCTAGTTTATCAATTTTTTGTTGTTGTTTATAGTTAATTCTTCGTTTAACATAATTTCCGATTGGATCTGCAGGTTTTTTTCTTGGAGCAAAACCGTTACATGAAAATCCAACACCACCACATGTTTCAGCCATAGAAACCTCCTTTCACACACATTTGTTTAAAGTAATTTTTTTTAAGGTTTTTGCGTGTTTGTAAAGAGATTGTTACAAAGAATATGTTTTTATATTTTTAGAAAAGTAGAATTTAATAACTTATCTGCAATTACTTAATGTTTGCTACTAATTCTAACTTAAGTTTTTTAATTGTCTTCTATTCTTAATGGTAAATTGATTATTACTTCACAGCCATCATTTGATAACAAATTTATTTGTCCGTTATGTAATGTTATAATTTCTTTTACAATACTAAGTCCAAGCCCATTACCACCAAGTTCTCTGCTTCGGTTTTTATCGACTCTATAAAATTTATCAAAGACTTTATCAATATGTTCTTCGGGTATTCCAATCCCATAATCTTTTATTCTTAACTCTACTTTTTTATCTTTTGTATTAATTGTTACATCTATCTTATCGGTTTTTGAATATTTGATAGAGTTTGTCAAAATATTCATAATGGCTGTTTCTAATAATTGTGAATCGCCTAAAATAGGGGTTAAGCCTTCTGGTTCAAAGTTTATAATTATATCATCAGATAAAATTTTAGAATTGTGGATTACACTATATATACAGTCCTCAAGGTTTATTGGAATAAATTCAGTTTGTTTTGTAATTGTTTGGTGTTCAAGTTTTGAAATATCAATTATATTTAAAATTAAATTATTTAATCGTTTTGCGTTAAAATCAATAATGTTTACGCAATCTTCTCCATCTTTATTTAATCCTTCGTTTGATTTCAAAAGTTCTGAGGCTAAGATTATGCTCGTCAAAGGGGTTTTAACTTCGTGAGATATTCCAGCAAGCATTTCATTTTTTCTAAGTTCAATTTCTTTTAACTCATGGATTTTTTGTTTTAATTGCTTTGCCATATTGCTAATTGTTTTTGAATGTTCTGATAGCATACCTTTTTCTATAACGTATATTTCAGATTCAAGGTTGCCATTGATAATCTTTTTTGCGCTTTCTTGAAGTTTATCAAACGGAATTTTAAGGTCAAATATTAGATATAAAAATATTAAAATAATAGTTATAACACTTAATAAAAATGCAATTATAATGTTTTGTTGGTTACGTAAAAATGTTGTTATCATATTATCTTGCATCAATGCAATTTTTACTAAGTAGTTTTTGTTTTTAATAGTTATTAATCTCTTTTTTAGAACCATTTTTGTTTTTAATGTTGTGATATAACTATCAAGTCCTTCTTCATTTTCTGTATTTAAGTCAAATAATTTTATATCAATATCATCTCTTGATGCACCAATGATTTTGCCAGTGTTATCTTGGACAAACACAGCAATATCAGTATTTTTTAAAGATTGGCAAAATGTTTGAAGATTCTTAAAATCGTTATTTGAAATGAGTGGTGTTATTGCCCATTCAACCATTAGGAATTGGTGACCAATTTCTTCTCGTTCTTCAGCTATATATGAATTGTAGAACTTGAAAAACTGATTTGTTAATAGAATTAAACTTGTTGTGGTTAGTACAACGATAGTTAGAATAAAATATAAGATATATTTAAAGTGTTTTTTCATTTAGTTTGTATCCAATTCCTCTTACAGATTCGATTTCAGCTCCTAAAATTTTGAGTTTACGTCTTAGGTTAAGTATTTGGACGTCAATCGCTCGCTCACTTACTTCGTATCCTGCATCACCTTTAAGGTGTAATAATAATTGATTTCTTGTGTAAACTCTGTTCGGTTCGCTTACAAATAAAACCAAAAGCTCAAATTCAGAGTATGTAAGATTAAGTTCTTCATTATTTATTATAGCACTTCTATTGAGCTTGTTAATCGTAAGGTTTTTATACTGTATTATTGAATTTGTATTTTTTTGGCTATCAACCTCTAATAATCTTAATTGGTTTCTGATACGGGCTATTAAGACTTTTGTGCTAAAAGGTTTTGTCATATAATCGTTTGCGCCAAGTTCTAATCCCATTACGATATCGCTTTCTTCATTTTTAGCAGTAATCATAATTATAGGGATATTTTCTGTTAGTGGATTGCTTTTTGTTTTTTTACAGATAGTCAAACCGTCAACTTCTGGAAGCATCAAGTCTAACAATATCAAAGTTGGTGACCACTCGTCAATGCTTTTGAGAGCATCTGTACCGTTAAAAACTTTTTTTATATTTGTAAAACCGTTGGATTTTAGAGCCATTTCTATTAAATCAGAAATATCTCTTTCATCGTCTACAATTAATATTTTTGAGTTAAACATAATTCTCCCTTATATAGTAATTTATAAAACTTTTGTTAGTTTTCTGTTAGGAATTATTAACAGTTACCTAATATATTTTAATTACAATTAAAATAGAGGTTTTATATATGAAAGATACTAAGTTTGCTATAATTATACCATGTTTTAATGAGGAAGAAGTTCTTCCTACTACGATAAATAAATTAAAAGAACTTATGCACAATCTTATTCAAAAAAAAGTCGTTGCACCTGAGAGTTTTTTTGTTTTTGTTGATGACGGTAGCACAGATAAAACTTGGGAAATATTAGAAAATGCTTCAAAGAATTCTTTTTGTTCATTAAAAGCATTGAAGTTTTCTAGAAACTATGGTAATCAGTCAGCAATTCTTGCAGGTTTAGATATGGCAAGAAAATTAGGTGTCGATGCTGTTTTGACGATTGATGCAGATTTGCAACAAGATATTTCAAAAATTGAAGAATTTATCCACGCCTATGACGAAGGTTATGATATTGTAGCAGGGATTAGGAATAATTATAAGACATCTTGGTGGAAGAAAATGTTTTCTGCAATATTTTATAAAACTATTAATCTTTTAGGTGTGAATTTGAACCCTAATCATTCGGAATTTCGTCTGATAAATAAAAAAACGCTTGATATTATTAGTAATTTCAAAGAACGTAACATCTTTTTACGTGGGTTGTTTAGCGATTTGGGGTTAAAAATAAAATGTATAAATTATGATGTATGTAAACGTGCTTTAGGTGAAAGCAAATTTTCGTTTATATCATTGCTTAAGTTAGCGATGACAGGAATTGTTTCTTATTCAACATATCCTTTGAGATTTGTATTTTTGACAGGATTTATAATTTCATTGAGTTGTTTTATTGTGGCATTTTTGATTTTGTTAGAACAAATCTTAAAAGTGGATTTAATATTTGAAATAGAGTTTTATAAGGTTTGGACTACGTTTATATCAGGTATTCAAATTTTGTGTATAGGTATTATTGGAGAATATATAGGTCAAATTTTACTTGAGGTGAAAGGTCGACCAAGATATATTGTCGTTGAGGAATTATAGATGAAAGAATTTGTTTTAAAACATAAAAAAATATTTTTTATAATGATGATTATTGTGGGAGTATATTTGTTGTATTTCCATAATATTTGGATGTATAAATTGTTAGATGTAGATGAAACAAGATATGTAAATATGTCATCTACTATGTTTCACGATAAAGAATTTATGACTTTATATTTAAACGGTAAATTCTTTTTTGAAAAACCACCATTATATTTTTGGATAGAAAACTTGTTTTTTGGATTGTTTGGTGGAGTATCAGAGGGTGTAGCACGTATTCCGATTGGTTTGCAATCGTTGTTTGCTGCTTTAGCCGTTTATTTTGCAGGTGCAAAGGTTGTTTCTAAAAAGTTTGGTTTGATTGTGGCTTGTATTTTAGGGACAAGTCTTGAATTTATTATTATGTCAAAGATTGCTATTTTGGATATGTTGTTGACTTCTTGTATCACAATATCTGTTTTTAGTGGGTTTATGACATATTTTGTACAAGAACAAAACAAAAAATATTTTTGGTGGTTGTTCTATATCTTTTCAGGGTTAGCTGTTATGGCAAAAGGTATCCCTGGAGTTGTAGTTCCATTTGGGGTAATGTTTTTTGCAGGACTTTATGCTAAGAATTTGAAAGAGTTTTTTAAACCAAAATATTTTGGATTGGGAACTTTGTTGTTCTTATTGATTGTATTACCTTGGCATATAGCTATGTTGCATATTCATGGCAAATTGTTCTTTGACGAATATATTATAAAACATCATTTGTTGAGATTTATTGGTTCAGATGTTATACATAGAGAACGTCCATTTTTATTCTATATTCCAATTTTAGCGTGGGGATTTTTCCCTTGGGTATTCTCATTTGTTTCAATGCTCGTTGAAAAATGTAGAGGATTTAGATATAGAGCTTATGAAACATTAGAGAATAAGGACAGATTTGTTGCTTTATCAATAATTGGTGCATTGTTTACTATGTTGTTCTTTTCTGTTTCAGGAACAAAATTAGTTACGTATATTCTTCCAATGTATCCGTTTTTAGCAGTAATATTAGCTAATTATTGGTGTGAAGACGGTTGTTCAAAAATATTTAAAATATTCTCACAAGTTTTGAATTCGATTTTAATATTGGTAGGATTTGTAATCCTTATTGCGAGAAGTTATCTTCCGTTTGATTTATACAACACTGTTTCTGAATTGAAATTTGTTGGTATGTCACTTTGTATAGTTGCTGGTGGCTTAGGTGTTGTGTTTGCAAAAGATGGTAAAAAGTTAAAATTGTTCACTGTATATACCGTTTTAATGGTGCTTTTGAGTGCATTTGGAACTCATCATTTTTTCAATATTAATGCAAAATTTGGTCAAAATGATTTGATTGAATATGCACAGATTGCAAAGGCTCAGAATAAGAAGATAGTTGGTTATAAAACAGGTAAGAAGTATAGTTTAATATATTATTCAGGAGCTAAAAAAGTGTTGTTCTTAGGTGAAGATGATGAGTATTTAGTTCCACAGTATTTGAATAATAAATCAAACCTTGTGATTATAAAAAATAAAGATTTTAAGAAATTGAAATTTAAGTATACTGTTGTGAAAAGGGGCGTTAAATATTCTATTGTGACTTCTGCTTCTCTTTAAGGTCTTTGTAGGGATTCTTCGCTTGCATTAAAGAAGTACTTGCAAACCACTCTGAATGACGTTTTATGTTTACATAACTGTTGATTTATGGATTGCCACAAATTTGCGTTGCAAATTTTCGCAATGACGGTTTAAAATTATCATGGACAGTAGTGGAAATAAATTCAGGATGACGCCAAAAACAAACATAATGCGTCATTCCGAACTTGCGAATTTACGGACGGACGACACGAAGTTAGTCCGGATAGTGAACAGATTGAGCCGACTGTGACAACGTCACAAAAGGTGAAACTCTGTGAGCGTGGAGTAAATTCAAGACTGATTCGGAATCCCTGCGTACATATAAAAATCTATTCAACTGACTTAAAATCTGTAATAACAAATCCCATATCTTTTATTTTTTCAATAAGTTCTTTATCTTGTGTGATTTCAAACTCAACAGAGTGATTGTCACGTTTTCCATTAGCATACAGGCATGGGTGGATTAGTGATTCAACAAGTTTGTTATCCCTCTTGATGCTCTTTAATCCATAGTATAGGCTTTTATTACTCATCATTAGGGTATAAAGTACTCCGATTTGATAGTCATTTGTTTTTAAGTTGTGTTTTTTTACAACAGGTCTATTTATGAAGGTAAACGTGTTTAGAAGAATGTTTTTTAAAATATTTATTGCGAATTCTTTATTAACAGTTGCCTTTAAATTCGGTACAATATAAGGTTTTTCGCCTTGTGTTCTTACAAATGGAATTTTGTATTCTTGCGCTAGTTTGCAAACTAATTTAAAGATAGGTGGTATTGCGTGTGTGTGAACATGTGAATCAATATGTGATATATTTGGGTAAACATTTAATATTTTCTCTATTTGTGTACGGAATTCTTGTTCTATTTGGTTAAGAAACTCTTTCCTTTTTGCTCCGTAAGATTTAAGAATTAAACTGATATAAGAATTATTGAATTCATTATGATTATCACAAAGCAAATTAAGTCCATTTGAAAGTGCTGTTCCTTCAATAATATTCAAATGAACACCTACGCTTAGACCTTGAGTTTGTGGAATAATTCTTGAAATCGCATCATCAAATGCAATACCGTTTGCTGTAAGACTTGTGCTTTTTAATAGACCAATTTTAAATCCTTCTAAGACTGCATCATTAAAGGCTTCGCTCATTCCAAAATCGTCTGCATTTAATATGAATTGGTTCATCTATTATTTATCCTCATATTTTGTTATATGTTATAATAACAAAAATGAGGTATGAATTCAATGAATACGTGGTTTAAGATAGATGAAAAAATAAGGTTCTTAATAATTGGAAGTTTGAATGCTTGCATATCTTATTTTATTTATGCGTTGATTTGTTTTCTCTTTGGAAAAGAAATTTATCAGTTAGCGTTAGTTTTAGCTTGGGTATTATCTTCTGTATCATCATTCTTTATGCAAAAATTATTAGTTTTTCAAACAAAAGGTAATTATATAAAAGAATATATAAAATGTTGTGGAACTTGGTTTGTTTCCTATCTTGTAAATGCGTTTATACTTGAAATGTTTGTTTCTAAAATTCATTTAAACGTATATATTTCTCAATTTATAGCAACTTTTATGGCTGCAGTTGTTACTTATGTGTTTTTTAAAGTCTTTGTGTTTATTAAAAAATGTTAATGTTTGAAGTGTTATATGTCAAAAAACCTTGATGAGTTTACTTATTTAAATAAGTAGTAAATTAAAGGTTAGTTACATGAATTTTAGTACTCAAAGTGTTGGTGTTGATAATACTGTAAATATGTTTGGCAAAGTTCAAAAAGATGCAAAGAAAATTGAACGTGCAAGAGTTACAGAAAGTATTGATACAGTTGAATTTTCTAATAAGGAAGATAAATCGAAAAATGGAAAATTTGATGTATCGGAAGCTGCAAAAAACTTGGGTAAAGGTATTCTTAGTCCATTTACTGCGATGATTAAACACCCTGTAGCAACAGTTGGTTTGATTGCTGGTACAGTAGCTCTTACGACTTTGATTCCTGTTTTGACACCTGTTTTAGCTGTTGGATTTGGTGCAGTAGGTCTTTATCAAGTTGGTAAAGGTACTTATGATGCAGTAAACAATTACAGAAAAGGAAATTATGACGAGGCAGAAAAATCTTTTGACAAAATAGGTCAAGGGATTGTTGGAACAGTGATGTCTGCTGTTGGAATTAAACAAGGTGCGAAGGTTGCAAATGAAGCTAAGTTGATGAATAAATTGAATGTTAAATCACTTACTCCTCAACAAAGAACAGAAATAGCAACTAATGTTGATAAATCAGGATACTTTAGTGCATTAAAAGATAATGTTTCACTTTTGTTTACAAAAAATGGATTAAAATCTGTTGGTAAACAATTTACTCCATCTTCTATTAAGACCCGTTTTACAGAGTTTGTAGATGGGTTTAAAGGTAAAAGAAGATATGCTGTTGAAGGCGAAGAAGTTAAGGTTAAGAAAAAACTAACTCCTGAAGAATTTAAGAAAACCCCTGAAGGTATCAGACGTGCTAGTTTGTCAGACGAAGAAATCCAAACAGAAGTTAATAATTTATATAACGAAGCTTTTGACAAATTAGGTGTTCCAAAAGAACAACGTCCTAACTTGAAAATAGAAAAAGGTCACGAACGTTTAGGTGGTTCATATTATAAAGGAAAGCATACATTAGAATTTAATCCTGAGTCATATAGAGTAGGTAGATTTGAAGTAGAAGATGTAATAATGCATGAGGCAACTCACTGTAAAGAAGCTTTGTTGCGTGCAGGTATTCCTAAAGATAGAGCAAGTCAAATTGTGAAGGAACAATTGATTTCAAGAGTGATGAATGGTGAAAGTGAACAAGTTATTGTTAAAGGTGGTTTTGTAGGTGCAGATATGATGGAACCACCTAAGATGTCAGCTAAAATGAAAAATGAATTTATAGAATTTGCAAAAAATGATTTGTATACAGGTGAAATTAATTCAGATTTGGCGTCTTATTCAAACGTGTTAGATTTAAAGATAAATCCTGTTAGATCAAATCCTGTTTCAAATATGAGAGTCGCAGAAAAACAACAAAAGGTTCAACCATTTGTTGATAAAATTAGTAAATTGATTGCAGATAATCCTGATTTTGTTTCACAATATGGCTCAGAAGAAGTAGCTGTTTTAGAATTAACAAGATATTCTGTATCTCATAATTTTAGATATAACTATTTCTCAAATGTAAAAATTAACAAAGGTTCTTCTTGGGCTCCAGATTATGTAAAAGTTCCAGAATTATCTGGTGAAAAACTGGCTGAGGCTGAACAATCATTAATTGATAATATTACGACTATTGAAGGTAATGGAAGAATATCTGGTTTTAATGGTGTTTTTGCTAGTGGCAAAGACTTTAACCAATACCAATTTAGTCCTGAAGAAGTTCTTGCTCAAAAAAATGGTAATAATTTTGTTATCGAAAAATTTGCTGATAAAATTCAAAAGATGAAGGAATCTGGTACTATCAATCTTGAAGAAGAAGCGAGATTGAATGCAGCAATAGAAAAAGCTAAATTGATAGTTGAATATAAGACAAAAGGCTTGGAGTATTATAAACATTATACCGAAATGATAAACAATCCTAATGATAAAAAATTGGCTGAGATGGTAAGTGCTTTAGAGCGTGAGTTGAATGTTTTGGATGAACAAATCAAAAATATTAATCATAGAGAAATAGAAGTTGTAACAAGATGTATGAAGTACTATAAAGATGTGGCAACAACGGCTATTCCAACCTCAGCGATTACAGGCATGTTGAATGCACTTGCTGAAAACGATAAAAAGGTTGCGTAGATAAAGTTGCTATAAAAGTTTAGACATTAAATGTAAGCAGGGATTTTTCGCTTGCATTAAAAACACTTTATACCCCTATAAATAATAAAAAGTGCGATTATAAAACAATCGCACGCATTCAATCAACAACTAAATCAATAAAAATTTGTTTTTTATATTTCGTTTCTAAACACTAAAGCTCTCTTAAATATGAAATATATATACTATTATCCATATTTTTAAGGTTTTGGCAATAGTGGTATATACATTTTTAACAAAACTTTACATTAAGGCAAGTTTTATCTAAAAAATAACTTTATATATAAGTAAGGTAGTTGTGTAATAGGAGTTTATTCTATGTTCAGTAAGGAATTAGTGACTTTTGTGGTTAATTATATTAAAGAGAAATTGTGTCAAAGTGAAGAAAATACAGTTAAAGAAATCCGTTTTAAAGATAATTATTTTACAAAGTTAGCGTATGCAACTGTTGTTGTAAAAAGATAAAGCTATTAAAATAGAATTGTAAACATATATTGTTTTTTTGTCATGCTCTAATAAATTGTATACAATTGTAATGATACAATATTGGGAGTGTGATATGAAAAAATATTTGTTAGGTATATTGATGATGTTGATTGTTTCAACACAATCAGTGTTTGCGTATTTTAATGATATGCCCGCTAATCATTGGGCAAATAAAGAAATTTCTGCGATGACGGAACAAAATATTGTTGTTGGTTATCCAGATGGTAGTTTTCACCCAGACGAGAATGTTACAAGAGCTGAGTTTGCGGCTATGGCAATAAAAGCGTTAGGACAAGAGTCAGCTAATGTTTTTCAACCAATAAAATTTATTGATATAGATAGTTCTTATTGGGCTTATGATGCTATTCAAAAGGCTGTTTATTTTGATTTGATTACAAATGATAAAGAATCAGAAAAATTCAGACCAGAAGATTCTGTATCAAGAGCAGAAGCAATAAATATTGCTGTTAATTCTTTGACTACAGAACAAATAAGTGCTCAAAAAGCACACGATGTTTTATCAAGAAAATACAAAGATGTAAAAGATGTTCCAGATTGGTTTATGGTACCAGCAGGCAAGGCTGAAATTCTTGATATGATGTCTATTAAATCTGATAGAAAAGGTTATATTGATGCTGTAAGACCAGCAACAAGAGCAGAAGTTACTGTTATTCTTTATAATATGATGATTCAGGCAAAACTTAATCCAAACGCAAAATTAGCAGAATTTATGCGTAAAAAAACGGGTGAAGGTTATGTTGTAAAAGAGTCTTATGTACAAGGTTCTGTTGGTACTATTAAAAAGGGTGCAGTTGTTCCTATTAAAGTATCTAATGGATTTTCTTCTCAAACGGCAAAGGTAGGAGATGAATTTATTGCTAATGCCGAAGAAAACTATATTACAAAAGATAAATATATTTTGATGTATAAAGATACTCAATTTAAAGGTACATTGAAAAATGTCAAAAAAGGGAAATTGTTTGTGAGAAACGGTGTGTTACTATTAGGTTCTGATACTTTGACCACTCCAAACGATCAAAACTTTGCACTAGAGTTGGTGGGTGACGTTTCAATGAAGAAATCAAAATTTATGACTTGGATTAGAAAAATCTTTAAAGGTGAAAAGATTATTCTAAATTCAGGTGATACTGTTTATGTTAAGTTTATGAGAGAGCTAAAAACCGATTTAACAAACGGTTGGATATATTATAAAGATTAGAAAGCTCAAATAATGTGAAAATATTAAATACCCTAATCCAAATAAATGGATTAGGGTTCCTTTTATCAACGCTATGTATGTATATGTTCAATAGATTATTAGCCACTAAATGTTTTAAAACTGCTTTCAACGTTTTTACTAACGACTTTTTGGCAAGCTTCCATTTCTGTTTGAAGTGCAGATTGTTCAGTGTTTAGTTGTTCAAGTTGTAATTGAAGCTTTCTATCCTGTGCTTGTAAAATTTCTGTTTTAGCGTTTATGTCAGAAATTTGTTTGTCATATTGTTCTTGTTGATAATAATACTTGTTCATTGCATCATTATAAGCATTTTCATCAGTAATAGTTTCAACAGACAAATCATAGACTACAGAATCGTCTTCAAATTTTACAGAAGAAAATCTTCCAGAACCATCAGTTTCAAGCAATGCTTGTTTTGTTTCAGTAACTTTTGTATCAACATAAATTGCATTGTAGTATGCAAGTTTTTCTTGTTGATTGTCAATACCGTTATTGGCTGTGGCATTTTTGCCAAAAGCACTTTTTAAACTTTGGTCCATATCGGCAGCCGTTGTATAGTAGTTTTTACCGTTCATCTTGAATTGGTATATGCCACCAGTATATACACCATTGTCATCAAAACACGCTGCTAAGTGTTCATAGTATTGACTATTTGCAGCATCTTTTTTCATATCTTTTAAAACTTGGTTGATTTCTATAGATGTTGTTTTTGACTCGTTGAAGTCATCTATAGAAACTTCTGTAAGTTCACTATTTCCGACTGCAGAATAATTACTGAAGGACGGTGCGTTTGTAGCAGAGTTTAGTTTTACTGTTCCACCAATTCTCATTGCAGCAATTTCTGTTTCAGAAAGATAATATGTTCCATCTGTATAATATTTCTTTTGGTCAATGTTTCTGACTTTGATTTCAGAACCTGACGTTTTTGCTGCTGTTAATTCTTCGCCACATACATATTTTGTATTTTCACCTGTACCTGTTTTGTAATATGTTTTTGATGTATCAAACAAGCCACCATAAGAATCTTTGATTTGTTTAAGTTCATCGTGGTCTGTTAAATCCACTTTTTCATAAGTATTTGCACCATCGCTCCAAGTGTCATCTGCATCATTGTATGTCCAACCTGCAATAGCACTGTTTCTGGTTCTGCCATTATACATCGCATCAAGTTGTTCAGTTGTATCTGCGTTTGTGAACTGATCAGATGGCTTAAATGTGTATGATAATGTTTGACCTGAACGGTTTAATTGGAATGAGAAATAATCATTTTTGCTATTGTAATCTTTAGATACGATAGTCGCTTGTTTTTGTGAAGCTGTGAAATGATTTGTTTTTGTTGCTTGTACTTGTGGGTCATTTAAGTTTTGTCTTTGTCCTGTGTACAATTTTTCGTAGTGATAACTTGTTACTACATAGTTATAATCGCTGTTAGCTTCAGGTAATCTGTAATAATTTTCAAGCACTGATGTATTGATTCCGTCATTCCAAGAGTATTGAAGTTTTGTGTAGTTGCTACTATCCGGACATACTGGAACGGACATAGTTAACATTTGATTGAATAAATCAGCCGATTGGTTAGAAAGTACTAATCGCTGTTGGTTAATTTGTTGACCTTCGTATTCAACGTTAGTTTTTCTTGATGACAAGGCTAAATATCTTGCTTGTGATGCTGCTAAACCCATGTTTTTGTCCTCTTTTTTTATTGTTTTCATGGTATTTAAGACTTTTTTTCAAAAAGTCAATTTTATAATAGTATGATAACTGTTTGTAACATTGAGTTTCAAGTGTTTGGAGTTTTTGTTTTAAACTTTTCGTGTAGAAATATCATACTTTAGTTGGAGAAAATTCAAGACAGTTTCGGAATTCCTGTAAACATAAAATTACGCATAATGCATTATGCATTCCAAATTGTGTAATAAGCTCTGCGTACATTCTTTAAAACAACGTCAATTGCTTTTCAAAATGTTTCTTCAAAAAAGAGTTTCTATGATACTTTGTTATTCCAAATTTATCTATTGCCTCAAGGTGTGATTTAGTCAAATATCCAGCATTTTTACACCATTCGTATTGTGGAAATTCTTTATCTAATTTTTCCATATACCTATCTCTAGAAACTTTTGCTAAGATACTTGCAGCCGCAATAGACGCTGATTTGCTATCTCCTTTTATAATAAATTGCTGTGGATATTCAAAGTTTCTAATCAATCTATTTCCATCAACAAGAACAAGGATATTTTCTTTTTTGAGTTGGTGGATAACGTCCTCACAAGCCAATTTCATAGCTTTTAGAGAACAATTTAAGATGTTGTATTTTTCTATTTCATCAACCTCTATGCAAATAGTTGAATTTATTGTTTCGTTTTTGACTATATCGAATAAATATTCACGTTTCTTTTTAGTTAATTGTTTTGAGTCGTTTAGTATACTCAATTTTTCAATAAGTTGTTTGTTAGTATTCTCAAAATACACGGCACTAGCGAACACTCCACCTGCTCCAGGTCCTCTGCCTGCTTCATCAGTCCCGATGATGTTTGTATTAAATTCTTTGTCAAACTCAAATCTTTTATTTGAAGTTTCTGCTTTTGAATTTTTCATAGTCGAATTATAACACATAAATCTTTATATTTGATGTAAAATATATTATAAGGAAGAATTATATTATAAGGAATTAAAAATGCTAAAAGGAAATGAAATAAGACAATTATATTTAGATTTTTTCAAAAATAAACATCAACACACAATAGTAGAAAGCTCTAGCCTTGTGCCAGATAACCCTACAGTATTATTGACAACAGCAGGCATGTTACAGTTCTTGCCAATATTTTTGGGTGTAGTAAAATCACCTTATGACCCTGCAAGAGCTACATCTTGTCAAAAGTGTGCAAGAGCAGGTGGAAAAGATTCTGATATTGAAAATGTTGGTAGAACTCCACGTCACCATACATTTTTTGAAATGTTAGGTAATTTTTCTTTTGGTGATTATTATAAAAAAGACATTATCCCTTGGGCTTGGGATTTTGTTACTAATGTTTTAAAGCTTGATAAGGATAGATTGTGGATTACAATCTTTGAAACAGACGATGAAGCTTATGAAATTTGGAGAAGCGTTGGTGTACCTGATGAACGTATTAAACGTAAAGGTAAAAAAGATAACTTTTGGGGCCCTCCAGGAGCATCAGGTTCTTGTGGACCTTGTTCTGAAATCCATTATGATTTAGGTGAAGAATATAAATGTGATGACCCACGTGGTTGTGGTATAGATACTTGTGAATGTGACCGTTGGGTTGAAATATGGAATCTTGTATTTACAGAATTGTATCAAGATGAAGAAGGTAATCAATCACCTTTAGAAAGCAAAAACGTTGATACAGGCATGGGCTTAGAACGTATTGCAATGGTTTGTCAAGGTGTTGCATCTACTTTTGAAACAGATTTATTAAAGCCTATTCTTGATGAAGTTTGCAAAATGGCAGGGGTAGAATATAAAAAATCTGAAAAAACAGATGTATCATTGAGAATTATTACTGACCACGCAAGATGTGTATCTTTCTTGATTTCAGATGGTGTTATTCCTGGAAATGAAGGAAGAAGTTATGTTTTAAGAATGATTCTTAGACGTGCTTTAAGACACGGTAAAATCTTGGGTATGGATTTGCCTTTCTTGTATAAATTGGTCGATGTAATCGTTGAAAACTATGGTGAAGCATATCCTGATTTAGTTAAAAATAAAGCTAAAATTGTTGACACAATCAAAAAAGAAGAAGAACGATTTGCAAAAACTCTTGATAGAGGTTATAAAATGCTTGAGGACTTTATTTCTTCTAAGAAAGATATTGATGGAGTTAGTGCATTCAAATTGTATGATACCTATGGATTTCCATTTGAACTTACAAAAGAAATTGCTGATGAAAACGGTTTAAAGGTTGATGAAGCTGGATTTAAACTTGCTATGCAAGAACAAAAAGATAGAGCAAAAGCTGCGACTGCAAAAATCAGTGTAACAGGTGATATGAAATATGCAAAAGTTGAAAAAGAAGTTGGTTCAACAGAATTTGTTGGATACACTGAAACTGAAGCTGATGCAAAAATTCTTGCAACAATTGAAGAAGAAGATTTTGTTGATGTAGTTTTAGACAAGACTCCGTTCTACGCTGAATGTGGTGGTCAAGTTGGTGACTCAGGTATTATTGAAAATGATAACTTGAAGTTAGAAGTATTGACTACATTTAAGGTTAATGAATTGTATGTTCACCGTTCAAAAGTTGTGAATGGTGAAATCGAAATTGGCGCTAAAGTAAAAGCAATAATTGATAAAGAACGTAGAGAAGAAATTCGTGTTCACCACACATCAGCTCACCTTTTACAAGCTGGTTTGGTTAAAGTTCTTGGGGACGAGGTTAAACAAGCAGGTTCACAAGTTGAAGAAAATCGTATGAGATTTGACTTTACTTTTTCAAGAGCTGTTACTCCAGAAGAATTGTTGAAGGTTGAAAAACTTATTAATAATTGGATTAAATTAGATATCAAACTTCATACTGAGGTACTTTCTATTGAAGAAGCAAAATTGACAGGTGCAACTGCATTGTTTGGCGAAAAATATGGTGATGTAGTTCGTGTAGTTTGTATAGGTGATGATGAAAATTGTATTTCAAAAGAATTTTGTGCAGGTACACACGCATCTTCAACTGCTGATTTAAGAGTGTTCAAAATCGTATCAGAAGGTGCTATTGCTGCTGGTACAAGAAGAATTGAAGTTGTTGTTTCTGATGCTGCGTTAGAATATTTGAACAAAAAGGTTGCTGAGATTGATAAATTAGCTTCTAAATTCAAAGTTCATTATGATGAAGTAGTTGAGAGAGTTGAAAAACTTTCTGAAGAAAACAGAGAACAACAAAAAGAAATCGTTGAATTGAAATCTGAAAACGCTCGTTCTAAGTTTGCCACATTTATTTCTAGAGCAAAAGATATTGAAGGTGGTAAACTGTTTATTTCTAAGATAGAAAACTTAGACAATGATGCAATAAAAGCTGGTGTTGAGTTCTTGACCCATAAATTAGGAGAATCAGTAATAATACTTGCTTCAACTAAGATGGTATTGGTTAAGGTATCTGACAGTTTTGTAAAAGCAGGTATCAATGCTGGTAAACTTGTTGGTGAAATTGCTCGTGCTACTGGTGCAAATGGTGGTGGTAGACCAAACTTTGCACAAGGTGGTATTAAAGATGCTTCAAAACTTGATGATATATTAGAAAAGGTTGAATCTGATTTGTTAGGTTAATAAATATGAAAAAGATAGTTTCTCTATTGGTTATAACATTTTTATTAGCAACTAATGTTTTCGCAGAAGAAATTGTTAAAGTCGATATGGATACTGCGATTAATGTTGCTTTATCTAAAAATGTTATGTATCAAGCTAAGAAGAAAGATGTTGAGATTGCAGAGAAAAATATCAAGATTGCTAACAGATTGAAAAACCCACAACTTTTTTCACATACGTTAATTGGTAGAGTTACACGTGGTAACAATAGTCAATTAGGTATGAATATTCCAGTTGAGGTTATGAAACGTAGTGCAAGAAAAGGTGTTGCTTTAGCAGAATATGAAAAAGCGAAAACAGAGCTTGCGAAGTACGAATATAATCTGAAGATTGATGTTATGGAAGCATATTTTGAAGTTTTGTGTGCAAAATCTCATTATATCTTGATGGAAAGAAAAGAGTATTGGTATAAGAATATTTTATCAATCGCTGAACATAAGAAATCGACAGAGCCACGTTATGAAATTAACGTATTGAGAGCGAAGATTAAACATGAGCGTGAATTGATTGATTTGAATTACTTGAGTTCTAATGTGAATGAAGCTATTTGTAATTTCAATAAGGTCTTAAACACAAATGAGCGTGAAATTACCTATGATACAATAGAGTCATCTTTGAGAGATAATTCGTATATTTTAAATATAAAATTACCATCTTGTGAAAAATTAGTTGATTTTGCGATGAAGCATAATTACGAATTGAAGATTGCAAAAGATGATATAAAAATTGCAGATAAAAATATAACTTTAGTTAAACGTCAACGAGTACCTGATTTGTATTTAGCAGGTGGTTATGCTTATCAAAAAATGAGTACTCATGATCCTTATGACGGTGCGTATGTGACTGCAGGCATGGATTTACCTATATTTTATACATATAGACCAGAAATTCAACAGTCAAAAATTGTGTTGGATAGGTTGAAATACAATAAGGTTGCGTATGAGGATTTGTTGAATTATACAATTCAGGATAATTATTACAAGTTCAATGCTCATAAAAACAATATGGAACATGCACAAAAAATTTATAACGATATGGATAGACTTCTTACCCTTGAATCAGAAGCATATAAGAAAAATGAAATCAGGCTTATGGACTTGATGAATATAGAAGACTCTCAACAACAATATATGACAGAGTTTATTGAGTCTATTCACTTGTTTTATAAGGCATATCTTGATTTGTTGAGAAATTTGGGTAGAGATTTGGACGAAACTTTGTAGAGAGTATTGTGTACATTATTACGAGGCTCGAATCTAGTGAGAGCCGTGATAATTCAAACCTGATTCAGTATCTCCAGAATATGCAAAATTATTAATTACACAACCTTAAATAAAATAACTCCAATTAGTGCAAAGACGATTAGTGCAATATTATAATGTAAAAATGTTGGTATGCAGGTATCCCAAATATGATTGTGTTGACCATCAACATTCAATCCAGAGGTAGGTCCAAGTGTTGTATCTGATGCAGGTGAACCAGCATCTCCAAGTGCTGCTGCAGCTGCAAGAACAATCGTTGTTTGCGCTACGTTAAACCCCATTTTTATAAATACAGGAACAAATACTACTGCAAGAATAGGAATTGTACCAAATGAAGTGCCTATTCCCATTGTTATTATTAGACCAACAAACAACATTATAAGTGAAGTCATTATTTGGTTTGCTGGAAGTATCGCAATTATTGAGTTTACAAAGGTATCAATTCCACCTGTTGATTTTAGAACTGTTGCAAATCCAGCTGCAACAAGCATTATGAAGGCAACGTAACCCATCATATAAATACCTTCGTCCATTAATTTATCCATCTTACTGTGTTTTACAGCACCAAGTGAAAATATAATTCCTAGTCCACATAGAGCTCCTAATGGTAATGAGTGAGTTAAAATTTGAACACTGAATGTGATAAGAGCTGCAAGTATTGTTATATAATGTTTGTAATTTAGTTTTAAATCCTCTGTTTTTGTTTCTGATACTTTTATATCTTTATATGTACGAGGTTTTCTATATGATATAAATAATGAAACTAATAATCCTGCAACCATTCCAAGTCCAAGTACCCAAGTATATTTCCAAACATCATCTTTTGCTATTATCATTCCGTTTTGAACCATGTTTTCAGCTAGTAGGTTATGGAAAATCAATCCAAATCCTGCAGGAATTGTTATATAAGGAGTTTTTAACCCAAATGCTAAAATAGAAGCGATTGCCCGTCTATCAATGTTCATTATATTGAAGGTATGTAATAACGGTGGAATAAGAATTGGTATGAATGCAATATGGATAGGAATAATGTTTTGTGATGCCATTGAAATTAAAATAAGTACAAGATAAAGTACACATTTTCTGTTATCCACAAATTCAATTATTTTATTAGAAATGATGTCTGTTAAGCCTGTGTGGTTCATAGCCGCAGCAAATGCTCCAAGAAGTATATAGCTTAGTGCCGTTTCAGAGTTACCACCCATACCAGAGATAAATGTGTTCATAATATCTGTTATGTGCATACCTGAAGTTAATCCAGCTATGATTGTTGATATTATAATTGACAAAAGCACGTTAACCCTGCATAAACATAGTATGAACAAACAAGTTATCGAGATGATTACAGGGTTTATAATTAGGTTTAACATTATTATTTCTCTAGTTTTTCAATGATTTCTAATGATACTTCTTTTTGAAGTTCAAATGGCATTATTTTCAAGTATTGAAATGCGTCTGCAAGTTCTCTATCTTTGTCATACCAGCGTTTACAAAAATAATTGAAGGCTTCTTCTAGCTTGTTTTGTGCAATACTTAACCCAAAATCTTTTGCTTTTTGAACGATAAAATTTGCGCATTCGTGTTGTAATTTTTCGTCAGCTTCTGACATCATTCCAACTGCTAAACTTAATGTAGGTTCTAAGTCGTACCATCTTTGTGTAAAATTATTTTCCATACACTTAGGATAAGATATATAAGATATAATGTCAACTTGTTTACTTTATCTTAGTATAGATATTATTAGCTCCATAAATTTTGTCGTGAAGATGTTTCATACCGTTTCCGTATGTGTACATAAGCTCTTTTGGGAAGTTTGATTGGATATCTAATAACATCATATCGTGTGTTATAAATTCTTTCGTTAAAAATACAAAATCAGTATTTTGGGTATAAAAAATATTAGTTTGAGAGTTATCATTAGATGCAATTTTTCCATAAATTGCTTCACTGTCATCTATTACAAGAGCTATAATTCTTCCATTTATACAGTTTTCAATCCTTTTTACAAAAGGGTGCTCATATACAAGTCCAAAATTTGTGTGAATTTTTTCAAAGCTTATAATTCTTATTTCTACGTTTCTGTTATAGGCATTTAAAAGTTCTTGTTCAAATAGTTTAAAGTCTTTTGCCCACAATTCAATATAGATTGATTTTTTTGCAGAATTTATTGTATCAATGATTTTAGACATTATATTTGTTTTATTTGATATAGGAATGATTGGTTCATATATATCTTCTTTTATTTCAGGAAGATGTTTTTCAAGATAATCAAGATTGTGGTTAATATGTTTTTTGAAATTTTTAGTCAAGTCTTTTGGCTTGATAGGAATGTATTTAACAGGTTTTTCTAATGTCGCTGAAACAATACCTTTTTGAGCAAGCGCATTAAGTGTGTCGTAAGCTCTTGCTTGTGGTACTTCTGAAAGTTTGCTAATTTCGTAACCTGTTGCAGGGTGTTTTTTTAATAAAGCAAGATAAACTTTAGCTTCATAGGTGTTAAATCCTATTTCTTTTAAACTTTCTATAAGTTTTGTCATATATTATGCATCAACCTTTTCTTTTAATTGGTTAGCTAATTTGTTTTCATACCCTGTATATTCGCAAATCTGTTCTGCCCATTGTTTAAGGATTTCTTCTGATGGAAGTTCGTAAGAGATAGGTTTTCCTACCTTTACAGTTATGTGTTTTTTAAATAATGATTTGCCTGCGTATCCATCGAAACCTGCTATTCCGATAGGTACAATATCCATTTTAGCTTTTTTTGCAATAAGTGTAAACCCTTTTTGAATATTTTCAATAGAGTGTGAATGACAAATTTTGCCTTCAGGGAAAATTCCTAGTGACCAATTTGTTTTTATTAAATCAAGCACTGTCTTGAATGTAGCAAGTTCTGGTTTTTCTCTATTAACAGCAAATGCACCTAAAGATTTTACAAGATTTCTAAGTAGCCAGTTTTTATCAGTGAATAGTTCTTGTTTAGCCATAAAAGCAATCTTTTTTCCTGAAGCAAGAGCTACAAAAGGTGGATCAAGATATGAAGTATGGTTTGCCGTAAAGAGATATTTTTTATGTTTGTCTAAATTTTCTCTACCTTCGATTTTTATATTGTATTGAAGTTTTGCAGCTGGTATAACTATAAAAGTTACGAATAATTTGTAAAATAACGAACGACCCCAGCCGTATTCTTTTGCATATCTTCTGTTATAATTTCTTGTTTCCATATCTTTTCCAACTTCTATTTAAGTACTACTGTTTTTCGTGAATATATTCAAATCCTGTTAATTCGGCAACTGCTTCACCCCATTGTCTAACCATAGAATCAACGTCATCAGAATATGGGATAAGTTTGCCTATTTTAACAACAATTCTTCCTGTGAAAGGGAGTCTTTTTACTTCGTTTGTTCCAGTTATCCCAACAGGAATTATTCCACATTTTGTTTTGCGAGCGATTGAAGCAAACCCTTTTGTTACGTTAGTAATTTTTCCTGGTTCTTGTCTAGTACCTTGAGGAAAAATCCCTAGTACCCAACCTGTTTGTTTTATAGACATAACTGTTTTTATTGTTGAGATACTAACATGACCTCTGTCTACAGCGAACGCACCTAACCAATTAAGCCACCATCTTAAAAATGGGTTATAGAACAACTCTTTTTTTGCCATATAAGCAACACCTTTGTTAGCAATTCCACAAACGAGTGGTGGGTCAAGTGTTGATAAATGGTTGCCTGCTAGGATATATGCATTATCTTTAGGTAAGTTTTCAGTTCCTTCTACTTTAAGTCTGTAAACAAGTTTAAACCTAATCATATAACCAACGTGTGTTACTAGGAATTGAAAAATTCTTCTCCATTTGTTGTAAAACTCAGGTTTTCTTAATGAAAAATTAGGTTCTTGTTTCTTTTGTGTTAGTTCTGTTTTTGTAGGAACTTCTTTTGTTTTTGTCATATATAATCCTTTTATTAAAAAGATTATACACCAAAAATTATAAGATAGAAAATTGTTAAATGGGATAGAAAAATGTTTACATATAGATATAGTTTTTGGTATTATGGAAAGGTAATATTTAGAATAAAGAGGAAATTATGACAGGGATATTAATTATAGTTGGTTTAGTAATAGTTGCATCATATTTAATTGGTTCAATTCCAACAGGATATTTGATAGTAAAAGGTATGACAGGACAAGATATTAGAACGATTGGTTCAGGTTCAACTGGTGCTACAAACGTAAAACGTGTATTGGGTAAAAAATGGTTTTTTATAGTCATGTTATTAGATGCATTTAAGGGTGCTTTACCTGTTATATTGGCAAAACTTTATGCAGGTGATGTTTCTGGAGTTGGATTGTTTCCTGTTTTAGCAGCTGTTGCTGTTATTATTGGTCATAGTAAACCTATCTTTTTACAGTTTAAGGGTGGAAAATCAGTTGCATCAGGTGTCGGTACAATATTGGCTTTGAATTGGCAGGTGGGCTTGATTATTGCTCTTGTTTGGAGTGTTGTAACTTATTTTAGTAAGTATGTTTCATTGGGTTCTATTGTGGCATTAGTTTTATCACCATTTATTATGAAATATGTAGGACACGCACCAGTTGCCTATGTTGGATATTGTGCTTTGGGTGCGATTTATATCGTTTATTTACATAGACAAAATATTGTAAGACTTATAAAAGGTGAAGAAAACAAAGTTAGATAGATTTGTAGTTTTGGACGGTTATGCGCAACTTACAATTTAAAAAATTTAAAAACTAAAAGAACCTGCTTGATGCAGGTTCTTTTTTATTTTAGTATTCAATCAAAAGTCTTACGCTAATACATTTAATCCTTGATTACTAGCTGCAGATGATTCGTGTTCAGAAATAATTCTGAAGGTTCTATACAATTTGTAACCCAATGATGTTAGTGGGTTTGCATTTAAAGAATCTGCTTTTTTAGCGATTGTTTGTTCTTTTTCAAAATTGATAGAATTTTGTTGTTGTGAACGCGGTGCGCTTTGTTTTATGTTATTGTTTCCGTTAGCTCTGAAACTAACCATATATCCATTTATTGAATTAACTTTCATAATTACCTTCTTTTGTTTTAAGTGTTTTTTATACACTTCATTTTACAATTTCATTATGCACCATAATAAAATATTTGTCAAGTGTTATTTTTACACTAATTAAAAATAGTCTAAAACTATTGAAAATACTACACTTTTGATAAAGTGCAAAATGTACACTTAATCGTTTTTGGGAAAACTTTATATAATATTAATCTAAATTTTTAGGAATTTGAGGTGATTTGTATGTTTTTGTGGATTTTTTTCTTTATTTTTATAAAAAATATGCTGTAAACTTAGTCTTGTTTACAGCATATCTTCATTTTTTACTTATAAGTCTATTCAGTTATATAGTTCAATAATGCTCTTACACCTGCACCTGTTGAACCTTTTATAAATTCGCCTTGAGGCTTATCAATGTAAGCAACGCCAGCAATATCGATATGTGCCCATTTTACGTCTTTTACAAATTCTTGTAAGAATAAGCCTGCTGTTGATGCTCCACCCCAACGTGAACCAGTGTTTTGCATGTCAGCTACGTTACTTTTTAGGCTTTCTTTATATTCTTCATACATAGGTAACTCCCAGTATCTTTCACCTTGTGAGTCTGCTGATTTGATAATATCTTTAACAAGTGTGTTATCATTACCAACGATACCTGCTGCAACTGTTCCTAATGCAACAACGCATGCTCCTGTTAGTGTCGCTAAATCAACAACTTCATCAACACCAAGCTCACTTGCGTAACATAATGCATCAGCTAGAGTTAATCTACCTTCAGCGTCTGTATTGTCAACTTCAATAGTTTTTCCGTTTTTAGCAGTTAAGATATCTCCGGGTTTGTAAGCAGAACAACCAGGCATGTTTTCGCATGCTGCAATAATACCGTGAACTTCAACATCTGGTGCTAAGTCTTTAATTACGCTCATAACACCAAGTACACAAGCTGCACCTGACATATCGTCTTTCATTGTTAGCATTGATGACGCAGGTTTGATATCCAATCCTCCACTATCAAAACAGATGCCCTTACCAATAATGGCAATACGTTTTTTAGGGTTTGGAACAGTATATTTCATGTGGATAAATTTAGGTGGTTGTGCACTACCTTTTGCTACAGCTAAATATGCACCCATGCCCATTTTTTCACATTCTTCTTTATCATAGATTTTTGTTTCAAGTTTGAAACTTTCGGCAAGTTCTGCCAACTTTGTTGGAGTTGCGTATTGAGCAGGTTCGTTAGCCAAGTCACGAGTGAACTTCATAGCTTTACATACTGTTTCGTATCTGTCAAAGTTTTCTAATAATTCTTCGCTTCTGTTCACAAAAACAGTTTCAACGTGTTTGTCTTTTTTTGTTTTGTATTTGTCAAACGCATAATCAGCGATGTGGATACCATAAATAAGTTGTTCAGAATAATCAAAATCTACATCTGTAAATTCAAATGCAACAGTTTTTGCTTCCATGACAACTGCTTTTTTCATGGCTTTTGCTACAGCACTTCTTAGTTTGTGTTTGTTAAAATCTTCCTTTTTACCAAAACCTACAGCTAAAATTTTGCGAGCTGGTTGGTTTCCATAGGTATGTATTAAATAAGTAGTTCCTAATTTACCTTCGAAATTATCTTGTTCAATAGCATATTTGTTTACTAATTCTTCTGATGTTTTGCCGTTTTCGTACATATTAACAACAAGGATATCGCATTCTTGATGTTGTGCATCAGTAACCAATTTAATTTCCATAAATTTCTCCTTTCTATTTTTAATTAAATTATATATAATAATAATAACAGGAGCAAGAATATGAAGATTGGTATAGTAGGATTAGGTCTAATAGGCGGTTCTATATTTAAGGATTTAACAAGGTTGGGATACGATTGCGTTGGAATTTCTCAATCACAAAAAGGTATTGATAAGGTTTATTCTGATTATAAATATTTATCAGATTGTAACCTTGTTTTTGTGTGCAAGGAGATGAGTAAGACTATAGAAACACTAAAAGCTTTGGAAAGTTATTTAAAACCAGAAACAGTGGTTACAGATGTTTGTAGTTTAAAAGAGTTTTTGACAAAAGAAAAATATCGTTTTAATTTTATACCGTCACACCCAATGGCAGGTACTGAATTTAGTGGTTGGGCGAGTGCTCAAGAAAATTTGTTTGAGGGTGCAAAATGGGTAATAACACCATTAGTTAATGATTATAAATCAGGAGTACTAGAACGAGTTATAACCGATTTAAAAGCAGAGATTGTTTACTCTACTCCTCAAGAACATGATAGAGCAGTTGCCTTGATATCGCATATGCCAATGGTGGTAGCACAAGCTCTTTATAAGTCTGTAGAAGGTAATAAACTTGCACAAAAACTTGCATCAAGTGGGTTTAGAGATATGACAAGATTGGCACTTTCTAGTGTTGACATGGCTGATGATATGGTGAGCTTAAATTCTAAAAATATCCAAGATGCTATTTTGAAACTATATTCTGCTCTAGGTGATTTGACCAAAAGTGATTATAAAAAACAGATAGAAAGTATAAAATTAAGCCGTCAAAAGATGTATAAAGACGGTAAGAATGTTTTGTAGATATTTTGTATCTCAAGTGAAGAATTTCTACGAACAAAGCTTAATTATGAATTGCGAATTAAATTGTATATATAAAGCCTTTTATTCTCAACCTGTCGGATTAAAAACTCAAGTTTTTGTTTAATAATTTATTGATGAAAAATTTGGTTTCAATACTCCTAATATTATATATAACCTTGTTTTATGCAGGAGATTGCTTTTCTGCAGAAAAAGATATTGTTTTGCCTATAGATAGAGTGTTTGAGGGAGTATGTATCTCAAATTCTGGTTGTGAAATCCTTTCTGAATTGACTTCAAATCTTAACAATGCTCCTATTTTGATAGAGGTTTTTTGTGACGAAAAATTAAATTATGATTATACTTGGGAGATAGCTAATATTTATGCTTATAAGTTTTCAAAATGTTTGATAGATTTTGGTTATAATCAAAACAGAATAAGATATATAGGTTATGGTAATCTTGGGTTTGAAAGCTCTAAGTTGCAGAATGTTATTAAAATTAGTATTCAAAAAATAGAGCCACTTGTAATAAATTCGACAACTGACTAATACAAAAATTTTTATAAATGGATATTCTTAGTTGTATGAAGAAACTTATTATATTTTTATCTGCAATTTTAATTGTAATTATATCAATTCTAGGATATAGAGAATTGAATTCGACCTATGTGACTGCAAAGTTTTCTGATTTGCGACCGTTTCATGGAAATATTCCAGTATATTATAAAGGTGTAAAAATTGGGAAGGCTCGTGATATAAAGACTTCTGATGATTATAACTATTCTTTGTTGAAAATTCAGCTTTTTAGAAAAGACCACAAGTTACCAACAAATACAAAGGTTTATTTGAAAAAAGAGATTAAAGGCAATCATTTTGACGATTATTTAGAACTAATTTTGCCTGAAACAGCTAATGGTGAGTTTATAAAAAATGGTTCAACTTTAGAGGGAAAATGTGCTGTTGATATTGAGCATTTTTTGAGAAACCAAGAGCCTGAAGAAGTGGAGAACTTAAAGAATAATCTTTCTCAAACTATTGAAAATGCGAATTTGTCCTTGCAAACTTTAGCTGAATTGTTTGGTTTAGCACAAGATATTTTGGCTGAAAATAGAAGAAATATAAAAGGTTCTGTTGCTAATTTAGAGCGTTCTTCACGTTATATAACTGATACGACCTCAAAGATTAATAATTCTGTATCAGAAGAACAAATTTCTGATGTGTTTTCAAATGTACAAAATTTAACAAAAACAACAAACTCTATAACAGAAAATATTAGGGATACAGGCGTAGTTGGTATAAACGAAATAATAGTGAAAACAAACTGTATACTTGATGATACAAATTGTTTGACAAAAGGTGTAAGAAAAACTATGTCAAAACCTTTTGGTGGAATAAGATTGATGTTTGGGAAAGTGGTTGATTGACGCTTTTGTTTTTGGTATTATTTTATAGCAAATACTAAATAAAGGGAGAATGAAAATTGAAAACAGCAATCAAATCACATAATTGCGGTCAAATTACTGCAAAAAACATTAATGAAGAAGTTATAATTTCAGGTTGGGTATCAACAGTAAGAGATTTAGGTGGAATTATTTTCGTTGAATTAAGAGATAGAACAGGGTTCTTTCAATTGGTAGCAGACCCTCAAATTAATCCTGATATTCACGCAGTATTTTCAAAATTGAAAACAGAATCAGTTATTACTGTTAAAGGAAAAGTTACTCAAAGACCTGAAGAAACTTATAACGATAAGTTACCAACAGGTGAAGTAGAAACATATCCTACTTATGTAAATGTTTTATCAGAAGCAAAAACATTACCATTCGTTTTAGAAGACGAAAACGTATCAGAAGATATTAGATTAAAATATCGTTATTTGGATTTGCGTAGAGAAGATATGTTGCATAATTTGACATTAAGACACAAAATAGTTACTGCTGTTAGAAATTATTTGAATAGTGAAGATTTCCTAGAAGTAGAAACTCCAATCTTGATTAAAACAACTCCTGAAGGTGCTAGAGATTATTTAGTTCCATCAAGAGTTCAAGAAGGCAAGTTTTATGCACTTCCACAATCACCACAAATCTTTAAACAATTGTTGATGGTTGGTGGTATCGAAAGATATTATCAAATCGCAAAATGTTTTAGAGATGAAGATTTGAGAGCTGATAGACAACCTGAATTCACTCAAATCGATATGGAAATGTCATTTGTTGACCAAGATAATGTTATTGCTATGACAGAAGGTCTTATTCAATCTGCGTTCAAAGAAGCTGGTATTGAAGTAAAACCTCCATTCAAGAGAATTACTTGGCAAGAAGCTATGGATAAATATGGTTCAGACAAACCTGATACAAGATTTGGCTTAGAATTGTTTGATATTGGCGATATTATTATGGAATCAAACTTTGATATCGTTAAGAACACATTGAAAGCTGGTGGTATAGTTCGTGGTATCAAGATTGAAGGTGGCGCAAGCTATTCTAGAAAAGAAATCGATGATATTACAAAATTGGCTGTATCATTTGGTGCTAAGGCTCTTGCAAACATTATCTATAACGAAGACGGTACTGCAAAATCACCTGTACTTAAGTTTGTTACAGAAGAACAAGCAAAACAAATCCAAGATAGAGCTGATGCAAAAGCAGGCGATATAATTTTCTTCGTAGCAGATAGACCAAAAGCAGTTTACGATATTATGGGTAGATTAAGACTTCACTTCGGAAAGAAACTTAACTTAATCAATGAAGATGATAACGCTTTGTTGTGGGTTGTTGATTTCCCAATGTTTGAATATTCTGAAGAAGAAGGCAGATTTATGGCAATGCACCACCCATTCACATCTCCAAACCTAGAAGATTTGGATAAGTTGGATAGTGGTGATTTAGGTCACGTAAACTCTATTGCTTATGATATCGTTTATAACGGTACTGAACTTGGTGGTGGTAGTGTAAGAATCCACTCACCTGAAGTTCAAAAGAAAGTGTTTAAGGCATTAGGTTTGTCTGATGAAGAAGCACAAGAAAAATTTGGATTTATGGTAAATGCGTTCCAATATGGTACTCCACCTCACGCAGGTTTGGCTATCGGTTTAGATAGATTGGTTGCATTACTTTGTAGAACAGATTCTATTAGAGATGTTATAGCATTCCCTAAAAACTCTGGTGCAAAATGTTTGATGACTGATGCTCCTGCAGAAGCTTCATTACAACAATTAAGAGAATTGCATTTGAAAAGTACTGTGAAACCACAAAAATAATATTAGATAATATAACAAAGGTGGTTGCTTAGAATAAGCAACCACCTTTGTTTTTTTTTATTTATAAAAATTATTTAAACATTTTTAGTTTTTGAGTCATCATTTTTAGATAATTGTTCTTGCATTTGTTGGTTTTGTTGTTCTTCAACCTTTTGTGCATCTCGTTTGTTAACAAAAGCATCTTTGATTTTTACTGCTGTATATGCAGCTGCGGCGAGTCCTAATGCACTAATTACATAACTTGAATATGCAACAGCACTACCTTTAAGAACGTGTTTTGTTAGATTTTTAGGCAATAGTTTGTTAGCAAGTTTTAATCCTCTAAGACTTGCCATACCTTCTTCTGCAAGTACTGGCATCATAGCTACAAAAGATAATTTACCTGCGTTATCTCTGATGAAATTATTTACTTTTTGTTTTTTGTTTAGTTTTTTACCGTCTTCAGCTTTACTTTCTTTTGATAAAACACCATATAACATAGGTAAAGTAGCAAGAGCCATTGATAGACCTCTCGCTTTTTGCATACCTTTCCAGAATTTTGAGTTGTTGAAGTTTATTGAGTGTCCTATTTCGTGAAAAGCAGCAAATGAAATTTTCTTTTCAGGCATATAAATTTTATTTTGAAAAGAAGAATATCCTGCATTTAAGCCTTCTTGGATACCCTCTACCATACGTGCAGGGTTAGAAATTAGTTGTAATTTATCAAAAAGACTTAATTTCTTCCCACTTGGCTTTAACCATTCAATAGCAACACCTTTGTCTTTAACCCCACCTAATTCAAGAGCTTTTTCACTTGCTTTATGAATAATATCAATTTTGTCTTGAGAAATGTTTCCTATTTTCCCCATTGCAGAGACAATCCCAGCTGCAGCTACACAACTAGTTGATTGGGCTAATGTGCCACCAACTATTCCTGTTACAGCACCACCAGCATAAATAGCCTTATCTTTCATTGTTGACTTTTGTTTTCCATTAAAAGCAACGTTATTGATGTTTTGAGATACTTCCATAAAAATTTCCTACATTATTAACACACACATATATTTAAACGTAATAATCAAAAATAAATTGCTATTTCAAATTATAATATAAAGATATGTAACAGTAAAAAGTTATGTTGAAATTTGTTAGCACTATATATGAACTGTTATTAAAAGTAATGGTATTTTGTATTGCAAGTGAATTTACGTATGGACGAGAGTTTGCTAAAAAAAAATAAAAGCGAGAAGTACGCTTCTCGCTACAAAATGGAGTTTAACTAACACTAACTTATTTTCCCGATTTTCTCTGTGAAAATTCGTATTTTGTCAAGGCAAAACTTGCAAAATAATATATAATTATTTTGTAATATGCCATTTGCGTTGTTTTATTTTATAAAATTGTCGATTATTCCGTGTTTTACGCTCTTACGAGTTTCGTTCATTTCATTCGCTCACTCTACCGAAAATCCGCTGTCTTGGATTATTGTTTCACACTACGCAGTCGCTCATTTGATTTGCTCTGCAAATTCTATTCGCTATGCTCCGTGTCACTTCGAGTTTCGGACTACGTCCTCACTCTACACAAAATCCGCTATGAACTTACAAGTCGCATTGCTTCTTCTAGCAATTCTTTGTTAGATTTAATCAAAGCGTTTACAAGTTCCATTTGCATTTTTGCTTGTTGATAATTACTCATATTATCCTTAAAACTAGTATTTGATTGCTCAATCAAGCCTGAACGAATTTGACCAGTACCGATAACAGGTTTTCCTGATTCTTCTGTTTCAACGAAATTACCTTCGCTAATTTCGTATAAGCCATAGTTGTTGTGGAAATTAGCCGCCGCTATTTTGTAAAGTGGAACAGAGCGTTTACCACCATCTGCTTTACCATAGATAGTACCGTCTTCTTTGATTTCATATTCGTCATATTTACCCATGAATTTGCCGTTGTTTGGGTCAATCCATAGTTTGATGTTTGTAGTTGGAATACTTAGAGCGCCACCTTTAAGTGCTGTTTCTTGGTATAAATCAGCGCTAATACTTTTTGTACCAGCCATGATTTCACCGTTGTCATTTAGAATATAACCTTGAACGGCATCGCCATTTTTAGCTCTATAAACGCCTTCTCCGTCAAATGTAAATTCACCACGTCTTGTGTAGATAATCTTGCCTTGATTATTACGTGTGATGAAGAAACCGTTTCCTTCGTAGAATACGTTTTCATTTGATGTACCTGGAGCAGATTTACCTTGACCTTGATTCTTCATAGGGTTGTCAACGATTGCTCCACCTAAAAATGTTTCAAATGTAACTTTGTTTTCTCTGTACCCTGGTGTGTACATATTAGTCATGTTTTCTGCCAATGCGCTCATCCAGTGAGTTGTTGCCTTTTGACAGTTTAGTGCAGTTGTGTACGAATCATACATTTGATTCTCTCCTTATTATTTTGTTTCTTTTAAACTTATTTTGTCATATTTTACATTTAGTGCTTCAAATTTTTCTTTTAGGATATGTAAGTTTTCTTTTATGTGTAACGCTAATTTTTCATCTGTAGTTTGAAGTTCAACATTTAATTGCCCATCTTTATTTATCTTTATAATGACAGAAATGTCTTTGTCAAAATCTATTCTGAAAACTTTGTTATTTATAATAGAATCTTTTAACAATGCTAAGAATTTACGTGACAAGTTGTCTAATTCATCGTTGTTTTCATCTGTGAAACTTGATGAATCTTGAGTTCCTCTTCTTAATAAACCTACTATACAATCAACATCGGCTTTGTTTAGTTCTGATAGGTCAATTTTGTTGTGGTTAGTTACGTTCATTGTTTGGCTCATAAGCGCATTGATTATTGACGCTGTTTTTTCTTTGCTTTCTGATTTTTCGATATGAACTTGATTATTTAGAGCAACAATTTCGTTCATAAACAACATATCTTCTTCTGTAGTTTTGTATTCTTCATCACTAAGTCTATTTTTCTCAATATTACGTCTAGCCATTTCCAAGTTTTCTTCTTCTGTTGAAAGAATAGATTCATCTTCTGCAAGTTCTTCTTCTGTTTCGTGAAGAACTTGAGAATTGTCTTTTTTGTCTTGATATAGATTTTTTAGATGATCATTCAAATCAAGCGAAGATTGAACATCAGCTTTAGTTTCATCTGAGTCTGATTCAGCTTCTTTGTTTGCCATAAGTTTTGATATAACGCTTGTTATATCTTCTGGTTCATCGACATCGTTTTGACCTGAACCTACGGTGTTTTCTAGTTCTTTTTTACTTTTTGAAATGTTTATTGAATTAAGGTTAATTTTATTTGACATGTCCATAAGTTTAAGAAGACGAGTTTTGTCTTCTTGACCGTTTGGGATAACTTTTTGGTTTTCGGTTGGATTTTGACGTTTTTTAATCATAGCACGGTTTTCTTCGTCAGTGGACAAGATTGCTTCATCTTCAGCTATTTCTTTTGCTGTTTCACGTAAACCGTTACCAGATGCTTCTTCTTTATCCATAAGGTCAGAGAACGCTTCACCATCAAAATTGAAATTCTGAGAATCCATTTTGGGTTTGAAGGCATCTTCTTTTATGGGGGTGTATGAGTTTACTCCGTTTGAATACATAAAATTTCCTTATGATATTTATATATTTTTCGGCAAAACCGAGATTTTCTTTAGAGATGATGTAAGAATTCATCTGTTTAGAGTACTTTATTTTTAATGATTTTTAATAGGATTTCAATTTTTGAAATAATATATGGATATGGTGTATATCTTAAGTATATACTATGTTTCAGAGTGTTACGAAATTGGGAAAAATTGAATAAAAAAATCAATTTTAGAAAAAGAAAACACTTTATATAAGTACGGGAATTAAAATTTAATAAAACTAATCGGGGAATTAAGTCAGATCTTAAAACGATGGACTAAAACAAAATTCTTTTTATACTCTCTCTTAATATCCTCGTGTTTATTTAATGTTGCAGTACAAGTTATTGCAACTTTTTCTTTTATATACAGTGTTTTAGCGATTTTTAGAAAAACGTCAAAATTTATAATTTTATCGTTTTTTTCTTTTTTTACGCACTTAACTCCGAAAAGTATCATTATTATTACTCATTGTAAAATTTCCCTTTCTTTTTGAACTATTTATAAATGAATTTCGTTATAATGATGAAGAGGTATAACGTTATGAAAAAAACAATTATTTTATTATTAATACTTTGCACAGCCTTACCAGTTTTTGCAGGTGATTTTTTCGGCGATTTATTTAATCCTGATGGCAAGGAATATGTATACAGCATTGGGGATAAACGAATTCATTATTTAACTGATGAAAATGGTAAGAAATATGTATACAGCATTGGAGATAAACGAATTCATTATACAACTGATAAAAATGGCAAGGAATATGTATACAGCATTGGAGATAAACGAATTCATTATTTAACTAATGAAAAATAATAATGAACTAATTATAATTGTTGTATCCATTTAATTGCGTCAGCTTGTATAGAATTTAATTTCTCACCTCTATTAATATGACCTTTTAGGAAATCATTTAACTTGCCATATTTTTCTTTTGCCCAATTAGTCATTGATAAGATTGTTCTTGGGAATTCTCTTAATTGGATTTCATAACTTATATCACCAACCTTATCAATACTCCATTTGAATTGCTCAATTGTTGCTAAAAAATTATACCTTGGAATATTATTGCTAGTACCAATAACTCTTATTGGTAATCTATTTCTTCTCATTGTTTATAAATATTTGTAAATTTTACTCCTTATATTTGAACCTTTTGTATAAAATATTCGTTACAATGATGTAAGATAATTAAAAGGAGTTTAAAATATGAAGAAAATTATTTCAATCCTATTTTTATTAGCACTCACAACACCTGCATTTGCTCATTTTGATGAGTCTTCTATTATACTGTATGATGTTGATGAGTATGAAGCGAAATGGCAACAATTAAGAAAAGAATATTATTATAAAGTAGAACATAATCTTCCTTGTGGCTCTTATGAAAATGAGGTTGAAGCAAAATTTTATTCATGGCTATCAAATGAACAAGCACAAGGTAGGCAACTTCAAGGTGTAGAGCCCAATATAAGACATTATTATGTAAATGATCATTGTCCAAGAAAACAACATTAAGCTAAAAGGATGTGATCTTGATCCTCTAAATTGTTTTCGTGTAAAACAACAGATACTATAACTTTTTCATTTGTTGCTTCTATTATATGTTTGCTCGAAATTACTCTATATGTATCATTAAGGTCTAATCTTCGATTTTCTATTTTTGTAGTTTTTCCTGTACATAATTTGTAATCTGCTCTGACTTCAAAAGATATTGATGTTGATGATTTATTTAATTCTTTTAATTTTGCATAAGCAATTTTGTCAACATTTTGCTCATCATTTTTACTGATTTCTTCTGTATGTATTAGTAAACCGTATTTATCAATACTTATAAATATTTGTAAATATTTTATCGGTTTTTGAACCTTTTGCATAAAATATTCGTTACAATGATGTAAGATAATTAAAAGGAGTCAAATATGAAGAAAATAATCTCAATCCTATTTTTATTGGCACTCACAACACCTGCATTTGCTCATTTTGATGAGTCTTCTATTATACGGTATGATGTTAGTGAGTATATGGCAAAAAAAGAACAATTAAAAAAAGAATATTATTATAAATTAGAACATAATCTTCCTTGTGGTTCTTATGAAGATGAGGTTGAAGCAAAATTTCATTCATGGCTATCAAATGAACAAGCACAAGGTAGACAACTTCAAGGTGTTGATCCTAAAATACACTATTATTATTATATACATGATTAATAACATTAAGCTAAAAGAGTATGATTTTGCTCTTCTGGCTTATTCTTATATAAAATAACTGTGACTATAACTTTTTCATTTGTTGCTTCTATTATATGCTTGCTCGAAATTACTCTATATGTATCATTAAGGTCTAATCTTCGATTTTCTATTTTTGTTGTTATTCCTGTATGTAATTTGTAATCTGCTCTGACTTCAAAAGACATTGATGATGATACTTTATTTAGTCAGGAGTGGAATAAAATTAGAAAAAATGCAGGAATTGAAGATTTTAGATTCCACGATTTACGACATACAGTAGGTACTAGATTAGCAGAAAAGAATGTACCTGTACCAGTTATAAAAGATTTATTAGCACATTCTGACGTTAAGACGACTATGCGATATGTACATACTGCAACAATGGAAATGCAAAAAGCTATGGACATACTTAATTCATATAATTAGAATTTTATTCATAGTATAAGTATTTAATCAATGGACACAGAATGGACACGGGAAAAATTAAAAAGGGGCTAAAACCAAGCCCCTACAGTCTTTAAAGATTTGCGCAAGGTGACTCTGCCGAGTAAAATAATTAAGTATTATTTTACGAGAGGTAAGAACCCTTTTGTGTTTGGAAATTACTACATTGAACAAACACACTGGGTTCGACTCCATAAAAAAAACAGGGTAAAACCCTGCTGTTTTATTTGCGTAAGGTGACTCTGCCGAGTAAAATAATTAAGTATTATTTTACGAGAGGTAAGAACCCTTTTGTGTTTGAAAATTACTACATTGAACAAACACACTGGGTTCGACTCCATAAAAAAACAGGGTAAAACACTGCTGTTTTATTTGCGCAAGGTGGGAGTTGTCTTGGTCGTTCGCGTTTAACGGGTCTACGCTTGATGACTGCTATGATTTTATCATCTTGTCATCAAGGCTTCGCCCTGTCTTGAATTTGCTCCACGCTCACAGGATTTCACCTTTTGTGACTTTGTCACAGTTGGTTCAATCTGTTCGCTATCCGGACTCACGTCCGTCCGCAAATCCGCTCAGCCACTCTCGCCGAACCCACGGACAAATCTCCGCTTTGTGTGGGTTCTATCTTCTTAAGCAAACAAAAAAGCAGAAATTTTATTCTGCTTTTTTATTTGCGCAAGGTGGGAGTCGAACCCACGACGGACATGGTTTAGGAAACCACCGCTCTATCCTACTGAGCTACAAGCGCATAATATTTTCTTGTTTTTAGTCTAGCACAAAACATCTAAAATTTATATTATATTTTTAGTATAGTTTGTTTATAAAATAGATATTAAAAATTTTGAAGTCGCAATTTGCGACTTCAAAAATTATATTAGAATCATTTTAATCTGCTATTTAAGTTTGTATTTGTTTAAAAACACTTTGTTATCTTCTATCAGTAACCTTAATCAAGTGCCAGCCAAACTGTGTCCACACAGGTTTTGATATCTCGCCCACAGGCAAATTGAAAGCAACTATCTCAAATTGTGGTACCATTTGACCTCGTCTAAAGTATCCTAAATCTCCACCATTCTGTCCTGATGGACATTTTGAATACAATTTTGCATAGTATTCAAATGAATTTGTTCCTTGTAAAATTTCGGTTCTTATCTGTTCTGCTTGATGCATGCTAGATACTAATATATGACTCGCTCTTACCTCTGTCGCAGGCATGTTTGCTCTCGCTCGTCCAAAACTCATTCCTATTAAACACAATAAAAATATTCCGAATAGTATTACGTATTTTTTCATTATTTTTCCCCTTATCAATGATTTTATATCTGAGTTTTAGATTTTATACAATTATTCTATTATATGTTTTTTATAATATACTTTATTTTTATTTATGGCAAGAGATTAATTATTCAAATATCTAATATCTGTAAACTTCTTATAATTGCAGGTGCATAAGCTGTTTATAGTTCTATAAATATTAATTCAACCACTTAAAGCTCTTTACAAAATCATCGCCATTGATGTCACCAAGTATTTCTACAATAAATTTCCTATTTGATTTGTTTGATAAATCAATCCCTGGAATTTTGTTTATTTCATTGATAAATTGGCTTGTAGAAACTCCTGGAATTTTGTTAAATAATGTATTTAATGAGATGTTTCCTGCAGTTCCTAAAACCGTAGAAACTTTTCTTGATAATTGTCCATAAACATTCATATCTGCTGTTGAATTTATAAAATTATATTTACCTGCAATATATAAATTCAAATTCTTTCCGTGTGAATGTATCTCAATAGTTCTTGCTATACCGTTTTTGATATGGAAATGTCCGTGTATACTTGAAAATTCGCCTGTTTTTAGTGGTGTTATTATATCTATAATGCTATTCATTGATATACTCGTAATTCCACCTCTGAGCAAGTTACCAGCTTTTAATAAGTATTCTAATGAACCAAGTTTTGGCATCTTACCGTTAATAACATTGAATTGACCACTTCCAGAGAAGGTTTGATATTGTGTTTTTTCATTTGTCGTATCGCAAGATATTTCAATATTTCCTGTTAAATCGCCATATATTTGGTTTGGCAAGTCAAATAATGCTGTGGTTAATGAGTTTGCATTAACTTTATTCGCTGATAAATTAAGGTTCATAAAGTTGTTTTTTAAGTTGAATTTTAAATTACCTGATATAATTCCTTCTGCTAAGTTGAAATTAAATGAGTCAATAGAAATCTTTTTATTGTTGAATTCACAAGTTGCTTCTAAATTTGATGCAGATATGTTCTTGACAACTATCTGTCCTGCTCGAATTTTTGCATTCTTTATTTTTAACAAATTAACTGCACTCAAATTCTGCATATCTTTTCCTGTTGAAATAGCAGAAGAAATACCTTTTAACTCTAATTGTTTAAGCTGATTTATAACGTGGTTTATGTCAAGGTTGTTAATATATATATAGGCTTTATTTACTGTATAAGGTGCTTTTAGTTTGTTTTCAACTTCTGCTGAACCCATTATATAGTTTGAAAGAACTTCGCCCTTTGATAAAACGTTAATTGTATCTGGTTTGAAATTTAATTCAACTTCTTTAATATTTGTGTTTAAATATGGCATTTCTACGTTTGATAGTTTAAACTTACCCAAAATTTTAGGGTCATTTAAGCTCCCATTGATAACCAAATCAGATAAGAAAGTTCCTTGTTTTATTGTTGGTTTTTTGAAGATAATATTAAACAATCTTGCATCAGCTGGGTTATCGCTTTTTATTTGAATGTTTTTGTAATGATAGGTGTTTCCTGATTTTTTCACATCACCTGAGATGCTTAGTAGTGGAAACTCGTTTTGTTTATTGTTTTGTGAAGAAATAATTTTATTATAACTGATTCTGTTTATCTTAACTTCACCGTTTGTATAAATATCAGTATCAAACTTGAATGTAATAGGGTCTAAAGAATCTCCTAAAATTGCACCCATATAGTAAATCTCTGAATTTTCTTCCATTCGTGTTTCAGAAACAATATGAGTGTGTTTTTTATCACCAATAGCTCTTACTGTGCTAACAATATCTCCACTTACTTTTACTGGATATATACTATATGCGTTCCAATATTTTGTAAACACTTTTTGTACAAGTTTTGAATTTATATAGATATTGTATTTAGGGTTTTTGTAGATATTATTGATTTTACCGAATATAAGTATTGGCATTTCATCAATCAAGCAATTAAGTTTTTTTAATGTTATAGTGTCATTTTTTAATATTATTTGGCCGTTTATCAATCGTACAGGTATATTTACTTTCTCGTGTCGTGAACCTTCTATAATTGAATATGTGAAATCTGTGTTATTCAAATTTATAACAGAATTTATATTGTTGTTTTTTGCAACAACATTGATGTCTGTATGACCTTGTACGATACTTATGTTTTTGATTATTTGTTCTAATTCAGTAGGGAATGTATAAAGGTTTTTGAGTGAATTAAGTACTGTTAAATCAAAATTCTTACATCTAAAACTACCATTAATTTTTGCTTTGTTTAAGTTTAAAGTAGTTTTACCAATGTTTTTAATGTTTGCGTTTATATAAAATGGATTGTGTTTTACAAACCCAGATATATTGTGAAATTTAAGATTTGAATGTTTTAAGATTATTTGACCTGTTGAAACCTTGCAGTTTTTAATAGGTGCGTTGTTTTTTAATACGTTTATTGAGGCATTAATTCCGCCTATTTCGATTTGGTCAATTTTACCTTTGTATTTCGCATTTAGTCTGATTGTTAATGTGTCTAAGAATTTCAATTCTTTTATCTTTAGTTCGTTCACAATAATTTTTGGAGTAAAAATACTTATATCAGCGAGGTTATCTTTAAGACTACCTTTGATAGTAATGTTAGAATTAGTAGAAAGTTTACCTTTTAAATCTATATCACAATCGGTTTTGTGGAACTTGATAAGTCCTTTTACATTTTTAAGTGGTAGGTTTTCATAAACAAATGAATTTCCAAGAAGTTTGATAGAGCCTTTTGCTATAACATTTTCATTTATTTTTAAATCAGCAATATGCAGAACTTTTTCACCTTTTAAATTAAGAAGAAAATCTGCGTTACCTTTGATATTTTTAATAGGTGGAACCATGTTTTGCATTGGTTTAAGCATAGGTGATGTAGTTAAGATAGTAACTAAATCGCTTAGTTTTTGGTTCTTTGCAGTAACATTAAAATCAAAATCTCCGAATAAAGAGCAACGACCTTCTATAGTAGCTGGTTTTCCGTTAACTGTGCCTGTTTTGTTAATAAAATAAGCTATTCTGTCATCAAAATTTAAGTATCCGTTAGCATTTTTTAGAACTAGTCCGTTTACTTCTAAAAATCTTGCATTAGTATTATGAAATTTGAAATTACCCCAAGCGTGTGCATCTTTTTTTGTTCCGATTATTTTAAGGTTTGCACTACCTCTTCCATTTATGTCCATTATTGGAACTGGACCTATTTCAAACTTGAAAATTTCATGGAGTGGATTAAGTACAAATTCTGCCGTATCTAAATCAACATTATTAGAACTGTGAATATCTAAGTTTGCGTATTTATCATCATATAGTGCAATATCACCATCAACTTTTACCCATTCATTGAAGTTTACAGGAACATCAACATCAATAACAACTTTTTGTCCTATGAAATTAAGTCCTATTTTTGCTTTGCTTTTTGCGTTTTTAATGGGTTTAATCATCATTCCATTTGGAATATAAAGTCGACCTTTTATATCAGGTTTAGGAAGTGCTCCTATTATGTTTAGTTTGCCAGAAATGTCACCGTAAAAAGCATATTTCTTTAATGCAGGTGTACTTATATCTTCTGTAACGATATTTGGCAACATCAACGCACCGATTCTTAAATCAATATGTTTAATTTCTGTTTCAAGGTCAAATTTGGGGTTTAGGGTGAATATATTTTTTATTTTTCCTGAAATATTAGCGTGAATTCCCTGTGCTTTGACGATAGATTCTTTTATGTCAAGAGTGTTGTTATAGATATAGAATTTAGTATCTATGTTTAATTTTTTAGGAAATATTATTGACTCACTTTTTGTTTTATAAACAATCTTTAACTCATTTATTTGGGTATTCATTTTGTTCTTTTTAGAAAGAATATTTATTTTACCTCTTGCTGATTGGATATTGTTATCAAAGTAGGTTAATAATGATGAAAATTCGCTTAAATCAAGATTCTTGATAACGATATTACATTTTGATTTGTTTTGTTTTTTTGTTTTAGGAAGATTAAGGTCGAATTTTAATTCGCAAGTATTGTTGATTTTTGAATATGAACGAAAAACTATTTTTCTTTTTGTGTTTTTTAGTCTTAAATTATCTCCGTAAAACTTTGTTGTATGGTTGTTTTCAGTTAAGTTAATTTCGTATTTTTTTAGGTTAAGGTTATATATTCTGAATTTGTTTAGGTCAAATTTACTTGGGTCAAAATCCGTTTGAGGTTTTGGAAGTTCATAATCGCCTAGATAAAGTTTGTCTGTTAGTTTGAAATTAGCCTTTATGGAATTAGCTGAATAGCCGTTTATGTATAGCTTTCCAGTTAGTAGTGGTAATATTTTTACGCTTAATTTTGAATGATTGATGTTTAAAGCTGTTGAGTTATCTTTGTTTAATAAACTTATGTTTTCAGCCTTAATTGTGATGTGAGGTAGGATAGAAGTTCTTATCCTGAAGTTTTCAATTTTTAGGTTCACACCTGATTTTTCAAGTGTTTGTGGAATTATTGCATTAAAAATATGGTTACAAGCCAGTGGAATTAAGGCTAACCAAAATAGATAAAATATTAAAATTATATATATAAATTTAGAGTACTTTTTAATCATTTTAGTACATTAATTATACCCTTAAACTGTGATTGTTACAATGATATTAGACCTTTTTAGCGAAAAATAGTATATATGGTGGAGAAAAATATTATTGCAAGGCTTAAATGTAGTGTGAGCCTTGCAATCAATAAGTCAAAAAATTTGTAATCATTTTAATTGTTGTTCTGAATTTGATTCCACGCTTGCTTTATAAAACACTTGTAACACGCTCTGAATGACGTATTTCTATTCTGTTTCTAACATCCAGCTAGGAAGTGTCGTATCATACATATCATTCAATTCTTTTTTTAAACTTTTAAGTGATTCTTTTGCATCATTGTTTTGGTGGTCATATTGTATTGCTTTTTCAAAGTCGATTTTTGCATATTGTAAATGGTTTTGTTTTAAATAAACTAATCCTCTATTATAGTATGCATTTGAGTACATAGGGTTTTGTTCTATTGCTTTTGAAAAATTTTCTATTGCATCATCATAGTTTTCTGTTTTACATAAAGAAAGACCAATGTTGTAATATGCACTTGGTGCGTATCCTTTAGATATTTTAATAGCTTTTCTGTAGTCATTTAAAGCTGATTCATATCGACCAAGTTTGTCGTTTGTAATTCCTCTATTTATGTAAGCAGTTTTGGAACGTCTATTGTATTTGATTGCAAGTGTGTAGTCTTTTATTGCATCTTCATATTCGCCAATTCTGTCCTTTACTAATCCACGACTTACATAAAATGCTGATTTGCGTTTTTTAAGCTCGATTGCTTTATTAAAATCATCAAGAGCGTCTTGATAATTGCAACGTTCAAACCATGCACGTCCTCTTAGATAATATACATCAATGTTTTTATCATCAAGTCCTTGTGCTGTTGTAAAATCTTCAATAGCACTTTTGTAGTCCTCTAAACAAAATTTTAAATAGCCACGTTTTAGATACAGTTTTGTTTTTTCGGGGTGCCTGTTTATTTTTTTGTTGTATTTTTTTATTTGTTTGATTATTTTTCTGTCACTTAAATTAGCTGAACTACTTGCATATACACAAGTTGCAGAAGTTACTGAAAATATTACTGATAATATTAAAATAAAAAATTTTTTCATATCAAAAACTAAATTCTTTCGTAAGAACCCATAAATCTAAAGTAGGTTGTGTATTGCATGATGTTATCTATAGTTGATTTGATTTTAGGTTCTTTAAGATGTCCTATGAAATCAAGATATAGAATGTATTCATTTGATTGCAAATTTGATGGAGTTGCGTGAATATAAGCAATGTTTATATTGTTATCTGCAAACTCTTTTACAATTTTATATAAAACCCCAGGAACGTCAGGTATTGAAATTGCAATACTTGAAACGCTATGCTCAGTAGGTTCTGTTTCAAAACTGCCAATCATAACAAACTTTGTATAGTTGTTTTTGTCATTATTTATATTATCGTTTAAGATATTTAGGTTGTAGATTTCAGCAGTTTTTTTTGTACCTATGATTGCATAAGTAAGATTGTAAGAATTAAGTAATCTTGCAGCTTCTTCTGTATCAGTTGTGTTAATGATGTTTAAATGAAGAGGAAGCTGTGTTTTTATGTATTCTTGACATCTTGCAATCGCAGGTGCAGGTGCGATTAAACCTGTAATATTATAAATTTCGCTGTTTTTTGATAGCAAACAGTTGTTTGCAGGCAAAACTGCTTCTGATAAAATTTTTATGTTTTCGTTTGTTGAGTTAATAATATTGTCGTTTGTTTCACGAACTATGCCTTCTTTTGTGTTTTCAATAGGAATAACTCCAACTGCTTCTTCGTTGTTTTCAACGTAGGCAACAATTTCTTTGATGGTTCTAAATGGCATCTGATAAGCGTTTATAGAATATTTTTCCACAAAATAATCTTTCGCTATTTCTGTAAAAGAACCACTAGTACCAAGATATGCAATTATTTTAATGTTTTCTGAGTGTGTGAAATTTGACATACAAGAATTATACCCTAATAAGAAAAAAAGTAAAAGCAATAATTTTACGATATTGGTATTGAAAAATTTGCTCTAATTTAGTAGAATAGTATCGTTATAGAATAGTTATGAAATGGAAGGATTAAACTATGAAGTTACATATGCAAGTGTTAATTGCTTTAGGACTAGGTTTGAAACGTAATTGGCACATCTTTTTTGGTTTAATTGCCGGTGTTATTGTTGGTGTGTTTTTACACGTTCATCAAAATCCATTTGTTGTAGGATTTTTAACATTTATTGGTCAATTATTCATAAGAATGATTCAGATGGTTGTTATACCTCTTGTTATATCTGCGATTGTAATTGGTATAACAAGTGTTGGCGATAATAAACAGTTGGGAAAATTTGGTAAGAAGATGATTTTCTATTACGGTATGATTACCGTTGCTGCAGTTACAATAGGTGCAATTTTAGCATTGATATTCCAGCCTGGAGAAAATGCGGCTCATTATATTGCACAAGGTGTTGCTGGTGATATTCAACACACTGTTGCAACAACTATTGCTGCACAAAAAGGTCAAGTATTAAATCTTTTCTTAGGATTTATTCCTAGAAATCCTTTAGAATCTATTGCTAAAGGCGATATGGTTCCGATTATGATTTTTAGTTTAATTTTTTCTATTGCACTTGCAAAAGTTGGCGAAGTAAATCGTTCATTAGTATCTTTCTTTGAGTCAGTGTTTGCTGCAACAATGAAAGTTACAGATTGGATTATGTACTTGGCTGCTCCTGGTGTGTTTGCGTTAACAGCTATTGCAGTATCTCAATTTGGTGCTGATATTTTTGTAAGTATCTCAAAATATTTGATGGTATTGATGCTTGGATTTATAATCCAACTTTTTGTAGTTTATCCATTATTCTTAAAGATATTCTCAAAAGTTCCTATATTAATGTTATATGCTGCAATTGCAGAAGCTATGATGGTAGCTTTTGGTACTGCAAGTTCATCTGCAACCTTGCCATTAACTATTGCTTGTTGTGAAAAAAGAGGAATTTCTCATAAAGTATCAAGTTTTGTATTGCCATTAGGTGCAACATTAAATATGGACGGAACAGCATTGTTACAAACAGTTGCAGTTATATTCTTAGCACAGGCTTATGGCGTTGCATTGACACCGTTCTTGATTATTCAAATTGCTTTATTAGCAATTGTTGCATCAAGTACTTGTGCAGGTATCCCTGGGGCAGGTTTGATTACTATAGCGTTGATTTTGAACGGTATGGGATTGAGTCCAGAGCAGTTAGTAGCTGGATTTGCATTCTTGTTCACTGTGGAAAGAATAACTGATATGATGAGGACTTTAGTAAATGTTACATCAGATGCTGTTGTTGCCGCAGCTATCGCTGATAATGAAAACGAAATCAATTATGATTTGTTGACTAATCCAGAATCATATAACGAAATAATTTAAGTATAGATAAATTTGTTAAAAACTCCGTTATGACATGTGTTCTAACGGAGTTTTCTTTATTAAGAATTTATAATATCTACTTGATTTTAGTTTTTTACCATATTATTATAACTTCTGTAGAGTGCTTACGCCAATATGTACTCATACACAAGAAAAGGATAAAATTATGTCAATTAATTTGAAGAAAAACCAAAAAGAAGAAATTATCGCTAAGTTTGGAAAAAATGCAAAAGACACTGGTTCAACTGAAGCACAAGTTGCTATGTTGACTCAAAAAATCGCTGAACTTACTGAACATTTGAAATCTAATAAGAAAGATTATGCAACAAAAAGAGGTTTGTTGATGATGGTAGGTAAAAGAAAAGGTTTGTTGTCTTACTTGAAATCTAAAGACTTAGATGGATATAGAAACTTAATCAAAGAATTAGGAATTCGTGGTTAATTTTTAAAAAATTTATCCAAAAGTGGTCAGGTAAAAGCCTGACCACTTTTTTGTTTGTAGGGATTTAGTACCCCTTTAATTATAAGATGTAATTACGAACGATTTTGAATTATCACATCTCCTTGTTCCGTTCTTAATGACGTAAAAAAGATTTTAATTTGTATGTTGGTATACTAGCTCAATATAGCGTCTTATTTAATTACCTCAATCATATCGTAATCTTCGAGGTATGGTAAATGTTCTTCTGTAATCAATTCCCCTGGTAATAAAATTGCAATTCCAGGAGGACATTCTGCTACAACTTCACCAGACAATCTGCCGATAGCTTTTTCTCTTGGAACTTCTTCTTTTTCTGCATAAAACGCATCTCTCAATCTCATTTTGATTGTAGGTGTTAATAGTGGCATGTGTTTTTTATGTTCAGGTGTAAATCTTTCTGAGTAATCAGTTTTATCAATCTCTTTTAAACATTTTGCTAAATATTCAAAATCTTCTCTTGAATTTCCTATGTTTGATAACAAGAGTAAACCTTTATCTGAAGCCGCTTCAACTTCTATATTGTAATCTTGTTCTAAGACAGTTTCTAGTTGTATTCCTGAAAGGTTTTTAGCTTTGATAAATATCTTTGTGCAATCCATTATATTTTGTTCCATGTGAGAAATGTTTTTTAATTTCTTTATCTCGTTGATTAAATATTTTGCATTATCAACAGCTTTTTGGATATTCTTTAATCCTTCTTTTGTTTCTAAATTAGCTCTTGCTGCATCTAATCCCGCAAGTAAAACGATTGAAGGACTTGTTGTATGTAATAATTTTAGTGAATGTTGAAGTGATTCAATATCTATTTTTGTATTTTTTGAAACGTGCATAACAGAGGTTTGTGACATGCTTCCACCTGTTTTATGAAAGGATTGAACCACGATATCTGCGCCATATTCAAGAGCAGGTGTTGGGAGTTCATTATTGAACTTCCATAATGTTCCGTGAGCTTCATCTACAACAAGTATAACCTCGTGTTTTTTACAAATTTCTGCAATAGTTTTTATATCAGAAACAACACCTTCATAAGTTGGATTAGTTATCCAAACCATACCGACATCTTTGTTACGTTTTAGTTCTGTTTCTATGCGTTGTGGTGAAATTTCTCCCCATAATCCCCATTCATCAAATTTTTCTGGGTTAATCCATATAGGTTCTGCTCCTGACATAATCAAGCCTGTAATTACTGAGCGATGGCAGTTTCTATTAACTATAACTTTTTTCTTCTTGCTAGTTAGTCCCATTGCTATTGCAAGATTGCCTATAGTTGAACCATTTAATAAGAAAAATGATTTTTGTGCACCAAAAAGTTCTGCACATTTATCTTGTGCTTCTTTGATAGGTCCAGTAGGTGGGTTAAGTGTCCCTATTCCATCAAACTCATCTGTCATATCGCATTGAAAAAACTTGTCCCCAATAAGTTTCCTAAAAGGTTCATAGACACCTTCTCCTCTAGTGTGTCCAGGAATATGAAAATGATATGAACGCTTTTTATAAGCTCTTTCTAATGCTTCTACAATCGGCGCTTTTACAGTGTGTTTTTCCATACATTAATTATATCACGAATGAAATAATTGATGGTGGAAGTTGATTAAAGGACTAATAATTATATTAATTGTAATTCCGAACTTGTTTCGGAATCCCTGTAAACTGTTCGGGGGGATACTTTGACAATTTTACGAAAACTGCTCCCTTGCCTCTGAATGACATTTATATTCTGTCATTTAGCCAGATTTTATTTACCTTTTAGTTTAAGTTTACCATCTGCGCCGACTTCCCAGTTATCAGAAAGTTTGTAAATAAAGAAGGTACCGTGTTCACCTTTTCCTCGACCTCCTCTTGTTGACTCATAATCAGCCCATTGCATATTATCACTAGCATCAGCTAATCCTTGACCGTTACCGTTTGTAATTGCAATGTGTCCCTCAAGGGAAGAATATTTGCTATTGGCTTCTGGGATAAAGATTACAATATAGCCAGCTGGCAAGTTTCTTATGTCTGATTCAACAATATCACGTCCTTTGTTTTCGCCTACTTTGACATATCTAATAGGTGTAAACATTTCAGAATGTACGTCAAACCAGTTTTTGACGTTCTTTGGAACAGAACCGTATTTTGCCATGTCGCTAACATCAATACCTGCGTTTTTCATTGCTCCTTTTACACCTGTTAAACAGTTGCCACTATTAGTATTATGTGGGTTTGTTCTTTTTACGTAATTGTGTGCTGATGTTGCAAGTATATTTTCTTGTTGTGATATATGGCCTGTTGTTGTTTTTGTGTTTACGCCTTTTGATTGTTCGTGGTGGAATCCTCTACGTCTATATGTTTTGCTATCCTCATCAAAGTATGTTACGTCTTTAACTCCTTTAGACATTGAGGTTAAGACATTTTTAGAACCTGTTGTGTTATAAATTTGAGCGTGGTTTGTTAAGTATGCTCGTTTGTAGTCGTTTTCTGCTTTGAATATTTCTTTTGAATGTTTTGTAGCAAGGCGTTTGGCTTCATTTTTATCAATACCGTCTGTTGTATTGATTTTAGAGTCTTTATTTACTGTAGATTTTAGTTTGTTGAGGTGAACAAGTATCAATTTGACGTCGCCATTTCTCATTGATTCCATCTCAGATTGTCTTAATCCGAAGTCAAACGACAACTCACCGTTTGCCATAGCTGTTGTTAACTGAGTTATATAATCTTTTGAAACGCCATTTTTAGCTAGTATTTGTGCTAATTTTTCTCGTTCTTGTTTTGTATTTAAGTGTTTATCTTTGTCATCATACATTGCAGGTAAGAATACTACAGAGCCGTGTTCACCTCTATTTGTGCTATTTTTAAATACTCTTGTTTGATCTGCTCGTTCTGCATCTTGTACTTTGTATATTTTTTCAAGTTCTTCTGCTTTCTTACGAGAAGCAGAGTCTTCATTAAGTTTGTAGGCATTAGCATATTTTCTAACACCATTAGAATATTTCCAAACGGTTGGTTTGAAATAACCTTTTTTGATGGCATTAGTGTTTCCAGTGTTCCACGCTAAAGATAAAGCATCTTGTAATGTTACTTCGTTTGTCCAGCTTTCGGAGCTACCATCAGTGGATTTTACTGCATATCCTTTGTCTGATAATTTGTAACCTTTTAGCGTAGCAACTGTTCCTTGACATTGTTCTAAACCTTTTTGTGTCTCACTTTTTTGGATTTGAGTTTTATTTATGTAAGCTAGTACAATCATAGTTGCAACAGCTGATTTTTTAGGGTCGTTAAGGTCTTTTGCTGATTTTATACCATATTTTTTGAAGAGTTTGTTGATTTCATCAATCTTTGCATAAGTTGCATATTTAATTTGTGTTACACCATAAGATACGTGATGACCTGCTAAATCTGATGGTGAGCCGGTAGGACGTTCTTTTTCGGAGATTATACCATCACCATTTTTGTCAAATTTTTGCAACATGTTCTTCATTTTAAGTCTTGAAGTAGGTTCTTCTCCCCAGTTAGTGCCGTCCATTTCGTGTGCAGCAATACCTACAGCTGTCTGAGCCATGTCGTTATACAAGTCATTGTCTATTTTTAAGTCTTTCATCAAGTTAGCTTTTGTTTTGTTATCAGCTAATGTTCCTGTGAATTTTTTCGCAGTTTTTGGTGCGTTCGGAGGTAGATTAAATGAAATTTTTGTCGCTGTTCTTAATGTTTCTTTTTTAGCTTTTGGTTTTTGAGTAGCACTATTTTTTATGTTCTTAATTTCTGATTCTGAACCTTGATGATATGATGTTTGAGTAACTCGTCCATTATCATAAGTTATTTGTTGTGAAGCATAATAGTCTCTGTCGGTGGCTTTATTAGGGTTTAATTTGTCTTCATTTTCTTCTGTGTAGTCGGTTCCGACTGCACCCATACTAAGTTTATTGAAGAATGATGAAATTTTCTTCATTGTGTTCATATGAGATTTTTTGTAGGCTTCTTTTTCGGCATCAGTCATTTTTGATTGCCAACAAGAATTGTTTAAAATTGTTCTAATTTTACGAACTTTTGAACCTTTTACTTTTACACCAGTTTGTACGCATACCCATTTTTTTGAGGCTGAATCGTACTCAAGGTGTGCATTTCCTTTATGTGTTTTTTGTAAGTTTGCTTGTAATGATTGAATTTTTGGTGCGGCAGCTTTTTGGATAGTTTTTGTTACTCGTTTCCCGTTTTCGGGTTTTGTTTCAGTGATTTGACCATTATTAAATTTCTCAACTTTTGATATAAATTTGCCATTTTTATCGTATTTAAAGTTGATATTGTATATTTTTCGATTTGTTAAATCTTTTCCAGCTGTAATGTTTACAGTGAATCCTTTTGAAGAATCACCTGAAACAGTGTATGTGTAACCATTTTGTTTTAGAAAATCTATTTTTTCTTTTGCATCACCTTTTGGTGTAGTGTCAGGTTTTTGAGCGCTGTTTGGTTTAGCTGGTTTTGGAGTTTTTACTGGATTCCCTGATATTGCGCCATTTTTAGGTTTAACATTATTAGAATGTATTAGTGGTGTATGTTTTACATAGGTTTGGTTTAATAAATAAGAACCTGAATTTGATGAACCACTGGTCGAACCAGAACTGGCATGTTTAGATGCCTGTCTAGTTTTCCATTTTTCAACTTCTGCCAATCCGTCTTTTTCTGATAGTAAATTGTCGTTAGAAACTTTGTTTTGAATAGATGGTGGAATTATTATTCCTTCCCCTACCATAAACCATTTTCTATCTTTTGCTTTTTGGTTGGCTTTGACAAATGCTTCATATTCTGCCGTGCCTTTTTCAAACCCTAATCTTTTAGCAGTCGCATCAAAAGTTTCACCTTCTTTTGCATAAGTAATTATATCTTTTTTAGCTTCTTCTTGTGGCTGATTGTTTTGATTTTGAACTCTTTGATTTTCGTTATTATTTTGTTGAACTGTTGGTGGTTTTTCTTGTTCTGGCTGAGGTGTTTGAACAGTTTGATGTTCTGGTTCTTGAACAACTGGTTGTTCTATTATTTGTTCTGGGGTTTGATTTTCTTGATGCTCAATTGTGTCAGTATTGTTTAAAGTTTTTGTTTCTATTTGTTTTAATAATTCAAAATATGATTCAGCATCTGCATTTGAAATGTTGTTTTCTGATAATAATTTTTTTGCTTCACGTTCAGAAAATATGTTGTTTTTGCCATGTTTAGCATATTTTTTAACATCTTTCAAAATCATTGCGATTTCGTTTTTATCAAGAGTGTTGTTATTATTTATGTCATAAGCACGAAAAATATTGGCAGCCTTAGATGAAAGATTTTCTAAATCTTTATTTTCTAATCCTTCCTTGATATTTTTTAGGTTAATTTCGCCTTCACGACCAAATCGTCCTAATCTCATTTCGTTTTTGTCTGACATTTACAACCTTTCCGTATTCTGCATGGATAACGGCAATTTGACAGGAAACTTTATAATATAAAGGTAAGTCTTTACATTTGTTTACAAAGCATGGCAACAATTAGAAATTTTTTGATTATAACCTATATTTATTGTAAAGTAGGGGTGTGAGTAATGATAATGGTTTAGATTTAGATTTGGTTATACAGACTTGTGGTATCGGAACGGAAGTTGATGCCGAAGTTCTTATTGAAAATTTAATTAACCTATCTGATAACTATACAGATGAAGAACTTATCCAGATTTATAATTATTTGATGGGTAAAGTTTATAATCCAAAGGTTTTGATGAAACTCATTACTCTATCTGACAGATATCGTGACAAGTCATCTTTGGCTGTTTTAACCAATTTGTTACTCATGCGTATAAACCTTGAAAATACACCTTATGACCACGATGACATGATAAATGTTAGAGTAATGTGCTCAAAGGCAATTGCAAATATAAAAGACACTTCTGCAGTTGGTTCGTTGCTTTATTGTTTGAATAATAAAAACGAAAACTATAAAGTTCGTCTTGCGTGTGCTGATGCGTTAGGTAAAATTGGCGATAAATATGCTGTAGCACCTTTGATTGATGTTATGCAAGATGAAGAAGAAAAGTCTGTATATTTGAAAGAGTCAGCAGTTTCTGCTCTTGGTCTATTAGGTGATACAAGTGCTGTTGATCCACTGATTTCTATTCTTGATGCAAAACAAGGGTTTTTAGATAAGTTTTCTTTTTTGAAAGAACGTATTATTGAAGCATTAGGAAAGTTAAATGTATCTGATAGGAAGATTTTTAAAGCGTTAAAGCGTTCTTTGTACGACACTTCACCAATGGTGCGTATAAATGCAATAGAAGCACTTATGAATACTGGTGAAGAAGAAGCTATTGAGCTAATTAGAACTGTTTTGACTGATGATGATGATGAGGTTAAAAAGAATGCGCTGATTGCTCTCTATAATTTAGAGGGAAGGGATATATTAGATGAAGTTCTTGCAAATCCTGATTATCCGCAGGTGTTAAAAGAGGAAGCTCAAGAGCTTATTGACGAATATGAAAATGAGGAAGAATATGAATAAATCAATTGTACTTCTTTCAGGTGGCTTAGATTCTTTGGTGTCTTTAGGTTTTTCTAAAGATGAATATAATATAGAGCTTGCTTTGACGTTTGATTATGGTCAAAAATCTTTAGAAAAAGAGGTAGAAGCTTCAAGTGAAATTGCAAAATATTATGGATTAAAACACGAAATTATTGAACTTGAATTTCTTAAAAATATTACTCATACATCTGTTGTTAGTGAAGAAGAAGTTCCTACAGATATTTATGGAACAGAAGAAAGTGCAAAAGCTGTCTGGGTTCCAAATAGAAATGGTTTGTTTTTGAATATTGCGGCTTCTTACGCTGATAGTTATGATTATTCGCATATAATAATCGGTGCAAACAAAGAGGAAGGACAAACCTTTCCCGATAATACTCAAGAATTTATCGATGGAATAAATGAAAGTTTTAAATATTCAACGATGGTTGGTGTTAAAGTTGTTGCACCATTGATTAATTATGATAAAAATGATATAGTAAAATTTGCGTTAGACAATTCAATACCTTTAGATATGGTAATGAGTTGTTATAATGGGGATACAGGAAGTAAAAAGCATTGTGGTAAATGTGAGTCTTGCAAACATTTATTATATGCTTTAGAATATAATAAGGCTTACGATTTAATAGAACGGTTGTTTTGATTATGATTACAAAATATTTAGATGAAGAAGTAAAGTATATAGGTTCACAATTAGCACCTCATTGGATTTATAAAAACTATAAATTGCAAGGTGATGCAATAGTAGCGTTTTGTGGAGAATGTGAAGTTAAACTTACAGAAATGGTTGACATTGAAGACGTTATAAATAATGAACCTATTTATAGTAAGTATATGTTGAGTTTTATCACTGAACAATTTAATGTTAATCTTGTTGAAGGTGTATTCAGACAAAGATTATTGATTTGTATAATCAAGGAAGAACTAGAAAAACGAGGAATTTTTGTTGTTAGAAAAGGCGATGATTTAATGATTGATAACAAAAAATTGTCAGTTTCTATTGCAACAAAATCACAAACCTCTATTCTCATTCACACAGGTTTGAACATTGATTCAACTGGCGCTCCAGTTTGTGCATCAGGTTTGACAAGTGAATTAGGAATAGTTGATATAAGAGAATTTGCAAAAACAATTATGAAACGATATTCAGATGAATTAGATGATATTGTTCTTGCTAGTACAAAAGTGCGTGGAGTATAAAAATGAGTCAATATTATAAAAAATATATGAAAAAAAGAGAAGAAGAAAAGCCGAGTTATGCAAAGTTGTTTGTTGGTGCATTTTTGTTAATGGCTGTATTCTTTATAATTGTAGCAACACATTTAACTCTTAGTGTTGATACAACTATTGGTGAAAATGATGAAGGTGATATAAAAGAATCAGGATTAGGTGTTAAACACCTGATTGATAGTCGTCTTAGACTTATACAGATGGAAGATAATGGAAGTTTGTCTGTAAATGAAGTAAAGAAAAATACAATAGATAATTATAATAAAAAGATAGAAACATCTACTGATGACTCTTATAAAGGTCAATATCAGCAGTCTTATGGCTATAATCAAACACAACAAACTCAACCTTATAGCCAAACATATTCAAATGCTCAAAAATCAGTGAGTGTTCCTAGTGCTACCCCAAAACAGACTACTCAATCAAAAACAGTTTTTGTTCCAGCGCAGGCTACACACACATCAGCATCAAAACCTGTTAGTTCGACTCCGTCATATCAGGTTCAAAAGAACTTAGCACCTACAGGAATGAATTAAGATGAGTTATTTGATTGATACACACGCACATCTCGATATGTATGAAGACTGGGATGTGATTATAAAGAATGCAAAAGAAAACGGGATTAAAAAGATTATTATTCCTGCTGTTGAAACTGAATATTTTCAAAAGATTTTAGATATTGCAAATTCTTATGAAGATGTTTATTGTATGATGGGAATTTTCCCTACTGAAGCAAAAAACTGGCATGATGGAATTTTAGAGGATATAAAAGAGCTTGCTAAGAATAAAAAAGTTGTTTCTATTGGTGAAATTGGACTTGATTATTATTGGGATAAGAGTTTTGTTGACGAACAAAAAGATATTTTTATAAAACAGGTTAAGTTGGCAAATGAATTGGGATTGCCGATTGAAATACACGATAGAGAGGCTCATAAAGACGTTTTTGATATTTTGGTTGAATATAATAAGACCTCTGATGTTGTTTTTCATTGTTTTTCAGGGAGTGTTGAGTTTGCAAGAGAATGTTTAAAACAGGGTTGGTATATAGCATTAGGTGGTGTTGTAACCTTTAAAAATGCTGTTAAAACAAAAGAAGTTGCAAAAGATGTACCACTTGATAGATTGATGTTAGAAACTGATTCACCTTATTTGACTCCAGTTCCTTTTAGAGGAAAAGAAAACCAACCTGCTTATGTTCGATATGTTGCAGATGAGATTGCAAAACTTAAGGGCATTGATGTTAAAGAGGTTATTGAGGCAACGACAAAGAACGCAGAAATGGTTTTTGGAATATAATTAGTGGGTACGGTTAATAAAGTTTTTGGGACTTAATAGTTATGGCAAAAGAAAGACTTGATAAAATTTTAGTAGATTTAGGGTACTTTGAAACAAAAAGTAAGGCTTCTGCATCTATTTTAGCAGGTCAGGTTAAGGTCAATGATGAGGTTATAACAAAGGCTGGATATCAATTAAACCCTGAAAAAGAGTATGAGTTTGTAGTTAAATCTATGCCTTATGTTTCTAGAGGTGGGTTTAAACTTCAAAAAGCATTGGATAGTTTTGGTTTTAGTCCAGAGGGTAGAATTTGTTTAGATGCTGGTGCTTCAACTGGTGGGTTTACAGACTGTTTGTTGCAGAGGGGTGCAAAGTTTGTTTATTCTGTAGACGTTGGATATGGTCAGTTTTCTTGGAAATTGCGTTCAGATGAAAGAGTTAAGACTGTTGAAAAAACCAATTTGAAGATATGTTCAAGAGAGGATATTTATTCTGAGGGTGAATCGATTGCTGATTTATTGGTTTCTGATATGTCGTTCATTTCTTTGTGTAGAGTTCTACCTAATTTAAAGCGATTATTGGCAGATGATTTTAATGAAATGATATGTTTAATAAAGCCTCAATTTGAAGCAGGCAAAGAGTTTGTGGAAAAAGGTGGGGTTGTGCGAGATAAATCTGTCCATGCTCAAGTTATAAAAAATGTTATTGATTGTTCGCACGATTTAGGGTATGGAGTTTTGGGGTTGACGTTTTCTTCAATAAAAGGACCCAAGGGCAATATAGAATATTTAATACATATTGCAACTGGGGTTGAGGATATTGATATAGATGTGGACGAAGTTGTAAACCAAGCCCACGAGGAGTTATGAGAACTCAAATAATTCAGGAAGTGTTATATTAAATGCTTTGGCAAGCCTTTTAGCTGTTGAAATTGTTGTGTCGCTGATACCACGTTCAATGGCACTCAAATAACTTGGCGAAATGTTTACCTTGAATGCAAGTTCATCTTGAGTTAAACCTGCTGATTTTCGTAGTGAAACAATCTTTTCTCCAAATTTTCTAACAAGAATTTTGTCATATTTGAATGTTCGTTTACTCATTCGTTAATTTTAAAATATAGTTTGACAAAATAAAAACTATCGGGTAGTATTTATAAGGTTGAAATACTGATATTTATTATTTTATATTGAATGAAAATAAATATTATAGGGTGAGAAATTAGGTGAATTGGAAGAAAATTCAGTTGTTTTCTTTTGGGAAACAACTGAAAATAATGTAAAACCTACAAAACGAATTACAATAATAGAATTTGTAGATCTGTTTAATGTGACTACAGAAGATAGCAAGCGTGGAATCCATGCGAACATTTAATGTAATATTTCAATACTAAAATAGTTATTAAAATGGAAACAATTAAAAATGTTGTTGTCAATGTATTGAATGTGTTATAACTATTGTACAAACTTGATAATTCAGTGTAAAATGAATAATAAATTCAAAAAAGGAAAATTTATTATGGAAAATAAAAATTTGGATATAACAAATTTGAAGAAATGTATTGATTCTCTAAAAGAATGCAAAGAAGCATACAATACTATTACAGATGAGCAAATGCGAGGATTTATCGAAGATTCTTGTGTGAAAAGATTTGAATTTACTGTTGAAACTTCTTGGAAAATGATGAAAAAATATTTAAAAGAAGTTTATGGTAAAGATGATAAAGAATTAACTATGAATAATATCTTTAGATTGATGGAAGGATATGGCTTTATAAAATCTTGGGAAACTTGGCGTGAATATTATGATAGACGAAATGATACAAGTCATGAATATAATAGAGAAAAGGCATTGAATATTTTGAATTCTATGGAAAGTTTATTAAATGATGCTAATTATTTATACACAGAATTAGAAAAGGAACTTAATAAATAAATGGAATTTGGAATTTCAAAAAATGAACATAGTATAATTCTGAATATTTTGAAAGAATATTTTGATAGGTATTCTTTTTATTATTATGGTTCAAGGGTCAAGGGAACTTTTAATAAAACTTCTGATTTGGATATTTTGATTAAAGGTAATCAAGAAATGCCATTGAAAAACTTGGTGGAATTAAAAGAAAAATTTGACGAAAGCAAACTTCCATATATTGTGAATTTTACTGATTATAATAATATAGATGACAATTTCTATAGTTTAATAAAAGATGATTTGGTTTTGGTAAAAGATTTTGAAGTGTCAAACAGTGGTAACTAATTTTGAAATTATTTAGTTAAAAAAAATAATTTTATTCCAATTGTTAATTTTTTGTTTATTTTTTAAGGTTTTATCAAAAATGATGCTTTAATGATAATGTAGATAGAAAATAATAATAAAATCATAAAAGGAGAATTAATTATGGCAAAGACAATTGGTATTGACTTAGGTACAACAAACTCAGTTGTTGCAGTTATGGAAGGTGGTAAACCAACCGTTATTGCTAACGCAGAAGGTATGAGAACAACTCCATCAATAGTTGGTTTCTCAAAAACAGGCGAAAGACTTGTTGGTCAACTAGCAAAAAGACAAGCAATCCTTAACCCAGACAAAACTGTAGCATCTATTAAAAGACACATGGGCGATGACTACAAAACAACAATCGATGGAAAAGATTACACTCCACAAGAAATTTCAGCTATGATTTTAAGAAAATTGGCTGATGATGCAAGTTCATACTTGGGAGAAAAAGTTACATCTGCTGTTATCACAGTTCCTGCTTACTTTAACGATGCTCAAAGACAAGCTACAAAAGACGCTGGTAAAATCGCTGGTCTTGACGTTCTTCGTATCGTGAACGAACCAACAGCAGCAGCTTTGGCTTATGGTCTTGAAAAAGATAATTCAGAAAAAGTTCTAGTATTCGACCTTGGTGGTGGTACATTCGATGTATCTATCCTTGAAATTGGTGACGGTGTTCACGAAGTTCTTTCAACATCTGGTGATACAAGATTAGGTGGTGATGACTTCGATAAGAAAATCATGGACTGGATTTGTGAAGAATTCAAAAAACAAGAAGGCATGGACTTATCTAACGATAAACAAGCTATGCAACGTATTAAAGAAGCTGCTGAAAAAGCTAAATGTGAATTGTCTTCAGTTGTTGAAACAAATATCAACTTACCATTCATCACAGCTGATGCTAATGGTCCAAAACACTTAGACTTGAACTTAACAAGAGCTAAATTTGAAGAACTTTCTTACGATTTGTTAGAAAGATGTAAAAAACCTGTTGAACAAGCATTGTCTGATGCAGGTTTGAGCAAGAACGAAATCAATGAAGTTGTATTAGTTGGTGGTTCAACTCGTATCCCTGCCGTTCAACAATTAGTAAAAGAATACACAGGTAAAGAACCTAACCAATCAGTAAACCCTGATGAAGTAGTTGCAGTTGGTGCAGCTGTTCAAGCTGGTGTATTGGCTGGTGAAGTTAAGGATATCGTTCTTCTTGATGTAACTCCATTGACATTGGGTATTGAAACAATGGGTGGTGTTATGACAGCACTTGTTCCTAGAAACACTACAATCCCTGTTTCTAAATCTCAAGTGTTCTCAACTGCTGAAAACAACCAAACAGCTGTTGATATCAATGTTCTTCAAGGTGAAAGACCAATGTCTAGAGATAACAAATCTTTAGGTATGTTTAGATTAGAAGGTATCGCACCTGCTATGCGTGGTGTTCCTCAAATCGAAGTTACATTTGATATCGATGCTAACGGTATCGTAAATGTTTCTGCTAAAGATAAAGCTACAAACAAAGAACAAAAAATCACTATTACAAATTCTTCTAACTTAACAGAAGATGATATTGATAAGATGGTTAAAGAAGCAGAAGCAAACGCAGCTGAAGATAAGAAGAAAAAAGAAGGTGCAGAAATCAAAAATAATGCTAATTCTTTAATCGTATCTGCTGAAAGATTAGTAAAAGATTTTGAAGGTAAAATTTCAGAAGATGATACTAAGAAATTAAATGAACAAAAAGAAACATTGAAGAAGGCATTAGATGAAGAAAAATCTGTTGATGAATTGAAGAAACTTTCTGAAGAATTGCAACAAACAATGTTCAGTATTTCTCAAAAAGCTTATGAAGCAGCATCAAAAGAAGGTGATTCAGCAACTACTGAAAATTCTTCAAACAACAATGATTCATCATCAAACTCAGATGACGATGTAATTGATGCAGAATATGTAAAAGAATAATATTCCAGATTATTCATAGATAATAAGGGGCGAGCAATTCATTGCTCGCCCCTTATTTTTTAATTATTCTGTAATCTCTTTAGCTTTTTTGAGATTAGATTGTGCGTTGTTTATTAGTTTTTGGGTAAACTTTTCGTCAGGTACTAGTTGTATATAAGAATATCCGATTGGATATAAATCTTCTTTTTTAAATGAGTTTTTTTTAATGAAATCAATAGAGGATTGAACATTAGACTTAAAATCTTCTGAAAAATCTTTGTATGGCGAATTTTCGCTATTGAATTCTTTATCAATTAAATTTGCGTGAAGGATAGGACTTCTTCTAGTAGAGCCTTTTTCTGGTAGATTTTGTTCAAGTTGGAACAAGATTGAGTTGATTGGTGAAAACCCTAGTGTGATACCAATTATATCATCGTATCCATGTTGTTGTTTTAGTGGGCTATTTTCTCCAATTAAGTTTTCGTAGATTTCATCAGTTGGTGTATCAGGCTCTAAATCCATACGTTTTGTATAGAGTTCTTTATTTTCATCAATGGTTTGTTTTGTTAGTTTGTTGTTGAGTATAAAAATGTTTGGGCTTTCCACAATAGACGTTCTAGTTGGAGTTTTAAGAGTTCTTCTTACAAAGCTATATTTGTCGTTGTTTTTAAAATAAGGAAATTTACCTGCTAAAAGAACGCTAGGTTTTGTATCCATAAAGAAATTTAATAGAGTTGGTTTGTCTGTTGAAAATAAGTTTTTCTTAAAACTTTGTTGTTGAGATTTGGTTAAATCTTTTGTCAATTCCATTTTATCAAGATGATTGTTAATGATATCGTTTGATGTATTATAAAAATCATTTTCAAAATCTATGGACTCAGGAATAGAATGTCCAAAAGAGATGTTGGGACAATAGTAACTCGGAAACTCACCAATCTTTGATTGAAAAGAGTTCTGATGTGCTGAAAGCTTGTTATAGTTTGTTGTTGGTTGGGTTAGGTTTGGGTTGAACCTTATACTTGATACTAGCATATTCTTATAATGTTCCTGAATATATTTTTTTGCATAAAAATAAACACTTGAAAAAAGTTGATAAAATCGTTATTATATATACTATGGAAAGTCAATTAAGTTTATATGATGATATAAGAGAAAAATTAATAGAACAACATCGTTCAGAAGAAGATTTAGCTTTAATCGAAAAAGCGTTTTTGTTTGCACAAAAACTTCATCAAAACCAGTATAGAGTTTCAGAAGAACCATATATTATCCACCCTGTTGAAGTTGTGAAGATTTTGATTGATTTGAGAGCAGATTCGCACACACTTATAGCAGGATTTTTGCATGATATATTAGAAGATACTGACACAACCCCAGAAGAAATAAGGGAATTGTTTGGTGATGATGTTTTAGGCTTGGTTCAGGCTGTTACAAAGCTTGGTAAATTGAAGTTTAAATCAAAAGAAGAACGTCAGGCAGAAAACTTCAGAAGGTTGTTTATTGCTATGGCAAACGATGCAAGAGTAATTTTCTTGAAATTGGCTGACCGTCTACACAATATGCGTACCCTTAATTTTATGGCGCCAGCAAAACAACAAAGAATTGCTCAAGAAACACTTGATATCTTTGCTCCACTTGCTAATCGTTTAGGGGTAGGTAAGATTAAGGCAGAATTAGAAGATTTGTCTTTGAAATATCTTCACCCTGATAAGTATTATGAGATAGCAAAGCTTGTTTCTCAAAAAAAGGCTGAAAGAGAGTCTACAGTTCAACTTTTGATAGAACATATTTCAAAAGACGTTAAGAAAAACGGTATCAATGCACAGATTACTGGTCGTGCAAAACATTATTATAGTATTTATAACAAGATGCGTAGGCAGAATGTTGCATTTCACGATTTATATGACATTACTGCTGTTCGTGTAATTGTTGATACAGAAAAAGAATGTTATGAGGTTTTGGGTTTAATCCATTCACAATTCAAACCAATTCCTGGACGATTTAAGGACTATATTGCGATGCCAAAAGGTAATATGTATCAGTCTTTACATACATCTGTGATTGGTCCAAATAAGAAACCGTTAGAGGTTCAGATTAGAACATGGCAAATGCACGAAATTGCTGAATACGGGGTTGCTGCACATTGGAGATATAAAGAGAAAGGTTCGCAAAAAGCTGATTCTGCTAGTGATGTTCAATTCTCTTGGATGAGAAAATTGGTTGAATACAATAATGATAGTTCTGATGCAGAAGATTATGTAAATTCAGTTAAGTTGGATTTGTTCTCAGACCAAGTGTTTGCGTTTACTCCAAATGGTGACGTTTTGGACTTGCCAAAAGATGCTACACCGTTGGATTTTGCATATAGAATTCACTCTGACGTTGGACATAAAACTGTTGGCGCTTTGATTAATGGTAGAATTGCACAACTTGATTCTAAACTTAAAAATGGTGATATTGTTGAAATTTTGACTTCAAAAGTTTCTGCTCCAAAGTTGGGTTGGTTGAACTTTGTTGTTACAAAACAAGCATCATCAAAAATTCGTCAATGGTTTAAGAAGAATAAGAGAGAAGACCATATTGAACTTGGTAAATCAACTATTGAACACGAACTTACGAAGGCTGTTTTTGATGAATATATGAAAAACGGAGAGTTAGAACGTGTAGCAAAACAGATGAATTATATCTCTGTTGATGATTTATTTGCTGCACTTGGATATGGCGAAACAACAATAAACAAGATTGTTAATAAGTTAAAACCTCAAGAAAAATCACAAGAACCAAAACTTAAACAAGAACATAAATATTCAAAGAAAAAGGATATTGTTGGTTTAGAAGGAATGTTATATTCTTTCGCACGTTGTTGTTCACCTATTCCTGGAGAGCCAATAGTTGGGGTAGTTACTCGTTCAAAAGGGGTTACTATTCACAGATTAGATTGCAAGACTTTGAACGATATTGAACCAGAACGTTTGTTGGATATCAAGTGGTCAGAGGTTTCTACTGATAGAAAATATACAACAAGTATAAGAATTGAAACAGCTGAAAAACAAGGACTTTTGAAAGATATTATTACGGCTGTTTCTGATAACAATACGAATATTGTGTTTGCAAACGTTAAATCAAGAAATAATAAACTTGGAATAATTGAGCTAGGTATTGAGCTAGATAATATTACTACATTAAAAGCGGTTATGAACAGTTTACAAGCTATGCCAGAAGTATACAGTGTAAAACGTGTACAGACGGCATTTAATCAAGCGCCAAAACAGTTTGCAAAGAAGAATACAAAGTACGCAAGAAAAAATAAGACCTCACAAAACCCAAGATAGTGGTATAATGCGTAATTTGTGATGCGTAGTGCGTAATTAGTTTGTACGCAGGGATTCTTCGCTTCGCTCTGAATGACATTTAGTGCTTAAATTTTTATTCATTTCTCAATCTTGTAACAAATTTCTCAAGTCGTTCAAAGGCAATCTTTAGAGTTTCAAGAGAATAAGCGTAAGATATTCTGATAAACCCTTCTCCACAGTCACCAAACGCAGTTCCTGGAACAACTGCAACTTTTTCTTCTTGTAAAAATCTTGTCGCAAATTCTTCACTTGTCATTCCAAACTCTTTTATGCAAGGAAATATGTAAAATGCTCCAAATGGTTCAAAACACTCTAATCCCATTTTTTTAATAGAATCCATCAAAAATCTTCTGCGTTGGTTATAAGAAATTCTCATTTCTTCAACATCTTTATCGCCATTTTTTAGTGCTTCAACTGCTGCATATTGGCTCGTTGTAGGTGCACACATTATTGCAAACTGGTGAATTTTTGTCATCTGTTTGATAATTTCTTTTGGTCCACAAGCATAACCTAATCTCCAACCTGTCATAGCGTATGCTTTTGAAAATCCGTTAATCAAAATTGTGCGTTCTTTCATTCCCTCAATCGCAGTGATTGAAACGTGTTTCTCTTTGTATGTTAATGCTGAATAAATCTCATCAGACATAACTAGAATATCGTTTTTGATAATTATTTGAGCAATCTTTTTAAGGTCATCTTCCTCCATAATCGCACCCGTAGGATTGTTTGGGTATGGAAGAATTAAAACCTTTGTCTTTGGTGTGATTGCGTTTTCCAATTCTTCTGGAGTTAATCTAAATTCGTTTTCTGCTTTAAGGTCAATTACTACAGGTTTTGCACCTGCTAAAATTGCACAAGGTTCATAAGAAACATAAGACGGTTGAGGAATTATGACTTCGTCACCATCATTTATAACGGCTCTTAATCCAATATCGATTGCTTCAGAGCCACCTACAGTGACAATAACTTCAGAATTTGAGTCGTATTTTACACCTTGAGTTCTTGAAATATAGTTAGAAATTTCATCTCTTAAATCCTTCAAACCAGAATTAGAGGTATAAAAAGTTTTTCCACGTTCAAGCGAATAAATTCCTTCATCTCTGATATGCCAAGGTGTATCAAAATCAGGCTCTCCAACACCTAATGATATAGCATCTTTCATTTCTGTTACTATATCGAAAAATTTGCGAATACCTGACGGTTTTATATTTATTACTTTGTCAGAAAGGAAGTTCCTCATGGTGTTATAATCTCTCTTTCATCAGTTGATTTTTTGTTCAAAATAGTTCCGTGATCTTTGTATTTTTTAAGTACAAAGTGTGTGGCTGTACTAAGTACTCCATCTAGGTTTGAAAGTTTGCTAGATACAAAACTTGCGATTTCTTTAAGTGTTTTTTCTTCTAATATAACTAGTAAATCATACCCACCTGAGATTAGATAAACTGCTTTAACCTCAGGATAGTTATAAATTCTTTCTGCTATATTATCAAACCCTTTGCCTCGTTGAAGTGTAACCTTAACCTCAATCAATGCAGTTACTTTTTCAATATTTGTTTTTTCCCAATTTATAAGAGTGTGATAACCTGAAATTATTCCTTCTTTTTCAAGTTCTTCTATTGTTTTAAGTACTTCTTCTTCTGTTGTGCCTAATAATACAGCAAGTTCATTAAAGTCTATTCTGCTATTTTTTTCAAGGATAGAAAGTAGTTCATCTTTCATTTTTATATCTCCATTTTTTAATCAATTATATCAAAAAAATAATCAAATTGTTTAATCGTGATATAATAGACCTATGGAAAAGACAGAAGGTTCAAGTATACTAAAAGCTGCATGGATGATAGCGTTAGTCACAATTTTAAGTAAACTCATAGGGTTTATTCGTGATGTTGTTACTGCAAAATATTATGGTACAACTTGGCAATCAGATGCTTACTTTTACGCTTATCAAATACCATCTTTTGCAATTTTATTATTAGGTGGTGTAGGTGGTCCTTTGCACAGTGCGACGGTTGCAGTTTTTTCAAAACTTATCCCAAACCTTGATGAAAAGCCTTCAGAATTTGTGAACAAATTGTATAACACGTTTTTAATGGCAAGTGTTTTATTTTTCACGGCTTTAGGTGTTTTATTTTATATCTTTGCTCCACAAGTTATGGAAATAATCATAAATGGTGGAACTTCTGGCATGATTGCACTCGCAGTTACTCATTTGAGAATAATGACTCCAGTCTTTATTGTAGGTGGTATTGTCGGTATTTATTATGGATTATTGATTACTTATAAAAAATTCATGCTCCCTAATTTTTCACCTATTGTGATGAGTCTTGTTATTATTCTTGGCGTTTGTGTGGTTTCATTGTTTAGAGAAGATAAAAATTGTATGATACTTGCTTATGCAACAACTTTAGGCGCTATTGGACAGTTCTTATTACAATTCCCTCAGATTAAAAAGATTGGGTTTAGATTTAAACCAAACTTCTGTTTCAGACACAATCCTGAACTAAAAACCTTGATAGAATTAGTTTTTCCAGCAATATTGAGTTCTACAATCGGACAATTACATATTTATATAGATATGTTCTTTACTTCTTCTTTGAAAAACGGTGCGTGGACAGCATTGGGTTATGCAAATAGAATTTTTCAATTCCCTGTGGGAATTTTAGTAACTGCGTTTTTAGTACCGTTGTTTCCATTATTTACAAGACTTGTTGCTCAAAAGGATATGGACGGAATTAGAGCTTATTTTAATAAGGGTGTAGGTCTGTTATTCTATGTCGCTATCCCTATTATTATCGGCATTATGACTGTCGGTATGGATTGTGTAAGGCTAGTTTTTGAACGTGGTGAGTTCGATTATAATAGTTCTGTTATGGTGTTTGAAGCATTATTATATTTGTCTGTTTCAATTTTACCTTACGTATTCAGAGATTCAATCACTCGTGTATATTATGCTTTTGATGATGCAAGAACTCCTTTTTATATTGCAGGTTCTTCAATCGCTTTAAAGGTTGTTTTTAATTATATATTCATAACTTTGTTGGGTTGGCAAATCGGTGGTATTACCCTTTCAACCTCGCTTGTAACTCTCTATAATGCAGTAGGATTAGGTTTGTTGATAAATAAAAAAGTTAAACTTGATTATAAAGATTTGTTTGTAAATCTTGCTAAGATGATATTGATAGGTGTTGTATCATTAGGTTTGTCTTTTGTTACTGCAAAAGCTATCGCAAGCTATTTAGTTTTACCTGATTTCTTCTTAGAAATTATAAAGATAATTGCAGTTTGTATAGTTCTATCAATTTCATATATTGGTTTAAGTTTGGTATTCAAAATTGGTTATGTTGATGAAGTCAAACAACGTGTTTTATCAAAAATCATGAAGTAACATGTTACAAAATTGTAATAATTTTTAGAAATTAGGCAATTATCTCTTAAGTATATACTTTATATATGTATAAACAAGAAAATAAAAACACATGGAGGATATAATATGAATTTTGATGGAGCATCTAACGTATCAAGTTCAAATGTAAAATCGTCAGGATTTGATTATTCTTTTTCATTCACAGACGACAAAGACGATTCTAAAAAAAGCAAGTTTGACATGCATCCAGGTGGAATTTGGACAATGCCAAACCCTGATAATGTAGCATTTAAACATTCAGCTGGTGACAGAGATAACGGTGCACACTACGCATAGACACTAAATTGATGTTTATTGTAGAATAGTCTTATTGAAGTAATAGGATTATTCTATGATATTAACATTAGATGTTGGTAATACACGCACAAATATTGGACTATATAAAGATAGTCTTGTGAAGAAGTTTTGGATTTTGTCGAAAGATTTAGAGGACGGACTAGAAGAAGTTTTGTCTGAAAATATTCCTGATGTAAAGATAACTGGAGCTGTTATTGGTTCTGTTGTCAAAGGATTTGAGGACAAGATATCGAATGTCTTACGAAAAATTTATTCACTTGAAGCTGTGGTGATATCATACAAGTCAAATTTGCCAATAAAATTAGGTGTTGATTATCCTGAAAAATTGGGTGTCGACAGGCTTATAAACGGTGCTTATGCTTATAATAAGTTTAACCAATCAGTGATTGTGATTGACTGTGGTTCAGCTATAACACTTGATGTAGTGAATACTGAAGGTGAATTTTTAGGTGGAATAATCGCTTTAGGTCTAAAAAATCAGCTTCGAGCAATTAGTTCTTATACATCGGCACTTCCTGAATTGAGTTTGAAAAATATTGAAACAAATATTGGTAAGAATACACAAGAAGCAATTTTATCAGGTGTGGTTAATGGTACGGCTTCAATGATTGACGGTATGATTGAAAAATGCTCAAAAGAATTGGGTGATAAACCTAAAATTATTTTAACAGGTGGCGATGCAGGTTTTATTCAAAGTTATTTAAAAACCAAAATTGATATCGTTGATGAAAATTTTACACTTAATGGACTAAAGTATTTGTATAGCTTGAATTGTACGTAACAAATGTTTACATTCTAATCTCTAGATATGGTTAGAACTCAAGCTATTTTGAGGCTTCTCTTTTAATATAAGTTGAAAAAAAGGTTGTTATAAGTTAAAATATAAGTATTACTATGAGTTATGTTTTGGATTAATAGGCTTGGAGTATATAGAGTAGATTTACAGGCATGAGGACTATTTAATGAGAAAGAAAGGTAATCTTTCTGAACTGTATTTCGCAGGCTTATCTCGTTTGAAAGAAGGCTGTCGTTTTGCGTTGCCTTTAATTTTTTCTATGTCTTTGTTTGCCGGAACTTGTATGAATTCTGCAACATTTGCTGATGAATCTGTAGCGCAAAATAGTTCTATATATGCGACTAATGAAATAACTGATGGTAATTTTGCCGACTATTCGGTTTATGAATATGTTAACGGAATATTGACTCCAAAATATTTTCAAGTATCAATCAATACAGATTACCTCAATTCAAAATACTCTTATGTAAACTGGGTTAGTCAAAATTCAGGACTTAAGATAGGGTTACCAATTAGTGATATTTATCTTGGTTACAGTTCTGACTCTAAGGCTGATATCAGGTATGAAGAAGTCGCAGAAAATATTTTATCACTTTTGTTTGAAGGGTTTTCTGAAGACAAAGGTGGTGCGATTTATAATGCAAGTAGTGAAAATTTCAATATCAAGTCTGCGTTTATACAAAATACTGCAATATCATCTGGTGGAGCTTTATTTAATATTGGTTATCTTGGTGATGTAGAGTCAATTTTTATTGATAATAGCTCTGGCGAAAATGGTGGAGCATTGTTTAATAAAGGTTCTATAGTCAATTTGAATTCTGATTTTGAAGCAAATTATTCTGTAAAAGGTGGCGCTATATTCAATGATGAAAATTCTGTTATAACAAATATTAGTGGTTCTTTCATAGGTAATTATTCAAAACATAACACTGATTTTGTAAGTGGTGGTGCAATTTATAACTTAGGTGAACTTAAACTAACAAATACATCTTTTATTGGAAACTATGCTTATTCAATGGGTGAAAAAGCACTTGGTGGCGCTATTTATAACGAAGGAAATATAACAGAAATAACAGGCGTTGAGTTTGTTAAAAACTATTCAAGAAGTACGACTTTAGATGGTTCTGGTGGTGCTATTCATAACACTGGAATAATAGGTGATATTGTAGCAGATTTTAATAACAACTATGTTCTTTCTGTGGGGGCTTTTGGTGGCGCTATTTATAATGGTGAAAATGCGATTATAAAAAGTGTTTCAGGAGTGTTTAATAACAACAGTGTAAGTTCAGCTTTTTCTACAGATACAGCAGATGCATTAGGTGGTGCGATTTATAATCTTGGACAGATTACAGATGGTATTAAAAATAGTAGTTTTTTAGGTAACTATGCGATTTCCACCTCTGACGGCAAGGCATTAGGTGGTGCGATTTATACAAATAAAGATTTGATGTTGGTTTCTGATAATTATCATTCTATCTTTTCTGGAAACTATGTTCAGCAATCAGGTCAAGAAAAAGAAAACGATGCTATTTATGTGAATTATGTAAATGATGTTAACTCTGTTTTGACATTATCAACATTGAATAATGGGAGTTTTGTTTTTGATGACAATATAAATGGTAAAAATGGATATCAGATAAAAATTCAAAGTGCTGATAATACTGGTTCTGTACAATTCAATTCGTTAATTAAAAATGCAGATGTGTATTTTGAAGGTGGACATGTTGAGTTTACGGGTCAAACTTTTGCATCTTCTACAGTGCACTTAAACGGTGGAACGGTTAGCTTTGCTGGTAAAACACCAACTACATACACTTTTTATTCTTTGGCATCAGATGGTAATAGTTCAACTAAATTTGAGATGAATTTAGATTATAACATATTGACTCAAAATAGTTCAGATTATATAAGAGTTATTGATGCTGATTCATCTGCAACAATTTATATTGATAAATTGTTTTTAACTTATAATGGTGGAGAAATTACAGAAGATGCTTTGTTTAATGAGTTTTCCAAAGAAGTTTTGACATCTGGTTCTAATTTAAAATTGGTTTTAAACCCTGAAATTTCAAGTGTTTTATATTATCTAGGTGAGGTTCAAAGGCTTAGTGGATTAGTTATTCCAACAACTTTAGGGTTTAATGATGCTGTTTTTGAAAGTTATGAGATAGGTAAAAATTACGGGAATATTGTTGCAGAAACAAATTCTTTAGCATTAAGGTTTAATGGAAACACTGTTTGGACGGGTAAATATACGCAATCAACTGAATATACAGGTGATAGGTTGAGTTTGTTGAACCAATATAAAGTTGATACTTCAAAGGAATTCAAATCTGAGAAAGCAACAGATATTTATGAGGCTAAAGCTAATCTTGGTGAAACTTATGGAGAAATGAATGTTGTTGGTGTAGAAGAAGATGAACAAAAAACAACGATTGATTTAGTTTCACATTCTGGGTTTGAACTAAATTCAAAAAGTGAATTGAATATAAAGAATATCAAATTTATAAATAGTGTATCAGACAAAAGTGGTTCTGTAGTTAATATTTCAAGTGGAAATGCAAACGCTGATATTACAAATTCAGAGTTTATCAACAACTCTTCTAAAAAATTTGGTGGAGCTATTTCAAATATTGGAACTATCGGAAAATTAGATGCAGATTTTAAGCAAAATAGTAGTGTGCAATCAGGTGGTGCTGTATATAATGTTGGCAATATCTCAACTGTTTCAGGAGGTTTCGTTTCAAACGCTACAACAGGCGATATGTCAAAAGGTGGTGCGATTTATAACAACGGAACTATAGACAAAATTGTGTATTCAAATTTTGAGTCGAATTCTTCAAATGGCGATATGTCAACAGGTGGTGCTATTCATAATAATAATCGAATAAATACTATAAATGCTGATTTTACAAATAATACATCAAAAATTGGTGGTGGTGCGATTTATAATAACGGTGTTATTGATACAATAACAGGTACGTTTGATGGAAATGGTGTAAGAGAAAATGTTTTAGCAAGTGGTGGTGCGATTTATAATAATGGCATAATAAATTCGATTGTAAATTCATCGTTTAAAAATAATTATGCTATTGTAAACGATACTAATAGTGTTGCTTATGCAGGTGCTATTTATACAAACTCATCATTGAACTTTATTGTTAATAATGGTTATGAAATGGAGTTTTCTGGAAACTATGTCCAAAACGGTTCGTCTGCTGTAATTGACAGGAGAGCGATTTATGTTGCAAATTCTAATGCAAAACTCACCTTTGATATAACTAATAATTCAAAATTGCTTTTTGACGATGCAATTTATGGTATGAATGGTTACTCTATTCTTGTGCAAGGGGATTCTACTAGTTATGCTAGGTTTGACAACTATGTTTCAACTAGAAATTTTGAACTTAGAGATGTTACTTTGACATTTGGGGCAGACACTTTTATTGATACAAATTTTAACTTGGTTAGTGGCTTGATTGATTTGAAAGACGATAGAGCTGTTAGTTATAATATAAAGTCTTTAAATGTTACTGATGGTGTAAAATTTAACATTGATATTATATCAGAGGCTGATGGGAACAGTATTTGTGATACCTTTACTATTTTAGATAATGTTAATTCTTCTGGAACAATTTATTTAGATTATATTAATTTTAATTATGATACTTTACCGACAACAGAATTTACGTTGAGGGTTTTGGATTCAGATAAAATCGATTTGGCGTGTGATTTTGATAATATTATTAGAATTAATTCTGATGGAACAGTAGAAAAACTTGAAAATAAATTCATACTTTCAAAAGACGAAGTTTATGAAAATGTTGAAGTTCCAACTTCTATATCTTTTGACACAAAAATTTATCAAAATGTGATTGAAACAATCACTTATGGTCACTTTGAATTATTAAATGATAAAGTTTTTGATGAAACAACTTCTCAAATGGTTAATGTAAAGGGTATATCATATATTATTAATACAATAAAAGAAGATCCAAAAGAGTCAACTCAAATTATGGGTGATTCACTTAAGCTCTTGAGTAACTTGCAGACTACAGAAGAAAAATATTTTACTGCAACAGAGAATTGTAATGAATATATTTTATCAGATGATGTGTACACTGTTTATGGAAAGTTGACATTGAAAGGTATTGATGAAAATTCTGTTATTAATTTTACTTCAGGTAAGGATGTTTATAATGGTTTTGATTTGATATCAAATACTGTTTTAACCGTTGATACTATGAAATTGACAGGTAATGATAATTATTTGATTAATGTAAGAAACGCTAATGCAAAGATATATTTGAACGATGCGTATATTGACGGAAATATTATTTCAACAGGTCTTAATGGAAGTACTTATGATATATATATGAGTGGTTCAACAAATAATAATACTACTATAAATGGTAAAATTAATGGCGCTGATTTTTATGTAAATAGTGGTAGTTTGAACTTCTTGGCAGATAGTTTTGAAAACTCTAATCTTATTTTAAATGGTGGTGTTTTAAATTGTCTTGATAAAACAACTTTAGAGTATAGTATTTTATCAATATCAACTGGTGAAAATACAACTCCTTATTTGAATATTGATGTTGATTTAAGTAATTTGAATTCAGATAAGTTTACTGTAGCTGATAGGTTGTCTTCAGGTATTCTTTATTTGAATAATATAAATATTTTAGATGGTACGGTTGAAGAACTTGTAAAAGCTGGTGATATGTCAGTTGAAATAACTATTCTTAATACTGCATCTGATAGTTTAAAACTTGCTTTGTCTGATAAAGCTCAAGCATATTTGGATAAATATATTTATGATGCATCTAATCATTCTGAAGAAGTTTTAGACAAGATTTTGGCTCAAACGAATTGGTCTGATGTTTATAATAAAACTGTAAGCAGAGATGGTGTGATATATGGTCTTAAACTTTCTGATGATACAAAGAAACTTGTTCTTTATGAAAAAACCGTTGCTGATATTTTAACTTCATCTATGGGTGACACTTTAAAACTTGTTAATACTACAGATGTTGTTAATGAAACTGGAACAAGCCTTGATAAATCGTTTGTCACAGATGAAGTAATGACTTATTATGTTTCAGATGATTTGGGTGAAACTGTTAAAACATTACTTATAAAAGGTGTTAAGGTAGATGGTAAGTATTCAACAATTAGTTTGACGTCTGATGATGGATATTCTGTTTATAAGGGTTTTGAGTTAGGTCAATACTCTAATTTAACATTGGATACTGTGAAATTAACTGGTAACGATACTTTAATTACAGTAAACGATAATAATGCAGTTTTGAGCTTGAAGGATATATATCTTGAGGGTAATGTAGTTGGTGTAACTCCGTTCAATGTTAATTTAAGTGGTGTATCTACTATAGATGGTGTGTTTAAAAATGCAAATGTTATACTTGATAATGCAAATTTGACATTTAATCAGAATACTTTTGCAGACAGTTCTACAACCATTACTGTTTCTAATTCAGTTTTTGATTTTAGAAACGAAGAATACGAAAATTATGTTATTAATGATTTAACTATTTCTGATAATGTGTCATTTAATATTGATTTGAATATTAATACAAATAATTCTGACAAGATAACAATTAATAATTTTAGTGGTACTTCGCTTTTAATTGATGGCTTTAATATTATTGGTTCGATTGAGGATATTCCTAATTTTACAGAGGTTATAATTACAAATCAAGGTGTCTTGCAGTTGTCAGATAAGGCTCTTAGTCAGTTAGAAGAATATTCTGTTCATAAAGACAATGTGATTACTTATGAAGATGGCAAGTTTAAGTCTAATGAAATTTCTTGGACAGACTCTCAAACAAAAATTACAGATACTTCTATAAAGTATGGAATTGTTTTGAATGATAATAAAACAGGTTTAAAGCTTCATATAGATTCTGATGTTCAGTATAGTTATACAGATAAATTTACACTTTCTATATTCAATAAATTGAACAGTTTTAACGATAAAGTTTATAAAACAAACGATGCTAGTATTGTTCAAACTGTGGCAAAAGATTTGGGTCAAACTTATGGAAAGTTGACAGTTAGTGGTGCTATTCTAAAGGATAATATATCAACAATAGATTTGGGTAATTGTAAAGGCTTTGAACTTGGTCAAAATTCAAAAGGTCTGGAATTGAATTGCGTAAAATTCCTTACTAATATTGATGAAAATGGTGGATTGATTAATTCTACAAATTCTAATGCAGAAATTAAATTAGAGAATGTTCAAGTAAATTCATCAGCTTCAATAGGTAGTGCTATTTATAGTGTTGGTGATGTGACGATATTAGCTACTGGTGGTCATTCAACTGTATTTAATAATACAAATAGTGGTGAATATAAAGATATATATATTGCTGGTGATAATGCTAAAACTCTTAATTTGTATGCAGATAATGGCTCTAAAATTGAATTGAATTCAGGATTGAAAGTTGATAATCCAAATAAACTTGTTTTGAATATTAATAATTCAGAAAAAAATTCTGGTGAAGTTAAGTTAGTATTAAATGGGGATTTAGGTTCAAGTTCTAATTTCTTGAATGAAGTTAATTTGGGTGGTGGTAAATTTAATATTGCTGACAATACGATTTCTACTATTTATGTTGACAATTTTAATATTCTTGACAATACCGAGTTTGTCTTTGATATTGATTTTAACGATAAAACCTCTGATAAATTTGTGTTAACTAATATTTATGATGTGAATACAAATGGTAAAAAACTTGCTTTGGATATTAATAATATCAATTTTATCGGTGATTATCAAACAATGAAGTTTAAGTTGTTGAATATAAATACTCAAACATCTGATTTTATTGATTTAATAGGAGCAAACAATGGTTCAATTCTGTTGGGACAAGGTCTTGACGGATATAATTATTATTTTAGATTAGGGCTACACGGTACATTGATTATAGAAAATGATGAGTCATTTGAAAACAACCCATTCGTGTTAGCAGTGAATAATACTAAATCAAATACATATACATTATCACAAAATATGGTTATTAATAACTATGGTGTAGATAGTGATAAAAATATTTTGAAAGATATAAATATACAGTCTGCTAAATTTACAATAAAAGGTAAAAACTCTGCAGTGTTATCGACAGCAAATGAAATTGCTGGTATAACTTTAGCTGGAACAAATGCCATTTTGCCAACTAAACAGGCATTGATTGTCAGTGGAATTTCTATGCAAGGGTTTGACGGTGCAATAATTAATAAGGGTGGTAAAGTTAGTTTATCTTCTGTTAATTTTGTAGAAAACGAATCAGAGGGAAATGGTTCAGCAATTAGAAACCTTGTGAATGGTGAGTATATTGGTTCTGTAACATTGAAAGGTGCAAGTAAAAAATACGCACAATTAAATGGAAACTTTTCTTCAGAAAACGGTGGTGCTATATATAATGAGGCTAATTTAACTTTGCAGTATGCTCAATTTGGTTTGAACAATGCAATTTATAATCAGGCTTTAAATGGTGGTGCTATTTATACTTCTGGGGTTTTAAATTCAACTACAAATAAATTTTATAACAATATTGCAGATAATGGTGGAGCTATTTATATAGATTCTCAATCTCAAGTTGGTGCTTTTTCAAAGTTAGTATCTAATACTTTTATAAAAAATAGTGCAAACAATGGTGGAGCTATATTTATTGAAGGTGGGTCTGTAAATATATCAAAATCAATATTTGGTTTGGCATCTGATGATAGTTCAGGAAATGTTGCAAAAATCAATGGTGGAGCTATTTATAATGCTGGTGCAGATAATACAAACAAAACAAGTTTGAGTGCATCAAAATTCTATTATAATAAAGCCGTTTTAGGTGGTGCTTTGTACAATAATAATAACGGTATTATGACGGATAGTAAGTCTGTTTATAGTTATAATAGTGCAAATAATGGTGGGGCAGTGTTCAATGAGAATAGTTTGACTATTTCAGGTTCTAGTTATGTTTCAAACTCTGCTGAAATCAATGGTGGAGCTATTTATAATTCAGGTTCAATTATTACATATTCAAAAGGAGCTGTATCAGGTGGTGTGACTTCTTCAAAATTTGTTGGTAATTATGCTGAACAATTAGGTGGAGCTATTTATAATACAGGCGTTTTGGGTGTTAAAAGTTCTAGTTTTGTGAATAATACAGCTTTGTCTGGTGCAGGAATATACAATAGTGGTCAAAATTCAAGTGTAGTAGTTATAAGTTCTACTTTCACAAATAATGTATCTCAAAATGATGGTGGTGCAATATGGAATGACAAGGATTTAGTTATTAATAAATCTGTTATTGGTAAAGCAAATGTTGTTAAAAAAGGGGTTATAAAGACTAAAAACAGTAACGATGCTCAAAACGGTGGTGGAGTTTATAACTCAGGTAATTTCAGTAATACAAGTTCTACTTATACTAATAATAAAGCACAGGTTGATGGTGGAGCAATATATAATGAAGGCAATTTAACAACCACAGGAACAAGTTTTACGAACAACGTAGCATCAGAAAATG
>CANNUY010000008.1 GCA_947525005.1 uncultured Candidatus Melainabacteria bacterium
TCAACAAGTATTTAGTCGTTCGACTTACGTTATTTTCATAACGCTCGTTTTCAGCTATTCTATTTTCAATGTTCAATTCTCTTAAATTAAACTGCTTTATTATTTTTAAATTAGTCTAGTGTAAGAACGCTGTAAGAACCAGCGCATTTATAATGTTACAACTGAAAAAAATGAAAGTCAAGAGGTCTTTTTCATGATTTACAAAACTTAATAATTGTTTTTGAAGTCTATTAGGTTGTCTTTTTGTAATGGTACGATTTTTGTAAATTTAATTTATTTTTAATTCTATCTTATTAAAATAAAAACCACCAACACACAATCTATTTAATATTTATTTTTTCGTTTGATTTTGTTCTTTATTAAAAATTACACTCAACAAATAACCTACTTTACTCCTAATTATCTATAAATATTGTATTCACTATTTTTTATATTAATATTATAATCATTCTATGAAATATTTTATTGAATCATTTTGGGTTACTATTATTGGATTAATTTTTGCATTCCTTTGGGGTGAACATGTTCTCAAAGGTTCTGGACTTATTTGTATATTCATCGCATTTGTACTTGGAATACTTGAAGTCAGTCTATCTTTTGACAACGCAGTTGTTAACGCTACAAAACTTAAAAACATGACTCCAAAATGGCGACATAGATTTTTAACTTGGGGGATTGCTATTGCTGTATTTGGCATGCGTTTTATATTTCCTCTTTTAGTTGTTTCTATTTTTGCCCACATTAGTATTTTCAAGGTTCTTGATATTGCACTACACAACGCGCATCTCTACGCACACTATCTTCACCAAACCCATGCAACAATAGTTACTTTTGGTGGTACATTCTTAATGATGTTGTTTTTAGGCTTTTTCCTTAACCCTAAAAAAGAAATCGACTGGTTAAAACCAATAGAAAAATTACTTAAAAAAGCTCCAGAATCAAAAATTTTAGACACACTAATCGTTCTTGCAATATTAGACATAGTTCAAATGTTTCAACCTGCACCAATTAGATTAAGTGTAATAATCTCTGGTATCGCAGGCATCTTAACATTCTTAGGAATTGATACAATATCTAAAAAATTAGAAGAATTTGAAGAAAAACAAAACAAAAAACTTCATTGTTCAAACTCTGTAAAACCTATAGCCTGCACAGGTTTAATAAGTTTTCTTTATCTTGAACTAATTGATGCATCATTCTCGCTAGACGGTGTACTAGGAGCGTTTGCATTAAGCCACGATATTATTATAATTACCATCGGACTTGCTATAGGTGCAGTATTCGTTCGTTCGTTAACAATAATGTTTGTAGAAAAAGAAACCCTTGAAGAATTTATATACCTTGAGCATGGCGCTCATTGGGCAATCGGAATATTAGCAACACTTATGTTTATATCAACCGTAAAATCTGTTCCTGAAGTAGTTACAGGACTTTCAGGATTATTTTTAATCGTTGCATCGCTAATATCATCTATAAATTATAAAAAGAAAGAATTAAAATAATGAAAGTATTATCAGGATTAACACTCGAAGAAATAACAAAGCTCACTGATGAACTAAAAGGTTCAAAATTTAGAGCGAAACAAATACATAATTGGATATACAGCAAATCAGTTTCGTCTATAGATGAAATGACTAATCTTTCTAAAGATTTTAGAGAAAATTTGAAAAAAGTTGCCACAATAACAGAGTCAAAAATCAAAACAAAACAAACAAGCTCTGATGGAACGCTTAAATATCTAATAGAATATCCTGATGGAGAGTGTGTAGAAACAGTTTTAATGAGATTTGATAACAGAGCAAACCTTACAGCCTGTGTAAGTTCTCAAGTTGGTTGTGCTGTAAACTGTTCTTTCTGTGCGACAGGGAAACGTGGATTCATAAGAAACCTAACCTATCAAGAAATAATAGAACAAGTTTTAACAATCCAACGTGATACTGGTTTAAAAGTTACAAACATAGTATTTATGGGACAAGGCGAACCACTTCTTAACCTTAACAACGTACTTAAATCTATTGATATTTTTAATAATGATTTTCAGATTGGCGCAAGAAGAATTACAATTTCAACAAGTGGAATAGTCCCACAAATAAACAAACTTGCAGAGCATGAACTTCAATCAACACTTGCAATCTCGCTCCATGCTCCTAACCACAAACTAAGAAAAACAATCATGCCGATTGAAAACAAATATCCATTAGACGAACTTAAAAAATCATTACTTAAATACGTAGAAAAAACTGGACGCAGAATAACAATAGAATACATCTTAATAAAAGATTTCAATTCTGACATAAATTCAGCAAAAGAACTTGCCGAATTTTTAAAAGAAATTAAATGCAATATAAACCTAATTCCATACAACGATGTGACAAACACAGGTTATACAAAACCTTCAAACAACGAAATAATGAAGTTCAAATATTTGTTGGAACACTCAGGCAAAAAAGTTACAGTACGACTTGAAAGAGGTGCAGATATAGATGCGGCCTGTGGTCAACTAAGTGGAAAAGTTAATAACAAATAATAATTTATAAGGAATGCAAAATGAAAGGTCTTATTCAACGAGTAAAAAAAGCATCAGTAAGAATAGATAGCCAACTTTATTCACAAATTAATGAAGGCATCTTAATTTTTCTCGGTGTAGAAAAAGGTGATGAGAAATCAAACGCAGACAAGCTCGCTGAAAAGTTAGTCAAGCTCCGTATATTTGAAGATGAAAACGGAAAAATGAACAAATCTGTTCAAGACATAAACGGCTCTATCCTTGTAGTTTCACAATTCACTCTAGCAGGAGATTGTAAAAAAGGAACAAGACCAAGTTTTGACAAAGCTGAGCTACCTCAAAAAGCAAACGAACTCTATGAATACTTTATCTCAAAACTGAAATCAATGAATATTCCAACCCAAACAGGTTCGTTTGGTGCGATGATGGACGTTGAACTAATTAACGATGGCCCTGTAACTTTCATGCTTGAGTTTTAAATCCTTAAAACCATTATTTAGTCTATTTATCCAAATATTTCCAAGCAACATAATCATTTGTTGTTTCATCTTTAAAGTTTAAATTAATATCTTTGAACAACCTTAAAGTTTTTCTATCAGCAAATCCTTTCTGCATCTTCATCAAATATTGAAGCATACACAAAAGCCATAAATTTAGTTGATGAGATAATAAAATAAACACATTTTTATTTAACACGATTTATAACATCAATCAGATATTTTAACCAACAATACAACAATATCGGAGCTACAACAAAAGATAATGGGTTTGAGTGAAATGCAGACAAAGATTCACCTTTCATCATATAAAAAATTGCCGTCATCATGCCACAACCTAAGCACTCATGCCCAGTCAAAAGTTTCCATAAGCAAACTTCCTGCACTCCACATTTCAACAACAATCTTCTAATAATTATTATCAAAATCGGTGCAAGAAGTATTACTATATCAATAAATGAAATCTTATTTTTGTAATGCTTGTCCATCAGCTGTATTGAACTTGCCAATAATAATCATAATAAAGTCAATCAATGTCCAAAGACCACAACCACCCAATGTCAATAATTGAAGAACACCTGTTGCGATATGACCTGTATAAAATCTATGAATACCTAAGCCACCTAAGAAAAAGCATAATAACAATGTTGCTAACCAGCTTTTACCTTCATTCTTTTTAGCATTGTCTTCCACTGCACAACCACAATGTACACATACTACAGCTTCATCATGAATTTCATTTCCACATTTTTTACAAAACATAATAATCCTTTCTCCCTAACTAAAATTCCTATAACAATAACTTAACTATGATTCTGCCAAAGCACCCACTACAGCAATAAAAAATACCATAACGGATAAAAAAACTCCAATCACAAAAAGAGCTATACCTAAATCCCTCTTATAATTTTTCAACGGTTTATTATTTTCATCTTTAAATTTATTAAAACAAATACAAATCCAATCAATAAATGCCCAAACTCCACAACCACCTGCTGTTAATAATTGAGCAATACCTGTAGCAATATGTCCTGTATAAAACCTATGAGCACCAAATCCACCCAAGAACCAAGATAATAATAACGCTACAACCCAATCTTTACTATCACTTGTGATATTTGAAAGATTGTTATTATTTACAGCACAACCACAATGAACGCAGATAACTGCTTCATCGTTAATTTCTTTTCCACACTTGCTACAGAACATGATATTTCCTTCCCTAAAAATTTAAAAAAATTTATGAAAATAATAATATCATATTTTTTAAACGATGACAAATCATTAAGAAAGTTTATATAATCGCCTATTACACACAAGAATTCTTTAGAGTTTTGAATTCACTCCACTATAACAACAGCAACTATAGTTTACTTGCTCAAAGCAACTTTCAATCTTGCTTTAGCTCTTGCCAAAGAAGCTTCTGCACGTTTTGCATCTATTTCGGCAGACTTATCTGCCAATCTAGCCTCTGCACGTTCCAAAGCAGATTTTGCCCTTGCAACATCTATATCAGCACCCGTTTCTGCTGTATCCGTTAGTAAAATAGCATTATTATCCTTAAACTGAAATATTCCACCCATTGTAGTAAAGAAATGAGTATCATCACCTTTTACAACCTTTGTAACACCAACATCAAGTGCTGTCATTAAAGGTACGTGATTTTCTAAAACCCCAAACTCACCATCTACACCACGTGTATATATTTCGTTTACGTCTTCGTCAAAAACTATTCTGTCATGTGTTATTAATTTAAAATGCATATTTCACTCTCATTATAAAGTTTTTGCTTTTTCAACAGCTTCTTCTATAGTACCAACCATATAGAATGCTTGTTCAGGTAAATTATCGTGTTTACCTTCGATGATTTCTTTAAATCCTCTTATTGTATCTTCAAGTTTTACATATTTACCAGAAATACCTGAGAACTGTTCTGCAACAAAGAATGGTTGAGATAAGAATTTTTGAATTTTTCTTGCTCTATTAACAGTTTCTTTATCTTCTTCTGACAATTCGTCCATACCTAAAATCGCAATAATATCTTGCAACTCTTTGTATTTTTGAAGAATTTCTAATACTTTTCTTGTTGTTTCATAGTGTTCTTCACCGATAATATTTGGATCTAAAACTCTTGAATTAGATGCAAGTGGGTCAACTGCAGGATAAATACCTAAAGATGCAATTTGTCTTGATAATACAGTTGAAGCATCTAAGTGAGAGAAAGTTGTAGCAGGAGCAGGGTCTGTCAAGTCATCAGCAGGCACATAAATTGCTTGAACTGATGTAATAGAACCATCTTTTGTTGATGTAATTCTTTCTTGCAACTCACCCATTTCCGTTGCCAATGTTGGCTGATAACCAACGGCAGATGGCATACGTCCTAACAATGCAGATACCTCAGAACCTGCTTGAGTAAATCTGAAGATGTTATCAATGAACAACAATACATCTTGTTTTGAAAAATCTCTAAAATATTCAGCCGCAGTAAGAGCTGACAAACCAACTCTCATTCTCGCTCCAGGTGGCTCGTTCATTTGACCATAAATCAGTGCAACCTTATCAAGTACACCTGATTCCTTCATTTCGTTCCATAGGTCGTTACCTTCACGAGTTCTTTCACCAACACCACCAAATACTGATACCCCAGAATGTTCTTGTGCGATATTGTGAATCAATTCCATAATAAGAACTGTTTTACCAACACCAGCACCACCGAACAAACCTATCTTACCACCTTTTGAATATGGTTGTAATAAGTCAATAGCCTTGATACCTGTTTCCAATATTTCGATTTCAGTGTTTTGATCAGTTAATTTTGGTGACTCCCTATGAATAGGCAAATAATCGTTCGTTTCAATTTCACCCATCTTATCCACAGGTTCACCAATTACATTTAAAATTCTTCCTAAAATAGGTTTGCCTACAGGAATCTTTATAGCCTCACCTGTATTCACTACTTTCATTCCACGTTTCAAACCATCTGTTGATGACATAGCAACTGTTCTAACTTTGTTAGCACCCAACATTTGTTGAACTTCTGCAACTACTTTTCCATTATCCGTAATAATTTCTAACGCATTATAAATTTCTGGCAAATTACCGTGTGGAAATTCAACGTCAATTACAGGTCCTATAATCTGTGTAATTTGACCTTCATTTAGCGCCAACTCATATTCTAAAACAGTCATACTAACCTCTTTTATTTAAACGTAATACTTATACGTCTATTCTAAAACACATTTGAATTTTTATCAATACTTTAATATAATAATTTTATGAAAATTTGTTTTATTCCAATTGATAATAGACCTGTATGCTACAATTTGGCAAAAGAGATAGCAAGAATTGATGAGGAGATAACACTCTATATTCCACCAAGAAAACTTCTTGGTGACCTTAAAAAGCATGCTGACATTACAGGTTTATACACTTGGCTTAATCAAATCCCTGAAGTAGATTCGATAGTTCTATCACTTGATACAATCGCCTACGGAGGATTAATTCCTTCAAGACGTTCTCCAGAATATTTTGAAGATATAAAAGACCGATTACTTGATTTCAAAGAAATTCTTTCAACTAAAAAAGCAAAAATATACGCAGTATCAAGTATTATGAGGATTTCTAACAACAACTGTAATGAAGAAGAAAAAGAATATTGGTCAAAATATGGCAAAAAAATATTTGAATATTCTTACGAAAAACACAAATACGCAAGTAGTTTAGGACTAGAAAGCCCTCTACGGCGAATTATTCCAGACGACATATTAAACGATTACAAACAAACAAGATTACGTAACTTTAAAATAAACAAAATGTATCTTGAATGGCAAAAAGAAGGTTTTTTTGAAACACTTATTTTTTCAAAAGACGATTGTGCTGAATACGGTTACAATGTAATGGAAGCCGAACAACTTAAACGTATGGGTGGCAAAGTTATTACAGGTGCAGATGAAATTCCTTTAAGCCTACTTGCAAAATCAATTCAAGGTGAATTATCAATCTATCCACAGTTTATAGAGCCTGATGTAAAACTTATCTCTAATTACGAAGATATTAGTATTGAAAAATCTGTAAAAAACCAAATAGAATTTGCTAATTGTAAAATTGCAGACTCTAAAGAAAATGCTGATATTGTACTGATAATAAACAACTTTAAAGACCATCAAGGCGAAATCGTTATGAAGATTGATACAGAACAGTTTTCAGGTGATTTGAGTTTACCAAACAAAAACTATATGATAGCAGACGTGAGAAACGCAAACGGAGCAGACAACAATTTTGTATCAAAACTCATTGAGAACTTTAAAATTGACAACTTTTTTGGATATAGCGCTTGGAATACAAGCGCCAACACACTTGGAAGCCTCATTTGTTGTGCAAAAATAAAATTTTTAGCAAAAAAATATAATGATACTGCATTTAAAAAAGTTCAGATGATTAGATTCTTAGATGATTGGGGATATCAAGCAAATATCCGTCAACAAATTACTGAACCTACTAACATCAAACCACTAATGAAACCTTTTGAAGAAAAAGTATCTGAAATATTAGGACTTAAAATTAGAAATGAATATACATTCCCTTGGAACAGATTGTTTGAAGTAGAGGTCTGTGATGAGCAATATTGAACTGCTTATTCTTGCTTTTGCACTCTCTGTTGATGCCTGCGTTGTTTCATTTTCGTATGGATTGACGACAGATAAATCAAAACGTGTTACTGCATTTTCTTTAGCATTCATAACTGGTGTTTTTCAAGCAATCATGCCTGTCTTGGGGTATGAGTTCACTAATCTAATCAAGGTATTTATATTACCTTATTCAAAATGGATTGTATTTATAATCTTTGCATATCTTGGATTCACTATTATTAAAGAAGCCTTTAATAAAGAAAACGAAGAAAAAGCAATATTGACACTTAGGACACTTTTACTAATTGGAATTGCAACAAGTATTGATGCATTTTCTGCAGGGATAACATTATCTTTAACAAACACCCCATTATTATTGAGTGCTGTAACTATTGGTATTGTGACATTTACAAATTCGTTCTTAGGATTTTCAAGTGGTTTTTGCTTGAAGAAGTTCAACTCAAAAGGCATGGAAATTTTAGGTGGAGTTTTGCTTATTGCCCTTGCAATTAAGTCGTTGATGTAGGAATTACAAAAAATAAAAACATATATCAAAAATTTGATATATGTTTAAATCCAGCTACTATGCTTGAGTTTGCATTTGCAAAGGTCTTATGCTCCTATATTTCGCCGCCTTTGCGTTAACAGCATAACAGGCAATCGCCAAACGCTGTGATAATTTAAAATAATTAATTGCGTTATTTGACGCCAATGACATTACGTCATACACATCGTCAGGCTTAATCTTTGATTCAACGTTATCATGGTTGTCTACTTGCTCTTTAGCATATTTTTCTACTAAAAGTTTGTCGATGAAATCCTTTGCTCCAACTGCCATGATTGTATACCCTTATCCTATGTGTACCCTGTGGAATAAATACCCAAAGTTATATTTTCAGCAACCTTAAATTGATAGTCCTTAAATATTGACTATTTTTTAAAACTACTTGTTTTGCTATTAAATTGTACCCTGTAATATTATATCCCTTGCTCGAACCAATCATTCAATCGGTTCTTATGTATATATAAAGTATATACATAAGATAGAATTGACTTTTTTACCTTACTCTATTTACATTTCGTAACAAAATAAAAAGCACCTTTTTAGTTAAAGGTGCTTTCAATCATTTTGCATACTCTTTTTACTCTTAAATTCTTTCAAGGATTGCTAATGCAGCCTCGTCAGATAAACCCAATTCTTTTGCAAAGTTAAATGCTTCTTCAAAGTCGTTCATAAAACCAGCAATTCTTGTTTCTTGAGCGCTTGTATTGTTAACTTTTGCTTTTGCAGCTACAGCAGAACCTGCCATATAGTTGAAAACTTCATCTGCTGAATATTGTTGTTCAGCTGGTTTGTTGTCTTTTACTTCAGGTTGTTTTGCTTCTTCTTCAACCTTAGCTTCTTTAGTACCTTGTGCTTTATTTAATGCTGCTGCGTTTTGTGTAAATAAATTGATGTTGTTAAATTCCATTTTAATTTCTCCTATAATGTTTCTATCTATGTCTTTTATTACGACATTATTTTTTAGAACTTTAGATTTTTTGTTTATATCGTTACAAATGTTTACATTTATTCCAAAGGTAACTAGCAAATTTTTAGTAAACAATGCATTATATATAGTGTGTGTAAAATAAACAAGGAGTATAAATTATGTCCTCAATGAAATGTATTGGTGCAGTTGCCACATTAGGCGCATTAGCAACGGGTGGAACGGCTTTATACAACGGTATGAAAGCTAAGAAAATGGTTGTATCCCAAGCACAAAAAATTGCTAATAATAACGGAGGAAAAGTCCCAACAGGTGGAATGACTAAAGACGGCAAAATGTGGGACGGATTCACAACAGTTGATGCAATCGACAAAAACTTCAAAAAAGGCGTTGCTTTATCATCAGCATTTAGTGCAGTGATGGGTGGAATTTCTACAGCTGTTATCGCAGGTATAACATTGTTAGCAAAAGCTAAGATTAAATAATACATACAAAGATTAAAACAATTCATAATAATCAACAACTAAAAATCAGCCGAAAATGTTTCGGCTGATTTAAACTTTATTGAAAGAGTCAAGTTTAGATGTATAGCATAATTACACATTATTCATTACACATTATAAATTAGATAAACTTCCTGCGAACACCTCAAAACTATTTATGAACCCAACTACTTAGCCAAAGACGAATTCAACAATCTATTCATAGCTTCAATAGTTTTTTCTTTACTACCAAATGAAGTTAATCTAAAATAGCCCTCACCGTTTTTACCAAAGCCTGAGCCTGGAGTACCAACGATTTGAACATTGTTTAAAAGATAATCAAAGAACTCCCATGACTTCATATTGTTTGGACATTTTAACCAAATATAAGGAGAATTCGTTCCACCTGTATACCAAATTCCAAGTTTATCTAATGTATCCATTATAATTTTAGCATTTTCTTTATAGTAATTTATGTTTGCTTGAATTTCTTTTTGACCTTCCTCTGAGAACACAGCTGACGCACCTTTTTGAACGATATATGGAACACCGTTAAATTTTGTAGTTTGACGTCTTAGCCATAATTTATTTAATTGAGTATCTTCATAAACAAGATTTTTAGGAAGAACCGTATAACCACAACGTGTGCCTGTGAACCCTGCTGTTTTTGAGAAAGAACAGAATTCTATTGCACAAGATTTAGCACCTTCAATTTCATAAATACTACGTGGTAAAGATTTATCAGAAATAAAACTTTCGTATGCAGAATCAAAAAGGATTATTGAATTATTTTTTAGTGCATAATCTACCCATTTTTTTAATTGTTCTTTTGTATATACAGCACCTGTTGGGTTGTTTGGAGAACAAAGATATATTATATCTGCTTTTACGTTATCTTCTGGCATTGGAAGAAATCCATTTTCTTCGTTAGAATTTGAATAAAGAATTTTTCTACCAGCCATTATGTTTGTATCAACATATACTGGATAAACAGGGTCTTGAACAAGTACTGTATTATCGATATCAAAGATATCTAAAATATTACCCAAATCACTTTTGGCGCCATCACTTATGAAAATTTCATCGAGATCAAGTTCAACATTATTTTTATAATAATAGTTTTTTATTTCTGATTTAAGAAAATCGTAACCTTGTTCTGGACCGTAGCCTTTAAAGGTTTCTTGAACTCCCATTTCATCAACAGCCGAATGCATAGCAGAGATTACAGCTTTACACAACGGGAGAGTAACATCACCTATACCTAGTCTTATGATATTTTTGTCGGGATTTTTTAAAGAATATTCTTTGACTTTGTTTGCTATAGTAGAGAACAAATAACTAGCTTCTAAGTTTAAATAATTACGATTAATTTTCATAATAAGAATGCCTTTCGATTGAGTAAATAACAAAACAATTATAAATGCAAAATAAAAACTTGACAAATCGTATTGAGAATATATTATAGAAGTATACCTATTGGGGTATCGCCAAGTGGTAAGGCAGCTGGTTTTGGTCCAGCCATCTCGGAGGTTCGAATCCTTCTACCCCAGAATTTTAAAGAAGACCTACGCGAGTGGGTCTTTTTTAATACTTTTCAGTAGAAAGAAGGATGAGAACCGTGGGTTCGAATCGCGCGAGGGAGCTGAGGCTGTAGCTCTTTTGACAAATGAAAATTTAGATTAATAAACTTCTCATTGGTAAAAAGCGAAATGCCGTTAAATGCGACCGAGCAAGACACTTCTACCCCAGAATTTTAAAGAAGACCTACGCAAGTGGGTCTTTTTTAATGCTTTTTAGTAGAAAGAAGGATGAGAACCGTAGGTTCGAATCGCGCGAGGGAGCTGAGGCTGTAGCTCTTTTGACAAATGAGAATTTAGATTAATAAACATCTCATTGGCAAAAAGTGAAACGCCGTTAAATGCGACCAAGCAAGACACTTCTACCCCAGAATTTTTAAAAACACCTTGAACAACCGTTCAAGGTGTTTTTTATTAAAGGCTGAAGAATGGAATCAAAACTATTGAATATTCGTTTAAATTATTTTTAATTAAAATAAAATATAATCATTCAAACCACAATTATTCTTGCTAGTTTTAGGTTTATTGTAAAACTATTTTTTAGATTCTTAAAATTAATTTTCATCGCAAAAAGATTCCAAAACGTAAACAAAAAAGAGTTTTTGTTCTTCTTTTTTTCTAATTTTTTTCTATAATTATTAAGATTTTGTCCATTATTTTTTATAACAAAATTTCTTCGGTTCATAAATTGTTGCGCTTTTTCAAAACGAACCAATGCTACCTTGTTTTGAGTTTTTTGCGATTTTATGACAAAAACAGGTTTCGGGAAAATGATTGTATTTATATAAAACCTTTTTCTAGGCAAAATTTGAAAACCTGACACCACGTTCCGATTTGAATCATCTTTCTTTTTATTACAAAGTTGATATTCATCATTTTTATCTAATTCTATATCAAATCGATGAATTGTAAGTATTTTTTTCTTTGTTTTATTTTTATCTTGCATCGCTTATTAAACCTATATTGTTTTTTTATTTTATAGATTAAATATCCGATTGTCTATTAGCCATTTGTCTATATTTTTTTATAACTGTTTAATGTTGAGAACTTTAGCAAAAAATATTTTTACTATTTTTTATTCTTATATGAACATTTTACGAGTTTCTAACACCGATGCTACCTATAATTACATCCATCCTAAACAAATGGTTCAAAATACTAATGTCATAAAAAACAACCCACAAAATATAAGTTTCAATGGCGATTACAAGTGTTCGCCACTAATTACAAATAAAACTATTTTACAATTAGTCGAAATGGGATACCCCAATCAATATTTAATAAATTTCGTAAAAGGGCATTTATATAGTTTAGAACAAGCAAATACGCTTATGGAGATTAGAGCTACTGCAGCTAAAAAACGAGATACATTATCTTCATATAATCATAAAGTTAATGACGAAGAATTAGACAAGTTGTTTTTTGAAAAACCGCACAAAGTACTAAACACAGTAAATGTTCTTGGGGAGAAGTCTTTTATATCATCTTTTAATAACAAGTTTGAAAATGTAAAAAATTGCATAAATACTATTGGTGATATCAATCCTGAACACCCGTTTTATCAAAATTTGTTAGAATTAACAAACCCACAGCAAAGTGCTAAATATAAAAATACTCAAGAACAAATTACTAATGCTAAAAAACAATTTCAAACAACAAATGACAGAGCTAAACTGATAAAACATATAAATTATCTAACTGATGAAAATAAAAATCTGATAAAGAATTCTATCACTGATTATTCAGAAAAAATAGAACTTGCAAGATTTTTCCACACGATGCAAAATTCTCACGAGAAATTAGGTTCAGTTCTTAATAATTATGATAAACATAATAAAAACAATTTGCTTAATACATTAAATGCTGTAGCAAGGACAGATTCTGAAGGTCAAATTTGTAGACAATTTGATTTTAAAAATAGCGATTATTTACCTAAAATGTTTACAACAGATGAAATGTTCAAATCTTCTTATGACGAGCTTTTAAAAACACTTAATAAGAAACCCGATAAAAGCGTTAGAGAGGTGTTGTTAGAGTTGCCACAAAACAAAGAAACCAAAATTGAATTTGAAAAATTAGGGATAAATTTTGAAAGATGGACAACTTTTGATCCGAAATCAAAACTGCAAAAAACAATCGTAACTGAAGATAAACAACAAAAAGCAATGCAATCTTTGGAAGAAATTTTTAATTCACCAATATATACACTCGTTTCAAGTGATAAAAAATCTTTGCTAGAAAAAGAATTAAATTCAAAAGGGTATGAAATAAAGCCCAAATTTATATTTTTGAATAATTTTGTAGGTACTATTAAGCGTAATTCTGGTTATTTAAAACTATTTAAAGATAATAAACAAATAACGTTTCAAGATATGCCAGAGCTAATTGATACAATAGATAATTTTATGCAAAATAATCAGTCTTGGATAAATCTTGATGAATCAAAGCAATCAAATGTAGCAAGAAAAACTATCGAAAAAAATATCCAAGATGTTAAACAAAAAATAAATTCAGCAAAGAAAAATTCTGATAGTGAAAAATTTACAATAACTGCACAACAAATTGATATGAATAATATTGCTCATTCGTTGTTTTTGGGTAATGATTCATCTTGTTGTATGGCGATAGGAACAGGTTCAAAGCAATCGATTGCACCTAATTATATTAAAAATAAAATGGTTTCAGGAATAGAAGTTCTTGTGGATGATAAATCTATTGGAAATACGATTTGTTATATCGCAGAAATTGATAATAAAACAGCATTGGTACTTGATAATATAGAAATGAAGCCAGATTATAGAAAAGGCGTTATAAATGATAATGCGAGAGATTTGATATTTGCATATGCTAAAAAATTTACGAAGGAACTAGGCAAAGAGAACATGCCTATTTATGTGGGTCGGAATAGAAATAAAATAAATCTTAGAGATTATCAAATAGAACGTAAGGATTTCAGAATTATTGGGACATCTGGTGAAGATAGAATTTATATAGATTCTGTCGTAACAGAGGGTAAGTTTGATGGATATAATATTTTTAATGAACTTTTACATGATATATCTAATTCAAAACGAAAACCAAATACAGAAAAAATAAAAAACTTACTTTAGGGGCAGTTCTGATTTGATTTCCGAAGGCTTTCAAGCAAGTTCTAAAAAGAACCTGCTGACATCTCAACAATCTGATTTAATTTCAGACGGAGCAACAAGTTCTAAAAAAGACTTGCCGTTGACCAGTTCCGATTTAATTTCGGAAGGGGCGCAAACCTTATTCAAAAGTTAAAATAAAAATTGAAAGATGTCAAATATTATCAATCTGCATATCACTGAACACCACATAAGTTTGATAAATTCTCAACTGAACATATTGACACAGGTGAAGGTACACAAGCTCATGATTGGGGGTTGTATTTTGCTAATTTTAAAATATGTTATAATTGAATTAAAATGACCTGCTGTTGTACTTTGTTTTGATTTACTCTTAATTTAAAATATGTTATAATAAAAATTTGGTTGGGTGGTCGGGTATTCAGTTTTGATTTACTCTTAATTTAAAATATGTTATAATCATAGTTCTAAAGCATGCTTGTGTACTATGTTTTGATTTACTCTTAATTTAAAATATGTTATAATTAATAGTAGTAAAGGCAATGCGTACGCAAGTTTTGATTTACTCTTAATTTAAAATATGTTATAATACATGGAAAAAAGAACGTGGGGGCGACGAGTTTTGATTTACTCTTAATTTAAAATATGTTATAATAAAGATTCAATCCAATCGTAAAACGCACCAGTTTTGATTTACTCTTAATTTAAAATATGTTATAATACCAGGAGACGTTGAAACAACTGGGCAGATGTTTTGATTTACTCTTAATTTAAAATATGTTATAATAACAACGCAAACAAAATGTAGCCAGAATAAGTTTTGATTTACTCTTAATTTAAAATATGTTATAATGCAAACGAATTTTATGCAGAAGTTAGAGGCGTTTTGATTTACTCTTAATTTAAAATATGTTATAATCAAATGACTTATGTTGCAGAGTTTACAACAGTTTTGATTTACTCTTAATTTAAAATATGTTATAATGCGACACGACATTGTTCACATTCAACGCAAGTTTTGATTTACTCTTAATTTAAAATATGTTATAATTTATTTAACTTTACTATATATTCAAAGGCGTTTTGATTTACTCTTAATTTAAAATATGTTATAATGTAATTAAAACATCATTATATTGTACATCGTTTTGATTTACTCTTAATTTAAAATATGTTATAATAGGATATACAAAATTAAATAAATGATATATAATAAAAAAGTAAAATATTTTAAGTTAAGAGTCCAATCATAATTGACCGGAGAATAATTGATTCCTCTACAATGTACGAATAAATTCATTCTCTAAACCTTTAAAAATTTAATATCACCTAATAACATTCTAACAAAAAATTACCAGAATGTCATTTGTTTAAAGCCGTCTTCTTTCGGTTTTTTACAGTATTTCGATTTTTTATAATCTGTTTTTTCAATGTTTATAGATTGACTCCATTGTTTATCAGTTATATAAAATGCTGAAATTGAGCCTGTACTTGGTGCAATTAATTTTAAATTTCTTATATGAGTTTCAGTTTTATCATAAGTGACACAAGAACGAACGTATATTGAATTTTGTAGCATAAAATAACCTTGATTAAGTAATGATTTACGGAATGCAGTTGCTTCTTTCATATCTTCTTTTTCTACAACAGGTAAATCAAAACATACTATCAACCAACCCATACGATATTTACTCCTCATATTCCCGATTCCTATGTTTATCAATATACAAATATTGTTCTTTGATATCAGGCAAAAATATTTCCGAACAATCAAATTTCAAATAAGCATTAACTATTTTTTCTATATAAATATCAATGCTGTCAACAATTTTATAACTTATATCATTGATTTTTATACGATAATTTTTTATGCAATCTGATATATATTTTACCCATTGTTTAAAATTCTCGTTGTTATAATCTTCTTCTTTTTCTTGTACAAAATTATAAAAATAATAATCAACGAAAGGTCTATACACTTCCATTAAATCATATACAAGAGGGGTACTTCCATATTTCCCAAGATGATGTATTCCAAGACTTGCAATCAATCCATGAGCTAATATTGAACGATAAACTAAAGTATTTATAATTGCATAACCATAATTAAGCGCACCATTTTCAAAGGTTTCTGCATTTATATGCTCCCTTTTTATTGGATTTCCGATTTCAATAAAATAATTCTTCCAATATTGTCTTGCAATATTTGCTTCACTTAATAAAGGGCGATTTATCAATTTATTCAAATTGTGTTCAGTATTTCCTATCATATCTAAACATTTTGCCTGATTTTGTACTTTTGTTTTAAGGATAGTTTTCCATAATTTATTTTCAAACTCTTCATTTCTAGAAATTTGGTTATAAAATACTTTTGTACGAACAATTTTGTCTAGTGGTACACTCCAACCAACAGGCTGAAATGCTCTATTACAGTGAAGGATAACAACATTATTTTCTAATAATTTGGCTAAGCAATTATTAGTAAAACAAATTCCATTTGCTGAAACAATAATTGCCTTAATATCAGCAAGTGAAATCATATTTTCTTCACCGGTTTTGTATTTACAAAATAATAATCCTCTATCAGAAGAAATTGAACAATCAGATGTTGTTAGATGTAATATGTGGTAACTCATAGCATGCCATGTTTAATGATGTATTATAAAAAGGCAATATTTGTAAATAAGATTGTAAAAAACTGCTATACATGTTAAAATTATTGACATGCAAATAAGTATCTCAAATTTGGAAAAGGCTTTAATAACATTAGATGAAAGTTATGAAATTCTATCTAATAATAAGAATGATTATTTAACTACAGTATTAGAAGATGCTGTAATAAAAAGATTTGAATATACTTTGGAAATATCTAAAAAAATAATGAAAAAAGTTTTGAAAAAATTCTATGATAAACAAGAAGAAGAATTGACCGTAAATAATATTTTTAGATTTATGTATGGATATAACTATATTTCTGATTGGGAGCATTGGCGTACTTATCACGAAAAAAGAAACACAACTGCACACGAATATAATTTAGAAAAATCTAGAAAATTACTTGGACTTATTCCAGACTTTCTTCAAGATACAAAAGAACTTATCAAAAATTTGAAAGAAAAACTGCCATGTTAAAAGGTGTCACTCAAGAAGAATATCAAGAAATTTTATCAATTTTAAAAAAATATCAAGGTGAATATTATGCCTATGGTTCACGAGTAAAGGGAGATTTTACAAAATCATCTGATTTAGATATATTAGTAAATTCTCAAGACTTTGAATATTTTATCAATTCATTAAAAAATGATTTTGATAATAGTCATATTCCATATATTGTAAATTTCGTTGATAAAAATAACATATCAGATGAATTTTATTCTTTTATTCAAAAAGATTTAGTGAAACTTATTTAGATTCTATTTTTTTAAATCCTGCTTGGACTAAATATGTTGCACTGGTTAATATCTCTATTCCACAATTATCTTCAAGTTTGATTTTTCCATCAGACATTACTGTTCTAACTTTATAACATCCTGCTGGGTGTTCTTTAGATCCAGCTTTGAATGATTTAGGAATATCTACTAAACAGCCCGAATAAAACATTTGACCTTTGTTATAAAGTTTGCAACCCATGTTTTGAAGTTTATCTTTTACGTCTGTAGTCTTAATATTTGAGTATATAGGCATAACTTTAACAACACCTTTTTCATTGAAATATAGTATTTGTCCTTTATGACCTTTTGAGCGTTTGAATTGATGTTGAGTGCCTTTTGTACCGAAATCTACAAATTCTCCAATTCGTTCTCTATCATTTGAATCTTTTGTAATTTCTCCTTCAGAAACAATTATCATAACTTTTTTAACTTTGGTTTGCTTTTTAAGGTGGATATAATTCTGTAACATCAATTTCCACTCTTGTTCTGTTGGGTTATCTTCTAATTTATTCAACAAATCATTCTTAATAGTTGCATCGATAATAGATTTAATTTTTGTTGCTTTTTTATCAATAGAATTTAATTCCACACGTTGCGTGATATATGATTTTTCTCCATAAGTTCTTAAACCATAAATCGTTTCTAATGGTTTGGTATTACCTTTGAATGGTTTATCATTTGCATAAGAATATGGCATAATTTTATCAATCGCATCTTTTACAATTTCAGGATTAAATCCTTTTATAATATCTTTTTTAATCTCTTTATCATATTTAAAGTCACGTGAAAAACTTATACAAATAGCATCTAGTGCGTGGTGTTTATCATTACTTCTATTTTTCTTTAAATCATCACCTAAAAGTTTATTTAAACCATATCTTTTTCTTATTGCACAAGTTGATGCTCCATTATTAACAAAAATTCTTCTATTTTCACCTTGAACTTGCAAACCCCAACCAAAAATAAATGCTGTCATCTGTTGAGCAACTCTTGCAATATGAGATGTTTCAGCTAAACCATTATAACTTTCTATCAATCTTTCACATTCTTCAGGTTTACTAGTTAATAATTCAAATTTCTTTTTACCTAGTTGTTTCTTTATCTTGTTTAATCTATTTACATAATTTGCCCATCTATCACTATCAGGTGATAACCATTCATAAGGAGTGCGTCCTTTTTTAAATTGATTTTCTCGTCTGTAACAAACAACCTTATTATATAAAGCATCATTTCCACCTAAAGTTCTTGGATAAATATGGTCAATCTCGCATTCATCATAATTAGACGGAGAAATGTTTTGACCACTATATATGCATTTACCACTTTGTGACTTTAATAATTTATGCATCAAGAAATAAGTTGCATTTGCGTGATTTTGTCCATTTACATATAAGCCTGCATCTTTCAATTCATTAATAATTTGTTCATTTTCTTTTTCTTGTTGTTTCATGAAGCGTTCTGTATCTTGTGCTTTTTTACTACCATAAAGTGAATTATCTGCACCATCTCTAACAAATTCAAAAATAACTTCATCAGGTGTTCCATATTTTTGAACCAAATTTAATAACAAATCTCTAAATATTTGAAGTCTATTTCTAACAATCGGATTTGTGATATTTCCCAACATAATGTCTGTTTTAATTCTTGAATTACTTGCATTTTGAGCATTTTCTTCTCTGTTATCAGGAATATATAAATTATTCCAATCACCAATTTTTGATAACATTGATTGAATTTCTTCTTCTGTTATTCCATTTTTTGCATTATCTCTATCAACAAATTCCGATATATCAACATTTTGAGGGTAAAGCTCGCCATCTAGAATAATTTTGTTCATTATTTGACAAGCACGTCTACAAAAAGATGAACGTCCAGAGATATCTGCTTTCATTGGTTCTATTTTATCAATAATTTCATTATTAATAACTTTCTCTATTTCTTTTTTTGTGATTGTTATATCAAGGCGTTTTTTAGGTTGTTCTTTTCCTAATTTTTCTGCTTTCTCTAAATCCTTGTTATATGTATCTTCGACTTTTTCTAACCAATTTTCATAAATTTGTTTAATCTGAACAGGGCTTAATCGTAATTTTTCACCTGAAATAATAGTAAATCGTAAATTCTTCAGTTTCATAAGTAATATAAAACTAACATTTTCAATAGTATTAGCTTTGCAGACATTTCTTTTTGGTAACAATTTACATTTTGATATAATACGATTATCAAATCTTGGAATTTTTTGTCCTAATACACCTTGCCAATCTTTTTCAGTTCCTCTATATTGCTTAAATTCCTTTGTAACACAAGAGCCATAAGGCACTTTATACTCACCATATAAAAATTCTTCTGGCAAAACACTATTCAATTGTGGTAATTGAAGTTGTGCATTTAACCATAATTGTTTTAGTTCTTTTTCTACTAATTCTCTTGGTGCTACATATTCAGTAGTTCTAACTTTATTTGAATTGTGTTGAGGAATTGAACGATTTAACTTTGTTGGTTCGTCTTCATTCCACAAACCTAACCTCAATGCATCATAATAACAAGGATATTTATATTCATCAGAAATGATTAATTCTATATCATTTTCACAAGTGTATTTTTTCATATGTTCAAGATTTTTTTTGTCATCATCAGTTTGAACAGATTTCCAAGCAATATTTACATCATATCCACGTCTTTGAAAAGCATTATATAATGCTTTGTATATCTGCCATTCTTCCAATTTTTGATTCTGTAATAAAGCAATTCTTAAAAGACAAGATGTATAAATGACATCCTCATTTTTAGAAGGAAATTCTTTTTTAAAATTGTTATTATTTTTATCTAAAATATTTAATCCAACACCTGACCAAACTTTATTAAAATATTCTTCTCTAGCATGGTGAGCATCAAGTGTCTTTTTAGTTCTTCGTCTATCACGTAACGTTATTGTTTCTGCATGATCTTTATCAATAATTATAGAATTGGCTTCATTGATTTCAAAACCATCTCGCACACAATAACCAATACTTGATTTTCCTAAATCAAATGCAAAAACTTTTTTTGTCATACCTACACCTCATAATTTGTTATATTATAGCATTTTATAATGTATTTTTCAAAAATATTATAGTTGAGAGCAATATGTTACTTATATAAAACACGCAAAAAAAAGAGCCGAAAGGCTCTGAAAATTTGTGAAGTGTAGTGTGTGTGTAGAAAGAAACATTTACTGTCTTAGTCCTCGTTCCCGTGTGTTTTCGGGTTTTCCTCGTGTGTTTCTTATTTTATACTCTATGCCTATATAAAGTATATACTCCTATGAAAATTGATTAATTTGATTAATGTTTGTTACAAAAGTTCATAATCATTTCCTGTTATATAATTTGGTTGTAGTCCTTCTATTATTATAAATTTTGTCTGGAATTTACTCCTTGCAGTATCAAAAACAAAAATCCCCACCTTTTATCAAGGTAGGGATTTTTGCCTATATTTAATTATTTAAAATTAAACTCTGCTTAATGGTTTTGGACCAGCTGCAATGATTTCTGAAGGCATATTTGGATATTTTTCAGCGAAATTCTTAGCGAACATTTCAGCCAATTTGTTAGCTTGTTCGTCATAAGCAGCTTTATCTTCCCACATTCCTCTAGCATCTAATTTTTCATCAGGTACATTTGGACAAGATGTAGGATAATCTACGTTGAATACGTCGTGGTGTTTGAATTCAACATTGTCGAATGAACCGTTCAATGCTGCAGTTACCATCGCACGAGTGTAAGCTAATTTCATTCTCTTAGCACCCATTGATGCACTACCACCAGCCCAGCCAGTGTTTACTAGATATACCTTAGTACCGTATTGATCCAATTTGTCACCTAACATCTTAGCATATACTGATGCGTCCATTGGCATAAATGGTTCACCAAATAATGTTGAGAATGTTGGAACTGGTTCTGTAATTCCTCTTTCTGTACCAGCTAGTTTTGATGTGAAACCTGTTACGAAGTGATACATAGCAGCGTTCTTGTCTAATCTTGAGATTGGAGGTAATACACCAAATGCGTCAGCTGTCAAGAATACAACAACTTTTGGAATTCCACCCATTGATGGGATTGCTGCATTGTTGATGTAGTTGATTGGGTAACCTACACGTGTGTTTTCTGTTAATGAACCATCATTAAAATCAAATTCACGTGTTTCTGGATCCATAACTACGTTTTCAATCAATGAACCAAATTTAATAGCATTGTAAATATCTGGTTCGTTTTCTTCTGACAAGTTGATACATTTTGCGTAACAACCACCTTCAAAGTTGAATACACCGTCTGGTGACCAACCGTGTTCGTCATCACCAATCAACTTACGAGCAGGGTCTGCTGATAAAGTTGTTTTACCTGTTCCTGACAAACCGAAGAATACAGCTGTTTCATGTGTTTCTGGATCCATGTTTGCTGAACAGTGCATTGGTAATACATTTTTCTTTGTCATTACATAGTTCATTGTAGCGAATACTGATTTCTTGATTTCGCCTGAGTATTGTGAACCACAAATGATGATTTCGTGTGCTTCATAGTCGATAGCAATACATGCTTCTGAGTTTACGCCGTCAACTTCTGGATCACATTTGAAACCAGGAGCACATAGAATTGTGTAATCTGGTTCGCCATAAGATGCTAATTCTTCAGCTGTTGGTCTGATTAGCAATTGGTGAATGAACATGTTTTGGCTTGCTCTTTCGTTGATTACACGGAATTTTTGTGTGTATTTTTTATCTGCGCCTGCAAAACCATCAAAAATGAAGATTTCTCTGTTTTGCAAATATGCAGCGATTTTGCCTTTAATTGCATTGAAGTTTTCTCTAGACATTGGTCTGTTTACTTTACCCCAAGCGATTTCATTGTGAATACCATCTGTATCAACGATGAATTTATCCTTAGGTGAACGACCGGTATATTTTCCTGTTGTTACTACTAATGCACCTTTATTTGATAATGTGCCTTCGCCTAAACGTAATGCTGCTTCTGTTAATTGAGCAGGTGTTAAATTACGATAAACTGCTTTAGGTCCGATGATTCCTAAATTTTCGATACCATAAGTTTCCATTATGTTTCCTCCTTTAATTACGGTAATGGTTATACACTATATATTGTATAACAAACACTTTAAAAAACTACAATTATTTTTTAATTTTTTCTATCTCATTTTTTAAAGTTTCAATCAAAGGAGTCCACTCGTTGTAATTCTTTGCCCTAAGTGGCTTTACGCTCTTATACCACCCTATATCATCGCCTTCTGTTTTGTACCATCTGCTTTCAGGAAATACATTGAACAAACCAAAGGTTTTTTTACCCAGCGCTCCAGCTAAGTTCATGACAACATTATCTGTCGTAATTACACAATCCATGCTCTCTATTGCGCATGCTGTATCTTCAAAATTTTTAAAAATCTTTCCTAAATTTTTGACCTCTACATCTTTAGGCAATCCTTCTAATTCCTCTGCATATTCATCTGCTTGGAATGAGTAGAATTCGACGTTTTCTAATCTGAATAGTGGCAAAAATTCTTTTACCTTAATATCTCGATATGTAGAGTTTGACTGCTTTGTACCATGATATGACAAACCTATTTTTATCTTATTATTAGAATTAATATACTTTTTCCTAAATTCTTCAACTTTTTCTTTATCAGCTTTTAAATATCCGTTAGCTTCTAGCATTTTATCTGGACTTTCGTCAAACAAATAAGGTAAATCCATCATTGGTATATGATAATCGTGTGGAATTTTACTCATGCCAGATGCACCTGTATACATTACAGAAGAATTCATATCGTCTAATTTGATTTTAGGATTTATATCAGCCTCATGTGATAAAATCTCACAATATTTATCGTATCCTGAAGATTTCAGAATAGGTATAATATTCTTTTGTACAACCAAAATAACTTTTTTAGCAATCTTAGAAAGTCTAGGTAAATACCTTACAAACATTACAGAATCACCAAATCCCTGTTCATAATGTACAATAACAGTTGAATTTGAAATATCTGATTTGCCGTCCCACCTAGTTTCATCAGTCAACTCTTTTGGATATGCAACATTTGAAGTTTTAAATCTTACCTTATACATTTCATACCCAGTTTTTAAGTCACCTTCTTTTAAAAACATTCTCGAATACAAAACTTGTTGTTCAGGCGTAGGGTTATTTTTCATCATACGCTCAAAAAATTCTTTTGCTTTATTTTTATTTCCAGAACGATAATATAATTTCCCAAGAAAAGCTAAAACCAAATTGTTATCAGGTACAAGTTCAAGTGCTTTCGTTGCGTATTCTATCTGTTTATCAAGTTTTTTGTTTTGATAAACCCTTTCATATAAAAATGATAGCTGATAATATAATGCATAATTTCCAGTTTCTTGAGTTATCAATTCTTCAAAATAAGGAATTGCATCTTTAAAACAATCGTCCATACCAAAATATGTTGTAGCGACAATTTTCAAAACTTCGATATCTTCTGTATGTTTTTTTAGTTCATCAAGGAACAATCGTTTAACAATTTTTGGTTGCTTTAACTGTAACAAACACGAACTTAAATGTTTAATATACTCCAAATTAGTTTTGTCTTTTTTATACAGTTCTGCAAACATAAAAGCACTTGTTGAAAATTCGCCACTCAAAAGGTATTGATATGCTTTTGTTTCAGTAATTTCTTCATTATTAATTTGTACAGACTCAAGTTTTTTATCAAATGCTCGCATAAATTCTTCAGGAACAAAGTTCTCAAGCTTTTTAACTTTTGTTTCAACACTAGTTGTATCAACGTCTTTTGACTCTTTAAAAGCCGATAATATCAATTTATTTAAAAAATATAGTTTTTTTTCTTTAGTATCTTTAATTTCGTTTTTCATGTCTATTCACTTTGCTCATTGGAGTTCCAACATTTCTTCAAATACTTCGTCTAACTCTTGTTTTGCTTCCTTATCATTTTCGTTTAACAAAAGATATGTATTGTACCCTTTTATACTCTTATCGTACATTTTTAAATCTCTATAAGTTCTTGCTAAAACTAAATAAGGTGGAGCGCTTTCACACACAGTAGTTAAGTATTCTGCAAGCATAATAGCTTCTTTATATTTTTTTTCTTTTTGAAAAAGTTGAGCTAATTCTATCCAATGTAGAGTTTCTTCACAATCAAAATCAATACTCATCAAAACAGTTTTGAGTTTTTCATTTATTTTATCGCTTGATAGTTTTGAATAATCTAATGCAATCAATTTTCCATAAGATTCAAGCGTAAATTGTTCTTTTTCAGAAACTTTACCTGTAATTTGGTTATAAATTCTTTTCAAACTTTTGTTTAAACAAATTGCACCTTCAATATCATTTTCTGCAATCGCAAGCATTGACAAGCTAATTATTGCAGAATAAGAATCAAATAATTCTGATATATGATTATTTTTATTTTTCATTTTCTAACTCTAATTTTTTTGCATATTCAATACAAGCACGATGACTCTCAAGGTCGTTGTTTTTCTTGAATATATCTGCAAGTTTGTAGTAAATTTCTGATGAAACTTTCGTGCTTTCACAATAATTAAGGTAATAATTTATCGCTTCTTCATAGTTACCTATTTCGTTATACAAATCACCGATTTTTTTAAAATATTTAGGCTCAACATTATATATGAATGCTATCTTATAAAGTTTAATAAGTTCTTCTTCTAGTCCAACTTTCTTAAAGCGTTCTTCTAAATTTTCAACTAAATTTACGTTTTTAGGACTAAGTTCTATTTCTTTGCAAATTTCATCATACGTATAATTCATACGCAAAATTTTAACACGGAATTTCTATTATTTTATCCTGTGTTTACATTATTTTTGATGTTTTTGTCGTCATTACGAGGAACGGATTTTAATAACTGTTCTGTATGTTTAAGGGGATCCTTCGGCAAATTTTTATAATTTTTTCCTTGCCTCTGGATGACAGGCTGGAACCGTCATTCAGAGCGTGTAATAAATATTTTTTGAGGAAAGCGAAGAATCCCTATAAAGATGTTTCGGAAACCCTGTGTACATAATTGCTACTTTATTTTTGATGCAACGGGGTAAGAGCCTAAGTGTTTAAAAGTTTTGACATTCTGTAAAATTTCAAATACTGCTTTTGCAATTTTTAAATCAGAAATTTTACCGTCAAAATCAATATAAAAAGTATATTCCCCAAGTATTTTTTTAGACGGTCTTGAAGAAATATGTGTCATATTGATATGATATTTTTCAAGGATTTGAAGAATTTTACATAAAGCACCTGATTTATTTTCTGTAGCAAAATAAATGCTTGTTTTATAATCCCTATTTGTTTTTAAAGCTTTTTTCCCAACAAGTAAAAATCTTGTTTGGTTAAATTTTTCATCGTTAATATTTTCTTCTATTATAGGCTTGTTATAAAATTCTGCAGAGTATCTACTTCCTATTCCTGCAACGGTTTTATCTTCTGGGGTCAAGTTTTTAATAGAGTTTGCTGTCGAACTTTCTGATTTATACTCAATATTATTTCCAAAAGTTTTATATATATAATCAAAACATTGTGATACTGCTTGAGGGTGAGAAACAATAGTTTTTATATCACTAATATTTTCTGCATAACTAACTAAACAATGATTGATTGGTACAATACATTCTGCTTGAATTTTGATATTATTGTTTTCAATCCTTGAAATATTATCAATAGATTCTTTTACAACACCTTCAATAGAGTTTTCAATAGGCAGAACAGCAAACGAATTATCATCTTCTAAATTTGATAACTCGTTTGCTACTGCTGTAATAGTTTTCCTTTCCTCATCTTCGTAGTCGTAAAGATTATATTCTTTTTTGAATTGTTCTTTTGCGACATCAGTATAAGAAGTTTGAGGTCCTAGATAAAAAAGTTTAGGCATTTGTTTTGTTTCTGATATCCTATTGTCTTGCTGCAATAGCTGAATTGATATCTTTTACCATTTCATCAGCATCAAAACCATGAACTCTAGCACCTGCTTCAAGGTTTTCAAAACGTGCTGCAGCACAACCAATACAACCTAAACCATATTTAGCAAATATTTCAATTGCTTCTGGATATTGTTGTACGATGTCTAAAATTGCCATATCTTTTGTAACTTTTTGTTCCATTGTTTTGCTCCTTTTTTTTTTAAATAAATTTAATTTTTAAAAAAATATTGACTTCTTAAAAATTATCATTAAACAAATTATATAACAAAATGAGAGGTGTGTATATGAATTTATTAAAAAACTTTTTCAAAAACGATTCAACAGTAGTAGGATTATGTGATTTAAAAAGACGTCAAGCAGTAAACTCTTTTACTTTTGCTCAAAACTTTGCATTTACCCAACCGGTATTTGAACGTCCAACTACAATTTTTGCAGGTCAAAAATTGTATCAATAAAATAAGACTATAAAGTATTTATAGGTATATAATATTTTATTAAATTTTAATAAGAAACCCTCTTTACAAACCCTAAAAAATTTGCTATAATAATCAAACTTTTAGTGTTATATGTGTTAGTAGTGGATTGATTATGGAGGGTAATCTATGCGTCTTAATGTTTATGATACCTTTGAAGATGATGTTGCGATGTTAAAATTGGCACAACAATTGCAAGTTGAAGGAATGGAGTCTATGAAACAGCCTCATTTGTGGGCATCAGAACCAATTAAACCTGTAAAATCATTAATTGATATGTCAAGATTAATTGTCGAAGCATTTTAAAATTAAATAAAACTGTAAAACGGAAACGGCTCGGACACTTGTCCGAGCCGTTTCCGTTTTTGTTATGCTGTTGTTGGGCTACTACCACCAGAAGAACCACTGCTTCCTGAAGGAGCTCCACCTGTTGGTGCGCCACTTCCAGCAGGGGCAGGACTATTTCCACCTTCTGTTCCACCACCAGCTGGGTTTCCACCTGATTCATTACCAGAGTCGCCATTTCCTTCGGTTTCACCTGAAGTTTCTTCTTGTTTTGCAATAAGTTGTGAAACAAGTTCATCATGTTGTGTTAATGGGTCTTGCATGTTGTTAAGTTCGCCAAACAAGTCTTTACCTTTTGAACCTGCTTGAAATTCTTTTGCAGCTTTAACGGTCATCATTACGCTTGATGCAGCAAAAGTATTTCGTGCCATCTCGGTCATAGCTGAACCAGCAATAGCTGTTGGTATTGTAAATATATTTGCTCCAATAAATGCCTCTGCAGACAATATTTGTGAATTAACTGCAGAACCGGCTAAAGATGTAGCATTTACTACACCTAATGCTCCAAGATTATTACCTTCTGATAAGAATTGTGCTACTTGCCCATTGTATTCTCCTGCAACATGTGCGCTTTCATTATTAAGTTGAATTTCTGCCATAGGGTCTTCAACATCACTTGCACTTCCACCTTCGCCTAGACTAGCCGTAATTTCATCTATTTGGGTTTGAATTTCAGCTACTTTTTCTTCATCGCCATCAGCTTTTGCTTGTTCAAGTTCTGCATACAATGATTCAAGCGCAGCTTTATCTGGTTCTGTATCTGATGGAGCTTGTTCTGTTGAGTTTTCTTGTTCTTGTTCAGTTGCCTCAAGTTCTTCCATTGTTGAGGTCATTGTTTCTATATCAGTATTCAAAATTTCTTCATAACCTTGAATTTCAGTTATATATTCACTAGAAGCAGCTGCTTCTGACATACGTTCTCCATATTGATTATCAAAAGCGGCCGTTAAAGCTATGCTTGCTGTACCTAATGCTAAATCTGTCGCACCAACAACAACGGCTGAAAAGCTATTCATAAATGGATGAAGTGCCGTTGTTGACACTAACATTCCAGGACCAAATGCATTTCCAGATCCACCACTTCCACTAGGTGCACCAGAATCTTTGTTTTCACCATCAGAGTTTGTGGTATCACTTTCGCCTTCAGTGATATCTCCTTCTCCTTCTCCTTCTGCGCCACCTTCATATTCTGTTTCATCAGAAGAGTTTGCATGTTCCAAACGAACATTAAGAAATCTTTGGGTAGAATTACTTAAACTTTCAACACAACCTTCTTCAACGTCTTTTTGAATAATTTTGGCGTTGTTACTTTTGATTGTTACACTATCACCTGCTTCTGCAAAGCCAGCCGTAGTACTTGCTAATTTATATTCTACTTTATTTACTGCCATCTCTTACTAAATAAAATTATTAATCGTACATGTATTTTAAGTATTTAAATCTTTACTGATTTCAGGAAAAATAGACATATTTACAATACTTAATATCCCCTATTTTACTAATAGTTATTTTTGATAAAGTAACTTAATTATATATTATGAAACAAATTTTATTTTTAATAACTTTATTAATTTGCATATCATCAAGTGCTTTTGCAGATGATTTTTTACCACAATTTTATACTCCAAATAATTTAAACCCATATAAAACAAATAAATGGTTAGATTTTTTGTCATTTAATAACAATGCGTATAAGCCGAAATTTGAGTCAGACACAAGAGATTATGGTAAGTATAATTATATGCTTTCTAGATTAGAAAAAGAATGGTTTAACAAAAATTTTTCAGACAATATTTTGTCAGAACGTCTTGAAAGATTAGAAGAACACGTCTTTGGAACGAGCTTTAATGAAGATATCGAAAAACGCTGTGATAGATTAAAAAGAGTGTTTAACGCTCAAAAAACACAAGCAAGTTCAAAAAAATCTTTGTTTTCTGGAGTTCCAACAAGTTTGCCGTTTGGGATAGATGAACTTGTTAGTGGAAGTGATTAAGTAATTAAAAGCGTTTTTTCTCGGTTTTTTTGCAAAAAAAAAACGGTATATAATCATACCGCAACTTACACACTTACACACATTTTAATTTCAAAACTTATTTATATCCTAGTTTAAACCTTCTTTCATAATATAATTAACCTTTAAAATATTTAATCTAACCTTACATTTATATAAAGTATTTATTTTATATAAAATTGCTTTTTAAAACTACGTTATTAAGAAATGTAACACAAAATTTAAAGTCTGAAATTAGAAATTTTAATTTAACTTTATATTAGTGTAAGTATAAGAGGATATGAAAACACTATGGCACTTGGATTTACTTCGCATTATTCACAATCAGAGCAACCTTTTGGTTCTTTGGTTTTAAGCAATACCGAAAATGAAACAACAGGTTCTGTCGCATACAGCCCAAATAATACTGGCAGTTTATCGTCACTATTATCACAAAATATTGGAGATAGTTATGCATTCTCAGTATCTGTAAATATTGATTATAGTCAGTATGCAAATTTTGTAGCATCATCAGGTTCAACAGAAACAGCAGGTTCTGTTGCATACTCTGGAGGTTCTGTCGGATTTTCTAGTGACTCCTCAGGTGGTTCTTCCTATTCTGGAGGTTCTATATCTTGCTCATCTGGTGGCTCATCAGGTGGTGGAGGTGGATGCTCTGCATCATTTACGTGCTAACAATAAAACAAACAAAAGCGCCTGTGCATCGCACAGGCGCTTTTGTTATTATTCAATTATTTACGTTCAGCATCAAAACACGCTTTGCATAAAATTTCTCTGTCAGGTTTTGGTTTAAATGGAACCTTAGTTTGTGCTCCACATCTTGTGCAAACTGCATCATACAATTTCTTTCTATTCTTTTGTCTGCGTTTTTTTCTGCACTCAGGGCATCTTTTTGGTTTGTTTGTTAGTCCTTTTTCTGCGTAAAACTCTTGTTCACCTGCGCTAAAAATAAATTCAGCAGAACAATCTTCACAGATTAATGTTTCGTCTTGGTACATGCAGTTTCTCCTAAATAATTATCATGCTCGCAATTGCCATTACTTTATTATAGACGTTTTTTTAGAAATTGCAAGAGGGCAAATTAGAGAAATTTTAGGATTATAAATCCACTGAGTTATAAATTATACCCTTTTATTCCACGTAATAAAAAAGGGAACAATAGCAACGCTACGTCCCTTTTTGTCATATTTATTAAATCTATTATAATAGATTATTCAGGTTTACTAAACAGCAACTTTCATTGAGTTAGTAATAATTTCATTGAAGCTATCAGCTTTCAAACTTGCACCACCAATTAAAGCACCGTCAATATCTGACATAGTCATTTGTTCTTCAATTGTTGCAGGTTTTACAGAACCACCATATAAAATTCTGATTGAATCAGCTGTTTGAGCGTCAGATACTTCTGAAACAACTTTTCTAATCATTGCAATTACTCTGTTTGCTTCAGTTGCATCACAAGATTTTCCTGTTCCGATAGCCCAAATTGGTTCATAAGCAATAACAGATTTTGCAATTTCTTCGTTTGACAATCCTGATAATGCAGCTCTGATTTGGCTTGCGATGTGTTCATCTGTCACACCTGATTCTCTTTGTTCTAGAGTTTCGCCACAGCAGATGATTGGCAACAAACCACCAGCCAAGATAGCTTTTGCTTTTTTATTAATCATTTCGTCTGTTTCTGAGAAGTATTGTCTTCTTTCTGAGTGTCCGATGATTACATATTTGCAACCGATATCTTTTAACATTTCAACAGAAACTTCACCAGTATAAGCACCAGATTTTTCCCAGTGACAGTTTTGTGCTGCTAAAGCGATTTTTCCACATTTACAACCTGATAACATTTCTGATACTACTGCTAATGATGTAAATGTAGGTGCTACAATTACTTCTGGTAATTGTTCTGCACTGATATCGTGTAATACTGATTTAATCCCTGTCATAAGTGATTTTGCATCAGCTTGTAATAAATTCATTTTCCAGTTTCCAGCCATAATTGGACGTCTTGACATAGTTTTTCTCCTTTTTTAGTAACCACATCTTGAGTTTAAAATAAACATGGTTTTCTATCAAGCAATTTTGTATTACTCATATTAATAAATTATAAAATTCTTGACCATTTTTTTAAAAAAAGTATATACTTTATAACTGAACAGACACGTATGTACTAAAAGGAGGATTTATGTCAGAATTTACATACAAAAGATTGGACGGAAAAAACTATACTGATGATGATATTAAAGCAATTATTAAAGAAAATAATATACGCTTTATAAAATTACAGTTTGTTGATATCAATGGTCAAGTTAAAAATATATCTATCCCAGCTCAACATATTGACAAAATTTTAGCTAACGAAATTATGTTAGACGGTTCTTCTATTAAAGGTTTTAGAAGTATTGAAACATCAGATATGTTCTTCTATCCTGATAAAAACACTTTTGAAGTTTTGCCTTGGAGAAGTGAAGAAGGTTATCAATCTGCAAGAATTATTTGTGATATTTATAACGCTGACGGAACTCCTTTTGAAGGTTGTCCTCGTTGCAACTTAAAAAGAGTTATGAACGAAGCCAAAAAACTTGGATTTACAATGAATATTGGACCTGAAGCAGAGTTCTTCTTATTCTCAAAAGATGAAGACGGAAATATTACAACATCAACTCAGGATAATGCAGGATATTATGATGTAGGACCAGAAGATTTAGGAGAAGATGTACGTTCAGATATCGTTACAACTTTACAAGATATGGGATTTGATATTGAAGCTTCTCACCACGAAGTTGCAGACGGTCAACACGAAGTAGATTTTAAATACTCTGATATTTTGACAACAGCTGATAATGTTGTTACATTCAAGGTTGTAGTAAAAGCGATTGCTGCACTTCACTATTTACACGCAACATTTATGCCTAAACCAATTTTTGGCATCAATGGTTCTGGTATGCACTGTAACGTGTCATTGTTCAAAGATGGTAAAAATGCTTTTTATGATGAAAAATCTGAATATCAACTTTCTGACACTGCAAAATATGCAATCGGTGGTATGTTGAAACACGTTAAGAGTATTACAGCAATTTTGAACCCAACAGTAAACAGCTACAAACGTCTAGTTCCAGGGTATGAAGCTCCTGTTTATTTGGCTTGGTCACTTGCAAATAGAAGTGCCTTACTAAGAGTTCCTGCAAAAAGAGGTATTGCAACAAGAGTTGAATTACGTTCACCAGATCCAGCTTGTAACCCATATTTAGCATTCGCAACAATCTTGGAAGCTTGCTTAGATGGTATAAGAAACAAGATTGAGCCACCTGCTCCTGTTGAATCAAATATCTACAAATTGTCTACAAAGGAAAGAAAAAGACAAAAAATTGATTCACTTCCAGGAACATTAAAAGAAGCCGTTGATATGCTTGACCGTTCATTAGTTGCAAATGCAGCTCTTGGTCAACATATTATGAACGAATTTGTAACTGCAAAAGAAAAAGAATGGGATTCTTATAGAACTGCTGTTACAAAATGGGAATTAGATAAATATCTAGGTAGATATTAATCATTAAATAAAAAAGTTCAAATACAAAAAACAGGTAGTTGGGGACTACCTGTTTTTTTGATTTTTAATTGGGGGGGAGGGGAGGGGTGATAATTATAAAATTAAATCTGTGTTTTAGTATGCATGTGGGGTGCATTACCATTTTTGAGTGATTTATTGTGTTTTTAGCGTATTAATGCTTGTTAAAAGTACGATTATTTTAATTGTGTAGTGTTTTTAATAAATTAGATATAATATCCTAAATCCATTCTAGCTAAGGTTCTATTTGAAACGCCAACTGATGTGAATGCGTCCAATCCATATATCATTCTGCAAGGTCTATTGAATCCAAACCCGAATGTTGAAAAACCAAGTCCGTAGTTGTTAAAACCAAAACTATATGAGTTAAATCCACAACTGTTGTAACCAAATCCTGTGTAGCTACCAAAAGAATATGGTCTGTGACAACAATTACTTCCTGCTGCTAATCCGATGCCAACACCAGTTAGAGCTCCAAAGGCTGCGCCTGTCCAAAATTTTCCACTCATTTTAAATTATCCCCAATTTATTCCCCGTACTTATATAAAGATTTTTTATTCTGAAAAATTGATTAATTTATTTAAAAATTTTTAAAAATTTTTCAATTAACAACTAAATCCCAATAATAATAAGAAAACTTAAGGTTTACAAAAATTAACAATTCGTTTAATTTTATTAAAGAAATTGTAGAAAGTGTCGTCATGGAAATAGTGCGATGTGTAGCGCACCAAGTAATAGATTAATAAGATTAGGATTTATGTCAAACGGAGTAAACAACGATAATACCGAGAATAAAACGATTTCGATAAACGAACTGCAAAGAAAGTTGTCGAGTTCAGAATCCACTATTTATACCGAAGAGGGTATGAAGTCTATTTTTGATGCGTATAATACAAATAAAAATTCTGATAAAGAGTCTGTAGAAGTTTTAGATTCTAACGAGTTACAAAGTTTAATTGATGATATAAAATCTTATGATGGCAAGGTTGATAATGAGAAAAAAGACGGTTACATTGATGCAGATGAAGCCGATTTGTTTATAAGAGATTTTAATGAAAAACATAAAGACAGTCCAATAAAATCAGAAGATTTATTTGGATTTGTAGCAAATTTCTTAAAACGTCAAAATGTTAATAATAAAAAGATTGAGTCAGTTCAAAAAAAAGTAGAAACAGTTGGTAAACCACTTTCTAAAAAATCTGTTTCAATGGTAGCGTATGTTGATGGCGAACCAAAAGATGTAGAAGTTAATATCGAATTGTACGCAACAAAAGATAAAAAATATGTTCTGATGTATAAATATGGAGCAACAACAGGTTCAGAATATCAACAAAATATTGCTAAAGACTATGGTTATGTAGGAGATAATGCTTGGAGTGAATTTATGACAAACTCACTTCATTTTGACTCAAATACTTATGAAATATCGTTTAAGCCAACATCAGCCGATAATAAAAATAAAAAAGTTGGCACATCAAATGTCACCGGTGGTTCACCGACATCTTTATCAAGAATCGGCAAAAGAGTTGATAAACCACTTACTGATAAAGAAATTTCTGAAATTGATGATAGATATGCAAGTCCTGATGTTATAAACACAATTGCAGTTTTTTGTGATTTTTTGAAAACATCTATTGCTCAAGCAGAACAAGATTTGAATAATGATGAAAAAACATATGGTTGGGCAGAACACGTTGCTGACCTTATTGGTGAAATTCGTGATGTTAATACAATGTCAAATATGCGTCAATTGATTGCAGATGCAAAACAATATTTACATATGATGTTGAATGCTGATAATTCACCTGAAGGTATAAAAGCAGGTAAAGATTTTTTTGAGGTATATAAAAACTTTACAGGTAAAGAAAAATTTGATGAGAAAGAAATTCAAAAGTTTTTACAAACAAAACTAAAATATGAATCTCAAGAACCAGTTATTAAAACATATAGATATATAAAAAGTAACTTAAATGATTCTATAAAAGAATATGCAAAATATTACTACGGAAACTATTATCCTAATAATACAAATAATACAAAAAACAATGAATATAATCAAAAAAAGATGATGGAAGCATATGACAACATGTTCAATATGTTTTCTTCATTGACAGGTATATCAAAAGAAAATTTCCATAATATGCTCAATGGGATTGTTCAACGTGGTGATGATCCTATAGAATTTTTAAAGAATTTTTCAAAAAATATAATTAAAATATCTGAACAAAACGTCAAAGAAACATTAGGGATAGACGATTTGAAAGATTTAGATGATTATGAAGATAATTTAAAAGATGAATATAATGATAGCAGAAAACGAGCTTTGGGTGATGATGGAGATATAGTTAATAGAATTTCTAAATACAATGATTCACAAATTATAGTTGGCTCTGTTATAAGTGGCGTAGCTCAAATGGGGTTGTATGCAGCTTGTATGGCACTTTGTCCTGAATTTGCGTTCGCAAAGGGCTTAGAATCGATTGCTTCTGTTAGTAAAACTACTACAGAAATTCTTTCACTGCTATCAAAAGAGGGATTAAGGTCGGGTTCTTCTTACGCTTTATCATCAATCGTTATTGATAGTTCAAATAGATTAACAGATGAGATTGATGAAGACAATTTTGAAGCAACAAAATCTGTAATGAAAACTGCAACAATTGAATTTTTGGCAGGTTATTTGTTTGACGGATATTTAAAAGCTAAAATATTTAAAAAAGGTGAAAACAAAGTTATCCAAAAAGAAGATGCAGTCAAAGAAGCATACGATGAAATTGGTAAAAAATTCTTAGATTCACCTGGAATACGTTTTCACGCAGAGTATCTTGGAAAAATTGCAGCAACAAGAGCAACTGCAGGTGTTATTGGTGGGACAAAAGACAGTGTTAAAGAAACATTCAAAGAGTCTTGTTCAGGTCAATATAGTTTAAGTTCAATAGGTTTAGCCTTTATTGCTGGTGCAATATCAAATGCAACGATGATAAAATTTAAAAACTCAAGCTTTACAAAAGAAGAACATAAAATATTGGGTAAATTCATTGAAAAAGCACCTAAGAAAGGCACTAAAAATGATATTAATGCGTATCTAAATTCAATAGATAAAGATGATCAAGTATACGTAAAAGATTATTTAAAAAGTATTAGAATGGAGATTTTGCAATATATGAATACACATTCTACAGAAGATGGTGCACAAGAAGTTCTTCATTTTATTAAAACAACTCCAGAAGCACTTGATGAGATGATAATAAGTTATGCCATAATTGAAGATAATATTAATGGCGTTATGTAGACTAAATTAAAATTTTGATGGACAGTGTAAGTAAACTATAGTATTCAATCATGTAAAAAATTCTTAATAAAAGACAAAAAATAAGCAATTTTTTTTATTAAGTTACTTATATATAACGTGTACAAAAATAATATTGGAGTGTGTGAATGCAACAAAATTCTAGTGTTAATTTTGGGATGGCGTTTAGAAGTCCTTCTAAGTCGTCAATGCCTTACTTCAAAAAATATCTAGCCAACGGAACTGGAAGAATTGATACAGAGGCGTTGGGAGAATTTGTTGTCAAGCAATCAAAAAACAATAAAGTCGATATGCAATATTTACATACAAAAAAAGGTGATATGTTTGAGGTATTTGAAATAAATAACCCAACGAATAAAGTCACTGTACCCATTAAAAACAGCAATCCTGACAAAGCTAAACCACAAGGATTTTTAAATAATTTAAAAGATTGGTTTAAAACAAAAACTGCGAGTTATGAATATCTTCCATTAGGTTCAATGGATAACTTGCCACCAGAATTAAAAGAAGCTGGTGCAATTGCAGATAGCATGGAAAAAAAGTTGGTATAATTTTCAGTTAAGGATTTTAATTATTTAAAATATCTAAAGCATTATTTGTTAAATAATGTAAAGATTTCTTATGTATAGTGATGTTCAGTCATACCATACAATCAGATAGAAACTCTATTGACAATATGGATTGAGAGTATAGAATATATAGTATGAGTTAAACTTAAAATTAAAAAAGAGAGTTAAACTTTATAAAGTTAGTAGTATATAGTAAAAGAAAAGGAGATTAATCTCATGGCACGTGAAAAGTATGAACGTACGAAACCTCACGTTAACGTAGGTACAATCGGCCACGTTGACCACGGTAAAACAACATTAACAGCTGCTATTACAGCTACATTGGCAGCAGCAGGTCAAGCAGAATTAAAGAAATTCGATGAAATCGATGCTGCTCCAGAAGAAAAAGCTAGAGGTATAACCATCTCTACAGCTCACGTAGAATATGAAACTGCAACTAGACACTATGCTCACGTTGACTGTCCTGGTCACGCTGACTATGTTAAAAACATGATTACAGGTGCTGCTCAAATGGACGGTGCTATTCTTGTAGTTGCTGCAACTGACGGTGCTATGCCTCAAACTCGTGAACACATCTTGCTTGCTAGACAGGTTGGTGTTCCAAACTTAGTTGTATTCTTAAACAAATGTGATATGGTTGACGATCCAGAATTGTTAGAACTAGTTGAAATGGAAGTAAGAGAATTGTTAACTTCTTACGAATTCGACGGTGACAACATTCCATTCATCCACGGTTCAGCATTGAAAGCTTTAGAAGCAGTTCAAGCTAACCCATCAATCAAAAGAGGTGAAAATGAATGGACTGATAAGATTTGGGAATTGATGGACGCTATCGATACATACTTCCCAGCTCCAGAACGTGATTTGGACAAACCATTCTTGATGCCAATCGAAGATATCTTCTCTATCACAGGTCGTGGTACAGTTGCTACAGGTAGAGTAGAACGTGGTATCGTTAAAGTTGGTGACGAAGTTGAATTAGTTGGTTTAGGCGAAACTAAAAAGACTACAGTTACTGGTGTTGAAATGTTCAGAAAATCACTTGATCAAGGTCAAGCTGGTGACAACATTGGTGCTTTATTGCGTGGTGTTGATAAAACTGAAATTCAACGTGGTCAAGTTTTATGTAAACCTGGTTCAATCCACCCACACACTAAATTCACAGCTAACGTATACGTTTTGAAAAAAGAAGAAGGTGGACGTCACACTCCATTCTTCCCTGGTTACAGACCTCAATTCTATATCAGAACAACTGACGTTACTGGTTCTATCAAATTTGATGGTGAAATGGTAATGCCTGGTGATAACGTAGTTATGGAAGTTGAACTTATCGCTCCAGTAGCTATCGAACAAGGTATGAGATTCGCTATCCGTGAAGGTGGTAGAACAGTTGGTGCTGGTGTTGTTGACAAAATTATTGAATAATTTTAGATAACATTGGTACATACCAAGTTTAAAAAGCGATTAAGGGAAACCTTAATCGCTTTTTGTTTTATCATTGAAGAAAATTAGGCAACTTCTTCCATTTCTGGTTCTTCTGCCTGTGGAGTATTTACTACATAATCTGTTGGTTTTTGTTCTGTATTTGCATCTGCTTTTTCAGGTTTATGTCCAAATCCAACAACTTTTGTGGCAATTGCGGAGAATAATGCTAATACAGCTTTAGCACCATAATCTTTAATTAATCCTACAACTACATCAACTAACGCATCTTGGATTTGTTGTGGAACTTTTACCTTTCCTACACTTGCTCCAATATTAGCAGATAATATTTTTTGTTCATTATTATTAATATCATAATCATCATCAGGTTTTCTGATATCAATAATTTTATCTCCAGCATTTCCTAATTCTACAGTATCTCTATCTGGAGAAAATTCCAACGGTTTAGTACGTTCTTTTATATAATCCGGAGCATAACTAACGGTTACAATATCTTTTGGTTTAGATGCTTCTGTTTTTACATCTTCAGTTAATTTTTTAAGCTTTTCAATTTTAGCTTCAGTTGCTTTCTCAGGATCATAATAAACTGGTTTTCCGTCAGGATAGTTACCAATACTATTAGGCATTACAGTCGTCATAGGCAGTACCTCACAATTACACATACACACATGTATATTAAGTAATATTTTTTAAAGAATTTGCGTTTTTGTAACAATAGTTTACAAGATTAAATGTTTTATGCTCACAAAAATTCCGAATATAGTTTGTAATTTATAATGTCTAATGTTTATTTTCTATTAACATACTCTTTCTGAATATCAATTTCTTAATAACTCAATAACCTTGTCGTTAGTAATAACTTTATCAATGTGGTGATGATGTAGCAAGACATAGTATATCATTTATTCCTGCTGATTTAAGTTCTGATATCATTGATTCAAATGTTGAACCTGTCGTACAGATATCATCAATCAATAAAACGGTTTTACCTTCAATAAATTTTGATTTATCTACCATAAATGCTTTACTAAGGTTTTTTAATCGTTCTTGACGAGTCAATTTATATTGTGCTTTTGTCTTTTTTACTCGTTTTATAAGTTCATAATTAGGCTCATATCCACTTAGTTTACAAAATTCCTCTGCTACAAGCTTCATCTGATTATATCCTCGTTCTCGTTCTCTTGTCTTATGTAATGGAACAGGAACAACCTGAAAATCGTTAGCTATTTCTTTCTCTTTCAAAACTTCTTGAAAATATTCCCACATAAACTTTGCTTGATAATATGCAAGTTCTTTTTGGTGGTGATACTTTATTCCTCTAATCATCTTTTGTAAAGTCTTTTCGTACAATCCTGCAACATAAATATCAATTCCAAGTACTTGTCGATTGGCTCTATAGTTAGAAAAGCAAAGTTCATTATAACATTTAGAACACATTTTAACAGCTTCTTTGCTTTTACCACAAAAATAACAACGCTTTTTATAAATGTAATCAAGTAGAGTATTTATAAATCTAATTATTTTTTCTATAATTTCCATGTGTTCAATTTAGCATAAACTCAGGCATTAAAAAAGAGGAGCCTTTTATTAAAGACCCCTCTTTTATATATTTTATCAAATTAGTGACAAAGTGATAAAAGAACCCCAGCTGCTACGGCTGAACCGATAACACCGGCTACGTTTGGACCCATAGCGTGCATTAACAAGAAGTTTTGAGGGTTAGCCTCTAAACCAACTTTGTTAGAAACACGTGCTGCCATTGGAACAGCTGAAACACCTGCTGAACCAATAAGTGGGTTGATTTTTTGTTTACTAAACATGTTCATAATGTGAGCCATAATAACACCTGCTGCTGTTGCAAGTGAGAATGCAATTATACCTAACAATAAGATGAACAATGTTTGTACTGTAAGGAATTGAGATGCTGATAATTTAGAACCAACAGACAAACCTAAGAATATTGTTACAATATTGATTAGAGCGTTTTGCATTGTGTCAGAAAGTCTTTCTACAACACCACATTCTTTACATAAATTACCAAAACATAATGCACCTAACAATGGGCAAGCGCTTGGTAACAAGATTACACAAAGTAGAAGGATAACTAGAGGGAATACAATTTTTTCTCTCTTTGTAACTTCTCTTAATTGTGTCATTTGGATTTTTCTTTGAGCTTCAGTTGTTAACAACTTCATAATAGGTGGTTGAATAACAGGAACTAGAGCCATATAAGAGTATGCTGCAACAGCAATAGGTCCTAGTAAGTTTTCAGCCAACTTAGTTGTAACATAGATTGAAGTAGGGCCGTCAGCACCACCGATAATACCGATTGATGCAGCTTCTGGCATTGAGAAACCGAACAAGCAGTATGCCATAAGCAAAGCACCGAAGATACCAAACTGAGCTGCACCACCTAAAAGCGCTGTTTTAGGGTTCGCAATCAATGGACCAAAGTCAGTCATAGCACCTACACCCATGAAGATAATCAATGGGAACAATCCTTTGTGGATACCAGCTTCAAAGATAATACCTAAGAAACCAGTAGGTCCAGCAATAGCTTCTCCTGGTGGCATAGGAATATTAGATAACAAACCACCAAATGCGATTGGAACTAAAAGCAACGGTTCAAATTGCTTTTTAATACCAAGCCATAATAGGAACAAACAAATAATAATCATTATCCATTGTCCGTGCATGTGTAATATTTGTTCAAAGCCTTTTAGTGAAGGGTCAGCAGGTAGAACAAAGTTCATAATACCTGTTGAGTTCCAAAGGGACATTAAACCGTCTTGAATATTCATCATAATTTAACCCCTTCCTTTATTAGCCTATAGTTACCAATTCTTGACCTGTTACGATTTTGTCGCCTTGATCAACTAAAACAGATTGAACAACACCAGATTTTGGTGATTTTACTTCTGTTTCCATTTTCATAGCTTCAACAACAAGCAATACATCGCCTTCAGCAACTTCGTCACCTTCAGCAACTTCAACTCTCAATACGTTACCAGGAAGTGCAGCTTTTACAGCTTCGCCTTCGCCAGAACCAGCTGATGCTTTTGCTTCAATACCTGATTTAACATTGATATCGAATTCTTTACCATTAACAACAGCTTTTTTATCGCTATCAAGTTTAACAGCGTATTTTTTACCGTTTACAGTAACTGTATATTCACCTGTAGAAGATGCTTGAGCTGATGCTTGAGCTTGACCTGCAGTTTTGTTTACAGAAACTTGACCGTGTCCTAACAAGAATTCAATACCTTTATCTACGTTGCCGTCTTTACAAGCAGCTGAAATAAAGATGTTTTCATCAGTTGTAGGAAGTCCTGCTTCTTCAAGTCTTTTCTTAGCAGCTTCAATACCTTTTTCAGGATCTTTTTCGTTAATATCAACAACTTTTTCTGTTGTTGGTTGCATGTTCAATTTTTCTTCTGCCCATTTTACTAATTCTGGATCAGGTTCACAAGGTGTTTTACCGAAGTAACCCAATAACATTTTTGCATAACCTGGATTAGCTTGTTGCCATGGTTCTTCTGTGATTGCGTTCAAAAATGATTGTTGAGCATAGAATTGAGAAACAGGTGTTACAGATGTAGCAAAACCACCTCTTTCAACAACTTCTTTCATGTTAGCGATAAGTTTAGGAAACTTGTCTAACATACCCATATCTTTTAATTGGTTAACTGTTGTAGCAGTTGCACCACCTGGAAGTGGAGCTTGGATAAGAATTGGGTTTACAGCCAAAGAAATTGGTGACATGAAGTAATCTTTCATACATTCTTTGAAGATTTCTTCTGTTTCCATAATTTTCTTGATGTCTAAACCTAAATCGTATTCAGTACCCTTCAATGCGTGCCACATAGAGATAATATCAGGTTGACCTGTACCACCAGAAACTGGTTTCATAGCTAAGTCGATACCGTCAGCACCACCATCAAGAGCAGCCAAGTATGCAGCCAAACCTGTACCAGCTGTTTCGTGAGAGTGGAATCTGATGTGAGCATCTGAACCAAGAATTTCACGAGCCATTTTAACTGTTTCGTAAACTTTTCTTGGATTAGAAGTACCAGAAGCATCTTTGAATGCTAGGCTATCGAATGGAAGACCTGAATCTAAGATGTTTCTCAAAACTTTTTCATAGAAAGCAACATCGTGAGCGCCTTCACAACCGTATGGAAGTTCCATCATTGTAATTGTAACTTCGTGATTCATACCATATTTTTTGATACTGTTAGCAGAATCAATAAGGTTGTTTACGTCATTTAATGCGTCGAAGTTTCTAACTACGTTCACACCGTGTTTTGCAAACATTTTTGCGTGAAGGTCAATGATATCACGAGGTTGTGAATTAAGACCTACAACATTTACACCACGTGCTAATGATTGTAATTTTACGTCTGGACCAACAGTTTCTCTGATTTTGTCCATTGTATCAAAAGCGTTTTCGTTACAGAAGAATATAGGTGCTTGGAATCTTGCACCACCTGCTGTTTCAAAGTGTTTGATACCAGCATCAACAGCTGATTTCAAAGCAGGTAAAAAATCTTCTACTAAAACTTTTGCTCCGTAGATTGATTGGAAACCATCTCTGAAAGATGTATCCATAACTTTGATAAGTTTTTTAGTCATTTTTATTTCCCCTTTTTATTAATTCATACATTTCACTTTTCATGGTATTGAAAAGTTACTTTTTAAATAATGCTGCAACGATTGCTGCTGTAATTTCTTCATCATTTGATGAAGTTTTTCTAACCTTTGCGCCAGCTGTTTCTACAACTGCTTCAGGAAAGATTTTGTTAAGGTAACCAACGACTGTTGACATAACAGTCATTGCTCCAATAGTTAAGCATAAGAATGTAAGAACTGTTCCCATTCCGATTGCCATAACCATTGAACCTTCAATTAGTGTTGTGTTCATAAAATATCTCCTATATAATATATTTTTTTTTCGTTATTCTCGTTTAATATCAACGAACCATCATTCGTAATACCTTCAGCTAATCCTGTATGTATGTCCCCAAGAACATTTATTGTAATCTCTCTATTTAAGAAAAAGGCTCTTTCTACATACATATTTTTAACGGATAAAAACCCGTCTTTAATGAAATTATCATACAACAAACAAAACTTGTTTGAAAGTTTTTTTAAGAAATCTTCTTTAACGATTTTGACACCTGTTTCAGCAAAAATTGAGGTAGCAGGTTTATCTATTTTGGCTAGTGTTTCAGGGTTTGTGTTGAGGTTTACACCAAGTCCCAAAGCTAACCCTAAAAATTCAGCTCCTTTGGTTGTTCCTTCTGATAAAATTCCTGCTATTTTTTTGCCATTTATTAAAACATCATTCGGCCATTTGATTTGTGCATTTAGATTATATTCTTCTTCTAAAATGAGTGATAAGATAACGGATAAATATTGAGTAAAATTTGGGTAAATGGGGTTAAGTGTATTGAATGGTTTTAGAACGAGTGTCATAAAAAGATTTTCATCACCTGTATCAACCCATTTTCGACCAAGTCGTCCGTGTCCTGATGTTTGTCTATCCGTATAAACAATGGACATATCATCTAGTGATGTTATATTTTGTTTTACATAATCGTTTGTTGATGAAATTTCGTCTAAGTGGATTAAGTTCATGACTATATTTTATCACAAATAATTATTCCTATTTAATAAAAGTATGTTAATATTGTTTTAATAGGAATTAGTATGTCTAAAAAAATATTTGATTATGCCAAAAAACTAACAACGAATAAAAATCCTCTTTCAATATATATAGAACTGGAAAGGATTATGTATAGCGCAGGACTGTTTCAAGAGCAGATAGGTCTTATAAAAAATATTTGGCATATAACCAATAATAATGAATTACTGCTAAAAGCTGGTAATATATGTGCTACTGTATATAATAATTTTGATATGGCGTATGAGCTGTGTAATCTGTATTTTCAAAAAACCAATCCTTCATTTTATGAAATGTATATGAGTATATTAAACAGGAAGGGTTATAACGAATTTACTCCCAAGTTTGACATTACAAATTATTCAGCGACTGTTTTCAAAGTTATTGATAAATATTCTGCAATAATCTATATAATTGTTTATTTAAATAAACAAAAGAAGTTTAATGAAATATTAGAACTTATTCCTTATTTATCTGTTATTGATAATCAGTTACAGGAATGTATGTTAAGATTAAGCAATAATGAAAAAGGTGTTTATAACATAGTTGTGACCTGCAATAATCACCTTTCAGAGTTGCTTTCTCGTAATGAACATCATAGTGATATAAATAAGTTTGCGATAAAGCTAAATCCAGAAAATAAACAAGCATATTTAAATGTAATAGAGAATTATATGGCTCAAGATAAAAAAGAATTAGCTATAGAATTTTATAATGATGAATATTGCACACAGTTTAAGTCTGCAACATCAAATTCTGTAGTTAGTTTATACTGGAACTTAAGTGACATATATGCTGATATAGAAAATTATTATAAATCAGTGTTATGTCAGCAATCTGCTATAAATATTGAATTAGGAATCAGAGGATAATTATGCCAACTTTTTCAATCATTATACCTGTTTATAAAGTAGAAAAATATATTAAAGACTGTATAGAAAGTCTGATTACTCAAACATTTGATGATTTTGAAGCACTTTTTGTTGACGATTGTGGCGGTGACAATTCTATAAATATTGCAGAAGAATATTCGAACAAAGATAAAAGAATTAAAATCTTTAGGCTTGATAAAAATCAAGGAGTATCAGTAGCAAGAAATAAAGCATTAGAACATGCTTGCGGAAAGTATATTATTTGTGTTGATCCTGATGATTGGCTGGAATTGAACGCTTTAGAAATTTTAAATGAAGCTGTAAATAAATACGATGTTGATAGTATATGGTTTGACGGTAATAAATATTATGAAGAAACAAATAAAATTGATAAGAATTCCGTTAATAGCAATCGATGTGGATATTTGACAGTTACTCCAGAAAATATTTATAAGCTTTCAGAATATACTTGCTTTAAAGTTTTTAAGACGGAATTAATAAAAAAAGACAATATAAAATGGCCAGAAGGAATAACATTAGGCGAAGACAGTGAGTTTTATTATAAATATTTTACGCTTCATCCGAATTCATACATTATTGAAGACAGATTATATAATTACCGAATAAGAAGTGGTTCTATAGTAACCAATTACCAAAAAGGCATTGTGCAAATAGAAGATTTGTATAACGTCGTTAGGAATTTGAAAAAGTTCTATCAAGAAAATAACCTATGGTATGAATATAAACAAGCAATATTTGCGTTATTAAGAAAAAGAATTACCCTTGCAAAATTGACTGCTGGTAATTATGAAAAATCTCTGCAATTATCAAAAGAGATTCTTGATGAATTCAATTTCCCAAATGACTTTAAACAATTTAATATTTCTTTAGAACCGTTGGTTTCTATTATTATACCGATATATAATGTTGAGAATTATATAGAGCAATGTATAAGGAGTATCCAATTACAAAGCTACTCAAATTTAGAAATAATTTGTGTTGATGATAAAGGTATTGATAATTCAATCAAAATAGTTGAATCAATGTCTAAACAGGATGAAAGAATAAAAATCATTTATCACGATTGTAATAAAGGTATCGGTGCTGCACGAAATACTGGTATCAGAGCTACAAATGGCGATTATATATTCTTTGTAGATTCTGATGATTGGATGGAAGTTGAATGTATTGAAACGGTTATTAAGAAATTTCAGGAAACAAAACTTGATACAGTATGGTTTAAGTCTTATGTTTACTGGGAAGATTCTCGAAAGAAAGAACGTTTTTGGGAACAATATTATATGAACTATCCAGAAGGATATTTTAGAGTCGATGAAACAAATATGTTTTTATTCACGCAGTATGTTTGGAATAAGGGGTATAGAAAAGACTTTATTTTAAAAAACAATTTGTTTTTTGTTGAAGGATTATATTTTGAAGATATGGAATATTTCCTTAGATTATATCTTGCATCTCCGAAAACTTATATGATAAATAAACTTTTATACACATATAGAAGGTGGAGTAATTCTGTAATTAGTTGTTGTACCAAAGAAGTGAAGAAAGCAGAAGATTTATATAAAATTAATAGAATGATATATGAATATCTTGTAAATAATAATTTGTATGAAAATTTTTCAAAAGAATTTAAAAGATTTACTCAAAGCAATTTAAATATGTTTAGTGCGTTTCCTAACGTATACAACCAACTTTCTCCAATAATGGAAGATTTAAAAAAACTGATAAATATTTAATACGGAAAAGCTAAAAATTCCCGAAATCCATGCTGTGACCATGTTTTGACATGTTACAACATGTAACAACTTTTCAAAAACACGCAATTTTCATGTCAGTATATACTTTTTATATATAAAAGATAGAAATAAATAAGGAGCATCATTATGAGTTGGCCTTCTAGCAATTTTCATCATGATTCATTTGAGTATATCAAGCCACCAAGACCTGAGTACAGGCCTTCGAGTACTTTTATAAATCATAATACATATATAAACTTCAATGGACCATCAAGTTCTTCTATCAGAACAGCTGGTTGGTTAAATTTTGCTGGAAACATATTTCAAGGATTATCAAATCTTGGTGCTGCTTGGATGATGTCAAAAGGTAACAGCACGGGTGCACAAGCAATTCAAATGGGTGGTTCAACCATCGGCAACCTTTTAGGTGGTGGCTATGGTGGTGGCTACGGTATGGGCTGGAATACAGGTGGTAGTGGCTATCTACTTGATCAAACATACTATAATCCTGTTCCTTTGATTCATGGTTCTGCAGGAGGCACTGGTTCAACAGGATCTACAGGTAACACTGGCTCAACAGGATCTACGGGTAGCGCTGGCTCAACAGGATCTACAGGTAGCACTGGCTCAACAGGATCTACGGGTAGCGCTGGCTCAGCAGGATCTACAGGTAGCACTGGCTCAACAGGATCAACAGGTAGCGCTGGCTCAGCAGGATCTACAGGTAGCGCTGGCTCAGCAGGATCTACAGGTAGCACTGGTTCAACAGGATCTACTGGCAACGGCAAAATCACAGCAGAAGATTTTAATAAAGCTATCGACGACAAATTAGATAGAAATGGTGATGGCAAAGTCGATGACAAGGATATTTTCAGTGCAGATGTTTACAACAGCAAATATCAACTTGGTCATACAACCTCAAAAGTCGGTGATAAAACTGGTATAAGACATGGCGTTGCATCAAAAAATGCAAATAACATAAATGCTGAAGAAAAAACTAATGGATTTTATAAGTACATAACTGTTACTGACAAAGATACTGGTAACGAATGGTCTTACCAATATGTAAACACTGATGCTAGTGGTAATCCAGTTTATAAATTTAGCCCAACCTATTCTGACTTGAGTAAAGATAACAATGGCAGTAATAAAGGCTGGGAAACAACTGGTCAATCTCCACAAGTTACAATAACAGTTGATAAAGCTAATGGACAAATAAAAATGGTAAGCAACGGAGATCTCTTCTCTGCCAGCCAAAAAGGACACCTAGGTAAAATCTAATCTACCTAAGAACTGATTTAACGACATTTATAGGGATAGCAAAGCCTATTCCTATATTTGACGTATTGTTATCAGGATTATAGATAGCCTGATTTATACCAATAACCTCACCTGAGGTATTCAGCAAAGGTCCACCTGATGAACCTGGATTTATCGCAGCATCTGTTTGTATTTTGTTTCTTTTATAATCAATCCTTGACACAATACCTTGTGTCAAAGTACCATTAAACCCAAATGGGTTACCGATTGCCAAAACCTTTTGACCTACTTTTATATTCTTTGAATCACCAAAGGTAATTGTTTTGAGTGGTTTTGCAGTATCAATTTTGAGTATAGTTATATCACTACTTAATTCAGGTGATTTAACAATGTGAGCTTTATATTTCTCCCCGTTAGAAATTGTGACAATCACATCATCGCTGTTTGCTATAACGTGCGAACTTGTAATAATTGTTCCGTTAGAGTTAATTATGCACCCAGTTCCACTAGAAGTCCCTTTAGCAATTTTTGCATCAATAGATACAATAGCAGGATTGATTTTTTCATAAACATTTATATTTGTCATCTCATCTTTGTCATAAGCAAAAACAGGACAAATTAGTTCTAAGCATAGAATTATTATTGAAAGTACTTTCTTCATACGTTAATTTTGTTGTTTTTTATACACTTTTTCCATTGTTATGATGATTTTTACTAGGTTAGTATTGTCAAGATTATAATTTTAATCTATAATACACAAGTGAGAGTTAAGATTTATCTTATAAGTACAACTAAAAAAGGAGAATAAAATGTCAAGAATCGACTCATTCAAACAAGCATTAATGGAAAAAAGAGCTGTAAAAATTATCGCTGGTATTGATAATTTTGATGCAGATAGAGTTAGAAACGTTGTTTTAGCAGCAGATCAAGCAGGTGCTAGTGCTGTTGATATCTGTGCTGATAGAGAAATTATTTCTATGGTTAGAGAATTAACAAATATGCCAATCTTTGTTTCTTCAATCAAACCTCAAGATTTAGCTATGTCAATCGCTATGGGTGCTGATGCTATTGAATTGGGTAACTTTGACGCATTATATAAAAATGGTATTTCAATGACTGGTTCTCAAGTTATGGACTTGGTTAGAGAAACTTTAAGCATGATTAACAAAGAAGAAGTTTTCTTCTCAGTTACAATTCCTGGTAACATAGAAATTTCTGAACAAATTTCTATGGCTAGAGAATTAGAATCAATGGGTATTGACCTAATCCAAACAGAAGGTCATTATTCAAATACTGATATCCCTAACGGTGTTAGAGGATTGGTTGAAAGAGCTGAATTAACTATTTCTAATACAATCGAACTTTCAAGAAATGTTGAAATCCCTGTAATGACAGCTACAGGTATTAACCCAACTACAGCTTCATTGGCTTTTGCTGCTGGTGCTTCTGCTATCGGTTGTGGTTCTTGTGTAAACAAATTAGATTCAGAAATCTCTATGATTGCTGTTTCTAAAGAATTAGTTGAAATTGCTAATAGAAATATTGTTAGAGAACATCAATTAGTTTAGTTCTTTATAGAATATGTTTTTTATGCAGGCAGATAAACAAGTTTATCTGCCTGCATTTTTATATGTAAATTTTTTATTAAAAATTTTGTACATAATTGTTTACATAATAGCAATTTTTTTTAAAAAAAATACTTAATATCCATGTAAGGTAAAAAAAGGTGTGTGATTATGACTTCTACAATAGGACAAGCTGTTTCAACATTTGGTAAATATGCTGATAGAGGCGCAAATTTTGTTTTCGGTACAGGTTCAACTACAATCGGTGACGAAATCAGAGCCGCTGTCAAAGCAAGAAATAGAATGGGTAGAAGTGATAGTTTCGTTCGCTCAGTTGCAAATGGTTTTGCAAAAGGTGTTAAAAAAGATAATGCAAAACTTGCAAAAGCAGGCTTTTTTAAAACAACAATAAACACTTTAAAATCAATTCCATCAGAAATGGGAGCAGGTTTTAAAGCTGGCAAAGGATTAGGCAAAATTGGTAAATTTTTAAAACCATTAGGAAAAGCCCTTCCTGTTGCGATGAACGTGTTGTGGATTGCAGGCTCATTACCAAACATTATTGAAAGAACAAAAGACGAAGGTATAATTGGTGGTCTTAAAGAAACAGGTAAAACTGCATTGAAGATGGGCTCATTCGCATTAGGTAGTGCTTTAGGTGGCGCATTCGGAGGTTTCGGTGCATTCGTTGGTGGTATGGTTCTATCAACTGCAGCAGATTATTTATTAGGTGAAGATTATTCAGTTAAGAAAGAAAGATTAGCAGAAGAAGCAAAGAACGCTCAACAAAATGCCAATCCTGTAAATTATGATCCATCAAGAGCAACAAATCCTTTTGAAAGATTTAACGCAGTAGTTTAAAAATATAACTAGTATAAAGTGTGTATATCTCAAGTATATACTATATTTCAGAGTGTTACGAAATTGGGAAAAATTGAATAAAAAAATCAATTTTAGAAAAAGAAAACACTTTATATAAGTACGGGAATTAAAATTTAATAAAACTAATCGGGGAATTAAGTCAGATCTTAAAACGATGGACTAAAACAAAATTCTTTTTATACTCTCTCTTAATATCCTCGTGTTTATTTAATGTTGCAGTACAAGTTATTGCAACTTTTTCTTTTGTAAAAAATTGACACAATTTTAAATATATGTAAGTATCAATTTATGGAAAAAGAAAATATTATTATTGATATAGAGCAACGAATATTTGTTATACGTGGACAACGTGTAATGTTAGATAGAGATTTAGCTCAATTATATGGTGTTACTGTAAAAGCGTTAAACCAAGCAGTGAAAAGAAATATATAAAGATTTCCAAATGATTTTATGTTTAGATTGAGTAAAGAAGAATGGGAAGATTTGCGGTCACAAATTGTTACCGCAAATGTTTCAAAAGTTAGATTTGCACCATTTGCTTTTACAGAATATGGAACATTTATGCTTGCGAATGTATTAAATTCTTCAACGGCAACTCGAATAAGTATAGAAATTATTAGAGTATTTAACAAATTAAGACAATATGCAATGTTACAAAACCAAAAAAATACAGAAGTTGAAGAACTTAGAAAAATATTGATGTTGCATATAGATAACACCGATAATAGATTCTCAGAATGTAACAAAAGAATAAATAAAATCATTGAAGTTTTAAATAATCTAATAGAAAAACCAAGAGAAACAAAACAAATAGGGTTTAAGACAAAATAACTTTATTATGTTATTCATGTGGATTTTGTGCAGGTTGAGGACGTAGTCCGAAACTTGAAGTAGTACGTGACATAGCAAATAAAATTTGCAAAGCAATCAAATGAGCGACTGTATTCTGTCTTATCTGCAAATAAAAACGCAGGTGCATAGCACCTGCGTAAAAACTTTTATAGATTATAATACTAAACTTCTTCTGCTACTTCTTCATTAGAATCTTTTACATTTCTAATTGAATCTTTATCTGAAGATAGCGATTTATCTTTAAACTTTTTAACTTGTCTGTCTAATTTATCAGCAACTAAGTCAATACTTGCATACATTGATTCAGCTGATTCTTCAACGTGAATGTTTTTCCCGTTCAATTTACATGAAACTTCTGCAATATGTTTTCCTGATGCTGCTGGATTTTTTATCACTGTCAAGATTACATCAATCGCTGTGATTTGATCGTAGTGATTAGCTACCTTACCTAATTTTTCTTTTACGTAAGCTTTAATAGCATCTGTAATTTCAATGTTTTTTCCATTTACGTGAATGTGCATTTATGCCTCCTAATATTCTACCTCTTTCATGATACAACAAATTCAGAAATTTTTAAACCCTTTATTATCTAATTTCTTCGTCTATTCACCAATTACTTGTGGTAAATCTACATCAGGAGTTCCGATAACCCTAACTAACTCTAATACTGATGCCTTCATTTGACATTTTTGTGAAGAACCACTGAAAAAATCACTGTAAAAACAGCCTTCACAATTACACCCTCTTTTATAACACTCTATTGCCGTAGTTGTCCAACGTCTTACAGCTACAGCTCTCCCCATATCACGACTTCTAAACAATTTCTCCTCCAAGATATTTTTAAATATTAATTGTTATTTTTTATCAACTGCCTCACCCTTAACGATAGTTGTCTGTGAGGTTCATCCCATATTTTTATTATATTTATAAAGCCTTCGATTACAAGTGTATTGTAAACGATTATTACATGATGTTAAATTCGCTAAATCCCTTGTAGTCACTGTTCTAAGGATATTCTATATCCATGTATCCTACGCTATGACATGGTTTGCATGATGTCACAACATGCAAACCCATGTATCATGCATGTTTCCATGATTTTGCATTGTATTAAGTTTTGTAAAAATGTTGGCATGTGCCTTAATTTTGTGTACTTTATAAGAAAAAGTCGGGATAATATATCCCGACTTTTTCTGTTTTTATTTTTAAACTTTTGATTAATAATCAAGTTTTTCCATTAATTCATCAGAAATATCAAAATTCATATAAACATTTTGTACATCATCGTGTTCATCTAATTTTGTATATAATCTCATGATATTTTGTGCTGTCTTTTCATCAGTTATCTCAATTTCGTTTTGAGGTATTCTTGTAAATTCAGCAGTTATTGATTTAAAACCAGCTTTTTCAAGTCCCTCAGTTACGGATTGCAAGTTTTCATAAGAAGTGATAACTTTGTAGTTTTCTTCATCTTCTTCATCAATAATATCTTCTGCATCAAAGTTGATTGCTGTTTCAAACAATGATTCAAAATCCACAGATTTATCAAATGTAATACAGCCTTTTCTATCAAACATCCAGCCTACGCAACCTGTTTCACCAAGGTTGCCGTTAAACTTAGAAAAATAGCTTCTTATATCACCTGCTGTTCTATTTTTGTTGTCTGTCATAGCTTCTACTACAACTGCAACCCCGCCTGCTGCGTATCCTTCATATACGATTTCTTCATAATTATCAGCGCTTGATTGACCTGCACCTTTTTCAATCGCACGTTTGATATTATCGTTTGGTAAACCTGCCGCTTTTGCTTTTTCAATCGCTGTTCTTAATCTAAAGTTCCCAGCTGGATCTGAACCACCTAATTTTGCCGCTACAATCAATTCTCTTGAATATTTTTGAAACACTACAGCTCTTGCTGAGTCGGTTTTTGCTTTCTTATGTTTGATTGTTGACCACTTTGAATGTCCACTCATATTATTCTCCAATTCTTTCTTTTACTCTATGATTTTATAATATCAAAAAAACTCTCTTTCGACCACATGTTATTATTTGAAAATTTCTTTTTAAACCTATTAAATGATTTCTCTAAAGTTATTTCTAAACCTGTCGTAACTTATTTTACATAAGGGAGGGTTAAATTATATGGCTAAAATTATTTCTACTAAAAATTGCAAACGTCGCACTATAAGATTATCTTCAAAAGACGTTGTTTCTATTGTGAAAGAATATCAACAACTGATGAAAGGAAATTACTCATCTAATTCATTAGATATACTTGGGGACAAAGTTTTTTATCTTCCAGAAGATGTATAAGTTGCAAAAAGAGGGCGATTTGCATGTCGCAAATCGCCCTATATAAATGAATAGTGGATTTACTTAAAAAAGCAAATCCACTTTCATCTCTCTTAATAATCTTTGTTAATTACTTAGCTAATTTTTTTGCAGCAAGAGTCAATCTTGATTTTTTTCTAGCAGCTGTATTTTTGTGCAAAATACCTTTTACAACAGCCTTGTCACATAATTGATATGCTTTTGATAAAGCTGAGTTAAATGCTTCTTTGTCATCACCTTCTGCTAATGCTAATACATTTTTAAACGCAGTTTTGATAGCTGATTTAAAAGCTACATTTTTTTGTCTGTTTGCTTCTGCAATCAATACTCTTTTCTTTGCTGATTTAATATTTGCCATTGTTATAACCTTTCATATTTGTATCGAAACATCAGATTAATGACTTCTTTTGTTTCGTTGCGTAGTAAATGGAGTCTTACTCCTAACTTCGCTGTGAGGTTTGTGAGTACAATTATTCTACATAAAATACTTATTCTATGCAAGTCCTTTATTGAAATTACTTAACATGAGTAATATTTTTGTTCTAAAAAGTCTTTAATTGATTAGCCTCTATATAATTAAACATATTTGTTGGTGTATGTGTCGTAAAATTATACGTATTGTCGCACGGTGTTAGTTTTAACATAGATTTTGTGCTAGAAACATAAATTATTGATGCTAAAAAAGTCTTATTATTGTTGTCTGTAAAAATTATAAAACCACTTTTAGTCTGCATTTCTTTAATCTTATAATTATATTGGTTTATTCCTGCAAGAGTTAAGTAATACAGTTTTTCAAACCCTATAGGGAATGTTTTTATACAATCAGTCGTTGTTGCCATTTTTATTTGGTATTGTGTTGTATCAGCAAATACCTGTAAACAAGGACAAACTGCTAAAAATAATATAAAAAATAACTTGATTATTCTTTCCATGATTCACCATAATTCACATCAACATCTAATGGTACGCTCAATGGCTGACCTAATCCCATAGCCTCAACTACAAGAGATTTGAGTTCTTCTAATTCATCTTTTGGCACTTCAAACACAAGTTCATCGTGTACCTGCATAACCATTTTAGATTTCAACCCTTTAGCCTTAAGTTGTTTATCAACCTCTATCATCGCAAGTTTAATCAAATCAGCTGCAGTACCCTGTAAAGGTTGGTTAATCGCTGCACGTTCTGCAAACTCTCTTATTTGATAATTAGCACTAGACAATGCAGCTCTTAAATATCTTCTCCTGCCATACATTGTTTCTACATAACCGTGCTCGTGAGCAAAATCAATCTTTGTTTCCATATATATTCTAATTTGTGGATAAGATTCAAAGTATTTATTGATAAAATCCTCGGCTTCTTTATTAGAAATATTTAAAGCTTTTGCTAACCCATATTTAGATTGACCATAGATAATCCCGAAGTTTACAGCCTTAGCTTTTCTTCTCATATCTTTTGTAACTTCTTCCATAGGAACACCAAACACTTTTGATGCAGTAAGAGTGTGTACATCAATATTGTTATTAAATGCTTCTATCAAGTGGTCAACGTGAGCAATATGTGCAAGCAATCTTAATTCTATTTGAGAATAGTCTGCTGACAACATATAATAATGTTCTTTGTCTTTTGGACAAAATGCGTTTCTAATCTTGTTCCCTTCCTCTGAACGAATAGGAATATTTTGTAAATTAGGATTAGAAGACGATAACCTACCTGTAACAGTTGTTGCTTGGTTATATGTTGTATGAATTCTTCCATCACGTTCACTAATCAATAATGGTAATGAATCTGTATAGGTTGAACGAAGTTTTGAGAATTTTCTGTGTTGCAAAATAAATTCACAGATTTCATACTCGCTTGATAATTCCTCTAATATTTCTGCAGAAGTTGAACGCTTACGTTTTTTAGGTTTAATTCCAATTCTATCGTATAAAACTTCTGCAACTTGTTTTGGTGAATTGATATTAAAAGGTCCACCTGCTAATTGGTATATAAAGTCCTCTAGTTCTGCAAGTTTTTCTGTCATATAGTTAGAAAGCTCTTTTAGATATGCTGTATCTATAGCAACTCCCGTATACTCCATTTCTGCAAGAATTACAGTTAGTGGTAGTTCAATTTCATTAACAATTTTTTGTTCAGCTTCTGATAAATTTTTTCTCCAATATTCTGTAAGTTTGAAGATTGAATAAACCTCATCACAAGCATAATGACAACTTTGGGTTAACAAATCTCTTGTGAGTTCTTCTTTGCTCGTCATAATATGGTTTAAATAATCAAGTGCTTGTGCCTCAATAGAGTGACTTCTATCAGGGTCTTTAACATAACTTGCTAACAAAATGTCATACCCAATCCCTTTTAGATTAACCCCGAGTTCTTTCAACACATTATAATTATGTTTAGCGTCAAAGAAGTATTTTTTGATGTTTTCATCTTCTAGCAACGGTTTTAATTCGCTTAAACAATCAGATTTTACAAAATAGTTTTCTTCATTAGAAATAGCAAACCCTATCAACCCTAATTTGTCAGTATAACAATTTATTGCAAATTCTTTTTTGTCTAAAAGTGTTTTTACAAGGTTTTTAATTCCTTCTTCATCATTAATAATTGTACTTTCACATTCTTTATCCTCAATGGTTTCTTTTATCGCTTGAGTAAACAATCCGAGTTGTCCATTGGTTTCTTCTTGTGGTTTTTGTTCAAGTATTTTGATTTCCTGTACTGTTTCAATATCAGGATTAAAAGATTTAAGAATTTTGTTGATATTTTTAATAAAAGAATAGAACTGCATTCCTCTCAAAAACTCGCTAACCTTGTTTATATCAGGCAAAACAAGTTCTGCTTTATCAAAATCAAATTCTATATCGACATCTCTAACAATTGTTGCAAGTTGTTGGCTCAATTTAGCGATATCCTTGCCATTACAAATCTTTTCTCTAACAGCTTTTTGCTGAATATTTTCGCAGTTTTCTAAAACATTATCAAGTGTTTTATATTCTGCAAGCAGTTTTTGAGCCGTTTTTTCTCCAATACCTTTAACCCCAGGTATATTGTCAGAGGTATCACCACGCAACCCTTTGTAATCAATAACTTGGTCAGGATAAACACCTAATTTATCGTAAACCTTATTCCATGTGTATTCAAGCAATTCACCTTTTGTCGGGATTAAAACTTTTATAAACCCGTCTTCATCAATTAATTGAAAAGAGTCCTGATCGCCTGTTAATATTAAGGTTTTGTGTCCTAATTTTTTTGCTCTAGTTGCGATTGTTCCAATTACATCATCAGCTTCAAACCCTGAACGTGTATAAATTGGAATGTCAAATGCTTGCAAACCCTTACAAATAAGTTCAAGTTGAGAGTGTAGTGAATCAGGCATTGATTGACGATTAGCCTTGTATTCTTCGTACATTTCTGTTCTAAATGTATGGTGTGAAACATCAAAAGTTACTGCGATTGAATCTGGTCTAATTTTGCCTAATAAATCAAAGATGGCTTTGAAAAACCCATACACTGCCCAAGTTGGTTCGTTATCAGAATTTTTCATCGCTGTACGCTCAAGCGCATAAAACTGTCTAAACGCAAGTGCGTGACCGTCAATAAGAACTAATGTTTTTCCCACTACCTTAACCTCTCTTTTTGTTAAATGATACCATAATTCTAGTCATTTTTCAATTTTAAGAGATGTCTGTAAAATATTCTTTTGCGAGTTCTATTTCTTTATCAAGGCACATATTTGGCTCTTTTAATTTTGATTTTAAAACATAATCAAAACAATTATCAAACTCTTTAGATGGCTTATAACCTAATTGAATAAGATTTTTCCCTGTAATTGCAGGCTTAATATCTTTTATTTCAAAATATTTTAATCCGATTTCAGAATTTTTTGTATAAATATAAATCAATATAGATTCAGGTTCAGCTTTTTCAAAAAATTTATATATTTCATAATCAGAGGTCGGCTCTTTTAAAGTTATAAGCGTCTGATAATCCTCAACAATCTTTTTTTCAATTTTGGTAAGTGGTAAATTATCAAGGTTTAAATATCCTAAATAAACAAGCCAAATGTTATTAACAGAGTGATTATTGATTAAATTTTCTATATCGTAATCGAATTTTTGAGGAATATTTTTTGATAAAAGTTTATAAATTTTGTAATTAAAAAACTTCTCATAAGCCTCTTGTTTATTGAGGTTAAAGGTTTCAATAAGTTCTTTTTTTAGTCTTTTAAAACTCATATCGTAATTTACGTTTTCAAGATATTTTGTTTGTAAATCAAGAGTATGTTCTTCTAAATCAAAACCAAACCTAACCCCGAATTTTAGTCCTCTAACAATTCTTGTTGGGTCGTCAACAAAGCTCATATCGTGTAAAACTCTAAGTTTTTTAGATTTGATATCTTCTAATCCACCTGCATAGTCAATAATTCCATCGGTCATAACTGATTTTGCGATTGCGTTAATTGTAAAATCTCGTCTTAGAACATCGAGTTTTAACGAACAACCAATATCTTTAACAACTGGCAGATGACCTTTTTCAGGATAAGTTTCGTTTCTTGTTGATGCGATATCGATTATTTCGTTATTGAGCCTTGCTCTTACTGTTCCAAATTCATCATTTATTTGTAAGATTTCAAAGTTTTCTAGGTTAAGATTTTTGCAGAACTCTATAGCGTTTCCTTCAAGGGTTATATCAATGTCAAAACAAGGTCTATTCAGAATTTCATCTCGAACCACCCCACCGATATAATAAAGTTTTTCGTTGTTTAAACACTTGAGTTGCATAGGTTGATTATAGCATAAATGGTAGGGTTTGTAATGTTCAGGGGAATTCCTATAAAGATTTTATTGAGCAACGTACAATACAAAAACAATGAGAGCCACTTGGAAAGTGGCTCTCGTTTATTTCTTAATCTTAAAACCTGATTAAACTTGAAGGATAAATCCACCTTTTTCAGCATTTACTAATTTATCACCTTCAATTTTTGCACGTAAATTTTTGATATATTTGTATACGTAATCTCTTGGTAAATCTAGCAAAGTCGCTATATCTTTTGCATAAACAATAGTGTTACGTCTTTCTACTAGATAATCAAATACTGTTTGTTCTCTATCTGTCAAATTCTTTTTAAGAACAATATTAACTTCTTCTCTTAAAGTTGGTTCTGCTTTTTTAACTTCTTTTTTAGGTTCAGCAGGAACAACTTTTTCAATAGCTTCAACAATCTTCTTTGAATCTAATGATTTTGCAGGTTTTGAGTTTTTTACAGGTTGTTGACTAACTTCCCCAGGAGCTCTAAATGAGAACGGTGTATGTGAAAGTTGTCTTTCTCTTGCGAACGCTCTTTGTGCAATCTCAGAAATTTTATCTGATGACTCTTTATGAGCTACAGGAGCTTTATCTCCACTATAAATTATATCAACCATATCATTAGTTGGTCTTGAATCTGCAACTTCTTTACCTAATCTTGCTGCGAATTCTTCTAAAGTGATTTTTTCTAATGAGCTTCTCCACTGTTTTATCTCTTCTTTGCTTAAATATTCAGCCATTCAAGAATCTCCTATTCTAATCCCTAATCTATTTTCTACTTCGTTTGATTTATGACAATATCAACTGTATCATAAAACTTTTAAAAAGGTATCAAAATATTTCAACATGTAAATTTTTATTTTTAATCTTTACAAAAATATAATAAGACTTGACTAACCTTAATCCATTGGTGTTTTAAAGATTGTTTGATGTCTGTCTGGTCCGACACTGACAATCGAAATAGGACATTCTAACAAGGTTTCAAGCCTTTCTAAATATTTTTTTGCATTCTCAGGAAGTTTATCATATTCCTTGATTTGTGTAATGTCTTCATTCCAGCCCTTGTGTGTTTCATACACAGGTTCTAAGTATTTGTGCATATAAACATCTGTTGGATAATAATCATAAATCGTTCCATCACGTTTATCTTTATAAGCCGTACAAATTTTTATCTCATCAAAGCTATCAAAAACATCTATTTTAGTAATTGCAACAGATGTAAACCCGCCAACCAAAACTGCATATTTCATAGTTACTGCGTCAAACCAACCCGTTCTTCGTGGACGTCCTGTTGTTACTCCAAATTCGTGCCCTATTTTTCTGATTTTTTCACCAGTTTCGTCATCAAGTTCAGTTACAAAAGGCCCTTCACCAACTCTTGTTACGTAAGCTTTTGCAACCCCAACAACTTCATCAATCATCTTTGGACCATATCCACTTCCAACACAAGCACCACCACCAATAGGGTTTGAACTTGTTACAAATGGGTATGTCCCATAATCTATATCAAGCATTACACCTTGTGCACCTTCATATAAGATAACGTCTTTTTTATGTTCATTTAATAATTTTTGCCATTCAAAACATACAAACGGTTTAAATATTTTTGCATATTCTTCACACATTCCCATTAAACAATCTTTTGTATATGGCTGTAATCCTACTGATTTTAGTTGTCTATTCTTCTTTGGAAGAATGATTTCTAACTTTTCATTTAAGGTTTCTAAATCATATAAATCCTGAATTTTCAATCCTATTCTTGCATATTTATCAGTATAAGTTGGTCCAATCCCTTTTTTTGTTGTACCAATTTTTCCTTTTGTTGCATTATCTTCGGTATAACCATCAATTTCTTTATGATAAGGCATTGTAATAGATGCAAGAGGTGAAATTTTTAAATTACTTACATCAACTCCCTGTGAAACCAATTCTTCAAGCTCAAACTTAAATGATTCAGGCAAGATAACAACTCCTGCTCCTAACATACAAATTTTGTTTTTATATAAAATACCTGACGGGATAAGATGAAATTTGTAGGTTTTGTTATTGGCAACAACTGTGTGTCCAGCGTTACAACCACCTTGATAGCGAATAATGAAATCTGATTTTTCTGCTAACAAATCTGTAATTTTTGCTTTTCCTTCATCGCCCCATTGAGCACCAACAACAACAGTGTTTTTCATATTTCTCCCCTCATTATGTCATATTACTTATTTATTATAATGTGAAAATCGTTTTAAGTATAGTTTGAATTATTACTTCATATAACTTATTGAGTAGATTGGAAAAATGAGTTATAATTATTAAATAAAATAGAAAATAAATAAAGGTGAAGTTATGAGCGATTTTAATATAAAGTTTCGTGGCGTTAGAGGAAGTTATCCTGTAGCAAACAAAGAATTTTTAAACTATGGTGGAAACACATCTTGCGTAGAAGTAAATGTGGGTGGGCACTTGATTATATTAGATGCAGGTACAGGCTTGATTGATTTAGGTAATGAACTTATGCAAAAGTACATAGAATCAGGTAATACTATAACAGAACGCAATCCTATATCTGCTACAATTTTATTATCACATATCCATCAAGACCATATTTTAGGTATCCCGTTTTTTAAACCAATGCACCTTGCATCGACCAAAATAAATGTTTTTGGTGGAGTTGCTCAAGATGAAAAGCTTGAAACAGAGTTGTCTAAGCTTCTGTTTACAAAAACTTTCCCTCTTGATTTAGGCGATATCGCTGCAGAATTGACAATTAATGATTTGAATGAAGCAAACTATATTGTTTTGAGAAAGGGTGAACCACCTATTGTGACAAGAGTTTTAGATTTTTATTCAAATCAATATAATGACGATGATGTTATAATTTCTTGTTATAAATCTTTTGCACACCCTCAAAATGGCGTTTTTGTATACAAAATTACTTATAAAGGCAAAAGTTTTGTATATTCAACTGATAAAGAAAGCTATGAAGGTGGAGATAAAAAACTAATCAAGTTTGCTCGTAATTGCAATTTGTTGGTTCACGATGCTCAATATACTGTAGAAGATTATTTGAGTATTTACACTCCAAAACAAGGGTTTGGACATTCAACTTTTGATATGGCGATTGATGCGAAACGTCAAACAAATGCTGAAAAACTTGTATTTTTCCATTATGACCCATCTTATGACGATAACAAACTAGATGACTTGGCAAAAATTTATACAAATGACGATGTGATTATGGCGAAAGAAGGTCTAGAACTTAATCTTTTATGATGAAAAATAAATTTTTTATAGTACTATTATTATTCTCATTAACCTTTATGACAAGTGGTTATAGAAAACCAATTATGTCAGGTTCTTTTGATATCAACGCTAGCAACAACTCCGTTTTTCATAATGCGTTAGGTTTAAGATATCTTGAAGAACACTGTTATTATGCTGCAGTTCAGGAATTCAAGATTGCTATAAGTTTGAACACGAATTCACAATCTACTGCTGTTGCTTACAATAATTTAGGTAGAGCATATTTTGAACTTGGGTTCGCTGAACGTGCTCAGGATTGTTTTGAACGTGCCATAAAACTTTATGGTTTGAATTTTGAATATTACAAAAATTTAGCTGAATGTTATGCTCTACAAAAAAAGACAAAACAAAAGCTTGCTGAATATAAAAAGGATACCTCTAATCCGTTGAATAAGATTATGGTCGGATTATTATATATTGCTGATGGACAAAAAAGAGCAGGAATAATCACTCTTGATGCCTTTTGCGTAGCTGAACCCGATTTAATAATTACTGGTGGAGTGCAAAACTTTCTAAGGACAATTACTAAAGAGTAGGCTATTACAGAATTGTCATTTGAATATTTATAGGAATTCCGAAACTAGATTTTTTGGAGATATCCTGAATTCATTTCAAAATCCCATTAAAGTTTTTGCAAAAATTACAAATCCGAAAATTTATTACAACAAATTTTCATTATAAAGAAGAACTTTTTGAATATTCTTTTCAGGTAAATACATCATGCCAGTCAATTTTGGTGCATCAATTAAGGTATTTTGTTTAACCCAATTTTTCAAAATTTCGTTTCTATCAGGTTCAACAAATCTGAAACCAAGTTTATAAAAGAACCCAGCAGGAGAAGTTTTGCCGTCAATGATTTCAGCGTTTACAACAACTCGACCTTTACAATTTTTGTCTGCCAAGCTTCTTTCAACAAGCGCTTGAACAACTTTTGTTCCTTCGCCTTTATATCTTTGTGGTGCTTCTATAAAATCTATAATATAACAATCTTTCAAATATAATGATTTTGAAATAGGGTTTTTAAAAGTTATCAATCTGTATCTACTACGAAGTGCTGTTATTTCTGGTGAATTAGTTATTTCTTTATCAATTTCATAAGCATAATCATCACTCCATTTACCATATACAGTGTATTTATCAGAGCTTTTAATTTTATGATATTTAATTTTTGCATTTTTAACAGTAACAACTTTTTCTTGTTGCTTATGTTGTGAATTAACTCTCATCGTATTTGAAACTGTAATTCCTGATGAGATATTAGGATTTATTGCTAGATTGTATCCTGTTGAACTTACCATTTTTAACTCAATCCTTTAACTCGTTACCCATGTATATAAAGGTTTTGAGCCTGTTTTAATTGCTTTTTACAAACAGTATTGTTAAGTTTTGTAAATAGGTTGTATCCTAGTTATAATAATGGATTACATGGAATTAAAAAAACGTTTTAAGTAATACAAATATAGTATTGTAAAAAGAGTTTTATTCTTGTATGCTTTTATAAAGAAGTTATTAAAAAGGGAATAAAATGACAACCAATCAGCATATAAAACCGGCGACGGTAGAGAGAAAAGAAAATTTATTCATCGGTGGCTGTGATACAGTTGAACTTGCTAAAAAGTACGGCACACCTTTATATGTAGTTGATGAAACTACCTTGAGAAACATTTGTCACGATTATAAAAATGCGTTTAAATCTTATCCACATACAAGAATGATGTACGCATCAAAAGCTTTGTGCACAAGTGCTATTGTAAAAATTCTTGATGAAGAAGGGTTTGGATTTGACACTGTTTCAATAGGTGAAATTCATACTGTTTTGAATGCTGGGATTGAACTTTCACACGTTTTATTTAATGGTAATAACAAAACAGAACGAGAATTAGATTACGCAATAAAAAATGGCATAAGCAGAATTTCAGTTGATAATTTTTATGAGATTGATTTGATATCAAAAGTTGCAGGACGTTATAATAAGACAGTTGATGTACTATTGAGAATTAGTCCAGGAATTGAATGCCATACCCACGAATACATTAAAACTGGCCAATTAGATTCAAAATTTGGATTTGATTTAACTCAACTTGATGATGCCGTAACTTCTATTTTAACAAGACATCAAAACATTAAAATCAGAGGACTTCACGCACACATCGGTTCACAAATATTTGAACCAAGCTGTTTTCACGATGAAATTGATGTATTGACTCAAACTTTAGGTGAAATTAGCACAAAATACAACATTGTATTAGACGAAATAAATATTGGTGGTGGTATTGGTGTAAAATATGTTGACTCTGATTTGCCACCATCAATAAATGAAATTGCAGATGTTATCATAGAATCATTAGACAAACATATTGCAAAATACAATATTGAACCACCTACATTATATATAGAACCAGGAAGAAGTATTATATCTACTTCTGGAGTAACATTATATACGATAGGTAGTATGAAACAAGTCCCTAATATGACAAAATATGTTACTGTTGATGGTGGTATGGCAGATAACCCAAGACCAAGTATGTATCAAGCAGAATACTTGGCTGAGGTTGCAAACAAAGTTGATGAAACTCAAACAGAAAAAGTTACAATTGCAGGTAGATACTGTGAATCAGGCGACATCTTGATAAAAGATATTGTACTTCCAAAGCTTTCTACAGGCGACATTTTGTGTGTATATAACACAGGTGCTTATAATTATTCTATGGCAAGCAATTATAATAGTGTTGAAAGACCTGCTATGGTACTTGTAAATAATTCACAATCTGATATTATAGTAAAAAGGGAAACATTAGATGATTTGGTGTCACACGATGTTATTCCAGATAGGTTGAAATAATGTTAAATATCTTCACAAGACATATCTCACACATATTTACGATATTAAACGATTTTGGGAACACTATCCAAATATTATTGATTGTTGGTATTGTCTTGTTGTTTTATAAAAGATATATTCAACATACTAATTCTGAAAAATTTGTGCGTGGATTGTTGTTCTTGTTCTTCTCGTGGATATTTAGCGAAATTCTTATAATGTTCAATCTAAAAATATTAGGAACATTTTTTGAATACACAATAGCTTTAATTGCATTGAGTTTGATTGTTATTTTCCAACCTGAATTAAGAAGATTTTTAGGATATTTAGGACAACCAGGGTTTTTCAGTAAAACATTTTTAGGATTTAACCATCACAATTCTAATAAAGATGAAAACATTGACGTTGTAAAAGAACTAGTTGAAGCAGTTAAGTATTTAACAAAGACCAAAACAGGTGCATTAATTGTTCTACAAAATGACGTTAGTCCTAGCGCATATTCAGATGTTGGAACAAAAATAAATGCAGATGTTTCAGCTGAATTAATTTTAACAATTTTTCACCCTAATACACCATTACACGATGGTGCGATGGTTATAAAAGATAACAAAATCCTTTCTTCAGGTGTACTATTACCGTTGACTGAAAATCCACAATTAAGCTGGAAATATGGTACAAGACATAGAGCGGCACTTGGTCTTACAGAAATCAATGATTCTGCTTGTATTGTTGTTTCAGAAGAAACAGGAGATGTTTCAATTTGTATGGACGGTTCACTTAAAAAATATGATGATTTAGTGACTTTTAAAGAAGATTTAGAAAAAATATTATGTATCAATAAAGCAGAAACTGAAAAAACTGGTTTCTTTAACTTTATGTAATCTAGTGAGAGAAGTAAATAATGGGTATTTTCAACATTAAAAAGAAACAAAAACCTTTGCCAGAACAAACAACGGCAGAAAAGGTGCGTGAAATTGTACTCAGATTTATAAGTTTAACAATCGGTGCTATTATTGTAGCGTTTGCTTTAGAATGTTTTTTAATACCAAACAAAATTATTGATGGCGGTGTGATTGGGGTTTCTATGATGATGAACACAATTACAGGTATCAATCTTGGTATTTTAATATTTTGCTTGAATTTGCCATTTATATTTTTGGCTTATACAACGATTGGAAAAGCATTTGTATTTCAGACATTTTATTCTGTTACTATGCTTTCTTTGTTTACAAACTTGTTTTCTGGAACGGTTGTAACAAATGTTCCGTATTTAGCAACTATCTTTGGTGGGATTGTTTTAGGTTCAGGGGTTGGGCTCATTCTTAGAAACAGTGCGTCATTAGACGGTACAGAAATACTTTCTATCAAACTTTCAAAACGATTTTCGTTTATGAGTATTGGTGAGTTTTTAATGGGATTTAATCTTTTGATTTATACTGCATCAGGATTCTTATATGGGGTAGATAACGCTATGTATGCTATTATCACGTATTATATCGCCTCAAAGACTATTGATGTTGTAATTACTGGATTTAATACTTCAAAATCGGTTAGAATAGTATCAGAATATCACAAAGAAATCGGTCAAAAAATAATGAAAGAGCTTGATGTAAGCGTTACTTATATCAAGACAAGAGGCGGTTATTCAGGAGATGAAAAGATTTTAACCTATTGCGTAGTTTCAAGATTAGAGATGTCAAAGATTAAAACTATTGTTAAATCAATCGATAAAAAGGCATTTTTAGTAATTGAAGATGTCCACGAGGTTGAGGGTGTTAGAGTTAAACATAAATAGGTTTTATAATTATGCAAGAAAAAAAATATTCAAAAACAGATAAACCTGAATCTTTTACGTTAATCCTTGGGGTTGCGTTAGTGCTTTTTTCTGTTGTATTTTTCTTAACAGGTTATGAAACAACCCACGATGCAGTTGTGGAAGGGAAAATGGTTTCTATTTCATCACGAGTTAGTGGACAAGTTTTAAATGTCTTTGTTGAAGATGGTCAAGAAGTAAAAAAAGGTGATTTGTTGCTTGAGGTTGAATCACAACCTTATTTATTGAAATTACGTGATGCTGAATCAGAGCTTAACCACGCAAAAGTCAGACTTTTAATGTGCGAAAGACCTGATAGAGATGATATCATTATATCTGACGAAAGACAAAGAAGAACGAAAAGTTTAATTGAGTCAAAATATGTATTTGCAAGAAGTGATTTAGATAAGTTCGCAAAGATGTTTTCTGGAAATGTTCAAAAACGTAAGGATAAACTAAACCCATTGCCTAAAAAACCAAAACCAGTAAATCCACTATATCAACAAGGTATCGTAGGTCAAGGTATGCAAACTTCTAGTGTTTATCAGGTATCTTCAAATGGTCATAATATGATTGCCACTCAGAATGCACAAGTTAATCAAAATATGCCTAACGGGGTTCAACCTCAAGAAGAAGATGAAGAAGATTATGCAATGGTTGACACTGTTGAATTAAAACAACAGATAAAAGATTTGGAATCAAAGGTTGCAGATTGTAAATTGAACCTTTCATATACAAGAGTTTATGCATCACAAGATGGAACTATTTCTTCACGGAATGTGAAAGTAGGAGATGAGGTTGAAGTTGGTCAAGAACTTTTGAACCTTGTGCCTAAAAATGTTTGGATTATAGCAAATTATAAAAAATCTCAGGCTAATAAAATGCACGAAGGACAAGTGGTTTATATAAAATCTGAAGATTTCCCTAGAAAATTTTTTAAGGGTGTTGTAGAAAGTGTTGACGATATTGATAGTGTTGCAAAATTAGATGGACAAGAAGTTTCTGAACCTTTGATGTCTGATACAGTTCCTGTAAGGATTGCGTTTACAAAGGATTATTCAGAGTACAATTTTGTACCTGGAATGGCTGTGAGTACTGCTGTAAGAGTGCATTGATTTGGTAAGTAACTAAGTTATTGCTCACAAGGATTATGTGATTAATGTGTAATTCGTAATGCATAATGTGTAATTGGATTTTTGCACTTAAAATTTTACTATTTTTCTTGAAATTTTACTATACAAAATTTTATAAATATGATAAAATTATCATAGAAGTAGTATAAGAATTTTTAGGATATATATGCGATAAAATTGTTTGAAAATTACTTTTAGATAATGAGCCGGTAGGTTATATGTGCCGTGCAATTGCATATATTATAATAAAAAATGAATAGTAAAGGAAAAGCTGATGAACACAATTAGTCCAGTTGCTTTGGTTGTTGTAATTGTTTTAGCAATTACAGTAGTTGGGTTGTTGATTTATTGCAACAAACTTATCAAACAATCAAAGGTTAGTGCTGCTGATTTAGCAGAAAAAGAAAATTTAATCAAAAAAGAAGCAATGATTTCTGCAAAAGAATCTTTGCAAAATGAACGTGAAAAATTTAACGAAGAAGAAAGAGAAAGACGTAGAGAATTAAATAATTTTGAAAATAAATTATCTAAACGTGAAGATGAACTAGAAAATAAGATACAGGCTGTTACTGACAAAGAATCTAGTCTTGATAAACGAGAAGATGAAATCGAAAAACAAGAACAAGAACTAAAAGACACTATCGTAAAACAAATAGCTGAATTAGAACGAATTTCTGGTTTATCAGTAGAAGATGCGAAAAATATGTTAATGGAGCAACTAAAAAAAGATTTAGCTCAAGAACAAATACAGTTGATAAGAGAAAACGAAGCAAAAATCAGAGAAGATGCTGAAGCAAAAGCAAAAGATATTATTTCTACAACAATGCAAAGATGTATGATGGAGCAGGTTGTAGAATCAACTGTTTCAGTTGTATCTTTGCCAAACGATGAAATGAAGGGACGTATTATTGGACGTGAAGGTCGTAATATTAGAACTCTAGAAACATTGACTGGAGTAGATTTAATCATTGACGATACTCCGGAAGCTGTTGTGCTTTCATCTTTTGACCCAGTTAGAAGGGAAGTTGCAAAGCTTGCTTTAGAAAAACTTATTCAAGACGGACGTATCCACCCAGTTAGAATTGAAGAAGTTGTTGAAAAATCAAAAGCAGAGGTTGAAAAGAAAATTTACCGTGAAGGTGAAAACGCTGCTTTAGATATGGGTGTTATGGGATTGAGTAAAGAGCTTATAAAAGACTTAGGACGTTTATATTACAGAACAAGTTATGGTCAAAACGTACTAAACCACTCAATCGAGGTTGGTAATATTGCAGGTATGTTAGCAGCAGAACTTGGTGCTAATGTTTATGTAGCAAAAAGAGCTGGCTTATTGCACGATATCGGTAAAGCAGTTGACCAAACTCAAGAAGGTACTCATATTCAACTAGGTGTTGAACTTGCTAGAAAGTTTGGTGAAAAAGAAGAAATTATTCACGCAATCGAGGCTCACCACGATGATGTTACAGCAAATACTATTGAAGCAGTATTGGTTAAGATAGCTGACGCTATTTCAGCTGGTCGCCCAGGAGCTAGACGTGATACTCTTGAAATTTATATCAAACGTCTACAAAAAATTGAAGAAATCGTTAATAGTTATGACGGTATCAAACAATCATTCGCTGTTCAAGCAGGTCGTGAGGTTCGTGTTATAGTTGAAGCTGATATGTTTGATGACTTGGCATCAGGCAAATTAGCAAGAGATATCGCTAAGAAGATTGAAAACGAACTTGACTATCCTGGACAAATTCGTGTAACAGTTGTTCGTGAATTTAGAGCAGTTGAGATTGCTAAATAACATTATGGTTGGTTTGGATTAGTTAGTTACTGATACAAATTGACAGGTTCAAAGGTGATTATGACAAAAGATGTTATAAAAATATTATTTTTCGGAGATTTAGTAGGTAAATGTGGTAGAAATACTGTATTTGCCTACCTTTCTGATTTAAAAGAAAAGGGCGAACTTCCTGATTTTGTTATTGCAAATGGTGAAAACGCATCTCACGGGTTTGGGTTAACCGAAAAAAATTATAAAGAGTTCCTTAACGCAGGAATTGATTGTATAACATCTGGTAATCATATTTGGGATAAACGAGATATATTTGGCTATATAGAAGATGCAGATAGACTAGTTAGACCTATAAACTATCCAAAAGGAACAGCAGGTTCTGGTAGCAGAATTATAGAAAAAAATGGTAAAAAGATTGGGGTTATAAATGCTCTTGGTCGAGTGTTTATGCAACCTATAGATTCACCTTGGGATATTGTAAAAGCCGAGGTTGAAAGATTAAAAGAGATAACTCCAAATATTATTGTAGATTTTCATGCAGAGGCGTCTGCTGAAAAATTATGTTTTGGAAGATATTTATCTGAGTTGGGTGTTTCAATGTTTGTTGGTACTCATACTCACGTTCAGACAGCCGATGAAAAGATTATGAATGGTATGGCATATATTACTGATGCAGGTTTTTGTGGTGCGTTTGATAGTATTATTGGTATGGAATATGAAACCTCTATTAAGCGTTTACTTACTCTTATGCCTGAACGATATGAAGTCGCAAGTGGTGATATTGCCCAAATTAATGCAGTTGAAGTTTCTTTATGTGATGGAAAAGCAACTGAAATAAAAAGAATTAATTTTAATGTAGATAGTAAAGATAGATTGGAGGAAAGCGTTGAAAACAGCGTTTGAGATTAGGAGGGTGAAGTGAAGTCAGACTTACACATTCATACCTATTATTCTGATGGAATATACTCACCCGAAAAAATTGTTGATTTAGCCATTGAACACGGTCTTGAAGCTATTGCTTTAACAGATCACGATAATATTTTGTCTTATGATGTGGCTCAAAAATATATACAAGAAAAAGGTGAAAACTTAGAACTTATTCGAGGAATAGAAGTAAATACTCTTTATAAAGGAATGGAAGTTCATATTTTAGGGTATTTTATGGACGTTAAGAATAAGGATTTTGTTGCTATGTTGAAAGCTCAGCAACAAGCCCGTGTAAAACAAACCAAAGAAATTTTGGCATTGTTGAAGAAAAAAGAAGGTATAAAAATTAAATATGAAGACGTGAAACAATTAGTTGCCGAGAATGGTAGTATAGGTCGTCCTCATATTGCTAGAGCAATAGCAAATGCAGGTGGAACTTCCAATGTTATGGAAGCGTATAACAAATACATCAATACAGAATCACCTGTTTATGTTGAAAGAAAAACTGTTTCACCATTTGATGTTGTAGAAATCATCTATGATGCAGGTGGAGTTCCTGTAATTGCGCACCCTTACGATGTACCGATTGCAGATGAATTAATACCTGAACTTGTTAATTGTGGGTTGAGAGGGATTGAAGCTTATCATAGAAAACACTCAGCACCTTATATTGAACATTTTTCTACGTTAGCTGAAGAATATGGGCTTATTGTTACAGGTGGGTCTGATTTTCACGCTCCAAACATTATGAACGGACAGATTATTCTTGGCAAAAACTTTGTTCCTGATTGGGTTTATGACAATCTTATTCAGGAAAAGAAACGTCTAGATATGGCATAGGATTATTTATAATGAATAAGAATTTAAAAGACGGCTTTACGTTAATTGAAGTTAGTATATTATTTATAATTTTTATCACGGTAGCAATATTAATTATACCGTTGTCTGTTGATGACGTAGTTTTATCTAAAAATGTTGACAAATGGAAACAAGCTCAGATAGGATTCTCATCAATTCCTATATCTATGATGAACTGTGATAATTACAAAGCTAACAAGCCTTTAAACATTCAAGATTTCATGTCTGCGTTGATTAAGGTTTATCCATTAAAGAAAGTCGTTAGTTATAAGATTAAATACCTAAATGGAGATACACCAGATGGAAATTATATATTTCCTGAAATGTATATGACTAATGGTGGAGCAACTATAGCTTTTAATTGGTTAAATCAAGATTCTTCAAAGAATGATAATGTTGTTTTGGCAAAGATTATGTTTGATGTTAATGGTAAATCTTCACCAAATGTTTGGGGTAAAGATGTTTTTGGGTTTGACGTTTATAAAGATAAGATTTTGCCGTTTGGTACAAATATGGACGATATGACTTTAGAGGTTGATTGTTCTCGTCAAGGAACAGGGATTGCTTGTTCTTATAATTATTTAAAAGGAATAGATAAGTAATGAAAAAAGTTTGTGTTTATTGTTCTTCATCAAACACACTTGATAAAGCATATTATAAAGATGCAGAGTTGTTAGGTGAATTGTTAGCAAAAAACGGGTTTGGAATAGTATATGGTGGAAGTTGTGTCGGAACAATGGACGTAGTAGCTAACACAGCAAAACAAAACGGTTCAAAAATAATTGGGGTTATGCCTGAAAAATTGTGTAGTTTTGGGGTAGCCTCTGATTATTGTGATGAGTTTTACAAAACTCCTGATATGAGAAGTCGAAAGCAAAAACTCGATGATGTATCTGATGCAGTTGTTGCTATGGCAGGTGGTTTTGGTACATTAGAAGAAGTTTCTGAGATGATTGTTCAAAAACAACTTGGGTATAATAATAAACCGATTGTATTTTTAAATACAAATGGGTTTTATGATAAATTGTTCGAGTTTTTTGATAATATAATGGCTCAACAGTTTGCAAAAACCTCTGCAAAAGAACTGTATTGTAACGCAAAAATCCCACAAGATGTAGTTGATTATCTTTTGAACTACAAGTATTGTGAAAAGGTGATTGAGCCAAAGGATATTTATACAGACAAAAAATTTGGGGGTAATAAGTAATGAAATCAGGGTTTACAGCAATAATAGGCAGACCTAATGTTGGAAAATCAACTCTTTTAAACCAAATTTTAGAGCAAAAAATTGTTATTGCTACGAATAAGGCTCAAACTACAAGAAAACGTATTAAAGGAATTTATACAACAGATGAAATGCAGATTGTTTTCGTTGATACCCCAGGGATACATAAGCCATTAAATAAACTCGGAGAGTTTTTGTTAGATGAAGCAAAGGTAGCAGTGCCTGATGCTGATGTGGTTTTGTTTTTGGTAGATGTTTCAACTCCTGCAGGAAAAGGTGATAAATGGATTGTAGATAATGTTTTGTCAGCTTTAAACGTACCTGTCGTAATGGTTTTGAATAAGACCGATAAGGCTTCACCTAAGACGTTAGATGAAAATATTTTATCTTATAAAACACTTTATCCTAAGGCTGTTGATACAATTAGAATTTCAGCTAAGACTGGTAAAAATAAACAAAAATTGGTTGATATTATTAAAAAATATTTACCTGAAGGCGAAATGTTGTATCCTGAAGATGTTGTAACAGAAGAAAATATGCGAGATATCGTAGAAGAAATTGTGCGAGAAAAAATCCTTTTGAACACGCAAGATGAAATCCCACATTCTGTAGCTGTAATGGTTGATGAATATAAAGAAGCAGATGATATCGATAGAATACGTGCAACAATAATTTGTGAACATAAGAGTCAAAAGGGTATTTTGATTGGAAAAGGTGGAAGTCTTTTAAAAACAATCGGTACTCAAGCACGTTTGGATTTAGAAAAAATTGTTGATAAAAAGGTCTTTTTAGGGCTACAGGTAAAGGTTGAAAAAGACTGGCGAAAGAAAGATAGTATTCTAAAATCTTTGGGTTATGTTTCTGAATAGAGGTTAATGTTTACAGGGATTATGAAATAAATTCCACTATTGTCCCGAATAATTCTGTTGAAAAATTTTTAAATTCAATAACCAGTTATCATTAAATATCAAAAGAAAAAGTTTAGACATTAAATTTGAAATTTTAAAAACTGTTTAATTGTTGTTGAAAACAACATAGTAGACACGAAAACATAAACGAAACACAGACAGCGAATTTGTTTGAGGAATTTGATAACTAAAATAAACTCACAAATTCCGAGTTATGAGCTTCAACGGTTGAGTGCAAATATTTTCGTGTCTACTCAAGCGTGCCATTTCTTTCTTTTTCTACTGTTTTCTTTCTTTTGGCTTCGCAACTCTGAAAAGAAAGAAAATAGTTAAATTAAAAATTTCTTTATACGTACACAGGGATTTACTTGCATTAATTTAAATTATTATTGAAAATAGTAAATCCCTGTGTACATCAAAAATCATATAATCCGACTATACAAATTCTTTTCAAAAACTGCTAAAATTGTAATAAAAATTTAGCGAAAGTGAGATGTTATGAAAAAAGTTTTAGTACTAGGTGGAAAAAAATATAATACTTCATTATTTGATGGTTATGAAGTTGTTGTTGAAAAGAAAGTCGATAAAGCAATCAAACGTATGTTTGCAGATGCTCCGGACGTCATTCTAACCGACCTTGCCACCACCTCTTTTCATGATTGCTACTACTTTGAAAACTTAATAAAAAAAATTGATGTTATTAAAAATATCCCTTTTGCTGTTCTTAAACCTAAAACACTTAATCAAAACTTCGATTTGTTTAAGGTTATTGATTCTGAACAAGATTTGAAAACTCTTGCAGATGAATATAATTTTTCTGAAACAGAGAAAAAAGGAATTTTAGAATATAAACTAACAAACAGTTGTTTAAAAACTCTATCGACTGAGATTATGGATAAAATGATTGTTCAATCATCTATTTTAGATGATATCAAATCATTGGTTAATTATATGAACGATGATTATGCACTTTCATTGAATATCTTTAAATTGTTTGATAAGTACATATCTTACGATTTATGTGGGTTGTATTTTAATGAGTCAAATGAAAGCTCAAAGAATGTTTTAAACCTTTCTTTGCCAAACGAAAATATCACAATAAATCAGATAGAAAAATTGTCTAACAAATTCTTTGATGAATTTGAAAATAAATATAAACGTATAAATGAAGTTCAAACGGCACTTGTATCAGGTGATATTTCTGATAAATTTAAGTTGAGAAAATTTGATACAGAAATCATTTTACCATATATGTTTTCTGAAAATTTAACAGGTGGTATTTATTTATTAGCCAATAAAAAGATGAATATTTTTGAAAAGTTGTTTTTTGATGTTATTACACACGAACTTGAATTGATATTTAAGTTTAAGTTTATGTTTAATGAACAGTTGAAACATGCACTTCAAGATTCTATGACAGGTTTATTTAATAGACAAGAATTTGAAGCTAATTTGGAAAAAGAATTTAATAGAGCAAGAAGATATATTTATAATTTCACATTAGCATTTATTGATATTGATGAAATGGGTAAAATCAACGAAGTTTATGGCGATAAATTTGGTAATTTTGTAATTTATCAACTAGCACAACTTTTGAAAGAAGTATTTAGACGTACTGACTTGTTATATAGATTTGGTGGGGATAAGATTATTGTCTTTATGCCTATGACACCTATTACAAAAGCTATTATTCCTATAGAACGTCTTAAACAAAAAATATCTGAACATAAGTTTGAAAAAGACGGTGTTTCAACAAATATAACTGTTAGTATAGGTTTGTGTGCAAACTATTCAAGATTTACTGATACAGAACATTTGATGAATAGTTTAAAGGTTTCATTGATAAGAGCTAAAGAAGCTGGTAAGAATAAGCTTGATATTTATGAATAAGTTTTTTGTAAGGCGATTTTGGACAAGTCCAAAATCGCCTTACTTTTATAATCATTTTTCCATGTAAATACAAGACATGCTTGACTTTTTAATAAAAATAATTAAACCATATAGAGGATATTTACCCAAAGGTGTTAAAGTATGTATTTCAAAGGTCGTATAAATAAGTGTACGAGGTGGAGGGTACAATAAATGTTCTCTGAAATGATTCAAGGATTATTACAATCAGGTGGTCAAGCTAACGCTATGAAGCGTTACACAGCTATGAATAATTATGTAAACGGTGTTCCTCCAAAGGCTAAGACCGATGTTTTAAAATCTGAGGGTATTGCGTTACCTAACTCTTCAAATATTCAATCTTTTGATAAGGTTTTGCAGTCAACTGCTCAAGCTCAGTTTGGGTCATTATTGAGAAATAGAGGTATTACAAGCGTTGATGCTCAGCTTTATACTAATCCAAATGTTAATTTCACTAAACGTGCAACTAAAGATGAAATTATGTCTATGATTGAAACAACATCTGAAAAATACGGTGTAGATTCAAAATTGATTAAAGCATTGGTTAAACAAGAATCAGGATTTAATCCAAACGCAAAATCAAAAGTAGGTGCACTAGGTTTGATGCAATTAATGCCATCTACGGCAAAAGGATTGGGAGTAAAAGACCCAATGGATCCTCAACAAAACATTGAAGGTGGAGTTAAGTATGTAAAATCTATGTTAGATAGGTTTAATGGGAACGTAATCTTAGCACTTGCAGCATATAATGCAGGTCCAAATGCTGTAAGAAAATATGACGGTGTTCCACCTTATAAAGAAACACAAAATTATGTTAAATCAATCTTAAAGAATTATCTATAATACTTAGTTATTTTAGCTTAGACAATCCAGTAAGTGCGTCCATATCAGAAGAAATTCTATTACGTGATTCTTCAGAGGTTGCTTTAATTTTTTCAACTACTTTAGGGTCAAGAAACTCAAAAAAGTCTTTGAGTTCAATGTTTGGCTTACTAACTCCTGAGTGGTTAAATTTGTTTTCCATAATTATATTTCCTATCTACACTGTTACTATCGGGTTTTTAGATTTATATATTTGCAATTTCGATTGCTGTCGTCCCTAGTATATTTTTCAAGCAGAGTAAAGATTCGAAATTGATTAATTTGTGATAAGTATTTACATACTGTAACAAATGTATAAACATAGTAATACCCGAGCATTTAACGGTTTTTGTAACGCATTCACTTAAGAATTTGTCATAAGACCATGCTCAAGATTAGTTTATAAATTTTTTCAGCATTTGTCAAGTGAGGAATGGGTAATATTTCACTGGAATTAATAAAGTTATTTTGTTACTAAGAGATTAAAAAAAGGGCTCGAGATGATATCTCGAGCCCTTTTTTGTTTAAATTTATTTTTCTTCCTTGCAGAACATCTTATGTCTTTTACAATAATCTGCTAAATCTCTTTTGATTTCAGGACATAGGATATAAAGTACAATAATGTTTGGAACACACATAGCAATCATCATTGCATCAGTGATATTTATAATAGATTGAACATTCATCGCTGAACCAATTATAATAAATAAACAATAAATAAGGTTAAATGTAAGAACACGTTTCTTACCTTCACCAAGCAAGAATGTCCAAGCTTTTTGTCCATAGTATGCCCAAGATATCAATGTTGATAATGCAAATAAAACAGCAATTATTGACAAGATTATTGGGAAGAATGAGATAACAGATTGAAATGCGTTTGAAGCAAGTTCAATACCAGAAATTTGACCGATATGAGTTTCGTTAAGAACACCAGATGAAACAATAGCGAATGATGTAAACAAACATAATACACCAGTTAAGAATGTTTCAAGAAGTGCAACAAACCCTTGAGAAACAGGTTCTTTCGTTTGAGATGTAGCATAAACAATCGCTGCAGCACCAGTACCAGCTTCATTAGATTGAACAGAACGTCTTAATCCAAGTATAAGAACTCCAAAGAAACCACCAGCAACAGCTGTTGGGTGAAATGCTTCTCTTACGATTAAAGCGATAGTGTGAGGTATGCTTGCATAGTTTGCGAAGATTACAATAAAACCTGAAATGATATACAATAGACACATTGTAGGAGTTAGAATAGTTGTAACTTTTGCTATACTCTTAATACCACCAACAACAACTAATCCAATAAGTATTGCAGTAATAAGACCTATTACCCATGCATATCCGTGCAAGAAACTGTTTTGACCACCTGTAATAAAGATTATTTGGTGAGCAGTTTGGTTAATTTGAATCATATTACCACCTGTAATACCACCACCAATACAAAGTATAGCGAATATAACAGATAGTGGTTGACCTAACCAACGAAGTTTCTTTCTAGTAAGACCGTGTGCTATGTAGTGCATAGGTCCACCTGATACAGAACCATCAAGGTTAAATCGTCTATATTTTACAGCTAGGGTTGCTTCAACGAATTTGATAGACATACCAAGTATTGCACCTGCAAAAATCCAGAATGCAGCACCAGGTCCACCAATAGATATTGATATCGCAACACCTGCGATACTTCCGATACCGATTGTTCCTGAAAGTGCAGTAGCGAGTGCACCGAATGATGAAACTTCACCACAGTTGTCGCTTTCAGCTGGTTTTGTAACAACGTCAATGGCGTGTTTAAATCCCCAAATTGCGATACCTTTAAAATATATTGTAAAGAATATACCTGCGAATAATATCCAGAAAATGATTATTGGAACATCATTTCCAAAAAATGATATCGGTGTGAATATAACCTTTGCGATTGCATCTGATACTGGTGCAATCGTTGTATCCATAAAATGATCCACATCAAATGCAAATGCATTTTGGATAGTTGTTAAAAATGCTGTCAATAACCATAAAAATCTTTTCATAAACGTCTTCCTATTTAAATTACAATAATTATTTGTTTATTATACCAAAAACATGCATATTTGAACCTAATGACAGAATATTTCATACATAGAGTGTAATATTTTTTATTATTTTTTATTATTTTTTGTATTTGTGTGATAATTTTTTTGTATTATTTAATTAAAGAGTTGTTATTATGTGTTCAGATAAAAAGATTGATTTAGTTTATTTATGGGTTGATGGTGAAGACGAGAATTGGCTTAAGAAAAAAGCTTTATACCAATCAGAAAAATGCGATGAAGAAGCCGTTCAAAAATGTAGATTTGTAAGCAATGATGAATTGAAATATTCTTTACGTTCGGTTGAAAAGAATGCATCTTGGATTAATAAAATATATATTGTAACAGATGGTCAAGTTCCTAGTTGGTTGAATTTAGAAAATGATAAGGTTAGAATTATTGACCATTCAGAGATTGTGCCACAAGACAAATTGCCATTATTCAATTCAAACGCCATAGAATTAAGGCTACCTTTTATACCTGACTTATCTGAATATTTTTTATATGCAAATGACGATATGTTTTTTTGGTCAAGAGTTGAAGAAAATTTTTTCTTTGAGGGAGATAAGCCAATTTGTAGATTATTTAGCGAGATGAAATTGTGTGATGAACCAGAACGAGGTTATGATAAGACTGTTCATCTTGCTTATAGAGAGGTTTTTAATAAATTTGGAAAACCTAAAAAAACGGGTTCACCCCACCATTGTATAGATGCTTATAAAAAGTCAGTTTTCATTGATTGTTTGAATGCTTTTCCAAAACTCGTTTCAAAAACATTAAATAATAGATTTAGAACTCATGAAGATTGGCAAAGAATGATAGTTATATATTATGCATTGGCGACAGAACAAGGTGTTGAAAAATGGGTTAAACCGACTTGGCTAGATAAGAATGTTTTTAGAAAAGTTTTAGATACAAAATGTTTTAACTTAAGCAAAAGAACGGTTAAGAGAATTGAACAAATTAGGGCTAAATTAGTTTGTTTGAACGATTGCGAAAAAACGACTGATAAAGATAGATTAAATGTTCATAAGATAATGGAAAAACATTTTCCTGAAAAATCAAGTTTTGAAAAATAAGGTTTGTATTTAATATTCTAAAAGGATACGATAATTTATGATAGAATAAGGAAGAACTTTATAGGAGTAAGCATGGCTGATATTTCTTCGTTTGAGTTCACAAAACGTGTTCAAGCTACAAGAGAATTTTGCGTTTTGATTTTAAGTTTTATTTAACAGCAAAATTCGATTGGGTTTGGAAATTTTGTCCAACCTAACACAAAAACATTACAACTTTCATTGAAGTTTCCAAACCTGCGTCACGGCGATTACCCGTGATATATTTCCTCTCCCTTAATCAACATGTTCACAAAACGCATTCAAGCATAAAAAAAAGACAGGTCTTGAACCTATCTTTTTATTACCAAGGGAGAGCTAGTCGAACTGAGGATATCAGGCGAAGCCGTATCCGTTAAACGTGAGACGACGGAACTCTCGACCTCACGGACTCTGCCGATGTTCAGATGATTAATTATCATCTGAACGAGAGGGAGACGTGCGCTACA
>CANNUY010000009.1 GCA_947525005.1 uncultured Candidatus Melainabacteria bacterium
TTATATAATGTTTGTAAATCTTACTTAATCAACTGAAAAGTTATCTTAAATCCCGCTTACATTTATATAAAGTATTTCGATTTGGAAAAATTGATTTTTTAGTCTGATTGTATTTACAAAACTTAATATTAGAGGGTGTTAAGTTATTAAGGGTGTTAGAGGAATAAACTCATTGTGAAAAATTTATAAACGTAAAAACGGACGAGTGGTGACAAGTCACTCGTCCGTTTAAATAATATGAATTTCAAAGAAGTTTCAACTTAATTCCTAAAAGGTTTTATATAATGTTTGTAAATCTTACTTAATCAACTGAAAAGTTATCTTAAATCCCGCTTACATTTATATAAAGTATTTTGATTTTGAAATATTGATTTTTTTTGTTGATGATATTTACAAAACTTAACAGTTTTATTTAGAATTGGCTTAGTATATAATGATAAAATAAGAAAAAGTTGATATAAGGAATTTTTTATGTACAGTGTAATATTAGCTGGTGGGTCAGGAAGCCGTTTATGGCCGTTATCAAGAGAGCTTTATCCAAAACAGTTGTTGAATATTCAGAACAAGGAGAGCTTGTTACAGGAAACATATAAACGTGTGTTGGGATTAGTTCCTTCAAAAAAAATTATAAGTGTAACTAACACAAAACACTGTGCAAATGTGAAATATCAGCTTTCTTCTATTGAAAAAGACTCGATTGTGATATCAGAACCGATTGCTAAAAACACAGCTTCTGCTATTGCATTAGCAGTAAAATATGTAATTGATAAGGTTAAATCTCAAGACGAGATTATTCTTGTTGTTCCGTCAGATCATAAAATAGAAGATATAGAAAAATTTAAAAAATCTATTGAAGACGGTGAAAAATTAGCTAGTAAAGGCTATTTGGTTACGTTTGGAGTGAAACCTAATTATGCAGAAACAGGTTTCGGATATATGGAAATTGGGGAAAAACTTGATTTAGGCTATAGAGTTAAAAGTTTTGTTGAAAAACCTGATGACAAGCTTGCTAAAGAATATTCTAATAATTCAAATTATTATTGGAATAGTGGTATTTTTATGTTTAAAGTTTCAACTTTTATGAAAGAGTTGAAAGAATATGCTCCAAACATATATAGTGTAATAAATAAGATTGATTTTAATGTATCAGAAAATGTTTCATATAATGAGTTTGAAAAATTACCGTATATCTCTTTTGATTATGCTGTATTGGAACATTCAAAAAATATTGTAATGTCAGAGTTACAATCTGATTGGTTAGATGTAGGCTCTTGGAAATCAATATATGACGTTAGTAAAAAAGATATAGATGGTAATGTAAAAGTTGGTCATATATTGGATATGGGTTCAAAAAATTCACTTATGTATTCATCATCAAAACTTGTTGCGACTGTAGGACTAGAAGATACAGTGATTGTAGAAACAGAAGATGCAATTTTGGCTTGTAAAAAAGACAAGGTTCAAGATGTAAAACAGATTTTTGAAACATTAAAAATGCAACATGACAATACTCAAATGGTACATAAGACAGTTTATAGACCTTGGGGTTTTTATACAGTTTTAGCTCAAGGTGAAGGATTCTTAACTAAGCTTATCCACGTTAATTCTGGTCAAAAATTGTCTGTTCAATCACATAACCATAGAAGCGAACATTGGGTTGTGCTATCTGGTATGGCTAAGGTAGTACTTGAAGGTAAGGATCATATTTTGAGTCCTGGACACAGTGTCGATATCGCAGTTAAAGAAATCCATTCTTTGCAAAATCCTTATGAAAACGACTTAGAAATCATAGAGGTTCAAAAAGGAGATTTGTTGATTGAAGAAGATATTATTAGATATGAAGATATGTATGGTAGAGTGTAATGTCTGATAGAAAAACTTTTTTTATCAAATCAATGGGTTGTAAATCAAATCAATTTGAAGGTGATTTGATTGTTGAAAATTTAGAAAAAGCTGGATATAAAAGAACTCTTGATATGAGTTGTGCTGATTATTATATTTTGAATTCTTGTTCTGTAACGCATAAAAGTGATACAGAAACATTCTATTTACTTCGTAATGCAAAGCACAAGTATCCAAATATTAAAACAATTATTACAGGTTGTGTTGCTCAAATAGAAAAAGAACAATTACTTGAAAATGATTATATTGATTATGTTTTTGGCAATGATGACAAATTCAAGATGGCTGAATTGTTAAAACAAAATGACTCTGTTGTGTCTGATATTATGGACTTAAAGACGTTTAATTATCAAGTGTTAGAGGATACTAGAAAAACTAGATTTAGCTTAAAAATACAAGATGGTTGTAATAATAGATGTGCATACTGTATAATTCCATTTGCAAGAGGTAAGTCAAGAAGCGCAAGCAGTGAGTTTGTAGTAGAACAAATAAATAAAGCTTATGAGCATGGGTTTAAAGAAGTTGTTTTTACGGGAATACATATTGGTCAATGGGGTATTGATATACAAAAAAGTTTGATTGATTTATTAAAAGATGTGGAAAGGTATACGGATATTCCAAGATTTAGATTAGGCTCATTAAATCCGTTAGAATTCACTCCTGAATTGTTGGACTTTTTAGAGGGCTCAAAGAAATTTTGTAATCATTTCCACTTATCATTACAATCTGCTTGTAACAAAACATTGAATTCAATGAATAGATTTTATACGGTTGAAGATTATCTTTTGCAAATTGAGGATATGGCAAAACGATTTAATAATCCATTTATAGGCTGTGATATTATTACGGGATTTGTTGGTGAAACAGAAAGCGATTTTGCGACAACCGTTGAAAATCTAAAAAAATCAAAATTGACTAAAATTCATACCTTTCCTTATTCTGTTAGAAAAGGAACTCAGGCAGAAAAAATGGAAGGTCATTTACCAAGTCAGATTAAACAAGAACGTGCAGAGATTGTTAAATCTATTTCAAAAGAAAAATATGAAAAATTTCTTGAATCCAATATCGGTTCAGTGCATGAACTTTTGATTGAAAAACGACCTGATAAACATAAAAATATTTTAAAGGGTGTCACAAGAAATTATTTGGACGTTTTAATAGATGGGGTTGAACCAAGTGCTGAATATTTCAATACTTTACGTCAAATAAAAATAGAGAAAGTTGACACTTCCTCTATTTATGGAACTTTTATTTAATCAATTAATGATTTTGTGAATTATTTTTCACCATATTTGTTTTTAATCATTTGGTTAGCGATTGCACCTGTGATACCGCCAGTTTTAACTTTGTCGATATCTGATTGAGAGTATGTTTTTACGAATGCTGCAGTGCCTGTTTCTGCGATTGATTTAGCAGCAGAGATAAAGCTTTTGAAATCAGGACTAGAAAGCTTTGGCATTGTCATTTTAAAACTAACTCTTGCCTTTTCTGCACCTGTTGAAATTTTTTCGTGGTTTACTTGACCTGTTTCATCTTTTCTATATATAGAACCATCACCTTGTGTAAGAGGAAGAACTTCAGAAATTTCTTCAAGTGTGATAAGTTGTTCGTTGTCAGTAGTGGTTGTCATATTATCTATTCTCCGTATTCTTATATATTCCTTATGTATATATAAAGTATATACTTTTAAATAAATTGATTATTTTGAATAAAATTTGTAACATTTCTTAATATATAATAATTATCAAATGATGTTTTGTCAATTGAAATTTTTCAAATTCTTGCCAAAACCCTAAAAATATGCTATGATTAGGGTGCTTACAGTCTAATAGGAGTCTTTTATGGTTAAAGAAATGAACAATGAGGAATTTGAAGCATTATTAAGTAAATATGACTGCTCATTGAAAAAAGGTGATTTAGTTAAAGGAAAAGTATATGGATACGATGGCGAAGGTGTCATTGTTGACATTGGCTGTAAGTCTGCAGCTGTTGTTCCTACAAAAGAAGTTTCTGTAGATAATAAGAAACCAGAAGAAGTTTTACAAAAAGGTGAAGAATATGATTTTTTAATTGTTTCTGAACCTGATGAAAACGGTAAGTTTCTTTTATCTAGAAAGAAAGTTGATTTGTTCTATGCATGGCAAGATCTTAAAAAACTTAAAGAAGATAACGAAATCATTAAGGGTGATATTGTTCAAGTTGTTAAAGGTGGTTTGCTTGTTGAAATTCTTGGTATTAGAGGTTTTGTACCATCTAGCCAAATTCAAGATAGAACTGTTGAATACAAAGTTGGTGACAAAATCGAAATTAAGATTTTATCATTAGATGAAGAACATAATAACTTTATTCTTTCTAACAAAAAGGTATATAACGATACAGTTGAACATACAAAAGAAGAAATCTTTAATCAAGTTGAAGTTGGTCAAGTTATCAAGGGTAAAGTTGTTAGAGTCACTGATTTTGGCGCATTTGTTGATATTGGTGGATTTGATTGCTTGTTGCCACTTTCTCAGTTGTCATGGAAATGGGTTGAACACCCAACTGATTTATTAAAAATTGGTGATGAGATTGAAGTTGGTGTATTTGATGTTGATGTATCAAAACAACGTATTACATTAAGTTTGAAAGCTATTACTCCTGATCCTTGGGAAGCTGCAACTGGAGTGATTGAAGAAGGTAGTGAAAGAGAAGGGCTTATTACAAGAATTAAGAACTTCGGTGCTTTCGTTGAAATCTATGACGGTGTAGAAGCGTTGTTGCCACATAATGAAATGATTGAATATCAAAACAAGAATAATGTAATTTTAGAAGTTGGTAACAAAATTAATGTTAAAATTCTTAAATTCAATCCAAAAGATAAGAGAATTTCTTTAGGAATTGAATAGAACGAATATAATGTTTTAGATAGCGGGCGATTTAACGAAGTTAAATCGCCCGCTGTTATTACAATTGTTCAATCATCTCTTTTAATGCTGTTGTGCAAAGTCCAATGACGTTTTCTTCGTTTCCAATTAAGTAATTTACAAACCCCTCAGGAAGTTCTTGTATGCCGTAAGAACCTGCTTTATCAAATGGTTTATAGTTATCAATATAAAAATTTATCATCTCATCTGTAAGATTATTAAACGCAACCTTTGTTGTCACACTTCTTATTATGCTTTTATTTTGATATTTATCAATTATAGCCATGCCTGTTACAACTTCGTGTTCTCTGTTGCTCAATGCCTTTAGGGTATTGAAAGCATCTTCACGGTTAAGTGGCTTTGTTAAAATTCTTTTATCTAGGACTACAACTGTGTCAGCACCTACAATTATCGCAGATTCAGGTAGTCTATTAGCAACTTCTAGTGCTTTATCGTAGGCTAGTTTTTCTATCTTTTCATAAGAAAAATGCCTGTTATCAAGTTCTTCTTCATATCTTGAAGGCATTATTTCAAAGTTTAGATTGAGTTTTTTTATAAGTTCTTTTCTTCTTGGAGAGCCTGACGCTAGAATAAATCTTTTCATAATAAGATATTATCATAAATATATTGTAAATATTTGTAACAAAATGATGATTTTAATTAAAGATAGTCAAAAAAATGTCGTTAAATTGAATACTAAAAGAAAAGGAGTATTACACAAAATGGGTTTAGCGGTATCTCAAGTTAGATTATTAGCTTTAACAAGGCGAAAAGCTGATATTGAATTGGATATTCAAGTCAACTCTAAACGTAAGCAAGCACTTACGAGGAAGTCGACTGAGCTATCTCAGACTTATTATCAAAGACTCCAACAATCAAAAATTCAGTATGCGACTAGTGACGGATATGAAAATATTGATTATGACTATATCATGGGTAAATCAAACGGTGTTGCATACGATGATGAATTTTTGCAACAAGTAGCGACTATGTCAGGAAATGTTGCACAAAAAACTTGTAATTCAATGATTTTAACAAACAACTATGGTAAGGTTATTCTTAACGATGAATTATCACAAATAGTTATAAAAGCTCAAGCTGGATATGGAGATAAACCAACTGAAATTCAAACAGCAGAGGCATTAAAATCATTTATTAATCAAAATTCAAATTGTGAAGCTTATAGTAAGATTACTGAAATTTTAGAAAAGATTGATAGATCTGTTGCAAATGGTTCAAGTAGCGTTGATTCAACTACAATAATTGCCAAAATGTTGAAAAATGGTGGTTATATGGAAGGAGGTACGGTTTATTTAGTTGATGGCACTACTGACATGTACGTAGCTAATGCTGAAAAAGCAAAGAGCGGAGCAGCATTGAGTTCTGGTGATTATATAAAATTACAAGATGGATATAACTATAAAGTTTTGAAATCTGATGGCTCAATAGCAGATGCAAACACTTATACTTGTATGTATGATAAGGCATCAAATTCTCTTGTAAAAAATACCTCATCATCATATTTACAATATTTAGGTAACATTGTTTCATATTTTGGACCAATGATATCATCAGCATTAAGAAATGGTATAACAAGTGATGTCAAAATTACTGGTGTAATGAATCCTAATGACAACTCAAAATTAACAAAAGGTGCTGATGACTATACGGTTACGGGTGCACAAACTCAAGAAGATGCTGCAAAAGCTAAATTGACAGCAGATGGACAGTACTGTGTCATAAAAGATAAAAATGGAACTCCTTCTGTATGGCAAAGAGTCAATGGTACTGTTTCAAGAGTTACTAACCTTTCAAAGATTCAAACTGAGGTTTCGGGTGATTCTCACCAAACTTATTTAGCTGCAAGAAATACGGATAATTTACAAGCTGGCTTACAATCTGGTATGTTTCAACTTTGTATGGTTGATAATATGGCTAAAGGTCGTTATCACAAAAATACTACATTAGATTTCTTTATTCAAATGAGTTATGTATCAGAAAAACTAGATTCTTCTGCAAGAGAAGAAATCACAGCTTGGTATAATTCTGAACAAAGTAAAATTTCTGAACAAGAAACATATTGGGATACAGAAATTACGAACTTGTCTACAGAATTGAGTTCTGTAAATACTGAAATTGATTCTGTTAAGACTTTGAAATCAAATGCTATTAAATCAGTATTTAATTGGGGTGGTTCATAATTAAACTGAACCCGATTAATAGATAAAAGGAGATTTTTCGTTTGCATAAACAACTTTTGTATCAAGGATTTGTGCAAACTTTTTGAGTATGAGAATTTCGCTTTCAAAATGTCCTAAATCAAAAACGGGTTTTGTGTATTCTAATGCTGGGTGAAATTTTAAATCGCCAGTGACAAATGCATCAGTATCTACGCTGTCAACAAATTCGCTACCTGAACCGGCACAAAATCCGATTGTTTTTATCGTTTTGATATTAGTATTATTTACATAACGAAGATTTGGAGATATTTTACGTAAATTTTTGGCTAAGTCCTCAATTGTTATAAGGGTTTCAAGCTCAACTATTCGTACATATTCGTTTTCTATTCTAGAAACCTTGTATCCAAGTTTTTCTATTAAGGTGTCTGTTGTTCCACCGATTGCTTTATCCATATTTGTATGAGCGCAATATATATCAATATCAGCAAATTCTAAGGGTACAAAAAACAAAGGGTGATGAGATATAATCATATCGCAGTTTTGTGTTTTTGCTTGATTGTAGATGTCCTTTGTAATTGTTAACGCAAGCATAATCTTTGATACATCTTTGTTTTTAGTACAAACAAGCCACCCTGAATTATCCCAGTCGTCTTGAGTTTCTAGTGGTGCAACTTCTTCTATTTTTTTTACTAAATCAAATTTATTCAAGAATGTACTCCAAGATGTTTTTAGCCACTTGTTGTTTTGTAGCTTTTTCAAAATGTTTAATGTTATGTGATTTATCTAGTATGTAGATTTCATTTTCATCAGCGCCAAACCCGATATCTTTTCTTGAAATATCATTTGCAACTAAATAATCGCAACCTTTTTTATCAATTTTGTTTTTAGCAAACTCTATTAGGTTCTGACTTTCAGCGCAAAAACCTATAATTGTTTGTCCATCTTTTTTCTTAGATGAAATTTCTTTTAAGATATCAGGATTTTTTGTAAGTGTTATTGAAATTGTATCTTCACTAGTTTTTTTAATTTTTTGTTCTGAATAATCTTGTGCTTTATAGTCAGCAACGGCTGCTGCCATAATTACTATTGTTGCTGTTTCAAGACTTTTTTCTACAGCTTTTTGCATTTCAACTGCTGATTGAACAACAGTGTTTTTATAAGGTTTGTCCACAGGAAAGGTTGATATAAGTTCTACCTTTGCACCTTTTTTGTGTGCAATATCAGCTAGTGCTATTCCCATTTTCCCTGATGAAAAATTAGAAATATATCTTACTGGGTCAAGTTTTTCTATCGTACCACCTGCTGTTATAACAATAGTTTGACCGTTTAGAGTTTTCTTTTCCTCTAATAATTCTATTGATTTTGAATAAATCTTATTGATATCTGCGAGTCTACCTGCTCCATTTGTTCCACAAGCAAGATACCCTGATTCAGGGTCTACAAATTCATATCCATTTGATGAAAGTTTTTTTATGTTTTCTTGAACAAAAGGATTATTCCACATATTTGTATTCATCGCTGGCGCTATTAAAACTGGCTTGTTAAAAGCACAAATGATAGAAGTTAAAAGATTATCACAAATGCCGTTAGCTATTTTAGATATTGTGTTTGCAGTTGCAGGTGCAAGCACTAGGATATCACCTTCATCACAAAGAGAAATGTGTTCAGGTTTGTATTCTTTTATATCAAAATTATCAGAATATACTTGGTTTTGAGATAGTGTAGCAAGTGTTAACTCAGTTACAAAATTAAATGCGTTTTCTGTTGCGATGACTTTTACATTATAGTCATTTTTCTTATAAAGTCTAATAAGTTCGCATATTTTGTATGATGCAATTCCACCTGTTATCCCTATAAGTACTGTTTTTTTGTTTTGTGATAGCTCGTTCATAAGCCTTTTATTGTCCTATTATTTGTTTGATTTCTGAAACAGCTCTTTCCACAGAATCATTTATAACTATGTGGTCAAACTGTTTTGAGTTTTCTTTTTCTAAATCAAAGAATGCAAGACGTTTTTGGATAGCTTCTTCGGTTTCAGTTTTGCGACCTCTTAGTCTAGAAACAAGTTCTTCATAAGATGGTGGTGCGATAAAGATAAGAATAACTTCTGGAAGTTTTTCTTTTATTTGTAAAGCACCTTGTGTATCGATTTCTAAAAGAACGTGATCTCCTTTTTTTATTGAGTCGAGTACAAAAGATTTGCTTGTTCCATAAAGGTTTCCAGAAAACTCTGCCCATTCTATGAAGTCATCGTTTTTGATAGAGCTTTCAAATTTTTCTCGTGATAAAAAATGATAGTTTTTCCCATTTACTTCACCTTCTCGAGGAGCTCTTGTGGTACAAGAAACAGAAAGTTTTATGTCGTCACAATCTGAAAGCAAAGACTTTATTATTGTCCCTTTGCCAACTCCTGATGAACCTGATATTACTATTATTTTTTTATCTGTACTGCTCATTTCTTGAAATTTTATAAAAAAAATAATAATCTTTCAAGTTTTTCTTTCGTAACAATTTCTACACATCATGTAAGAAAATTCTTTTAGTTGTATAATGGAATAAGATTAGTATGAGAGGATAGAAAATGATTAAAACTCCCGTAAAGAAAAGTATTAAAAGTCTAGATTTTAATTGTGATTTGGCACAAAGTTTTGGGGTTTATAAAAACTCTTCAGAATTTGATATGTTAGATTACGTTAGTTCTGTAAATATTTCTTGTGGTTTTCACGCAGGTGACCCACAGACGATAAAAAGAGCTTTGTTGACAGCTAAAGAAAAGAATGTCGTTATCGGTGCTCACATTGGTTATTCTGATATTCAAGGTTTTGGTTATAGAGCTATGGATTTATCAGATGAAGAATTAGAAGCACTCGTTATATATCAAGTTGGTGCATTGATGTCTTTTGCAAAGGCTTATAAATTGGAAGTTGAACACGTTAGACCACACGGAGCTATGTATAAGAAAGCAAGTGAAGATTTTCACTTCTCAACAGTTATTGCAAGAGCTATCCAAAAATGTTCTCAATGGTTGACATATTGTGGTGCGTCTGGTGAAATTCTTCAAAAGACTGGTGATTATGTAAAAATCCCTGTTTGTAATGAGATTATTTTGGATAAGAATTACAACCAAGACTTGCAAATTCAATATTCAATGAAGGATATAACTGATACAGACTCTTGTGTAAAAAGATTGCAAACCATTTTGCATACTTCACAAGTTAATAATACTTCTGACGGTTTGACTATTGCTAAGATTGATTCAATTCATTTTAGTAATAAATATCAAAACTCTTTGGAAATTGTACAAAGAGCAAATTCTTTAATATCACCTGAACCTGTAAAATATGGTCAGGTAAAAGCATCAGGATGGGTGGAATAGAATGAAAAATATAATTAAAAATAATATGAAAATGCCTAAAACGGCAGGTTGGTTAATTCCTGGATTAGAAATTAAAAGATGGTTCGCACTTATATTTTTGGGTTGTGCGTTTATTATTCTTGGTATTTTGACTTTGTCTACACCAGAACAAGTTTATAATATTTTGACAAGTATCAAAAAATCTGTGAATGTTGATTTGGTTGCAGGTTTAGCGATATGTCTTGGTGCAATATTATTCTTCAAGGGTTGGCAAAAAACAAATCTTTCTATGCTTGATATTCATACAGGTAAAGAAAAAGAAGGAGTTTTGGAAACCTTATATAGAAGAAAAAAATTAAACAAAGGACCTAAAATCGTTGCTATTGGTGGTGGTACAGGACTATCAATGTTGTTAAAGGGTATTAAAAAAATTACAAATAATATCACTGCTGTTGTTACAGTTGGTGATGATGGAGGTAGTTCAGGTCGTTTAAGAGAAGAAATGGGTGTTCTTCCTCCAGGTGATATTAGAAACTGTATTGCAGCATTGGCTGATGATGAAGACTTGGTTACAAAGTTATTTCAATATCGTTTTGATGTTGGCGAAGGTTTGAAAGGTCACAGTTTTGGTAACTTATTCTTGACTGCACTATGTTCAATTACAGGTGATATGGTTAGAGCTGTTAAAGAGTCATCAAATGTTCTATCAATCAGAGGTAGAGTTTTGCCATCAACTTTGGATAATATGAAGTTGGTTGCTGAAATGGAAGATGGAAGAATTATTCACGGAGAATCTTCTATTCCAGAAGCACACGGTAAGATTAAAAGATTGTTCACAGAGCCTGCTGAATGTAAGGCTTTGCCTGAAGTTATTCAAGCTATTAAAGATGCTGATTTAATTATTATGGGTCCTGGTAGCCTTTATACAAGTGTTATTCCAAACCTTTTGATTAAAGAAATTGCAGAAGAAGTAGCAAAATCAAAGGCTAAAAAAATCTATGTATGTAATATTATGACACAGGTTGGTGAAACTGATAACTATTCTGTAGCAAGCCACGTAAATGCGTTGATAGCTCATGCAGGTAGTTCTGATATTTTAGATGCTGTACTTGTAAATAACAGTATTCCAAAGAATATTTCACCAGCTTATGCAAAACATAATTCTTATCCAGTGGTATTGGATATGGAGAATTTGAAACCTACAGGTGTAAAACTTGTTTCTGCTAAGTTGATAGAAGAAGAAGAAAGTAAAAATGGACTTATAAGACATAGTTCTTATAGAGTTGCTCGTTCAGTATATTATTGGTATAGAAAACAATTAAGAAGAAAATAATATGGCTAAAAAGATTACAGTTAAGACAATTAAATCTTTGTTTGAAAACGGTGAAAAAATCGCCGTTTTAACTGCTTATGATTATTCAACAGCAAAGTATATAGATGAAGCAGGTGCTGAGATAATCTTGGTGGGTGATTCATTAGCAAATGTTGCTTTAGGATATGAGTCTACTCACTCTGTTTCTATGAATGAGATGTTGATTTTTGTTGGAGCTGTAGCACGTGGAGTTAGTCGCTCAATGGTTATCGCTGATATGCCGTTTATGAGCTACAACATTTCTGTTGAAGAAGCAATCAGAAATGCAGGAGAATTCGTAAGAGCTGGTGCAAATGCTGTTAAAATAGAAGGTTGTAACGATTATATATTGAATGTGATTAAGAGATGTACTCAATCAGGTATTCCTGTTTTGGGTCATTTAGGTTTTACTCCTCAATCAAAGAATACAATTGGAGGAAACCTTATACAAGGAAAAACTTTGTCTGATACATTGAATATTTTTGAACAAGCAAAACAATTACAAGAGGCAGGTGTGTTTGCAGTGGTGCTTGAACTTGTTCCAGAAGAAAGTTCTCAGTATATTACAGAACGCTTGAGTGTGCCTACAATTGGCATTGGAGCAGGACGTTATTGTTCTGGACAGGTGCTTGTATCCGATGATATGTTGGGCAAGTTTTCGGATTATAAACCACATTTTGCAAGACAATATGCAAATATGAAAGATGTTATATTAAGTTCTTCAAAAAGTTATATTGAAGATGTTAAAAATAAGAAATTCCCATCAGAAGATGAAGTTTTTAAGTTGTCTGAAGAGGAATTATTTTTGTTGAAGAAGGAAGGCTCTTTATGTTAGTTCATAAGATAGAAGAAGTAAAACAAAAAGTAAAAGAATGGAAAAAAGAGGGGTTGGTTATAGGTGTAGTTCCTACAATGGGAGCATTGCATAATGGCCACGCATCTTTGATAAAAAAAGCTGTTGAAAAATGTGATAAAGTTATTGTATCTGTTTTTGTAAATCCAATCCAGTTTGGACCATCAGAAGATTATGACAAATATCCAAGAACACTAGAGGCTGATGTAAAGTTGGCTGAGGGTATTGGTGCTGATTTAGTTTTTGCGCCATCACCAGATGAAATGTATGGTAAAGGTCAAAGACTTTCAAATGATACTTTGACTTATGTTGCTCCACCATTTTTCTATGTAAACAAATTGTGTGGAAAATCTCGTGTAGGACACTTTGACGGTGTTTGTACAGTTGTTATGAAACTGTTTAATATTACACAGGCTGATTTCGGATTCTTTGGTCAAAAAGATGCTCAACAGTTTATTATTTTGAATAAGATGGTACATGATTTGAATGTTCCTATTGAATTAATTCAATGTCCGATTGTTAGAGAAGAAAGTGGTTTAGCATTGAGTTCAAGAAACAAATATCTTGATGAACAAGGTTTAAAAGATGCTCTTGCTTTGAGTAGAATTTTGAATAATATCAAGTCTTGTTATCAACAAGGTATTACTGATGTTGAGGCTTTAAAAGAAACAGCTTTTAAGTTTTTGACAGACAAACACGATTTAGAATATTTAGAGTTTGTAGACAAAACAAATTTAGAAGATAAAACAGTTGCAGATGATAATACTCTAGTATTAATTGCTTGTAGAGTTGAGTCTGTAAGGTTGATTGATAATATTTATTTAAAATAGAAGTATAAGAATAATAAGATAAAGGGAATAGAGTATGAATAATCAAAAAGTAGCAGTTATTGGTTACGGAATGTGGGGAAAGAACATTGTACGTAATTTTTATAACTTAAATGTATTAGATACAGTATGTGATTTAGATGCTGAAACAAGAGAAAAAATAAAAGCATTATATCCATCAATTAATGTTGTTGGTGATATGAATGAAATCTTGAATAATCCTGAAATTACAGCTGTAGCAGTTGTTACGCCAAGCCACACTCACTATAAAATAGTAAAAACTATGTTGGAAGCAGGAAAACATGTTTATGTTGAAAAACCTATTTCAACAGTTGCTAAAGAAGCAAAAGATTTAATGGATTTAGCAAATGAAAAAGGTTTAGTTTTGATGGTTGGTCACTTGTTATTGTACCACCCTGCTGTAAATAGACTAAAAATGATGATTGATGCAGGCGAGTTGGGTGATATTGTTTATGCTCAAAGTGACAGATTGAATGTTAATTACTTTAAAAATGATAGAAGTGTAATGTGGGATTTAGCTCCACACGATGTATCTATGATTTCTTATGTAACTGGGAAAAATCCTGTTAGAGTTGTTTCTGCTGTTGGTTGTTCAACTGATAAGAACGTAATTATGGATATTACACATATTTGTATTGAGTTTGAAGACGGTGTATTAGGTTATATCTCTGATAGCTGGATTACTCCTCAAAAACACGTTACATTGTTAGTTCGTGGTACAAAAGCAACTGCTATTTTAGATGATACAGTTCAAGAAAATAAATTGAAATTATATGATAATTTCTCTGCTGGCAAAACTCAAGATATACCATTAGATTATCTTGAAATCGAACCACTTAAACTTGAGTGCCAACACTTTGTAAGATGTTGTGAATCAGGCTTGAAGGCTCGTTCTGACGGTGAAAACGGTTATAATGTTGTTAGCATCTTGGAAGAAGCTGAAAAGGTTATGTTAGGTAGAGATGTTGAAAAACTTGATGAAAAAGAAAAGAACTTTGTTCTATCAAGAGTTAAACAAGGAAAGAAATAGGGTTTAGGGATAAATATTATGGCAAATTTTATAACAATTTTTAGAGTATTTTTGATGTTCATAGGTGTCTACTTGGTAATGACACAAGAGGGTAATTTTAATGCTTATGTTTGGGCGTTGGTGCTCACTATATTAGCATTTTCACTAGATGGACTAGATGGTTATGTTGCAAGAAAATTCCACGAAGAATCAAAATTGGGAGCTTTGTTGGACATTATGAGTGACAGAATTGTTGAAAACACTTATTGGATTGTGTTTGCAGTTATGGGTTGGTTACCTGTTTGGTTCTCTTTAGTTGCTCTAACAAGAGGATTTGTAACTGATACTATTAGAAGTGCTGCTATGGAAAAAGGTTTAACTCCATTTGGTATGCAAAGAAACCCGATTTGCAAATGGATTACAGGCTCTAAGTTTATGAGAATTACTTATGCAGTTGCAAAAGTTTTAGCATTTATTGTTATTATTTTAGCAAAAGTCCCAAATATGCCAAATGCAGATGTTGTTTATCACGTAGGTTATTTGTTAGCGCTTATTGCAATCGTGTTCTGTGTTGTTAGAGGTTTACCTGTTGTAATTGAAGCAAAGGCAGTGTTAGGTGATGAGAAATAAAATAAACGTAGTTTTATATGAACCAGAAATTCCTCAAAACACAGGCAATATAGCAAGATTGTGTGCTTGTTGTGATGCAAATTTGTATTTGGTTGGAAAGCTAGGTTTTTCATTGTCTGATAAGTATACAAAGCGTGCAGGCTTGGATTATTGGGATAGTGTAAATATTACTAAGGTTGATACATTACAAGAATTACAAGCACAGCACCCTGAGGCTACTTTTTATTATTTGACTACGAAAAGTAAGAAACTTTATACTGATGTTAAATATAAAGATGGCGACTTCTTGGTGTTTGGACCTGAATCAAGAGGGTTGCCAAAAGAATATGTTACACAAGATACAGCAGTAACTTTACCTATGAAAGAGGGACAAAGAAGTTTAAACCTTTCTAACTCTGTAGCTATAACTGTTTATGAGGTAATTAGACAAAATGGAATTTAAGTTGCCCAAAAGAGAACAACTTTCTAATAAAGGTACTTTTGGAAAAGTGCTAAATGTAGCAGGTTCTGAGTATTATACTGGAGCGCCTTATCTATCTTCTATATCAGCTTTAAAGGTTGGTTGTGGATATGTTGCGCTTTCATCATCTCCAAAGGTTTTAAATACAGTAGCATTGAGAACTTCTGATTTGGTGTTTATTCCAATTACAGAGGTTAAAAAAGCCTTGAAAAACTATGATGTAGTTTCTGTGGGTTGTGGATTGTCTACAGATTTAAGTGTTTCTATTTTGTTTAAGTCGCTTTTAGATTCTTTAGCAAGTTTTGAAGGTACAGTTATTATTGATGCTGACGGACTTAATTTGTTGTCAAAGATTAAAAAAGAAATAGAATTACCTAAAAAACTTATAATTACTCCTCACCCTAAAGAAGCATCTAGATTACTAGATGTTGAGGTTGAAGAAATTTTGGAAAACCCAATGGATTATGCAAAACAATTGACTGAAAAATATGGTTGTACAACAGTTTTAAAACTTCATAATACTATTGTTTGCTCAAGTGAGGGTGAAATTTATATAAATGAAACAGGAAATAGTGCTTTAGCAAAAGCTGGTTCTGGTGATGTTTTAACAGGTATGATATCAGGATTAGTAGCTCAAAAAATGTCTGAATTTGAAGCTTCAAAACTTGGGGTTTATTTACATGGCAGAACTGGTGAAATTGCCTCTAGTATGTTAAGTGAGTATTCTGTGTTGGCATCGGATTTACTAAATTATATCCCACTTGCGATAACAGATATGTTGGTAAAAGATTAAATATTTAGTTTGTATCCACCACCATAGATAGTTTCTATATATTTCTTGCCGTGAGCTATTTTATCTATTTTAGCTCTAATGTGTCTAATGTGTACTCGTATAGTTTCGATATCGTCAGTAGGTTCATATCCCCAAATATCTTTTAATAATTTTTTAGATGATATCATATTTCCGTGATTTTGGAATAGAATATAGAAAATCTCAAATTCAATTGGAGTTAATTTTGCAACTTCATCATTAATTTTAACAGAATATGTTTCTGGTAAAAGAGTTATCTCATTACATATTAAAAGTTCTTTTACAGCCATTGATTCAGGTATTCTGTTTGCACGTTTAAGTAATGCACGAACTCTTACATAAAGCTCATCTGTTTCAAAAGGTTTTACTAAATAATCATCTATTCCTATATCAAAACCTTTGACTTTGTCTTGAAGTTGGGATAAAGCAGTAAGCATGATTATTGGAATTTCTTTTGTGTTTTCGTTTTGTCGAATTCTTTGTGCAACTGTGTATCCATCAACCTCTGGCATCATAACATCGAGAATTATTAAATCAGGAAGATATTGCTTTGCACAAGCGAAACCTTCTGTTCCATCAAATGCTTGATAAACCTTGTATCCGTGTAGTTCAAGGTTTACTTTTATAAGTTCATTTATTGCACTATCATCGTCTACTACTAATATCTTGTTCATATTTTTATTTTAGTATAAAAAAAATAATTATTAACATGTTTATAAAAAAGATTATGCACAATGTTTTGATTTAGTGTAGAATACTATATAATGAAAATATTAAAAATAAAAAACTTAAATTTATCATTCAAGCTTGAAGAAGGAATTTTTAGTACTCTTTATGACGTTTCGTTATCATTGAAACAAGGTGAAATCCATGCTCTTGTAGGAGAATCAGGTTGTGGCAAATCAATGACAGCGATGAGTATAATAGACTTATTACCTAAAAATGCTGTTGTGACTTCTGGTGAGATTGAGTATAAGAGTAAATCTCTTACAAAACAAGATTTAAAGGCTTTGAGAGGTAGAAAAATTGCTTTAATTCCACAAGATCCAATGACTTCATTAAATCCACTATATACTATAGGAGAACAGATTGCAGAAGTTGTTAGATTTGATAAATCATTATCAAAAAAAGAGGTAGAGGAAAAAGTTCTTGATGTATTAACTCAGGTTAAATTTCCAAATCCAAAAGAAGCTATAAAATCATATCCACATGAATTGTCTGGAGGAATGAAACAACGTGTTATTATTGCTATAGCGTTAGCTATAAATGCTGAGGTGATAATTGCAGATGAGCCAACTACTGCATTAGATGTAACTATTCAGGCTCAAATTATGTCGATTTTAACAGAGTTAAAGAACAAACATAATACTTCTATTCTTTTAATATCACACGATTTAGGGCTAATTGGACAATATGCAGATGAAATATCTGTAATGTATTCAGGTAGAGTGGTGGAGAATGCTTCAGTTAACGAGTTTTTTACAAATCCTTTACATCCTTATTCAAAAGCACTGTTAGCATCGCTTCCTTCTAATTCAGAAAATGATGAATTAAGAACAATAGAGGGACAACCACCTTCTATTCAAGAAAAAATTGAGGGTTGCAGATTTTCTCCTAGATGTGAATGTTTTGAAAAAAACGATTGTTGTGTTGTTCCTGACTTGAAACAGGTTTCAGCTGAACATTTTGTTGCATGTAATAGAGTTGATAGAATTTAATTCTTATTTATATTTTTCTTAGTTTACGGTAGAATTGATTAAGAAAGGAGTTATTATGGCAAAAGATTGTAGTTTCGATATTGTATCAGAATTTGATAAACAAGAATTGGTTAACGCAATAGACCAAGTAAAAAGAGATATTCAAACAAGATTTGATTTAAAAAATACAAATTCAGAGGTTGAATTAGAAGCAGATAAATCAATTACTATAACAACAGCAGATGAGATGAAGTTAAGAAATATTTATGATATTTTACAAACAAAGTTAGTAAAACGTGGATTAAGTATAAAAATTCTTGATGCTCAACCAATAGAAAATGCGTTAGGTGGAAATGTTAGACGTGTTTATAACTTAAGAAAAGGTTTGACCCAAGATTTAGGTAAAAAAATAGTTGCTGATATTAAATCAACTAAATTAAAAGTGCAAGCCTCTATTCAAGGCGAACAAGTTAGGGTTACAGGAAAAAGTAAAGATGATTTGCAAGAGGTAATAAAATTTTTAAGAGGAAACGAAGAAAAATATGATTACCCTCTACAGTTCACAAATTATAGATAATAAAAAGGCGATAGTTTTCACTATCGCTTTAAAATTTAGGTTATTTTATAAGGTTTTTGGTTTAAAAATTTAGTTTGGGTTAAAGTTAAGTATAGGAAGTAGTTAGTAATTAACCTTCAGTAATTGTTTCAGGAGTGTTATCTGATAACAAGTATTTTCCTAAAGCGATAGCACCGCCTACAGCTGCACCTATAGGACCACCTACTAACCAGCCTGCACCAACTAGAGCTCCAGCAGAGATTGAAACTCCTAGAACTTTACCAACTGCTTTAGTGAATTTCTTTCCTGAGTATCCTTCAATACCTTCACCAGTCATATAAGAAATTGTTTCTTCTGCTGAGTTTTTGTGGTGGTCACCTAAAGTTAAACCTTGTAAGAAACCGTTTGAGAAGTAGCCTTCACCAGCTTCATTGATATCAGCAGCTAAATCTCTGCCATTTACTTGTTTGTACAAGTTGTTAATAGTAGCTTTGATTGCTCGTTCATATTGAACACGTTGGCTTTGTTCTGTTAATTCTTCACCATTCTTTTGACCGATTGCATCATAAATTTCTCTATAGATTTGAGAAGCTTTACCAAATTCACCTTCTCTAATTGCATTTGCCATTGCAGGAAGTTCTTTTCTCATAATTTCATTGTATGCTTGAAGTGTATATTGATTTCCTTGTTGAGCAAATTGCAAAGAAGTCATATTGTCTAAACCGTGTTCCATATAGTTGTAAACTTGGTCATTACCAAGACCATAACCATATCCAATACCCATTCCCATACCCATTGGATACATAGTTCCAGTTGAGAAAATTGAGCTTGCATCATCCATATATTGACTTGCTGATGCTGGATTAAAACCACCGTATAATCCGTTTACGCCTGTTGTACCTACTGCTGTAACCATAAAAACCTCCTAAAAGACTTAACTTTAACCTAAACTAAATTTTAATAACCTTTACTCTTATATAAAGTATTTTATGTTTAAGTAATTGATTTTTATGTTTAATTTCTGTAACATTTCTTAATAATAGAGCGTATGTTATTTAAATATCAGTAAGCCTACTTATGATAGGTTTCATTATTCAATATCTTAAATGCTCTGTAGATTTGTTCTGTTAATAATAATCTCGCATATTGATGAAGAAATGTCATCTTTGATAAACTAAGTTTAAAATTCGCTCTAGCTGATACATTTTGTGACAACCCACAAGATGAGCCAATTACAAATACAATCTCTGATAACCCTTCATTTGTAACATCTTTAATTTTTTGAGCAAATTCTTCTGATGATAGTTGTTTACCTTTTATTTCCATTGTAATAACGAAATCGGTAGGTTTTATCAGTGATAAAATTTTTTCACCTTCTTGATTTAAAATTTTTGTAGTTAGGTTTAAATCTTTAATTTCAATCGGCTGTAGTTCAATTATTTCAAAATTTGTATACGGTGTTAATCTTTTTTTTAACTCGTCTATCCCGTCTTTTAAAAACTTGTCTTTAATTTTTCCTAATGCAATAATTTTAATCTTCATTTTTTAAATATACCGTCCTTGAAGGGAATGCAAAATTGATGTCGTTTGCTCTGAATTGGTGAATAACTTCTTGTAATAGTTCACTTTTTAGTTTTAGATATTTTAACCAATCGTTTGTTGTTGTGTTTGCAATTAATTGTATAGTGATTGAGTTTTCTCCAAGATTAGAGATGAAAATATGCACTCCTTTTTGTAATTGTTTGTTATTTTCGCAAGCTTGCTTTATTAATTCTATAGCAAGATTTATTTTTTCATCAGATGTATCATATTCAATATCAAAATTTTGAAGTATTCTAAAATGTTTTGCATTACTTCTGTTTTGAACGATAGTATCAGCAGGGATATTGTTAGGAATAGTTATTAGTGCATTGTTTGCAGTCCTTAATTTTGTAGAGCGAAAGTTTATAGATTCTACAATTCCTTCGTATCCATTTATTTCAACGTAATCTCCTATTTTATAGATGTTATCTAACATAATAGAAAATGAGCCTAATATACAAGCAAGACTTTCTTTTGCAGCAAAACCTATTGCTAAACCTGTTATTCCTAAACCTGTCATTAATGAAGTTAGTGAGTAGCCATTAACTTGTAAAAAGGAAGCTATTGTTAAGATTACAAATAAAACTTTTATGATTCTACTTATTACAAATAGTAAATGAAGTTTTGTACTTGTGTTTGAATCAGAGATAATTTTTTCTTTTATATTTTTAACGATTCCGTTTATGAATTTTAGTCCTATAACAAGTATCGCAGAATGGATTGCAAGTTGTAGCAACATATTATAATTCGTTTGTATAAAATTTATTATAGGTTCATGCATATATTTTAATCCTTTATTTTTGTAGAACTAACAAACATCTATTATAATTTTCTTCTAAAGGTAAAGAATATTCAATAATATCAGATATTTTCATGTGCAATTTTCTTATAAGTGGTTTCGCTTTTTCTATTTCTTCATCAACATTTTTTGATTTGTATAAAACTAGATAACCATCTTTTTTTAGAAGTGGATAAGCATATTCGATTAATAATGATGCTTGAGCTACGGCTCTGCTAGTAATCATATCGTATTTTTTATCTTTAATGTTTTCAACTCTATCTCTTATAAATTCTATGTTTTTTATCTGAAGTTCTTTTGCGATATTTGAGATGGCATTTATTTTTTTTTGAATACTATCAATCCCTGTAACTTGTATTTCTGGATATTCTAAAGCTATTGGAATAGAGGGAAATCCACCACCTGTACCTATATCCAAAATCGTATTTGGAAGTGTATCTAGTTTGTCAAATAAGAGTTTTATTGACAAGGAATCAAATATGTGTTTTTCAAAGATGAGCTTTTCATCGTTTTTTGACATAAGGTTTATTTTAGAATTTTCTTCTAAAAAAGTTTTTATATATTTATCAAAATTAGTTTTGATTTCTATTTTATTCATAGTTTGGTGCGAGTTTTTCAAATTCTTCTTTCTCCATACGAGCTTTTATATCTTGTATTCTGGCTTTTAGTTTGTCAAGGTTTTCTGGCTCCATAATATCTTTACCTTGAGTGTACAAATTGAAATATTCTATAAGTGCATCTTTTGGCATCGAATAATCATAGAACATATCACCTAAAGCAATAGTTGAACTAATTATAGAATCGTTATCTCTTGAATTTATAGCATAACTTCGAGCATCTGTCATCATTTTTATTCGAGTATCTTTTTCTTGTCGAGGAGTTAGTTCAACAAGTTTAACAAGAGTGTAGTATGCTCCGTAGTCGTTTCCTGTTTTGATTTCTAATTCATTTGCTTTTATGAAATGAGTTTTTGCGTCTTCTAACATCTCTTTATCAGCATAAATTTCTCCAAGATTTGAATATGATAATGCTGTGTATTTGTTTGGTTCACAGTTCAGATTTGTACATTTCTGATAGTATTCAATCGCTGTTTTTTCGTCATTATGTTCATCAGATAAAAGTGCGTATTGAAAATATAATTCTGATTTTATTAAATCATCAGTATCTTCAGTAATGTTTGCAACCCCCGATTTGATATAGCTAAGAGCAAGAACTCTATTGTTTGCAAGAAGTGATATGTTTGCAAGTAATAGGTTTGATTTGACGATGAGCAATTTGTTATTTGTGTTTGCAAGTATTCTTTTTAGGATACTAATTGAATCAATGATTTTGTTTTGATAATACAAAATATTTGCTTTTTCATAAAGCATTTTTTGAGTTTCTATTTGATTTTGAGAGTTTCTATAAAATTCTTCTAATAAATTTAAGTAATAAAGAGCATAATCATATTTTCCTAATTTTGTATATGCAATTACAAGCTTAAAATATGATGAATTGATTAAATCTTGATTTTTGTAAGCGTCTTGATTCATGAGAATGGCTGATAAATATTTAAGAGCTTGTATGTAGTCGTGTGTTTTTAAAGCATCATCAGTTTTTTGAAGTAGTTCTTCAGGGGAAATGTTAAGAATTTCCTCGTTTTGTTTTTTTACTTCTTCTTTCACTTCAATAGTCGGCTCAATTTTAGGTTGAACTTGTTTCTCTTTTTCTACTTTTACTGTGACATCAGTTTCTGTGTAGAATGCAATTTCATTGAGTAAAGATTCTCTAGATATTAGAAAATCTCTATCAGCAGGACTTAGTTCGCTTTGAGCAGTGTAGTATTTTACTAATTTTGATTTGTAAACAACATCTTTAATATCATTTTTAAGTTGTTCTTTGAGCATGTTTGTTGGGTAATACATGTCGTTTACTTTATATATAAAAGAGTTTTCAGAAAGCGTTTTTAATACATTCTCTGGAAATGCACCAATATTAACAAGTGTGGTTGCATTAAGTCCATGTCTGAGTTGTAAAAATAAGTTAAATGCGTTTTTTGTTGTACCTATGATAAATTTGTAATATGCGTTTGAGATGTATTTATCATAAGTTTGACCAGATGCAAAATATTGGTTCAAAAATTCGTCAACAGCCATACCTTGACTAACAAGTATTTTAAGAGTTAACAAACAATAAAAATAATAACCACGAGTTAATCTGTATAATTGTTCAAATTTTGCATTTGTTACATTTACATCAAAATCTCTAAAATATGATTCAAAAAGTTCTTTTGACAATGCTTTTATCATTACTTTTGAATAGGTGTTTTGATTAGTTATGATGTTAGAATCGAATGTTCTTGATTCTATTATTATTTTTACGTTTGATAAATCTGTAAGAGCGTTAATGTAGTTGAAAAACTCTTGTTTGTTATCTTCTTGAATCTCGTCAAAATTATAAAAAGCAAGAAGAATGTTTGAGTCTATTCTTGATAGTGCAAATTGGACTTTGTCTTTATAATTTGTAAGAATATTAAAGTCTTTTTCTAAATCATCTTTAATTTTTGATTTAAGAGTGGTGCTTAAAAATAAGTACAAGTCGTTAATTGTAGTGGATTTGGTACAAACAAATTTACAAACTGCTGTGTCTGAATTCAGGTTTGAGAGAAATACTTCTGTAATCTGTTTTTTACCAGTGCCACAAAAACCGTTTATCAAAAGAATGCTTTTATCAGAAGATAAAAAACCATGAATTTTTTTTATAGATGCTTCGTTGTTTTTTAAAACATATCTTTCAGCAATTCCAGTATTGTCATTGACTATTTGTTCATAGCCGACAGATTGATTTAGAAACTCTCTTTTCATAATTTAATTTTAGCATTATCTATACTTTTTGCAAATATTTGTTACTTGTTTGCATTAAAAGGGTTTTGATAGTAAAATATTATAAACGGAGGGGACGTATGGATTTTTTTAGAAGAAATCAGAGGATTATAGTAGGAATTATAGCTTTAACATTTATTGCTTGGACCGTTGGGTTAATGCTATTACCTGCATTGGTGAAATAATGAAAAAATTGTTTAATACATTTGTAATATTATCGGTGTGTCTTTTGATTGCGGGACATAGTTTTTGTTATGCAAATACAAATGTTTATAATAAATATAAAAACGCTAGTCAAGCTACAAAAAAACAAGCTATAACTAATTTGAAACGTCAACAAGCAGAAGCACGTTCAAAGGCTAATAAGTTGCGTGTGTTAGAAAAGATGGAAAACGGCAGATTGTACAACAATCAACGTAAACTTGAAACAACTCAAACATCTTTGATAAGAACTCAAAATGATTATAATAATAAACTTAATCAATTAAACGCAATGAAATCTAGAAAAGCAATTGCTGAGGTTGAGTATTTACAAATTTATAGTGGAATAAAAAGTAGAATAAGACAAATTTATAAGACTCAAAGAAAAGGATTCTTTGAACTATTGTTAACATCAAGTGATATAAATATGTTTATAGATAGAATTCATTATGAAGAAATTGTAATGAGAGAAGACTATAAACGAATGAAAGATGCACAAAAGAAAGCCGAAGAAATAGCAAGGCTTGAAGAATGTATAGCTCAAGAAAAACGTAGTTTGGATTATTCAAGAAGAACATTGATAAAACAACAAAATATTATCAAGAATAACATTGAATATAACAAGAAAATGATTAATAAGCTAAAGACAAACAGAGCTTATTATGAACGTTCAGAATCAGAATTGGCAAGACAATCTGCAAGCTTGGAAGCAATGCTTGCGCATAGAAGTACAACAGCAAGTTCAGGTATTACTGTTAAAACAGGATTTATAAGACCTGTCGGTGGTCCTATAACTTCTCCATTTGGTTATAGAACTCACCCAATATTCCATTCAAGAATATATCATTCAGGAATAGATATTGGTGCAGGATATGGTACGCCTATTAAGGCTTCAAACAGTGGAAAAGTTATTATGGCCGGCTGGTACGGTGGTTATGGTAAGGTTGTTATCATTGATCATGGGGTTGTTAGAGGACAACCAATTACAACGCTTTATGGTCACATGAGTACAATAAATGTATCTCAAGGTCAAAAAGTACATCAGGGTCAAATCGTAGGTAAAGTAGGTACTACAGGTTATAGTACTGGCCCTCACTTGCACTTTGAAGTTCGTATAAAGGGACAACCAAGAAATCCGTTGAATTATATATAGGGTAGTTTAATGAAAAAAAATATATTATTGATAGTCACATTTTTAATATTGGCAGTTAATCCTATTGTGTATGCATCTGGTGTACCTGCAGATTTTACGGGCGAAAACTTCTTTAGAGCGCCTATGGAAGATGTTTCTGCTCCTAAAAAGCAACAAAGTGATACAGAATCATATTCTGGAACAGTACCACCTTTTAAAGTGGTGAGATTAAAAGTTCGTGAATATTTTGCAACAAAAGATCAAAGAGCAGAGGCTAAAGCTAAAAGAAAAGCTGTAAAACAAGCTATGAAGGCTAATAAAAACAAACAACCTCAAGCTAATCCTGATGATACTATTACGCCAGAAGATGTAGAACACTTAGAAATGGGTGGAGTTGAGGACATGGATGCGCCTGAACGTATCACTATTGTTTGTGACAATATGGACTATTCCACAGAAGATGCAGTTTTGAACGCAAGAGGCAATGTTCTTGTTACTTTTGTAGAAGAAGACGTTACTGTAAAAACAGACCATCTTATTTACGATAAAAAATCTAATAATATAGTAGCTGAAGGTAATGTGGTTATTTCTAAAAAAGGTGTAGATATTTATGGTGAATCTATAAATATTGATTTGAATAAAGAAAACGCTATTATGGATAAACCTTTATCTAAGTTCGCTTGTGTAAGTGTTTCTGCGGAAAAAGGTTATGTTTATCAAGATAAAGTTATTCAAGAACATGGTTCTGTTAAAGTTGATGCAAGTTTTCCGATTGAACTTGAACCACATGGCAAAGCTCCAAAATTAAAGAAGATGATGATTGGTTTAGATGACACTTCTTCTATTGATGATTTTTTGAAAGATGATGGTAAATATAGAATAAAAGTTTCTCATATTATTATTAATTCAGATAAAAAAATTGAATCTTTAGAGTTAAGAAAGGCTCAAATATATAGAGGTGAAAAAAAATTATTTACATTACCTTGGATAAAATTTTATACTAATAAAAACCATGATTTTGTAGATGGTGATTTTCCTGAAATAGCATCTCGTAGAAACATGGGGTTCTTTGTTGGTCCTGGTTGGGTATTTAAGTTACCATTTGGCTCGTTGTTAAAGGTTGCCCCAGTTGCTTCATATAAAAGCGAATTTGGTTTTGGTGGTTTTGCTAGATTTCTATCTGGTACAAACACTACAGAATTTGGTTATGCGACAACAAAAAGCAAGTTTATATTGCGTGGTGAACAACAACTTGACGATAATTTAAAACTTATTTATGGTGCAAACGATTACATGGATAACTGGTTCTTAGGACGAAGGATTCCAAAATATGGTGTTGACTTGGTTTATCATAAATCATATGTTAAGCCTGATTTCATATATAAAGATTTGCCATTGAAATTTACTCATCAAACTAGCTTTGGTTTGTTTGGCGATCCTAGTAAAGATGGATATTATAAAAAATTACATGGTAACGGAACAGAAACTACAAGAGCTCGTTACATGATGGAAATGAATCAAAAAATCTGGAATTTTGAAGATAAAGACAATTTGCTAGCAGCAGATATAAGTATTATTGGTCAAGCTTCTGCTGCGTGGTATGGTACTGGTGATACTCAGTTTATCGGAAGAATTGGGCCTAGATTGCATACGCAATACAAAAAATGGATGCAGGATATTGGCTATTTTCAAACTGGATATGAAGACCATACTCCTTTACCGGTATTTGACAAATACAGATATGGTCATTCAAATTTATATTTAAGAGAATATTGGAGAGTTCATAGATTATTAACTCTTTCTTGGTTGGCTTCTGTTACTTTATCAGATGATAGCTACAATAACAAATTATTCCAAGAATGTTCATTCTTTGTTAGTCTTGGTCCTGATGATATGAAGTTGAATGTTGGATATGACTTTATTAGAGAAAACGCTTATGTTAGTGTATCTGTAGCACTTGATTCAAAAGGTACAGTGGTAGATTATGACAAGTTGGAAATCAAAAATCCAGAAATGTTTAAACAAGAAGACAAAACTGTATTTTATGTAGGTAATAATAGTAATGATGAGTCTAAACCAACTCCGACTGTTTTACAAAAAGCTGTTGTAGAAGATGTTTTGGATATAAATAAGGATACAAATGAGTTATAATAAGAATTTAATAAAAGAATTAAAACATCTTGGAAATCTTCTTGGAGAAAAAAATTATACTCCTGGATATTCAGGAAATGTTTCTGTAAGAACAAAAAATGGTGCCTTAATTACTATATCAGGATCTGCAAATGGTTTTTTGGAAGAAGATGATTTTGTAGAAATTGATTATGAAGGAAATGCAATAGAGTCAAATAAAAGACCTTCTAGTGAAAAAATGTTACATTTAGCATTTTATAAATTAAGAAAAGATGTTAATTGTGTGATTCATGTTCATTCTACAGCTTTGAGTTCTTTTTCTGCATCATCAAAAGACTTGATGGAACCTGTTATGATTGAAAATGTTTGCTATTTTGGAGGAATTCCACTTGCTGAATACGGGATGCCATCATCTATTGATTTGGTAAATGAAACTTCAAAATATTTTAAAGATTATTGTGTAGTATTAATGAAAAATCATGGTGTAATTGTTGGTGGTTCTAGTATTAAAGATGCTTTTTGTAAACTAGAAATGGCAGAAGAATATGCTAAATCTATTATCTATGCGAATGTTTTAGGTGGTACATCACCTCTAAAGAAAGATGATGTTGATAGTTTACTAAAACTAATGGGTAAAAATTAATCTCTGAATTTTTCGTAGTTTCTAGGCTTTTCGATAATTATACCGTTTGCAAGTTTTCTAAGACTTTCAAGGGTAACTTTTGAAATAGGTTCTTTTGCGTTTCTTTTTTCAGGTGGGTCTAGATTATCTATTTGAGATGCTAAATCAGTATCTAATCTGTCAGGTCCTGTTTTAATAATTTTGGCACGTTTTAAAAACTGTGCAGATTCATATCTATATGTTGAGTGAGAACCAAGTGTAATATCCTTGTTGTTGCCTGTAACATTTACAAACATGTGGTTATATCTAGTGTAGTCAGGGTAAGCTGGGTCAAAATGTTCTGCGAAACTTATGAATGTATCTCTATCATTTTTTGCGTCTTCTTTAACAATATCTCTAATAAAATTAGAGCGTAAAACGGAATTTAATACTCTTTGATTCCATTGATCAGGTGCAGGACTAATTCTTACTGCTTTAAAATTTGTGTTAAAAGAATTGTTTTTTATATCCATAGTTTAACCTTTTACCCTTTAGCCTTGTAAATAAATAATGCATGTAAAAAATAATTTTTGCTAGTTATATAGGAATAATTTATAAAAATTAAACATTTGAATATAAATCGTGTTCATATTCGTCATGCCAGTGTTCTTCATCGTTGTCAGTTTCTTTGTCTTTTAGATAATTTATGTGGTTGATAAGTCTAAGAGTTTTTTGACTTTCTTCAATCTTAAAAACACTAACAAATGAAATTATTGCAAGTACGCTCATGAGAGTAAATATTGCGATGTAAGATGTTGTTGAATTGATAGTGCTACCTGCTGGGGTGAATTTATCAAGGAAGTATCCTGAAATATTTCCTAAAATAGCAACTACAAAGTAAAATCCTGATGTCATAATACTTACAGATGTATTTGCAACTCTTGAGCCGTTGTAATCATGTAATAAAGGAACTAATAGAGGTGATAAGCTTGCTCCAAAAGATATTGTACAGAAGAAGAATGCTACAACATATCCAACTAATTCAGATTTAAGATTGAAGCATGTAATAAGTAATATTGATATGAATACTACTAAAGTGTTAAGACTTGATATTTTTAAGAAAATAGTTCTTCTGTTTAAAACCGCTTTGCTCATAAATGCTATTATAGAACCAGAAACTGCGTATAAAGCACCCATTACGGACAAGACAATTGCAGAGTTGATATCTGGAATAGAGAAAAAGTCTTCTAAGAATTTTTTACCCCAAACTGTTTGAACAACATAATATAATCCATAGTTAAAGCAAGCGAATGCATATAAACTATAATTCTTTTTGTTTTTAAAGGTTTCTTTGAATAGTTCCAAATCAAGATGGACTGTTCTATCAATTGGTCGTTTTGGAATAACGCATTTTATTATGATAAAAGCTAATGAAAGAATAGTTGTAGCTATCCCTATTATTAAAAAGCTTTCTCTCCAGCTAGCAGATTCAGAACCAAGCATTGGTAAATGCCAATTAAGGTTTTTTATCATAACAACAAGAGGTGCGTTTGCTATAATCCCACCAAGATAACCTACCAATAATATGAGAGAGAGAACAACCCCAAAATTCTTTTTAGGTACGATTCTTCTTGTTTCATTAATCATTCCAAGATAGAATGTTGCAGACCCTAAACCTATTAGAACTCTACTAAAATATAATAGAGGTAGGGTTTGAGAAAATGGAAATAATAAACTTCCAACGAAGAATAATATAGAACCTATAGTTACAACTCTAAATCCACCATATCTAGCGATAAGAACCCCAATAACTAATTGGCTGATGGCATATATATACATAAAATATGAACCAAGATCAGCTACACTTTGAGCAGTTGTGTGTAAATCATTTTGTAATAAATCAAATACAGCACCTGGTACAGCAACTCTTTGGATATTTGCTGCAAAATATAAAATAGAACCTAGAATAACTAGTATAATCTCAACTATCGGTAATTTCTTCATAATAATATAATTTTACTACTACAAGAGTGTTCTTCAATATATTTATGAAGATATTTAAAGAAGTAATCTAGAAAAGAGATAAAGTTGCAAGTTATTAAGTTACTAGGATATTTTTTAGTTTTTATCCAAGTTATCAAGTCTATTTTTTAACTCTAGTATCTCGTATTTCTGACGATTTAATTCACAGCTAATAGGGTCAGGAATTCTATTGTGCATTAAAACTCCATCGTCATTAAAATATTTTTGTTGAACAATTTTACCAGGAATACCTACAACAGTAGAGTGTTCGGGTACATTATCTATAACAACTGAACCAGCTCCAATTCTTACATTATCAGAAATTGTAATGTTACCAAGTACTTTTGCTCCAGCTCCTATTATGACATTGTTTCCAATAGTAGGGTGGCGTTTTCCAGTTTCTTTTCCTGTCCCACCAAGTGTTACTTGCTGATAGATTAGTACATCATTACCTATTATTGTTGTTTCCCCAATTACAACACCCTCTCCGTGATCTATAAATAGACGTTCTCCAATTTGTGCAGAAGGGTGAATTTCTATCCCTGTGATTATTCTTGAAAGATAAGACATATATCTAGGAATAAAAGGTATCCCCATAGATTTAAGTTTGTGAGCAAATCTATGTGACATTAAAGCTTGAAATCCAGGATAGCAAAAAATTATCTCAAGAACACTTGTTGCCGCAGGGTCGTTTTCTTTTATTACTTTAATATCATCTTTTATTTTTCTAAGTGTTTTAAACAGTTTCATTAAATAACTCCGTAGACAAGTATCTTTCACCAAAATCACAAATAATAGTGACTATTTTTTTATCGGGATATTTTTCAGCTAATTGTTTTGCTCCTGCTATATTTGCACCAGAAGAAATTCCACATAAAATACCTTTGGTTTTTGCAAGTTCTTTAGCTTCTTTTATGGCATCATCACCTTTAATATCAAGAATTCCATCAAGTTTTCCTGACTTGTAAATATCTGTCACAAAATTAGCACCAATTCCTTGAATTTTATGAGGTCCTGCATTGTTTTCCGTTAAAAGTGGGCTCTCTTTTGGTTCTACTCCAAAAACTTTCACGTCAGGTTTAAGTGTTTTAAATCCATTTTTGATACCGATAGCAGTTCCACCTGTTCCAATTCCTGCAACAATAATATCCACATCACCATTAGTTGCTTCAAAAATTTCTTTTGCAGTTCCAACTTCATGAGCTTTTGGGTTCGCCAAGTTTGAGAATTGCATTGGGATAAAACTATTTTTGTGTTCATTCTTAAGTTTAAATGCTTTATCAACAGCGCCTTGCATCCCAAGTGTAGCCGGTGTCAAAACAAGTTCAGCACCATAACCTTTGATTATTTTCTTTCGTTCATCAGACATGTTTTCTGGCATGACGATAATTATTTTTAATCCAAGAACTGCACAACACATCGCAAGTCCAATACCTGTATTTCCACTTGTTGGTTCAATAATGATTGTTGAGTCATTGATTAGTCCTTCTTCTTTTGCTGTTTTTATCATTGAATAACTTGCTCTATCCTTAACAGAATTTGATGGATTATAAAACTCAAGCTTTAATGCTATGTTGTCATTGTATTTTACAAGTGGAGTATTCCCTATTAGTTCAAGAACATTGTTGTAAATCATATAAACCTCTTTTTATATTTTAATATTAGCATGTTTATTTTAATTCTGTTTATAAAAATTTTTATTAGCTTTATGGATAAATTTATTATATCAAAAATTTTATAAATTATAACAAAAAAGCCCTCAAAACGAGAGCTTTTTTGTGTTTTTTATCGGACTTAAAATTATCCGAAGTATTCGATTTTAGCACCAGATTTTGCTGAATCAACGTTTACAGGGTTGATGCCAGCGTGAGATGCAACATAGCTTTCAACTGCTGGAGACATTTTAGCTTCAGCTTTTTTAGCTACATTTTTTTGAGTACCAGTTAAAGCAGTTGGGCTGAAATAACCAGTTGCTTCTGTTGCTGCTTTTTTTACTTTAGGTGCAAAGCCAACAGCTTCTCTACCTGTAATAAATGTTAATTTGTTCATTTTTTTCTCCTTTGGATTTTATCCCGTATTTAACTAATGACCATAAATAATTCTTTTTGTTACTCGGCTTTTAACATTTTACAAATCTTAATAAAGTTCTTTCTGTAAATGTAAAAATTATGACATATTTTGTATATAATATGTAAATAAAATTGTTATTACTACGTTTATATGATAACATAAAAATAAAAAAGGGAATAATAAGGAGTATATATTATGTTAGAATTTTTGTTCAAGAAAAAATCTGATTTAAAACGTGTTGATGCTGTTAATGCTATGTATAAAGCGTTAAAATCTTTGTATAATACGGATAATATTCCTCAAGAAAGAAAAGATTATTTATCTGACTTGATGAGAAAATATGGATATATTCCTTATTCATATAACAAAGCAAATAACGAACTTTCTAATGAAGAAGTTTTGTTTGTACTTGAACAAAAATGGGCTCAAAATAATGTATTTAAAAATGACGAATTTGAATTTGTTAATCCTAGTGTGTTAGCTAGAAATAATGTAACTAATTCTAACTGGATTCAAAAAGAAGGTCACGATATTAAATTAATCAATTTAGCTGGCTTAGGAGATAATTCTGCAGAAAAAACCGGTACTATGATGAACTGGTTAAGACAAATCGCAATCTTACCTACTGGTAACTTAGAGTCTGGAATTTTTAATACTACTGTATACTTAATCCCATTCCACCCAAGAGAATTTGGTTGTGCATATCTTCCATCTTCATCAGAAGCAAGTTCTGTGTTAGCAGATGAAAAGCTTCAAGAAATGACAGAGGCTGATGCAACAGAACAAGTAAGAACATTTATCAATTTTGCACAATTAGCAGGTCACCCTGTTATTTATGATGTGTTACCTCAAACAGGTCGTTTTTCAAAGGCTGTTTTGGCAAACCCATATATTGCAAGATGGTATGATATTAATGGTTTAGTTGAAGAATTAGACAAACATGTAGATAAAGTTGCTGAAGAATTATCATCAGAATTAAATCCTGATGATATAAACTTAGTTAAAGAAATGTATAAACAATCAATGAGAACAGGTTCTGCAACATTGACGGATTATTATAAAGAAATTTATGATAGATTAGATAAAGAAATGCTAGAGTCTAAAAAGTTCTTATCTTCAGCTATGCTTGAAAAATCTATTCAAGATAAATTACATAAAAAGGTTAAAGGTATAATTGCTCAAGTTGTTGGTACTTCTAAAAAATTAGAAGAACAAGATATTACAAATCAAGGACTTATTACACAAGCTTTAATTCATGAGGGTATGTGGCCTGCTCCTGGTGGTGCTTGGTGTTCTTGTGGAGTACCTGTTTTTGATAGAATGAGCGAATGTGCATCTTATCCTATGTTTAAGCACTTTGATTATAAAGGTCAAGATGTTACTGAATATGCTAATTTGGATTGTCAAACTCCATATTATTTCGTTCAACTTGAAAATGGTAAAGAAAACCACGAAGTAGTTGTTTATTTCATAAATTATATGAAAAAACTTCAGGAACATTTTAATTTTGATGGATTTAGAGTTGATCATATAGACCATATTGTTGACGAAGTTTCTGAAAAAGACGGTGTACCAATTAGTTATAGAGCACCAAGAAAAGTTCTTGGAAAATTAAATTCTGAAATGAAGGAAAATGTTCTTTATTTTGCAACATTAGCTGAATATATGTTGTGGGATAATTATTATAAAGAATATCATAAAGATATGGGATTTGATTTGCTATGGGGTAATGATATTGTATCTCAAAGTTTTAAAAATCCAGAAGAAATTGTTGAAGACAATACAAGGTTATCAAATTATAATACAGAATTAGACTCAAATAAAACTCCATTGTCTATTTTAAAGACATATAATAACCAAGATGGTGAGTTCGAAGCTATTGACAGATATCCTGCACAATTGGGTAGAGAGGGTGCTTTATTTAAATGGTTTAAGTATAAATTCTTGCCAGGTGGTAGAAATGCGCAAAGGTCTATGTTGTACGTTGATGGTGATGAATCTTTTACACAAAAAGGTATTGAGGCTGTAATCGGTTCAGAAATCGCTATGACAAGAAATGATGATGAAGATTTCTTTAAGGTTTTTGATGCAATCGATAGATTTGTTAAATCTAATCCTGTTATTAATTCTGGTGAAGCTCATATAATTAAACAAGATGAAGATGGTTTTGTTGCTTGGCAGATTTCTAAAACAGAATCAAAAGAAGCTTTATTAGTAGTTGCTAATTATATGTCGCCAACTGAAAAATTTGTTATTGAAGAAAACGGTAATTCTTATACAGAATTAAGAGAAGGTAAAGAAGTGTTTGATAAGAATCTTGTTTTACCTTGTGATTATCAAATTGTTTCAGAATATAAGTTTAATGGAGAAGATTTCTTAGAAGAAAGTTTGCAATCTCCAATGACAGATTTAACAATTTGTAAGTTGATGCCTGCTGAATTTAAAATTTATAAATTAGATAGAGTGTAGTAATGGAAACATTAGCATCATTTATTCAAAGAACTAGAGATGATTTAGGGCTGTCTGCAAAAGGATTAGCCCTAAAGTCTAATATAAAATTATCAATTATAGAAGATATTGAATCAGGAAAAGATTTGTTTTTATCGGTTACTGTTCGCCAAAAATTAGCAAAGGCATTGAAAATTGAACCTGATGAGCTGATAAAACTTGAACGTGGTTATCAGGATATTATAATTGGTGATGATGTTATGATGGCTATAAAACAAAAAATATTACAACGTGTAAAAAACATTCCTTGTCCACGTTGTGGAGCACCATTAGTTACACGTATTGCAAAGATGTATGATTTAGAAGATAATTTAGTATTGAAACCCAAAGCACATTGTAGTAAATGCGTGTTTCAGTTAAAAGATTAGTTGTATTGTGAGTAATTTTAATGGAAAAACGTAAATTAGTATCAATTCCACCTTTTGAAAAACGAATACCTGATGACGTTTATAATAAATTAGAAGATATTGTATGGGAAGCTTTGTTGGCTCAAGAAAAACCTGATGAGTTTTTTGCACCATTTGAATTTCCGTTTGAAAATTTACAAAAAATAGCAGAGTCTGATAATGAAGAATACAAGGAAAGTATTCGTACAATGGCTGATGAAGTATGGAGCCAAAATCTCTGGTTGAGTGCATTATTGGTTTATTTTATCTTATTACATATAACGAATTTTTTGCCTACAGATTTTTATAAATTTGCTTATGTTTTAGCAAAGTTTGGAAAAGAAAAAGAGGCGATTGCTCTAGTTGATGTTTATCAAAATCTTTCTACAAATAAAAAAACAACTTACCATGCTTTGGCGAATTTTTATTATTGTGCGTTAAATATTCCACAAAAAGCCATTGAATATTTTGAAAAGTTTATAGAATTGGATAATACGAATGCTCTTGCATACAATTCTGTTGGTCACTTGTATTCAGATATTGATGTTCCTGATTCGTTAGAAAAGCAGTTATATTATTTTAAAAAGGCTTATGAATTAGCGCCAAATGACCCAAATTTTGTAAAAAGTTTATTGACTGTATACGAAAAGATGCACAATACTGAAAAAATAAAAGAGTTTTATCCGAAACTCATTGAGCTAGCTCACACTCCTCGTCATGCATTAAATTATGGACTATATGAATTTAGTTGGGGAAATATTCAAAAAGGGTGTTCTTATTTTCAAGAACGATTTGAGTTGGAAAAATATCCTGTAGGATATCCAAAAGACGTTTTAACTGTTTCTAATAAATGGAACTATAAAGATGATATTTCTGATAAAATTTTGTTGATTCATTATGAAGAAGGTTTTGGCGATTCTATAATGTATTCAAGATTTTTACCTTTGATAAAACAATATTCAAAAAAAGTTGTTTTAGTTGTACAAGATAAATTAGTTGATTTATTTAAAAATTCTCCGATTATATCAGATGGGATAGAGATTTTTAGTAATGTTAATGACGCATTAAATTACATAGGGGAAAATGCTTATTTACATATGCCAATGATGGATTTGCCGTATCCGTTGGGTGTTGACAGTTGTTTTATTCCTTATTCTGATAAGTATTTACAAGAGAAAAAAACACTGGAGATTGATAATAATGTTTATAAAATAGGAATAGCCTATAGTGGCGATGTATCTGCAAATTATGACGGTAGGGATATTGAGTTGAAGGAGTTTTTCCCACTTGCAAAAATAGAAGGGGTTCAATTATATTCTTTTCAAGTTGGAGAAACTGCAAAAGTGCTAAATGATTTACCAACAGATATTAATATTGTGGATTTAGGAAAAGGATTTGATACTTTTTTAGATACTGCAAATGCGTTGGCTTCAATGGATTTATTTATTTCTACAGATAATGTCTTGTTGAACTTGGCAGGTGCTTTGGGTGTAAAAACTTTTGGAATATTTAACAAGTATCCAAATTATAGATGGTTTGATTTATCGGGGAAGAATGTAATTTGGTATAATTCAGTCAGACCTTTTCAATGTATAACTGAAAACGATTGGTCAGAGGTTATGAAAAGAGTTATTACAAGCGTAGAAGTTGAACTCAGTCATTAAATGATTATATTATTAAAATAGCCCTCAAAATTACTTGAGGACTATTTGTATTTGGAGATGGAGTTGTCGATTAAATAGCGTTATGGAATGTTCTTGAAATAACATCGTCTTGTTGTTCTTTTGTTAACTTAATAAAGTTTACAGCGTAGCCTGAAACTCTAACAGTTAGTTGAGGATAATTTTCAGGGTGTTTTTGTGCGTCTAGTAGCGTTTCTCTGTTAAATACGTTTACGTTTAAGTGGTGTCCACCTTTTGATACGTAGCCATCTAATAAACTGATTAAGTTTTCTTCTTGTTGTGTTGCTGTCATTGTTTTCTCCTTTTGCTTTCTTTATATTTTTAGTATACAATTGTTTTTACAACGTGTCTGTTGTTTTTACAACAAAATATTTAAAAAAGGGGAAATATGAATAATTATTATAATCAGGTTAAGAATTCGCCATTGTTTTTTGGAATAAAAGATGAAGAATTAAAAGGATTGTTAGAGTGTTTTCGAGCAAGAATTAGAACTTATGAAGAAGGAGAATTTGTAATAAGACAAGGGGATAGAGTTTTGAATTTGTACCTTGTTTTAGAGGGTGGTGTTAATATAGAAAAAGATTCTTATTGGGGACGAAGGATTATTGTTACAAGAATTAATCCGAATGAAAATATTGCTTTAGCTTTTGTAGCGTCAAAATCTGAGTCAAATGTTGATGCAGTTGCAATAAAAAAGACAAAGGTATTGGTTTTGAGTTATGAAAAATGTACTTCTATGTGTCAAAATGCTTGTACAAGGCATAAGGTTTTAATCAACAATATGTTTGAAGTTTTATCAAAAGAGAATATTGAACTTATTCAAAAGATAGAAAATGTATCACAAAAAAGTATTAGGGATAAACTATTGACATATTTATCAAATGAAGCACAAAAAAACAAGAGTAACTCTTTTGACATTATGTTTAATCGTCAAGATATGGCCGATTATTTGAATATAGACCGTTCTGCAATGTGTTTTGAACTCTCAAAATTGCAAAAAGAAGGTGTTATAACTTATCAAAAAAATAAATTTGTGTTGCACTCTGTAGAGAGTTTTTCTTATTAATTTAGCAAGATAGATTTATCTATTTCATCAAAATTATCAATGATTTGATACACACAATCTAGAGGTTTGTATAAATCGTGGCTTTCAAGAGATGCTATAGCTATTATTTTACCAATGTGAGCATCTTTAGCAGATTGTATTCCTGAAAGAGCATCTTCTATTACTATACAGTTTTCAGGAGCTACGTTTATTTTTTTAGTAGCAACTGTGTATATTTCTGGATCAGGTTTTCCTTTTATTTTGCCGTCAGAATAAACAATTTTATCGAGGTCAAACCAGTTTTCTAGATTAAAAACGTCAATGTAGAATTTGACATTTTGCCATTCAGACATTGTAGCTATTGTTCTTGGGATGTTATGTTCTTTTAGGAAATCTAGAAATTCACAAGCTCCATCAGCAAGTTTAAGACAGTCTTTGTTTTTAAGACACATTTTTCTATACATAGATTCTTTTTCGTTAGCGAGTGATTCAACCATTTTATCAGATGGTTCTTTTTGAATACAATATTGGATAATGTCTTTATTTGTTCTTCCAAACATGTATTTTCTCATCTCGTCATCAGAGAATTCGTAGCCACGAAGTTTTTTAGAAAACTCTCTCCAAGCATCATAGTGAAGTTGAGAATCCCAAAATAAAGTTCCGTTAAAATCAAATATAATACCTTTTGTCATAACTCCCTCGCTGATTAAATAATTGTTATAACAAGTGTGCTATAAAAATGATAAATTTTCAAATGTTAAATTTATAAAGGTTGAACTCGGGTTTGAAATCTTGTAAATAAAAATGAAAGAGTGGGAAACCCACTGGGTGAGAGCCCACCCTAAAATAAACAAAAAAAAATAACACTCAAAAGTGCTATCTTTTATAAATTTTAGGCCCGGTGAAGGACTCCACTTATTATTGATTGAGTATCAATAATAAGAAGGAGGGGAAGAACCCACTGGGTGAGAGCCCACCCTAAAATAAACAAAAAAAATAACACTCAAAAGTGCTATCTTTTATAAATTTTAGGCCCGGTGGGATTCGAACCCACGACCAAAAGATTAAGAGTCTTCTGCGCTACCACTGCGCCACGAGCCTATATTTAATTGTCAAATTTTGTAGAAATAAACCAAATCTACATTATTTATTATATGTACTAATTTTTTTATTGCAAGTTTTAATGAATGTTTTATTCATTTAAAATTTTACATCGCAATTACTTCTACATTATCAAGATTGGTAGTCTGTCTTGCTTTCCATAAGTCATATTGAGTTTGTAAGTCAATCCAAAATTTAGCAGAAACTTTAAAAGCTTTTTCTAATTTCAAAGCCATAGTTGCACTTATTCCAGAATGACCGTTGACGAGTTCAGATGCTGCGTTTCTGGAAACACCTATTTTTAAGGCAAATTCAGTGACAGATAAATTATATAATGGTAAATAATCTTCTTTTAAGATTTCTCCAGGATGAGAAGGGTTGTACATTTCCATAAGACAGTCCTTTCTTTATTAATGATAATCTTGATAATCTACAATATATACATCTTTTGAATCTTTATTAAACTCAAATGTTATTCGCCAATTAGCTTGGACAGTTACTGACCATAAGCCCGATAAATCACCTTTTAATTGATGTAATCTATAAATTTCTAGTGGTGATAGGTCACTCATTGCATTTAAGGTTGTTAAAATACGACGTATTTTCTTTTCATGGATTGCTTGTATCCCTTTAGTATTACCTGTAAGAAAAAATTTTTCTAAACCTTTATGCTTAAATGACTTAATCATATTTGCATTATAACCTGTAACCTGTCACTTGTCAATCGTTCTGAATAGTTACTTCTAAAGAATTATTTACAAATGTTCTCCACAGGTGTCAAAAATGTATTTTACATTGATTCCATCAGAATATGAATATTTAGCTTGATCAGCATCTGTCACAGGTCTTGTGTACATTCTGATATCACCACCTGTACCTTTTATTTTTATTTCGGCATCATATCCAGAACCAGAAATTGTTTTTATTCCTTGTCCACCTTTGTTTCCTGTTCTTGTTTGTCCTGCTGAATAGAATTTCTTTAAATAACTATCGAACAATTCCATATTGCCATGAACAGATTTTAAAAGACCTTCTTTTGCGTTATGCGTAATAATAACTTTTTGAGGGATTTTATCTCTATCCATGATTATTTCTTCATCGTTATCATAATTCCAAGATGTGATTTTATCGTGTAAATCTGTTGCGGTCTTTAAAAATTCTTTGTTATCAAGTTCACATGATTTCTTTAAGACCATTGCATATTTTGGTTTAAAAGTTTTTGGAATGTTTTCATAATATTCAAGAACTTTGTTTGCATCTTCATAATTTTCGTTTTCGTTAAATATAAACCGTTCTTCTATTATTGAATTAAGTTCGCTTTCTCCTTTTTGTTCCATTTTTGCAGACCTTTTGAAATATTCTGATTCAAGTGAGGTTGCTTTATTAGCTTTTTTGTAGTCAATTTCTCCGTTAGTCTTTCTATATTTTTCTAATTCTTTATCAACAAAATCATCTTCTGTTTCAGAATTGTTTGACCTAATAATACTATTTAAGTATTTGTCGTGTAAATTGATTAAAACAGATGCTTTATCTTCGTTTACAACCCCATCTTCTGTAGATTTATCTAAAATATCATTAATAGTGTTGAAGTAGCCTAAATCACTGTTTTCTCCATCATTGATACTACTTAAACAACGTAATTTAAGTTCTTTATTATCTATATTTTGTACTTTAAATTTAAATTTAGATAATTTTTCATCTTCAATTTTTTCAGGAATATCCATAGATAAATCATCTTCAATAAGTTCTTGAACATCAGTATCTGAAACTTTTTTAGGTTGTGTTTGTTCCTTTAATATGATTTTTTCATAGATTAAATCATACGAATTTTGCATATCATTTTTTAAATTTTCAACCCTTTTAGGTGTCCAATACAAAGAGAAAAATGCTTTTGTGTAATTGTTTTCCATTTTTTCTATTGATTTACCGATTTTTTCTTGATTGAAGTTCTTTTTAAATTCATTAAATTCTGAACGATTTTCAATGTTTTCATCTTCTTCTTTAAATCTCGTCCAATAGGTTCTATTTATGACATTTCTTACATCTTTATTCGCATAATTAAGTTCACCAAGCTTTTCTAATGGATTAGAACTATATTGTTCATTCTTATCTGTTTGATATAAGTTATATAAATATGAATTAACCAGTTTTTCTGTTTTATATTTGCTTGTTTCTGGATTGTTTCGTTTATTCTTTATTAAGCGTACAGGCATCCAACTTTTGCTTGTTAATTCGTGATAATCGCCCCAAACATTACTTGTTCTTATTGAATGCTTATTTGCTATTTTCTTTATTTCGTCATCTGTATAGCTAGGAATGTTATCTATTTGTTGTTTTAGGTTATCGCCTTGTTTAAGTATCGCTAAGGTTTCTTTTGATGGAGTTGAGAATACGTATCCAGCATTTCGCATACTTATAAAAGTTGTAGCTGGACTATTCTGAAATTCTATATACATATCACTTGTAGGTCGCAAATCTTTATGGATTTTTGAAAGTGTCGTAATTATTACATTGTCAAAATCTTCATTTGATAATCTGTTAGACAAATCTTTAGAAGCTTTACTTTTGTTGTATAAAGGTTTTTCCGAAGGATATTCTAACTCTGGATAAAGTTTCTTTACTTCGTCTAAATTTTTACATTCATCTAATAATGAATAATAGTTAGTATATATTGATTTTAAATCAAAGTTCCCATTTTGAACAGATTCTGTCATTTCTTTTTTTAGACTGTCTGGCAAATCTTCATTCTTTTTTATATTTGTTAGAAGTGGCTGGGTTTGTTCTTCTATTGGTATAAATAATGAAGATGTTTTGAAGTTATAAGATTTTTCTTGGACATTGTGGTCTTCAACATATTGTTGAATTTTCTGTTTTTTTGTTCTCTTTACTTCTCTAAGAGTTTTATCGTAATTTGTTGGATTTGATTTTATCCTAGCAGTTATTTTTACAGCGCCTTTTGCATTAAACATAGACTCATATCTTTGTGGATTGAAGGCTTCTGTTTCTTCATCGAGACTTCCTCTTATTGCATCTGTGTATTTTGCAGGCAATTTCCCATCATATAATAATGTTTCTTTCGTTATTAAAAGTGCTTTTTTGTTTATTTTTATTTCTGGATTATCGTTTTCAAAAGTGCAAGCCAGTATTATATCAGTAATTTTTTTGTTTGATAAATTTAGAGAACTAAGTTCTTTTGTAGCACTTTCTAATGAAATATCATCAGAATTACTCGTTCTGCTAAGTTCTTCCTCTAAAAGTTCAAGTTTAGTGGGTTCTCTTTTACTGATGGATTTTTGTGTTACAAGTACCCTTCCATAAGATTCAGGTATATGGCTTTTCTTTGAGTCAATTTCAGTTCCTTTGAAACTTGGTCGTGAAATTCCTTCATTGTGTACATTTAGATTAAGTTTATTAATTGATAAGTTGTTAAAAATAGTAATCATATTATGTAAATACATGTGAAGATATTAATTTGCTACTAAAAAGACTCTATTTTATAGAGTCTTTTTTTTGTTTAAATTTTTTTGTTTTTTATTACAAGTTTTGTTTATGAACTTGACCACCTAAACAGTATTTTTCAATATCAGGAGTATCAATTTCAAATACGTGAGCTCTTGATGGTCCTAAGTCTAATCTCAATTCGTTATCAGCAACTTGGAATTTACTTGGTTGTCCGTAGTTATCTACTAAGTTGTTCAATTCTTGTGTCTTTTTCAAGGTCGGAACATTGATAACTGCAGAAGAATTTCTGTTTTTGTTCATATTTGCTACTACAAGTAATGTTTTGCCTTTGTAGTGTCTTGCATAAGCCCAAACTTGATCATTCTTGTCGTCTTTTTTCTTTAAGTCAATGAAATCACCTTTTGTAAGAATATCATTGTATTCTTTTCTCATTTTGAATGCAGATGTCATCACCTTACCAATTTCAGGGTTGTTACCACCTGGTTTTCTTGACAAGTTGAAAATATCCATTTTGTATGGGTGAACTTCTAATTCGTGGTTATCAGTAACTGTTTCATCAGAGTCTTTCTTTGCATAAGAGTAATTATACCAGTCACCAGATTGGAAACCATCAAGAACATAAGGGTTACACATTGGAATAGTTGATTGTACAACAGAAATTAAGTTGCAGAAATCAGGTCCACCGTGATTCATTAATGTTTCATCATCGTGAGTCATAAATGAACCAATCAAAGTTTTACCTTTTGGTAATCTATCTGACATATCCAACATTTCTGTTATATAATTTTTAGCTTCTGTTGCGTTTTTAAGTTCGTGGAAAATGTGGTGTTGACCATAAATAGCATCAAATCCACATCTTAGAGAATCTTCAGGTCTATCGTAAGGCATATTCTTTTGAGGAGAAGCACATTCATAAGTATAAGCTTCGCCTAACATTGCAAACTCAGGATCTCTTTGTCTTGCGTGATTGATAAGAATATCCCAAAATTCAGTTGGTTTTGCTCTTGCTACATCTGATCTGATACCGTCAATTCCTAAATCAATGCAAGAATCAACGTATTTCATGTGCATATCTAAAAGAGGTTTGTTTAGAATTCTCTTTGATTCATCAGCCCAAGGTTCAAACATTCTGATATCTTGCCAGCCTTCTGGAGTTTTTGCTTCACCGTTTTTGTCGATTGCCATCAATTCAGGGTGCGCATTGTATAAGTCTACAGATGCGCAACTTGGCAAGTCTAACATAACTTTGATATCTCGTTTGTGACATTCGTTGATAAATGCTTTCATTTGTTCTTGTGGAGAACGTGGATCATTTTTGTCAACTAGGTCTGGATCGATTGCTAATTGTCCATCATCTTCAATGAATTTCAATGGTGAATATAATGAACCAGCCGTACCCATTGCGTGAGATTTTCCAGTTGGGTGGATAGGCAATATGTGTAATGTGTTAAAGCCTTCAGCTTTTACTTCATCTAATCTATCTATACAATCTAAAAATGTGCTTGGCTTTTCACCGTCTTTTCTTTTTATTAATTCGTCATTATTTTTGTCAACTGCGTTAAATGTTCTTGGAACAATGGCTAACATAATGGCTTCGTTGTTTGTGAACATTGTACGTAGGTTGTTATGATAATTAACAGGAGTAGAACCTTTTCCTGTAACTTTTGTAACAGCAGGTTGATTTATTTGAGCTTGATTTTCCAAATATCTGTTGATTAAGTTAGAACCTTTTTCAGTAGGTTGTTTTTGTTCAACAGGTTTTTGTTCAACTTTTGGTGTACTGTTGATTTGGTTTAATTTCGCTGTTATCAAATTGTTATTATTGTTTATAGATGTCATTTTGTTAAGTCCCTACGCTTTAATGTCTGCGTCTTTCTTTCCAAATAGGAATTGAGCTGCTACTGTGCCAATGAATGTTGCGGCTAAGATTGGCTTAAATGTTTTCATCCATTTGCCTGTATTGAATTTTTGTTTTGCTGTATCAAAGAAGAATTCAGATGGAGCTTTGCCAACCAAGTCGAATATAGCAGATGCTCTACCATCTTTAGGTGATACGCCAGTGCCATGAATTGTTAATGGTTCGTGTCCTGCATAAACTTTTCTTACGATTGATGACAATGTATTGAAAGATTGGTTCATGTGTTCTTGAAGTTTTTGACCAATTCCCTTTGCCCCTTCAAATACTCTTTTTGGAGTGCTTCCATTAGATGATTTAACGCCAGAATTCAAAATGTCAAATGTTTCTGATGTCGCTTCACTCCAACCTTTATCCCATTCACTTGCATTACTTGGTCTGAAGATTGATTTCATTAGCTTAGTAAAGAAGTTAGGGTTGTTCATTGTTCCCATTTTATTATAATATTGATTTGTGTGAGCTTTTAATAATAATTTTTTACCTCTAGCAATAATTTCTTTGCTAACTTCTTGGTCTGCATCCATTCCGAATCGTTCAGCAATCTTAGCATTTAAGAATTCTTTGTGTTTGTCTTTTGGAAGTTCAACACCCATTTTCTTTGCAATTTCACCGAAATTAGCACCGTCTGCATTTAATTCAGCAATAGCATTTTCATACCCACTTGATCTGTGGAAGAATTCGCAAGTTTGAAGTAATCTCATATATGAACCGTGTACACCGTTTATTCTTGAGTGTAAACGTTCTTTCTTAGCATTCATAATTGAACCGATGTCAATTCCTGTAGCACCGTGTTCTGATGAAACTAATGCTTTTTTCATTTCTGTAAAGTTGAAGCCTTTTAATTCTTCACCAGTTTTTCTACAGTTTTTATCAATGCTTGATTCAAGTTTGCTCATCATACTTTCTGAACCACCAGCGTTTGGAGTATCCATTTTTTCGTCTAATAGAGCCATCTTGTTTCCGAGATTTGTAATTAATTTTTTATAGCTTTCTGGGTCTGAACAAGCCTTTTCTAGCTTTTGAATAAAGATTTGGTTTGCTACTTCTTTATCTTTGCTAGCGAGTTTTAATTCTTTATCAGTTATGTTTAATTCTTTGAATAATGTGTTTGAAACTTCTTCCCAGTTGTTTGCAACAAGTGTTTCATTTGCTTTTTCAACTTTGAAGTGAGCACCTTCTGTAAGGACTTTGTCAACTGCATTAAATCTGTTCATTGAACGAGCTGCGCCAGTTATTGTTTCTGATGCTTCTTCTGATAGAATGTAGCCTTTGTGTTCACCTACGTGAGTACTTATTGCAGATTTTAAATCGTGGAAGATTTTTTTAGATTTTGGCGTTCTTGGAGCATTTGATTTGAACAAATCAGAAACAGCGCCTGAAATGTACTCTTGTCTATTATCGCCAATCGCTAATGTACCTTCGTAGAATTGTTTAGCAATTTCTTCTGATTGAGCAATAAGTTTTTTATCAATTTGTGCTTTTACACTTTTATCCATATTTTCTAAAGATGACATTTGTGGAATGAAATCCTCAGATGGATTTGAGTTATTTACCTTGATAACGATTTCTCTGATGTTATGAGCTAATCTTTGAACATCACTCATACCTTCTGTAGCAGGAGTTCGTTTGAAGAAATCGTAACCTGCAACATCTTTTGATTTGAAGTTTGTTGAAACAGCGTTCAATAAGTCGTTTCTACCTGAGTTGTGAGCATCTCTTGGAATGGTGTCGATTACATCAACACCAACTGATGTTAACATATTTCTAACAGCGCCTCTGATAGTACCTTGAGCAACTGCTTCTTCAACTTGTTTTTCAGATATCTTACTTGCTAATGAAGAATCACCAGCTGTTATTACTGAATGTAATTTTGATGCTAAACCTTTTGTTGTTTCTTGGTTTGCAACGTATCTTTCGCTACCAATCAAGTTTTTGATATCTTGTTTAGCAGCATCTTTCATATCTGCACTGAATCCTTCAGCTAATGTATCAGCTAATTGACTAACGTTTTCGTCATTTAATGTTTTACCTTTTAAAGATTTAACAAGTTTTTCAGTTTGAGTTTCTTTATTTGGATGAATACCAAGAGTTTTTTCTTCAAATTGAGATGCATCAGCACCTGCAATTTTGCCGTCTAGGTAGTTGGCTACTCCATCAATAGAATTATTTACTTTTTTGTTAGACATTTTTTCAGCGATTGGAGTGATAACTTGTTCTGCTTTGTTACAAGCTAAAGCTGTCATAATCGGTGTTGCAATACCAGCTGTAAGCATCCATAATGTATTGTTTTGAACAGAGATTTTTCTCATTTGTTCTTTAGTTGCTTCTTGTCTATTTACAAGGTCTTTTTTAATACCTAATCTGTCACCGATAACATCTAGGTTTTCACTTTTCTTTTCGCCTCTGTATAAATCAAATGGCATGTAGTTAGGGTCCAATCCTACTTCTTTCTTTCTGCCTTGATCATCAATATATTGTTTTCTGTAGTTAAATCCGTGTACAAATCTTGCAGGAATTTCAAGAGCTACTTTCGGCCATAATTTCATAGATGCTAAAAATGTTCCAAATCCAACAAATTCCATTAGTTTTGTTTTTGGAGTAGCTTTTCTTGTCATAAGATATGTTGCAATAGCAAGTCCACCAATTTTAAGACCTAAGTCATTGAGTTTGCCTAGTTGGTGATCGTTGGCTTTGCCTCTAACTCCATCTGCCAAAGCTTTTGTTGTGTAAACAGTATCTCTAACGAATTCTTTTGGTGCATTAACAAGACTGTCGTCAACTAGATGTCCTCTACCATCAAGTGGCTTAATCAATTTATCCGTTTCTTTATCAAAAGAATCAGCTGCATAACTAATGCTAGGTGCAGAGAAAGATGGTTTATCGTTTCTCATAGTGCGAAGAGTCGAAAACTGAGTTTGATTGTTTTGAAGATAATTGTTAATTAAATTGCCCATATTCTATTGCACCGTAACCTTTTCTTTTTTGTCAAATACATTTTTGTTTTGACCAACTGCAGTTTTAGCACCATAAATGGTGTTAACTGCTCCAAGTACAGATGATAATACTGCAGCACCAATTAAGAATTTACCAGCGTTTTTATTGAATCCTTTTGCTCTTTCAGGACCACTGTATAATTCTTGTGATGCTTTTACAAAGTTTCTACCGAAACTACCCGCAATTCTTCCTATGTTTTTAGCAGTGTTTGCAACCATTCCGACTGTGTTTTTAACAAGATTTGAGCTTTCTGCAGGTTTAAATTTTGTCCAACTTGCTTTAGATGTAGCTCTAAAGAAATTAGACCATGAATCTTGTGCTGCTAATGCAACACCTGCTGCAGCCCATAAATATGAAGAAATGCTTTTTGCTGTGTTAGAACGAGAAATAACGTCTTTGATTAGAGGTTTTACTTCTGTATCAGAAGCCGGTAAATTTTCACCTAATCCGTTTTTCTTGGCAATTTTATCATAGAAATAGTTGTGTGGTTTTCCCCATTTTTCACCATATAACATATCATATCTAGGGAAATCGTGACTTTCCATAACCTTGTGTTGTTCATATTCATCTATTTGCATCTCAGGTGGAATGCCGTCTTTCTTAGGAGTATAAATGTGACGTTCATATCCCATTTCTGTATCAATTCCGGTAGCCATTTTTACTGGAGTTGAGATTAAATATTTTGATAAATTCTTTGCAACACCAAATAAAACAACGCCTAATGCAAGTTTCTTTGGAGCTGCTGATTTTGCTGCAAATAAGTTAAATTTTTTGTTAACACCTGCAAATAATGCCATAAACGTAGCACTACCAACTAAATATGGAACAGTACCCATATTTAAGAATTCGTAAAAAGTTGACTTTTTGCTCCCTTTTAAGCCTTTCGCAGGATATTCTGTAAAAGCACTTGTTGTCTTTTGGTAAGAGGCACGAAGTTTATTACCTATAGTGCTTTTTTTAGGGGTAGATTCATCCTTTATTGGAATTTCGTCCCTTTTTACTGAATATTGAACTTGTGTATTTGATTTTGGTCTTAAAACACTAACAGACATTATTTTCTTAACTCCGAATATAACTTACCTATATATATAAAATTAGTAACACGTATTTTTTTGCTAACATTTTTACAGAAGTTTACAATTGTTAACAGTTCTAAAATTCTAGATATCACGCCTATTAAGATTATTTTAGCATATAAAAAATTCTCATTTATTTATAATTTAATTTATTTTTACATGACTTAATATTTTCAAGATTATTAAATGAATAGTTTTTTCCTTTGTAAACAAATGTAACGAATTTATTATCATCTGAAATCACACCTAATATATAAACTTTATATAATTGTAAGATTAATCCGTAAGGTAAGAAGTAATGGCAGAAGCTACATTAAATGAGACATTATTATCATATGTTGCTCGCAGAAACCAAATAAATCTGCAAATTACACAGTTCCAAAATTCTAAAACAACTGTGTCTGCAGAAACTGCTGATTTGGCAGATTGGAAGAATGCTAGATACTCTGCTTTACGTACGGAATGTAAAAACATTTTTTCTTTGTCTTACAAAGATTCTACATATAAATATGTGGACTATACAGAAATTCCTGAGTATACAGAGGAAATTACGTATGTAGATTGTTATTATAACGCTCAAATTGAAGATTTAACAACTTGGGAAGGTTCAATCGATAACCAAATTACAACATTATCTGTTGAATTGCAAGAAATTAACTCATATATGGATTCCTTCAAGAGCATGTTGTCAGAAAATATTAAAAACGACTTTAATTATTCAGAAGGAATGTAATAAATTTTTTAACTTACCTAATCTTACTAAATCGATTTTTAGCCACTCATATAGAGTGGCCTTTTTTTTATTCGAAGATTTTAAATAGTGTTGGTTATAGCGGAGTTTATTTGTTTAATGCATCATCAAGTGCTTTTTCTAGTACAGCTATTTTTGATTCTAGAACTTTAACTTTTGAAGAACTTTCAACTCCATCGATTGCTTCTTTTTCAAGTTCTCGTTTGTATGTAGTTATTACTTTTTGAAGTTTGTTTATTGTAAGTTCCGATACTAAAATTGCAAAAGTGAAACCTGCGATAAAGGTTAAAGATGCAAATTTTATTTCTTCTGATGATGGGGTTAGTTTCAATGATGCATAGAGCGTGTATGCAAAATAAACTGATGTAGCGAATATTATTGATAAAAAACCATATTTAATAAAATCTTTCATAGGAATCTCCTTATTATTGTTCTAAATATTTAAGTATTTTTTTTATTTTCTCATCTGGTTCTATTTTAACATCTATTAATTCATTGTTAAATGGATTAATAAATTTGAGTTTATAAGATTGAAGAACTTGTTCCTCTGTTTTTATTTTTTGTTTGCCAAACCCATAGAGTGTATCATTAAAAATGGGGTGACCTATATGAGAAAGATGAACTCTTATTTGGTGTGTTCTACCTGTTTTTAGATTTATATCGATATATGTTGCATCTTTGAATTGTTTAATGATATAAACTTCTGTCAAACTTGGTTTTCCATCAGGAGTAACGTCCATTCTAGTTGGGTTTGTTTTAGAACGTCCTATTGGCTCATTGATTGTAATGTTTTCTGGTAAGAAACCTTTTATGATTGCTCTATAGCGTTTTTCAATATTTCTATCTTTTATTAATTGAGCCAATTTTTCGTGGGCTAAATTATTTTTTGCAACGAGTATTAGTCCAGAGGTGTTTTTGTCTAATCTATGAACAATTCCTTTCCTAAAATTTCCGTTAAGATTTGAAAGGTTATTCTTAAATTTATATAAAAGAGCATTAACTAAAGTGCCAGTTTTTTGTGTTGAGGTTGGGTGCGTAAGCATTCCTGAAGGTTTGTTTACGATAGCAAAATTGTCAGAGTTATAAACTACTTCAATAGGTATGTTTTCAGGCTGTATATCAATCTCATTAAAAGCAGAGTCTTCAATTGTTACTATATCATCAGTTTTAATTAAGTGAGAGGGTTTACAAGTTTTATCATTGACAAAGACAAGGTTAGATTTTATAGCGTTTTGAATTTTAGTTCGAGAAACATTTTCTAATAGATTAGAAAGGTAGGAATCTAATCTTATATCTGCATCAGAATTATCAATAATAAATTTGTTAAAATTTGTCATTTTGTGAGTTTTTCTTCTTGTATTTTAGAACAACAATCATTATAGCAAGAACACTAATATTAATTAATACATCAGAAATGTTGAATATTGGGAAGTTTATAAATTTTATGTTGAAAAAATCTCTAACAAACCCGAAATGAAGTCGTTCATAAGTATTGCAGATTATTCCAGAAATAAGCATAGCAAAGAAAAAACAGGTTAAAAGAGAAGTTTTTTCAAGATGCTTCATAAGCAGTGTTATGATTGAGGCTACTGCAACAAAGGCTATTCCAACCAATAAGGTTATGTTGTTTTGAAATATTGAAAAAGCTGCACCAGTGTTTTCGTAATAAGTTATGTCAAAATATCTAGAAAAATCTCCTAGATTGAAGTTTGAAAGATTTGAGGTTATAAAATTAGAAATATTTAAGTCTAAAAGTGTTGTTACTATAATGCATAAAATGAAATAGATTAATTTGTTACTTTTTGACTTTTTCATTAGAATTCTTTTGAACCTCAATAAATTTATTTTGTGGAATTACGTTTACTCTTCTAATTAGGCAAGCATATCCTGTTACCTTGTTAGAGTTTGCAGAAGAAAACATTATAGTTGAAATAGCATATTCATTTGTGTTATCAGAGTTTGCAACGAGCAATCTTTCAAGAGAGTAATCTGTTGAAAATTTTCTGAACACATCTTTTTGAGTTCTTTGTGGGTGAGAAATTCTTTCTGAACTAATAGAAGCGATTGCTTGAAGTCCTGTTGGAGGAGCAATATATAATTTAGCACTGTATTCGGTGTTAGCTAAAACTTCGTGAGGCGCTTCCATGAACATAGCAACACATCTTGCATCGCCCCAACGCATGTTTATTTCTTCTGAAACGACATTTTCTGATGCTATTTGCCAAGATTTACCAGCTCTTTTTAGGTAATATGTTATGTTTGAACAACTTTTTAAAGTTCCTTTTTGGTTGCTTTCGTTAAATACGTCTGCAGTTGATGTTTCTGTAACATTTACTATTGCAAAATCCCCGTAGAAAGAGATAGTGTTAACTGTGTTGTGATATTTAATATCAGATTTTTCTTTCCATAAAGAATCTATAATATTTTTAGAAACTTCTAGGTTAAATCCATCATTGTTCGTATATTCAGGAGCATAAAGGTTGAAGAAAGCCTTCATGTTCTTTTTGTTAGCATAATAAACTTGATCTTGAAAGAATCTAATAACAGAATATTTGTTAGAGTAAGTAGGTTTAGAGTTATTAAATTTTTCACGAATAGGCAATTCATCTGCCAAAACAGAAGAAACTGTAAGTGTAATAATTGATAAAAATAATAATATAATCCTTTTCATAATCACTATTATAGTATAAACGATAATAAATTCAAATAAGATAAAAAAATAAAAACAAAAAAAGACTTGCAAAAGATGTTTTATATGATATTCTATAGATGTGGGTGCCCTGGTAGCTCAGCTGGATAGAGCAACCGCCTTCTAAGCGGTAGGTCATGCGTTCGAATCGCATCCAGGGTAATTTAAAAAAGACCGATTTTAAATCGGTCTTTTTTTTATGAAGTGGATAGCGATGAGAACGCTATTTTTATTCATCTCCGATTTTGAATTTGAAAATGTTTTTACCTAGTAATTCGTTTGATAAATCTTCAGAAAAATGTATAAAATTTTCTGTTTCTGTGTGTTCAGGAAGTTTAAATGTATACTCTATATTAGGGTTTGAACTTATGTTTTCCTTTACTGCTTCATATACATTTTTAGATGACGAGATTTTTGACTTGTTTTCTGATTTGATTAAATATTTTAATATATTAGAATACAATACCTCATTTTTATACATCGGAACAGTATTCCCACTGAATTTTTCGTTCATAACTTTTGAATATAAATCGACTATTTCCATTTTTTGTTTTATAAGCGATGTTTTGTATATAAGCAGATTAGGTTGTTTTGTACAAAGAGCTATAATTGATTTTAAATCTGTTCGTTTTAAGCTCGCTAGTTCTCTAGCTTTTTCGTAAAGTGTATTAGGACTCGTATAAAAATATTGTGGACTCTTAAGACATAGTTTTATAGTAGCTTCTTCTGAAATGTTTAATAACTTAGAAAGTTCTTTGACATTACTATATATAGTCTCAGGCTTTTGCACGAATAATTGTGGCTTTTTTTCATAGCTATTTTTGAGTGTCTCAAAATCGATGTTTAAATTCTTTGTTCCTTCTAGTACATTGTTATAAATGGTTTCTGGCTTTTGATAAATTAAGTTGAGCTGTCTTTTTGCTAATGTAATGAATTTTTTATAATCAATGTTTAACAATTGGGCAGTCCGTTTCATGTTTGTTTCTAAATTTTTACTATCTCTAGAAAATAAATGAGGTTGTTTTTGAAAAATTTTTAAACATTCACTTCTTGATATTGATAATATCTTTGAGAATTCTTCTATCTTTCTTTCTATATTTTCGTCTTTTGTATATAAAAGACTTGGACTGTTTTGAATGAGTTTTATAAATTCTGTATGTGAAATCTTGTATTTTTCTTTAAAGTTTTCTGCATTTTTACTTAATTTTTGTGGGGACATGTATAATAAAGAAGGTTGATTTTGACATAATTTTATAAAATCTTCTTCTTTTAATTTTAATAATTTGCTAGAGTTTTGGATATTTTGTTTTATTCTATTTATATCAACTGATACTAATGTCGGATAGTTTGAAAAAATATGCACTATCTTTTCGTTAGGGAGTCCTAATAGCTTGCTGTATTCATTGATAACAGTTATTATTTTGTCTGTAGATATTGATTTTGCTTGAGGAATTTTAATTATAAATTTTTCAATATCTTTATTTTTATCATCTAATTTGAAAGTTTCTTTAAGATCTCGTATTTTAGAGTTGATTTCTTCAGGTAAACAATCGTTTTCGTATTGGATTTTTTTTATAAATTTTGAAACGTGTTTGTGAACATTGTTAAGTGCAATATTCATTTCTTCTGAAATTTGTGTTTTTGTTTTTCCTTCTCTTAATTTTTCTAATACAAGTTTTTCTTGTTCTGTTAAAGAATCATTATCTGTAGTTGAATCAATTATTGTTTTTGCTTTCTCTTTTGATTCTGTGTCTATCTTAGAACTTATATCTTCTGTTATTACGTCTGAAAAACGAGTGTTCTTTTTAGTGCTGATGGTTCTATCTATACTTGCACGACCAAATTCTGTTTTTAGCGAATCCTTCCCTTTTTTGAAACTATTAAGTTTGTTTAATATGAATTTAAGAGGATCTTTTTCTTTTATAGATTCTCTAATCCCTTCAAAAAAGTTTAAAAATAAATCTTGAATACAATCATCAGCAGAATGTGTGCTTTTTGCTATTAGTTTACCTTCTTTTTCTATTTTATTATTAAAGATATCTAATAAATCAGCAGTTAAATGTTCTCTAGCTCTGTTATCAGAATAAGAATATTTTGATAAGATATCTTTAGCTTTAAGAGTTTCTTGCTTGTTTAATTTTATAGATTTAAAATTCGTAGAATTGTATCGTTCTTTTATATTCATTTTATATTATTTAAAATTAGTTGTTGAATGTTTTCATAATGTTTTTTATAGAATGTCTGTAAATAAATAATTTTGCGTTTTTTAATATAATGAGAAAATTTATTTCTTTTTATAGGCTCTTTGTTTTATGTTCTAATATCTTTTAGAAGGAATTATGTATCAAAATTGTTTTGCTCAAAATGATGAATATAAAGCAAAGATTAATAGTCTAAGACCATTATCTATAGATGCTTTAAAACAATTAAAAGAATATTATAAAATTGGTTTAACATACTCTTCAAATGCATTAGAAGGTAATACTCTTACTTTAGTGGAAACAAAAGTTGTATTAGAAGATGGGATAACAATTGGCGGAAAATCTCTTAAAGATCATTATGAAGCAGTTGGGCATGCGAAAGCTTTTGATAAAATTATCGAATTAGCAAATAATAAAACATTTACAGAAGAGAATATAAAACTATTACATAGACTGTTTTATGAAAAAATAGATAGTGAAAAAGCAGGAAAATATAGAACTTCACAAGCTATCATTACAGGTTCTTCTGTTGAATTACCAAAACCAGAAGTATTAGATGAAAAAATGAGAGAATTCCTTTCTCAATTACCGAAGTTAAAAGCTGAATTACACCCAGTTGAATATGCAGCTATGGTGCATATAATTTTTGTAAACATTCATCCTTTTACTGATGGTAATGGAAGAGTTGCTCGATTATTAATGAATTTAGCATTGTTACAAAGTGGTTATAATATTGTTGTAATCCCACCTGTAGTTAGAACTGATTATATTTCGGCTTTGCAAGAAACGAATAATGGTAATAATACAGATTTTATTAACTTTATTTTAGAAATGGTTTTAAAGTCACAAAAAGAATATTTGAAAATTATTAGCAGATTTTAATGCTTTTTAGCAAATATATTTTTTAGTTGTTTTATTTAAATATGAATTTTTCTGGTATCAAAAGTAATCAAGAATTGTTTTGTCATAAATATTGGAAACGTGTGCTTTCTGAAGATAATGCTGAAGTCTCTCAATTGAGCAAAAGTATGAGTATACACGGTGTAAATGAGTACTTAATTGGCGGTTACAAACCAATGGGAAAAGAGAGTGTTCAAAGTTGTATTGCAACTACAGATAAAGAGTTTAAATTATATAAAAAGACTGATAAAAAGATTGTTCTTTATAGAGGAATTGAGGGGCCAGAAATTTTTAAAAATTCATTTATGAATAAGTTGCTAGAAAAATGTAAAAACCTTAAAAAAGGTGATATTTTACGTATGCCAGAATATGCTTATGCAACAAATGAAAAAGAGTATGCACTTGGTTACACCTCTGATAATGGTATTTTATATGAAATATCTGTTCCAAAAGGTTCGAGAATTGCAACTGACTGGTATTTTAATTTTCCAAGAGGATCAATGTTTTTGTGTACACAAAATAAAGTAGTAAATGAAGAATCAAAGAAATATAATCATATAAAGTTGAATTATTTACCAGAAAGACCATATCCTAATAAAAAAGAAAGCAATAATTCAATATTAGATAAAGTTAAAACCTTTTTTAACAAAAATAAATAAAAGAAGGAGATTTTAATGTTTTTCTTCTTTTTATTCTTGTTTTTTTAATCTGTTTTGAATGCTTTTTGATAAACATCATTTTGAATTGGTAAGTGGGTTACATATCCTATAGGAATAGTGTTATTTGTCACATCTATTATTCTTTTTGCGCCAGTTTCGCCAAAGGCTTCGCAGAGTTCTATGCAATCAACTCCATCTTTTTGTAGCTTAACTGCAACCTCAATGGCTTCATCTAAATTGTTAAAATTATTTCCTGAAATTCCAAAATTCAGGTTCAAGCATTACTAAAAATGGGATAAGTTCTAATCTGCCTACATACATATCTAATATCAAAACAATCTTTGATAAAGGGTGAAGTGATTCATAGCTACCCATTGGTCCAACAATAGAACCGAAGGCTGGACCAATATTCCCAATCGATGCTATACTGCTTGTTATTCCAACTACAACATTATGTTCATGGATTGATACTATAATTACTGAAAGAGCAACTATTGTCATATAAAAACAAATGAACATAACTGTTTGAGAAAGTATTTCTTTTGTTATAACTGTATTATCAAGTTTTATGTTTATAACAGCGTTAGGGTGTAATATCTTTTTTACCTCGTTTTTCATAATCTTAAAAATCAATACCCATCTGGCAATTTTTATACCACCACTTGCAGAACTTGCACAACCACCTGTGAACATAGTAATAAATAATATTGTTTTTGTTGTGAAATCCCAACTGTTATAATCTGCACTTGTACTACCTGTTGATGTCATAAGTGATGCAACTTGGTACATAGAATGAGTTATAGAATCAAAAATATTGTACTTGTCGTTTAAAAATAAAGAGCAAGCAACTAAAAAAGATATTGAGAGGAAAATCCCTAAATAAACTCTGAATTCTTCACTTTTAAAGAATATTCTTAAATCATGTTTTATATAAGCTTTGTATTGTAAGTTGAAGTTCGTTCCTGCTAAAAACATAAAGATTGTTATAATCCAAGTTATATAATTTGAATGATAGCCTTCTGTGCTTTGAGGATTTGTTGAAAATCCACCTGCTGAAATTGTTGATAAACTATTACAAAAAGCATCGAATAAAGGCATCCCTGCAACAGTTAAGCAAATGACTTGTAATGCAGTTAGTACTATATAAACCTTCCATAACGCAGAAGCAGTGTTTCTGATTCGAGGAGTGAATTTATCTTCGGTTGGACCTGGAGATTCTGCAAAAAACATTTGTCTGCCTGCAACAGCAAATTGTGGAAGAATTGCAATAAACAAGATTATAATTCCCATTCCTCCTAACCACTGTATAAGTGATCTCCAAAAGAAAATTGAATGTGGATAATCAAACCCTGTACAGATACTTCCACCTGTGGTTGTTATTCCTGATGCTGATTCAAACAATGCATCAAGTATATTCATTCCATAAAACATAAATGGCAAGGCTGAAATTATTCCACCAACTAACCAAGAGGTTGTTACAATAAACAAACCCTCTGATTTTTTGATATCATTCATGTTTTCTATCTTTTCATTTTTTAAAAAACATTTTAAGATAAGGCTTAATAAAAACGCAATTACTGCACTAGCAACAAAAGGTATAGCTGAATTGTATTCCTTGTAGTAAATTGAAAATACACAAGGTAACAACATTATAAACCCAATGTGTCTTAGAATTATTTCAAATGCGTATGTAAGATATTTTAATCTCATTGTCCAGCCTTAAAGAATTCTTTTATTATAGGTGAGTTTTCACTTGTTGTAAAAATTGTTAAATTATCGTTTCTTTTTATGAACGTATCACCTTTTGGAATAATAACTTTGTTTCTTCTTTGAATAATACTTATAATTGCTTTTGCAGGTAATCTCAAGTCTTTAAGCATAATATCTTCAAAGCTTTCAGGTGTTTTTAGTTCTAAAATCTCGCCTTGACCTTGTTCAACAGTAGCAACGATATCAACATTTGTTTCTGAAATATTATTTTTTACTTCATTTAAAGCTGCATTTTTTGTTGATACAGCTATATCTATTCCTACTTTTTCAAATAAAGACATGTTTGCGTTTTTGGTTACTCTTGCAATAACTCTTTTTACTCCCAGTTGTTTTGCTAATAAAGAACATAAAAGATTCTTTTCGTCATTATTAGTAACACTAACTACAACATCACTGTCAAATATTTCTTCTTCATTTAATAGACTTAAATCAGTACCGTCACCGTTTATTATAAGTGTGTTACTTAAGTCTTCTGAAATTTTTTCACAGCGAGCATAATTTTTTTCGATAATTTTAACTTTTAATCTCGCATCTTCAAGGTTTTCGGCAAGCATTTTTCCTACATTACCACCACCGATAATTGTAATTGTTTTCGTAACACCTTTTTCGTGGAAAAATCTACCTGCCAACTTATCTAACGATTTAGATGAACCCATGAAAATGACTTTGTCATTACTTTCAAGAACAGTGTTCCCTGTTGGGATAGAAACAATTCCATCTCTTGTTATCCCAACAATAAGTGTATCTTTCGGAAATTCGCAATCTCTAATCCTTTTATCTACAAGGATTGAATTCTCTTTTATTCTGTATTCTAATAATCTTGCTTTGTCATTTGCAAAGTTTTCAACATCAATCGCTTCTGATACTGTAATAATCCTAAATATATCTTGGGTTAAAAGTTCTTCTGGCCAAATTATTTCGTCAATATAGATATCACAAGGATAATCACCGTCTTTAGAAAGTCCAAGAGAAGACTTATATTCCTCTTTGCTAACGAAACAAATCGTTTTTATGCCTGAAATCCTTTTTGCTGTAAGGCAAGAAACTATATTTACTTCGTCAAAATCTGAACAGGCTAAAAATAAATCTGCATCATGAATTTCTGCCTTTTCTAAAACATTGATATTAGAGGCATTCCCACTAATGAAACTAATATCAAGTTTGTTTATATTATTAGAAAAATTTTCTTCTTTATCTATGATTGTGATGTCGTGGTCTTCAAAAAAGTTTGTCGCTATAAGACATCCTAATTCTGTTGCACCAAATATAATTATTTTCATGACATTGAATATACGTCAAATCAAAATTGATGTCAAATATGTGGGGGGGTATTAAAAGACGCTTATATTAATAACGGTTATTTTGAATTTGATTTGGAATTTTGGAGTATGTAATTGATAAATTTTTATCCTGTCAATTAATCCACCTTAATAATAGTACAATTTATCTTGTATTTGATAATTATTAGTGATAATCTTTGAGTAACAGGAAAAATTTTATCGGAGGAGTTTTATATGTCAAAGAAAACAATAACTGTTGATGGTAATTATGCAGCAGCACACGTTGCTTATGCACTTAGTGAAGTATCTGCAATATATCCGATTACACCATCTTCTACAATGGGCGAATGGATAGATGAATGGTCATCACAACATAAAGAAAATATTTGGGGTAAAGAAGTTAGCGTAGCAGAAATGCAATCAGAAGCAGGTGCAGCAGGTGCTGTTCACGGTTCATTGGCTGCAGGTTCTTTGACTTCTACATATACTGCTTCTCAAGGTCTATTACTGATGATTCCTGTAATGCATAAAATCGCTGGTGAAATGCTTCCTACAGTATTCCATGTTGCTGCTCGTGCATTGGCTGCTCAATCATTAGCAATCTTTGGTGACCATACAGACGTTATGGGTTGCCGTAATACAGGGTTTGCTATGCTTGCTGCTAACTCTGTTCAAGAAGAAATGGATATGGCTCTTGTTGCTCATTTGGCTACTTATAAAGCTAAAGTTCCATTTTTGCAATTCTTTGATGGATTTAGAACCTCTCATGAAATTCACAAGATTGAAGAAATTTCTTATGATGAAATAAAATCTTTAGTTGAACCAAAATATATAGAAGAATTTAGAAATAGAGCACTTCGTCCAGAAGCTCCTGTTTGTAAAGTTGGTGCTCAAAATACTGATGTTTATTTTCAAGGTAGAGAAACAGTAAATAAATATTATGATGCTGTTCCTGACATTGTACAAGAATATATGGACAAGGTTGCTAAAGTGACTGGACGTCAATATCACCCATTTGATTATGTCGGTGCTCCTGATGCAACGGATGTTATTGTAGCTATTGGTTCTGGTTGTGAAACAATTGAAGAAACAATTACATATTTGAACAAAAATCGTGGTACAAAATATGGTTTAGTAAAAGTTAGATTATATAGACCATTTGATGTTGAAAGATTTAACCAAGCATTGCCAGATTCTGTAAAACGTATTGCGGTTTTAGATAGAACAAAAGAACCTGGTTCAATTGGTGAACCTCTATATCTTGATGTTGTAGCTGCTTTGAGTGGTACTAAACAAGATGTAAGAGTAATTGGTGGACGTTATGGCTTGTCTTCAAAAGAATTTACACCATCAATGGTTTTAGCTGTTTATAAACACTTGGAAAATAATGGATTCCATGGATTTACAGTTGGGATTGATGATGACGTAACTCATAAATCATTAAAAATTGATGAACACATTGTAACAGAGCCTGAAGGTACTACAAACTGTATGTTCTGGGGACTTGGTTCTGATGGTACTGTTGGTGCTAACAAAAACTCTATTAAGATAATAGGTCAATATACGGATAAAGATGCTCAAGCATACTTTGCTTATGACTCTAAAAAATCATTTGGGGTTACAGTATCTCACTTGAGATTTGGTGATGAACCTATAAAATCAACATATTTGATTACTGCACCTGATTTTGTATCTTGTTCTGCACACGCTTATGTTGGTAGATATGATTTATTAAAAGGTATTAAAGAAGGTGGTGCATTCTTATTAAATTCACCATATTCTGCAGAAGAAGCTTTTTGTCATTTATCAAGAGATTTGCAAAAAACCATTATTGATAAAAAAATCAAGTTCTACAATGTAAACGCAGAAGAACTTGTTAAACAACAACCTGGTTTGCGTGGTAAAGGTGCCAATACAGTTATGATGGTTGCATACTTCAAGGTATCAGGAATTGTTCCGTTTGAACAAGCCTTAGAAGGTATGAAATCAATGACAATCAAAACCTTTAAGAAAAAAGGTGATGACGTTGTTAATATGAACTTAGCCTTGATTGATGCAGCTGTTGATGCTTGTAAAGAGGTTGAAGTTCCAACTTCATTAGACGGAGTTGGTTGTATTGATGATATTGAAATATTACCAAAGGATGCTGATGAATTTGCAAGAAAAGTTATTGAACCATCTATGAGATTAAAAGGTGATGAAATACCTGTATCTGCTATGAGTGTTGATGGTGTAATTCCTACAGGTACTGCTTGTTTAGAAAAACGTGGTATAGCACCAAGAGTTCCAAAATGGAATTCTGAATTCTGTATCCAATGTGGTATTTGTGCATCAGCTTGTCCACATGCAGCTATAAGAACAAAACTTGCTAATCCTGAGGATTTGAAAAATGCACCAGAGTCATTCAAGATGATTGATGCAAAACCTTCTTTAAATGGTGAAAAATTCAAGGTTCAAGTATATTGTGAAGATTGTACAGGTTGTGGAGTTTGTGTTGATCAATGTCCTATGTCAAAGGTTGAAGGTAAAAAAGCTTTGACATGGTCTACATTAGATGATGAAATTACAGCTTGTGAATTAGAAAACGAAAAATTCTTTGATGAACTACCTGATAACGTAATGGGTAAAAATACAACTAAAAATATTAAGGGTGCTATGTTAAGAAAGCCATTATTTGAGTTCTCTGGTGCTTGTGCAGGTTGTGGTGAAACTCCTTATGTTAAATTAGTTTCTCAATTATATGGTGAAAATGCTATTATTGCCAATGCCACAGGTTGTTCTTCTATTTATTCAGGTACATTCCCGACAATTCCTTATACAAAAACAAAAGAAGGTAGAGGTCCAGCTTGGGCAAATTCATTATTTGAAGACAATGCTGAGTTTGGTTATGGTATGAGATTAGCAGTAGATAAAAATAGAGATACATTGAAAACTTATGTAGAAAAAGTAATTGCTAATGAAAAAACACCTGCTGATTTGAAAGAGGCTCTTGAAAAAGCTATTTCATACTTTGATAATTCAAAATCAGAAGAAGCTCTTAAATCTCAAAATGAAGTAAAATCATTGTTGGCAAAATATTCTGATAGTGAATGTTCTGACTTAGCAAAGGTTAGAGAGCTACAAGACTACTTTACTGATAAATCAGTATGGATAATCGGTGGTGACGGTTGGGCAAACGATATTGGATATGGTGGTATTGACCACGTTCTTGCTCAAGGTAAAAATGTAAATATTTTAGTGCTTGATACAGAGGTATATTCAAACACAGGTGGTCAGGCTTCAAAATCAACACCAACTGGTGCTGTTGCTAAGTTTGCAACAGGTGGTAAAAAAACATATAAGAAAAATATGGGCTTGATGAGTATGTCATACGGTTATGTATACGTTGCCTCAGTTGCGCTTGGTGCTGATAGAATGCAAACTCTTAAGGCATTCCAAGAAGCAGAAGCTTATAATGGACCATCTATTATATTTGCGTATGCTCCTTGTATCGCACACGGTATTGATATGAGTAAAACTCAAACAGAACAAAAACGTGCTGTTGAAGCTGGTTATTTCCCATTGTATAGATATAACCCAGAAAATGAACAACCATTCACTTGGGACGCAAAAGAACCTAAAGGAAGTTATCAAGACTTTATCAGAAGTGAAGGACGTTATAAATCATTGATGAAAACTAATCCAGACTCAGCAGAAGAATTGTATGCTAAAGCTGAAGACGACGCCACAAAAAGAATGGCAGTTTATAAAGCTGTTGGTGAATTAATGAAGTAGGTATATGAAAAAAGTAATTTCATTTGTAATATGTTCAGTATTATTTTTGATGTTTTCTATGTTTTTAACAGCGAAAGCAGAACAGTATGTACTTGCTTGTAAAATAAAAATTACGGCAGTAAGAATGTTTTCAGATGAAGTTTTACGTTCATATATGATTGATAGATATTTTATTATAGACACTCTCTTAGAGGGTGTCTATGATGCTAATAATTTACCTTTAGATGTTCAGAGTTTTACAAAATCTCAGATAACTTTTTCTAAACGTGCTCAAAGTTTTGCTGATGTTGTAGATACTCAGCTTGTTTATAATAGGTATACACATGAGATTACTTTGAATGAGATTTATGCGTATTCTTCTCAGTTTGACCAGCGTGCAAGGTTCGTAACGAAAGGTAAAGGTAGTTGTCGAGAAATTAAGATAAACCGAACTCCATTATTTTAGGTAAGGATAAAACGATTTTTATGAAAAAGATTTTTTTATTGATATTTTGTATGATTTGTTTTTCAACCGTTGCAAATGCGTTAGTTGTCACATATCCTGCATCTCAAAATGTTGTTGTTGATGAAAGTTCAATCTTTTTCTTAGGTAAAATTGATAGAATGGAGAAGGTATATATTAATGACAAATTGGTTATTCCTTCTAAATCAAGAGCTTTTAGTTATTTTACGACATTAAAAGATGGCGAAAATATTTTTGCGATTACTAAGAAAGATATTTGGGGTAATGTTGAAACTTTGCAATATAAAATCATAAAAGATACTTCTAAAAAAGCTAAGTTTGTTAATGAATTTGTAGAAGCTCCTTCTAAATATTATGTGACAACAAAAAATGATGTTGTGTTAAGAAACACTCCAATAGATGCAGGCATGAACAGGCTTGGTTATCTTCCTAAAGACACAAAACTTGTTGTTGATGGTGTTCAAAACCAGTTCTCAAGGATTTATCTAGCGAAAGATTTGTATGGCTGGGTAAAGACATCTGATGTTTCAGTGTTACCTATAATTAAAGAAAAAACATTATCTGACAATGATGAACAAGTTGAAAAAGAAGAACCTGAGTTTGTTTATACTCCTAATACAATTTTAAATTCTGGAAAAGATAAGGATAATCCTGAAATTTATAGAGTACAGGTTACAAACAATACGCCATATTCACTTGTTAGTGATGGAAACAAGGTGACTCTTTCTGTTTATAATTTGAGCAGGATAGGTGAAATTGCTACAAAAGATTTTCAAATGGGGAAATTTGGACGTTATTCTTTGTCTATGAAAGATGGAGTGATTGATTTTATTCTTAAACCATCTCCTATTACAAAGTCAAATTATTCTAACAAGAATGTAAAAGTTGTTATTGATGCAGGTCACGGTGGGAATGAAATTGGTGCAGTTGGTTGCTTAGGTCATAAAGAAAAAAATATTAATATAGATATTGCTCACAAATTGAAACGACTTTTAGAATTCCATAATTTTGAAGTTTATATGACGAGGGAAAAAGATGAATTTGTAAGTCTTCAAAATCGTGTAGATTTTGCAAAGTCAAAAGACGCATTGATATTTATAAGTATTCATTTGAATGCTGTTCCAATATCTTCTAATCCTGCTTTGAATACAGGGACAATCGTTTTCTATTTTAATACTGTTGCAAAACCTTTGGCTTCAGAATTGGCAAACGAGATATCAAAAGAAATCGGAACACAAAATAATGGTGCATCACAAGCTAGTTTTGCTGTTATTAGACCAACCGAATATATTGGAGTTCTTGTTGAACTAGCGTATTTGTGTAATCCTAAAGACGCTCCTATTTATAAATCAAAGTTTTTTGCGCATCGTTCAGCACAAGGTATTTATAAAGGGCTTGTAAACTATATACAAAAGACATTATAAGATGTTTAATAATTCTTCTTTTTGAACTTTGTTTTGTTCAGAGTTTTCTAAGTTCTTTATTGAAACATAACCTTGTGAAATCTCATCTTCACCTAGAATTATTGCAAATTTTGCAACTTTTGAGGCTTTTTCCATTTGTTTAGTAAACTTTTTCCCTGCAAAATCAAAATCGACAGATTTGTTATTATCTCTTAAATATTTTGCTAGTTTTAGAGCGTCAGCTTTGTTAGTTGAAACAATGTATCCAGCAAGTTTTTCTTGTTCGATTTTTTCTATAAGTGAATAAAGTCGTTCCATTCCCATTGCAAACCCGATGGCAGGAGTATCTTCTCCACCTAAATTTTTAACCAAACTATCATAACGTCCACCACCACATACAGCATTTTGTGAACCAAGGTTGTTTGATTTTATTTCAAAAACGGTTCTATTGTAGTAGTCTAAACCTCTCACAAGGAGTTTGTTAACAGTATATTTTATATTAAGCGCATCAAGATATGTTTTTAATTGTGAGAAGTGTTCAGAACATTCATCACAAATAAAATCACCTTGAATAACTTCTTGAATTTCAGGTTTTTCAAATATTTTTTTGCAACTTTCAACTTTGCAATCAAGCAGTCTTAAAGGATTCTTTTCGTATCTTGTTTTGCAATCGTCACAAAGTTCATTAAAGTAAGGTTTTAATACTTCTTTAAGTTTTGTTTTGAAGTTTTCTCTACAAGTAGGGCAACCAAGAGAATTGATTTCTACCTCTAGGTCGTTTAAGCCAAGAGAGTTTAGGTATGATACAGCTAATTCAATTACTTCTGCATCTGCTGTTGCATCTTTCACCCCAAACATTTCTACACCTACTTGGTGAAATTGTCTTTGTCTGCCAGCTTGAGGACGTTCATATCTGAACATTGGACCTTTGTACCAAAGTTTTACTGGAGCAGATAATCTGTGCATACCATTTTCGATAAACGAGCGAACTACACCAGCAGTGTTCTCAGGACGAAGTGTAAGACTTCTTTCACTCTTTTCAAATGTATACATCTCTTTGTTTACAATATCTGTTGTGTCACCAACTCCTCTTGCAAATAATTCAGTCGCTTCAAAGATTGGTGTTCTTATTTCTTGATAACCTGCATTAGAAAAAATTCTAAGTGCATTTTCTTCCATTTTATGCCACAAGTTCATTTCTTGTGGAAGGATATCTTTTGTTCCCTTTTGTACTTTAATTATATTTCCCATAATACTTTTATTATAGAACAAAAATATAAGATTAAAAGTTGTTGACAATCTATTATTCAAGGTTAAAATTATTTAAGGAAGAAAAGGGGAGAGTTATGGTTTTAGAAAAAGTAAATTATCCTATGGATTTAAGAAGTTTAAATATAGATGAAATGAATACATTAGCTTCTGAAATAAGAGAAGCAATTATAAAAAAGGTTGATACAATTGGTGGACACTTTGGTCCAAACTTAGGTATTGTTGAAACAACTATTGCGATGCATTATGTTTTTAATGCTCCTGTTGATAAGTTTGTATTTGACGTATCTCACCAGTGTTATACTCACAAAATTTTAACTGGTAGGAAAGAAGGATTTTTGAATCCTGATAAGTATATGTATTACACTGGTTACACAGCTCCAGAAGAATCTGAGTATGATATGTTTAAGGTTGGTCATACATCAACCTCTGTTAGTTTAGCTACAGGTTTAGCAAAAGCAAGAGATTTAGTCGGTGGTAAAGAAAACGTTGTTGCGTTAATTGGTGATGGTTCATTAACTGGTGGCGAAGCATTAGAGGGTTTGAATAATGCATCTGTGCTTAATAGTAATATTATTATTGTTGTAAACGATAATGATATGTCTATCGCTGAAAACTATGGTGGTTTATATAAAAACCTCGCGGAATTAAGAAATTCAAATGGAACTTGTGAAAACAACTTCTTTAAAACTATGGGATTTGATTATAAATATGTTTCAGATGGTCATGACATAAAATCTTTGATTAATGCTTTTGAATCAGTAAAAGATACAGACCACCCAACTATTTTACATATTCATACAACAAAAGGTAAAGGTTGTGCTTTGGCGGAAGAAAATAAAGAAGCATTCCATTGGATTATGCCAAATATGTTAGAAACTTTTGGAAAATCAACAGGAAATGTGGTTGAAGATTATAACTCAATAGGTAATAAACTTATTATGGAAAAAGCTAAAAAAGATAAAAGGGTTATAGTTATTAATCCAGCAACACCTGGAGTACATGGTTTTTCTAAACAATTTAGAGATGAATTGGGTTCTCAATATACAGATACTGGTATAGCAGAAGAACATGCTGTGGCTTATTCTTCAGCGTTAGCAAAAGGTGGTGCAAAGCCTATACTTGCAATTATGAGTTCATTTGTACAAAGAACTTATGACCAAATATCTCAAGATTTATGTTTGAATAATTCTCCTCTTACAATGTTAGTATATTGGGGTGCTATTTCAGGTGCAGACGCAACTCATTTGGGTTGTTTTGACGTATCAATGCTATCTAATATACCAAACCTTGTTTATCTTGCCCCAACAAGTAAAGAAGAATATTTGAGAATGTTGGATTGGTCTATTGAACAAACGGAATATCCTGTAGCAATAAGAGTTCCTTTTGGTGAAGTTGTATCGACAGGTGTCGAAGATAAAACTGATTATTCAAAATTAAATATATTTAAAATGGCTGAAAAAGGTAGTGAAGTGGCTATTTTAGGGTTGGGTAATTTCTTTGGATTAGCAAAATCAGTAAAAGATGAATTAAAAACAAAAGGTGTTAATGCAACATTGATTAATCCTGTATATATGACAGGTTTAGATGAATCTATGCTCGAAGATTTGAAGTTAAATCATAAGGTTGTGGTAACCCTTGAAGACGGAATTTTAGATGGTGGATTTGGTGAAAAAATATCTAGATTTTATGGAAATTCTGATATGAAAGTGCTAAATTATGGTGCTAAAAAAGAGTTTACAGACAGAGTTCCTTTAGATGAGTTGTATAATGAATTTCGTTTAAAGAAAGAGATGATTGTAGAAGACGTGATGACTCTTTTGTAATTAAACTTTTTTATAAATTAAAAGAATGGCAAAAACCTTTTGGGTTTTTGCCATTCTTTTTTTTTTTAGTGTTCATTCTGAACATATTTCAGAATCTGTTTAGTTGGTTATTATGCAGCAATGCTGAAAGTTGATTTATCGCCAAATTTTGGAGCTTCTTTTAATAAATTTGTAAATCCTTTTGGTCTACCAGTTTGTTTTTCAGCTGATTTTTCATCTTTTTCAGTTTGCGTTTTTTCTGATTGAAGATTGTTAATTGAACTTTGAACTTTTTGTTGTTCACTATTGATTTTTGCAAGAATTTTATCACATGCTTCTTGGTTAGCTAAAATTTCATCTACAGTAATTTCACCATTGTTATCGGTGTCACATTTTTTTATTTCTGTTGATGTAAGTCCGTTGCTTAGGGCTTCTTCTCTTGTTAATTTTTCTTTGTTAAAATTTGATACGAATGAAAATTTTGATAATGCGTACATAAATAAAGCTCCTTACTGTAAAATTTTCTTAAACGAACTAATTTTTTCTTTTTTCTTTACTCTCCAGTGGCGTCGTAGTAGCCGATGAATTTTTATTTTCTTCTTATACATTAATAAAGTTTTATAATTGTGTAGGATCTTAAATTGTAAAATTTTTGTTACAATTGTTCACAAAACAAAAATGTGGTAGAATAGATATGTAATGGGTAGGATTGATTTAGGTAAAAGAATATCTTTAATATGTGCTGCAACGGTAGTTGCAGGTAATTTGGCGTTTGCAGATGCAGGTAAAAATTGCATTACAGATGTCAAATTAAATAGAGATGGTGGAAGTGTAAAGGTTAATATTTATACAAATAAGCCTTATACAGATTCTGTTGTTCTAAGTAAAAAAGAAGGTAATAAGTACGTTATTTTAGTCCCTGAGACTACTTCATCAGTTAGGACAACCCCAAAAGTTGCTGGTGGAGGAAATGTTTCTGTTAGCATGCAGACTATTAATGCTGGTAAAGGTTATACCAAAATTACTATTATATCTGATAAATCAATCAATGTAGTGCCAAAAACAATTACTTCAAGTACTTCAGTCAAAACTGTGTCTAAACCTGCTCAAACAACTTCAAAGCCTGCTCAAACTCTTTCTAAAACTAATCAATCAACAACAAAAAAGGCTACACAATCTGCAAAAACTGTGAAAAAACAAACACAAAAAACTGTTGCAAAACACGCTCAAACAAAAAATGTTGCTCCTGTTAAAAAGGTTGTAAAATCAAAACCTCAATCAGTAGTAAAACATAACGTGCCACAACAAAAAACAGTGGCTTCAAAACCTGTGGTGGTTCAAAACCCTTCAAAACCTGTTCAAAAACCAACAACTGTTAATAATAACATCAATAAACCAATGGAAGTTCTTGAACATGAAGTTATATCAGGAAATGTAAAAGATGTTACAGAAACAAAACAAGATGCGTTATTAGAACAAGCTATCAAAGATAATGATACGATTATAAAAGAACGCAAAATGAAATATAGAAAGAAAAATTCACTTGTTGTTGATGATTCAAAATTAAGTGCAAAAGATTGTATTAAGCTTGTTTTAGATGAACTACAAGAGTTGAGTCTTTGGAAATTACTTTTATTGGCTGGGGCTATAACCTTCCCAATAATTGTAATTATGATAATCTTAAACTTGGATAAGAGAATTAATAAGAAAATTAGTGCTGTTCGTAAAGAAGATGATGTTGAAGCTATGGAAAGAGCTTTGAGAGAAAATGTAGCAGCGGTTAGGGCGCAAAAAGCAGCGCAAAATGAAACAGTGTCAGACCCTTCATTCAACAGTATAGATGCAATGTTAGATAAGGTTGATGAAACACCGACAATTGCAGATTCTTACTCAACAAATACAAGTATAGAAATTCCAAATACGGTTAATGATTATGAAGAAGAAACAACTGACAATGTTGTCAATGATATAGACACTTCTGATTTTGAATTAGATAATAATCAGAATAATTATGTATCTAGTACTATTGAGAATGAGCCAGTTGAACCTGAAATGGTCACTGATTCTGAGTTTGAGGACACACTTTCTAATGATATTAATAATGAACAAGAAGATACTTCAACTTCATTAGATGATTTTATATCTGGAACAAACGATGATTTAATCAATTCTTCTGATGATAATAATGTTGCTGACCAAGTTTCTACAGAAATGACACCATACAATCCAGATGGTGTTTTGGCTGATTTTTCAAATGTAAACGATAAAGAATTTTTTGATGAATTAGTTTTACAATCGTTTGCACAAAAAGGTACAGATAATTTACCTGAAAATAGTCCAGCAGATGAAGTTTTTGGACTTATGTCAGGTGTAGATTCAGGTGTTATGTTATCTGACTTTGAACAAGAAAATTTTGAAAACCCTGATAATTCAGTTGATGTATCAAATCCTGCAGTAGCAACTTCTTCTCAATCAGATGATGAAGTTACTATGCTTAATGAAGTTAAGATAAATGATAATACTGGCTTGTATTTAGTAAACTATGATAACTTCTCCTCATTAGTAGGTCATGTTGCAGATGATTATGTTGTATTAAAGAAATTCGATGGTTTGGAAAAAGGCAAAATTATATTAAAACATGCAGAAAAAGTAGAAAATGCAAATAGATATTTAGTGAGAGTTGGTCGTAACAAAATGATTATTGAGGTTACTAATAAATCAATGAGTAGGTTGATTGACTTGTAATGAAAAAATTTTTTATCTTTTGTATTAGCGTTATATGTTTGATAATATTTTTTGTGATGACTTATTCTAAACCTACTGACGATGTAGTTTTGAAGTTTTCGACTTGGGGTTCAGCTTCAGAAATGTCTATATTAGCTCCTATTATTAAGGACTTTGAAAATTCTCATAAAGGAGTAAAGGTTGAGGTCTTACATATTCCTCAAGATTATTTTCAAAAACTTCATTTGTTGTTTGCATCTAATATGGAACCAGATGTTGTATTGATAAATAATCAAAATATACCTGTTTATTCGAAGTTTTTGACTAATTTAGAAGAAATTATTGATAAAAAGAATTATTATAATAAATCGATTGAATGTATGACTTATGAAAATAAACTATATGCAGTGCCAAGAGATTGTTCAGGTTTAGTTATTTATTACAATAAGGATATATTTGACAAGTATGGAGTGTCATATCCTACAACAACTTGGAGTTTAGATGATTTGTTAAACACTTCTAAAAAATTAACGAAAAATGGTTGTTGGGGAATAAGTTATGAACCATCTATTTATTATGCTTTACCGTTTATGCATACTTTTGGTGGTGGAGTTTATAACGGTACAGGATATATTGGAGAGAACAAAGATACAGTAAAAGGGTTGAATTTTTATAATGATTTAGCTTATAAATATCATTATGCACCGATGCCATCTGAGGTTGGAAGTAAAACTTTGGCACAGATGTTTTTAGAAGGAAATTTAGCAATGCATTTATCTGGTAGATGGATGATTCCAAAATATAGAACTAGTGCTAAATTTAGATGGGATGTTGTTAATTTCCCTGATTACAAGGCGACAAATGATGCTACAGGGTGGGCTATTTCTAAACGTAGTCATAACAAAAAGTTAGCAAAGGAATTTGTACAGTATTTATCATCAAGAAATAGTATAAATAAATTTTCTGAGGACGGCTTGATTGTACCAGCAAGAAAAGATGTCGCAAATTCAAAAATGTTTTTAACGGGTGAACCGAAAAATTCAAAGATTTTCATAGATTCTGTTGAAAAAGCTAATATAACAATAGTTGGAAAGAATTTTAATCGTGATATTGATAGATTAAATGAAAAATATTTTAACGAGGCAAAATAGTATTTATGACGAAGAAGAACTTAAACAAATTATTAACAACAGGAAAACCGATTTTTAAATTAGTTTGTGGAGCAGGAAATGAGTGTGCAAAAGAGGTTGAAAGGCTAGTTGCTTTATATTCATTAGCAGGAAGCCAAATGTTTGATATATCTGCGAATCCTGAAATATTAGAGGCTACAAAAAGAGGTTTAAGATATTCTGATACTATGTCGGATAGATATATTTGTGTAAGCGTGGGGATTAAGGGTGATCCACATATATTGAAAGCAAAAATTAACGAAGATAAGTGTCAACAATGTGGTCAATGTGATTATATTTGTATAAACGATGCAGTAAAAAATCATACGGTTCAAACAGAAAGATGTTTAGGGTGTGGAAAATGTTTTAATATTTGTCCTGCAAAAGCTATTGAGATGTATTCTGTAGATAAGAATTTTGACTTAGTATTGCCAAAATTAGTAGATGGTGGAATTGATTGTGTAGAATTTCATGCAACGGTTGAAGATGATGAAGAAATTTTTGAAAAGTGGGATAGTATTTCAAGAAATTTTGATGGAGTTTTAAGTATTTGTATAGATAGAATGTGTTTAGGAAATAAACAGGTACTAAATCGAATAAAAAAATTAATAAAAAATAGACAAGATTTTACAACAATAATTCAAGCAGATGGAATACCGATGAGTGGAAGTAAAGATGACTTTAAAACAACATTACAGGCAGTTGCGATGGGAGAAATAATAATGAATGCAAACTTACCTGTTTATGTTTTCTTATCAGGAGGAACAAATTCAAAAACTACTGAGTTGGCAAAGTTATGCGGTGTAAAATATGATGGTGTTTCAGTTGGGTCTTATGCAAGAAAGATTGTAAGTGAATATATAAAAAGAGATGATTTTTTTGAGAATAAGCTTATATTTAATGAAGCTTTAAAAAAAGCAAAAACGCTTGTTGATAGTGTAGTGAAATTTTAATGTAGATTTTAACCTCAGCAACCTGTGAAATGTTTAAAAAAAAGAGGCGCTGTACATTGTACAGCGCCTCAAAAAAACAAAAAACTTTGAAAAATTTTTTTGAGAACAATTCCGAAGGAATCTTCTCTCGGGAGATTCCTTTCCTAAAAGCCTCTCGGTGATTTTACACGGTTAACAATTGGGAAGCCATGTTCATGTTAAGAGGGACTATAACATTAGAGTTATTAAAATCATCTTGTATT
>CANNUY010000010.1 GCA_947525005.1 uncultured Candidatus Melainabacteria bacterium
TTAAAGAAGAAGTTGATACACTAAAAACAGTTGCTAAAGAAAACGTTGAAAGAACATTTAAGTTGTTCTCATAGGGTGAAGTTACTAAGTTATGTCATTCAGGCGGATTTTCGGTAGGGTGCTGGTCACAAAGAGACCCAACCCGTAAGGTTGAGCAAAACCACGCTTTTGCTTGCGGAGCGGGTGCAAAATGCGAAGCAGTTACACTGTCCGCTCTCGCAGCGAATAATCCAAGACAGTGGTCTGTAAATATTCTTTAATGCAAGCGTGGAATCCCTGAAAACATTAGCTTTTACAAAAAAGGTGGCGAGGTCATTGACCTCGCCACCTATCTTATATCTTTTATTAACCTAGATACTTCTAAATTTAACTAAGTCAACTTTTCTCATTCTGATATTTTCAGGTGTAATTTCTACTAACTCATCATCAGCGATGTATTCCATACAATCTTCTAATGACAATTCCTTATGAGCCTGTAATGTAACCATAACATCAGCTGTTGAACTTCTCATATTTGTAAGTTTCTTTGTTTTACAAATATTTACAGCTATATCCTGTGCCTTATTACCTTCACCGATAATCATACCTCTATAAACTTTGGTATGTGGGGTAATAAAGAACACACCTCTATCTTCATATTGAGCCAATGCATAAGGTACAGCTTCACCTGTTTCGTGAGCTAAAATAGAACCAGCTCTTTGTTTTGGAATATCACCAGCTTTTTCTTTATAATCGTCAAAAGTATGGTACATAATACCTTCGCCTCTTGTCATTCTTATAAACTCAGTTCTAAACCCAATTAAACCTCTTGCAGGAATAGAAAACTTCATCTTTGTTCTTCCGTTTTCGTTATTCATTTCTAACATAGTAGCTTTTCTTCCTGAAAGTCTATCAATACAAGAACCTGCTGTTTCTTCTGGGGTATCAATAATCAAGTTTTCAAATGGCTCGTATTCAACACCATCTATAACTTTATAAATAACTTCTGGTTTAGAAATTTGGAATTCATAGCCTTCTCTACGCATTGTTTCAATGAGGATACCCAAGTGTAATTCACCTCTACCACTAACTCTGAAACAATCTGTTGAATCAGTATCTTCAACTCTCAAACTCACATTCTTTTCAAGTTCATCATAAAGTCTTTTTCTAAGTTGTCTACTTGTTACAAACTTGCCTTCTTGACCAGCAAAAGGACTATCATTTACAGAGAAATTCATCTGCAAAGTTGGTTCATCAATCTTAATCAATGGTAATGGATCTTCCTTACCAACTTCACAAATAGTTTCTCCAATTTGTATATCTGGAAAACCTGCTATACCGATAATATCACCAGATTCAGCTTCTTCACATTCTTCTCTACCTAAATCTTTGAATTCGTATAATTTTGCAATCTTACCTTTTTCGATAGAACCATCAGCCTTGCATAAAGACACTTGTTGTTGAGATTTAATAGTACCATTAATCAATCTACCAACAACAATTCTACCTACATATTCATTATAATCAAGTGTTGTTGCTTGGAATTGCAAAGGTTTGCTATCATCACCAGTTGGTGCTGGAATATTTTCTAATATACAATCCAACAATGGAGTGATATCTTTTCTTTCATCATTCAAATCTTTTATAGCAAAACCTGCTAAACTGCTTGAATAAACATAAGGGAAATCAATCAAATCATCTCTATCTGTCAATTCAGTAAACAAATCAAATACCTTATCCAATGTTCCATCTGGATCTGCAGCAGGTTTATCAATTTTGTTAAGTACAACGATAATTCTTATACCTAATTCCAATGCTTTAGAAAGTACAAATCTTGTTTGTGGCATTGGTCCTTCTGCTGCGTCAACAATCAACAACGCACCGTCAACCATGCCCAATACACGTTCAACTTCACCACCAAAATCTGCGTGGCCTGGGGTATCTACAACATTAATCTTTGTACCTTTATAGTTGATTGAAATATTTTTAGAAAGAATTGTAATCCCTCTTTCTTTTTCCAAATCATTACTATCAAGTACACGTTCTTGAACCTGTTGGTTATCTCTAAAAACGCCACTTTGTTTCAACATACAGTCAACCAACGTAGTTTTACCATGGTCAACGTGAGCAATAATCGCAATATTTCTAATATTTTCTTTATTCATAATGCTATTCCTATTCATTAGTGTAAATTTAACACTAATATTTTAAACCCCTGAACATCAATTTTCAAGAATTTAAGTATAGAAAACTACATAGAACTTAAAAATAGTTATTAAACCTTCATTTCTTTTTCAAATCCAAACAAAGAACTTACAGATTCATCGTCATGAATTCTTGAAATTGCTTGTCCTAAAAGAGGTGCAACTGAAAGAATCTTGATATTTGATGGTAAATCTTCTTTGTCCCAAGGAATTGTGTTAGAAACAATACATTCTTCAATTGGTGCGTTTTTAATACGTTCTAAAGCTGGACCTGAGAATACAGCATGAGCAGCTCCTACATAAATAGCTTTTGCACCTTTTGATTTCAATAATTTTGCAGCTTCTGTAATAGTACCTGCTGTATCAATAATATCGTCAAACATTAAACAAACTTTATTTTCTACATCACCAATAACGTGTGCAGCAATAGCTTCATTGTGTTTGTCACGACGTTTATCAATGATTGCAAGTGGACAACCAAGACTTTTTGCGAAGTGTCTTGTTCTTTGAACTCCACCTGTATCAGGGCTAACTGCAACCATGTCTTCTTCTGGTATATTTAAACCTTTTATATAATCAACTAAAATTGGAGTTGCAAAAATGTGGTCAACCAAAATATTGAAGAAACCTTGAATTTGACCAGTGTGTAAATCCATAGCAAGAACTCTATCCGTACCTGCTGTAGTCAATAAATCTGCTACTAATTTTGCAGTAATAGCTTCACGACCAGAGGTTTTTCTATCTTGTCTAGCATATCCATAATAAGGGATTACTGCAGTAATTGTTTTTGCACTTGCTCTTTTGAATGCATCAATAATTATTAATAATTCTACTAAATTTTCGTTTACAGGGTTACATAACGGTTGTACGATGAATACATCATCACCTCTGACACTTTCCTTTACCTGAACATATATTTCACCATCTGCAAAGTTTTTTATAACCATTGGTCCAACCGTTGTTCCAAGATAATCTGCTATTTCTTGAGCTAGTTTTGGGTTAGAACGACCTGCAAAAAGTTTAATATCGTGAGTCGGATTTACAGCTCTTTCCAAATCAGGATAAGTCATTTCAAGTACCATTATTAAATAATCCCTTTCATAGTTGCGTTTGACATGTATAACTATTCTAATACTAAACTAAAATTCTGTCATGCTAGTATAACAAAATATTAAGTAAAAAGTTATTAAATATCTACACCAGCCATCATATCAACCATCGCCTGAATAGTTGTTTCCATAGTAACACTATCAGAAGTTCGTTGTTGGAGAAATGCATTTATTTGAGGCATCATCTGAATTGCAATATCTAATTTAGGGTTACTTCCTGGTTGATACATGCCGACATCAATCAAATCCTTATTTTCCCTATATAAAGATAACATAGTACGCATTTTAGCAGCAGCTTCTTTATGCTCCGGAGAAGCAATTGCAGACATCAAACGGGATATACTACCTAAAACATCTATTGCAGGATAATGATTGCTTTCTGCAACTTTTCTTGACAAGAAAATGTGACCATCAACAATCCCACGCACAATATCAACAATAGGATCCGAAATGTCATCACCTTCCATAAGTACTGTATACAAAGCAGTTATAGAACCTTTTGGACTATTACCTGCTCGTTCTAAAACTTTTTGCAACCAAGAGAATATTGATGGTGGATAACCTTTCATAGTAGGAGGTTCTCCAATAGACAAACCAACTTCACGACCTGCCATCGCACAACGTGTAACAGTATCTGTCATCAAGAAAACCTTATTTCCTTTATCCCTAAAATATTCACAAACAGCAGTAGCTGTAAGTAATGCTTTTTGCCTAATCAACGGAGGTTGGTCACCTGTCGAACAAACCAATACAGATTTTTTCATACCTTCTGGACCAAGTGAATCTTCAATAAATTCTTTTACCTCACGACCACGTTCACCTATCAGTGCTATTACGTTTACATCAGCATCAGAGTTTCTTGCAATCATACCAAGTAAAGTACTTTTACCTACACCTGAGCCTGCAAACAAACCTAAACGTTGTCCACAACCCATAGTCATGCAACCGTCAATAGCACGAACACCAGTTGAAAATTGCTCTGTAATAATAGGTCTTTCAAAAGGTCCTGGAGGTGGGCCTTCGATATTTCTCCAAATTGCACCTTCTGTATTCATTGGTTTGCCATCCATTGGTTCTCCCATTGGCGTAATCAAACGGCCTAACAAAAAGTCACCTACAGGTATACAAATAGGCGCTCCCGTTGATTCTACCAAACTACCTTGACCAATTCCTGCTCCATCTAATAATAATAGTAATTGTGCTACTTCACCTTTAAAAGCAACTACTTCTGCAGGTTTTTTTTCACCATTATATGTTTCTATATAGCACAAATCTCCAATTTTCAACCCAGGGAGTTTTACTTCAACTGTCAAACCTAAAAGTTTTGATACGGTTCCTTTGAATTGATACAATTGTGTATTATCAAGTTTTTCGTCAACTTTATGTTTTATTGCTTCTATATATTGTGAATAATTTGAAACCATACATTTATTTTAACATTTTTTTGCTAGTTTTCAAATTTGTTAAAATTAGTAAAATATACGCAAATTTTATTTTTCACACACATTCATCAATATATGGAAATAAATTTTGTTAGGTCTGTGAATACTTTTCGTGCTCAAGATAGTTCTTCAAAATCCAAGAACCATTCTTCTCGACCTGCCATAAAACTAGAACAAAAACCTGATGAATTTGTTTCTTCCGTAAGCACTGTAAGTACAACCTCTGTTGGTCTTTTAGGCAAATTTTTAGGGAAAATAAGAGATGTTGCAATTAATTCCACTAACCACGAAACACGAGAAAAAATAAACAAAGCACGACTAACAAAACTCTTTATAGAAAATGGTTCTCTTTCTATTTCAGACATCTCTGAATATAGTGATTTACTTAATTCATTAGCAAAGCAAGATTACAACAAGGTGCAAAAGAAATATAAAGCTATCATTGGCAATATCAAAGATGAAGTAAAAAGCAAAAACCCATATCAGTATAAAGCTGATATAAAATTATCACAAATTGGATACCCATTGGACTATCCAAAACTTGAAGCAGAAGACGTAAATGAAATATATAAAATAAGACAATCTAGACCTAAATATCAAGGTGTTTATTCGGTAGCAAAATTAGATTTTAACTATTTTACAAGAACACTTGATTTTTACGAGCATTTCGATATCTTGCCTGCAAATACCCAAAAGAATATAATGACCTCTATTGGTTATGATAGTGGCACGTATAATAGCATAACAAAAGAAGAAGCTGATAATATTTCAGAAAATTCTTCCTTGATGAAATTTGACTTTATACAAGATTTAAGAACTGCTGATTCAAATAAAGGACTAGAAAAACTACTTAACGAACGTAGAAAAAATATTCCTTGTAAAACAATTCCAGTAGACCAAAAATCCATTGATAAAGTATTTTCAAAAGAAGGACTTGATAATCTTACAGAAGCTCTTTACCAAACAGATTTGACCAAATATAAAAAAGGTTTTCCTCTTGAATATTCAAGAAAAAACTTTATCAATGACTTTAACACATTAGTTAAAGATTTGCCTGAAAACCAAAAGAAAGCTGTCTTTAATCATTTCCAATTTAAAATAAACACAGATAATGACATAATTAATTTCCCAAATCCTTATCCTAATAACGATGATATTGATGAAAACCTACAAGATATCACAGATAAAGGTCAAGAATTGATTGAAAAATTCATGCTTCAGAACAAGGTTAAACTTGATAAAAAAGATAAAATGTTAGAAGTAGAATTAAACAATCTAATCAAAGCATATCCTGAATTCATCTCTGTAATGGGAAAAATTCAACATAGAGGTGATAGTATAGATTTTCATACAATGGACGATATGAAACGTGAATTTAACACACCTGATTTTCAATCATTACCAGAAAATGAACAAAAGATATTAGCAACTGCAACATTATTTCACGATTTTGGAAAATCTCAAGAAGTGATTGATGAAGGTCACGCAAGAAAAAGCGCTATCGCTGCAAAAGAAATTATCAAAAAGACGAATTATTCACTTGATGATAAAGAACGAATTTTCAACTTAATAAACCACAGTCATTGGCTTGTAGACGGTTCGACCTCTGATGACATTTCATTTGCGTTTAGACGACCTAACGATTTTAAGATGGCAGAAATCTTTGAAAGAGCAGATTGTAACTCAGCAGGATTTGAATACAAGCCACCAATTGATAGAATAAGAAGAATCAAGCAAAAAATATATAGAATTAATGCGACTGGAATTCCTTTATTTGCGAATAATTTACCAACAGAAGATAAATATTATGATAAAACCCCTTCAGGAATACGATACGTTGACTTTCGTAATCCTGATGATACCGTTGAAAAATACGGATATCCTGTTGGTACAAGAGTAAGAAATTTAAAATTCTTATGCCACTCATCAAACGATAAAGAATCTGATTTTAAAGCCTTATGTGATGATAGTAAAGATGTTTGTTTAAGTACAAGTTTACTTGATTATAGAAAACGATTTGCCACAGGATACAACTCATTTGGAGAATATATAATTAGTGGAAACAATGCAAACATCATACTTGGAGGTAAAGATGTTGCTTGCACAGGTGGTCACAGAGGCTATGAATATGCAAAAGATATGACTAACTGTGGAAGTGAACGTTATTCAAGAATAGAACGTGAAGGAATCTCTAATATAATAAAAAACAACTTAAATTTATCCACTGAGGAATATGCAGAATTATTTACAAAAATCTGTAATAATAGAAACATTGAAGATATTGATGATGTTACACTATCGAGTGGTTATGAAATTCCAAAAGAAGATATCCAACATACAATAAACGACCTTCAACATGAACTTATTCGACCAAAAGAAATTGGCGAAAACGGATACACAAACGAATTTGTTGTTTATAATCCAAAAATTGAGGGTATTGTTCTTCCATGTAGTCCAGAAGAACTTGAATCAAGAAATCTAGACAAAGATAATGTATACGTACTTGTATAGTTAATAATTCGTCACGTATTTATTGAAAAATTATCATATTTCAGATAAAATATACTTGTTGATGAACAGATTTTGCGTGGAAGAAGGAGTGTGTTATGAAAGGTATCGTATTAGCAGCAGGAGCAGGAACTAGATTATATCCTGCGTCACAACCAATTTCTAAGATTTTATTACCAATATACGATAAACCTATGATTTATTATCCACTTTCTACCCTCATGCTTGCAGGAATTAAAGATATTTTAATCATAACTAACGAAACAGATTATGATAATTTTGTAAAATTATTAGGTGACGGTTCTCAATTTGGCATAAATATTGAATATAAAATCCAATATGTCCAAAAAGGGATTGCAGATGCATTTATAATCGCAGAAGATTTTATCAACGGAGAAGAGTCTGCTCTTATACTTGGTGATAATATATTTCACGGACACGGTTTTTCAACAATTATGAAGAATGCTCTTAAACAAAATAATGGAGCAACTGTTTTTGGATACACAGTTAAAGACCCTGAAAGATTCGGAGTTGTAGAATTTGACGAAAATAAAAAAGTTTTATCATTAGAAGAAAAACCTGCAAAGCCAAAATCTAATTATGCTGTAACAGGATTATATTTTTATGACAAAAATGTTTGTGAATATGCAAAACAGCTTGAACCATCTGCTAGAGGCGAATTGGAAATCACTGATTTGAATAAAATTTATCTTGAAAAAGGTATGCTTAATGTAGAAATCTTAGGACGTGGTTTTGCTTGGCTTGATACAGGAACGCACGATTCTATGTTGCAAGCTAGCAATTTCGTACAATCTATGGAACTAAATAAGGGCGTAAAGATTTCTTGTTTGGAAGAAATTGCTTATAGACAAGGATTTATCTCTGCAAACGATTTATTAAACAAGATTGAAAAATATAAAAATAACACATATTATAACTATGTTAGAAATATTGTTATGCACGATATTACCTGTGTTTAAATACAAGGGTTTAAAATAAATATTTAAGTTTTAAAATAGTAAATGATTGAAATTATAGAATAAAAAGAAAGGTATATAATGAAAGTTTCACTAAATTGGCTAAATGAATTAGTAGATTTGTCTGGATTAAAAGTTGAACAAATTGCTCACGAACTAACAATGAGTGGTTTAGAAGTAGAAGAAATAGAAGAAGTAAAAGCACAATTTTCAAACATTGTAACTGCAAAGATTGAAAAAATAGATAATCACCCAAATGCTGACAAATTGCATTTAGTAACAATAAACAATGGGAAAGAAACAAAAACTGTTGTTTGTGGAGCTCAAAACATAGAAGAAGGACAAATTATTCCATACGCATCTGTAGGTAGCAAGGTTTTAGATAGACATACGGGCGAACAATACGCACTTACACCTGCTAAAATCAGAGGAGTTGAATCACAAGGTATGTTATGCTCAGCTGACGAACTTGGTGTTTCTGATAGAAATTATCAAGAAGAAGATGGTATTCTTGTTTTAAACAGACTATTTCCAAATGTTCAAATCGGAGTTGATGTAGAAAACTTATTAGGGTTTGAAAAGGACACAGTTTTAAATGTTGCTCCAACTGCAAACAGAGGTGATGAATTCTCTGTTGTTGGTATTGCAAGAGAAATCTCTGCTATATTTGAAAGACCTCTTAACTTTTCTTATCTTGAACCTACAAAAGATTTTTCAACAGATGGATTTAAGGTTGAAATAAAAGATAATGATGTATGTAAATATTATTCAGTAGGTTTAATCAAAGATATTACTATCAAACAATCTCCTGAATGGATGCAAAAAAGATTATTAGCTTCTGGCATTCGTGCTATTAACAATGTAGTTGATATTACAAATTATGTATTACTTGAATATGGCACACCATTACACGCATTTGATTATGACAAATTAAACAACTACTTGTGTGTAAGACGAGCTAATGAAGGTGAAAAAATAACAACACTTGACGAAGTAGAAAGAACTTGTACTACTGATACAGTTTTGATTTCTTCAGAAACAGAGGGTGTTTGTGTTGGAGGTGTATTCGGTGGATTTAATTCAGAAATTGACGATAATACAAAAAATATTGCCTTAGAAGCAGCTTACTTCACACCACAAGCAATTAGAAAAAGTGCAAGAAGTATTGGTTATCGTTCAGAAGCAAGTTCAAGATACGAACACGGAGTTGATATCAACGCTGTCGCTCCTGGTTTAAGACGTGCGTTGCAACTTCTTGTAGAATTCGCTGATGCGAAAATAGAAGGTATTGTTGAAACAGGTTCAAACGAAGTTGAACTACCTGAAATTACATTAAGATTTTCTCAAGTAAACAAAATTTTAGGTTGCGAAATTGAACCAATGAAATGCCAAACAATCCTTGAACATCTTGGTTTTGAATATCTTGGTGGCAACGAAATTGCTGCAAAATTCAGAGTTCCTTCATTCAGAGCAGGTGATGTTACAAGAGAAGTTGACTTAATTGAAGAAGTAGCAAGAATTAATGGTTATGATAAAATCACTCCAACATTACCAAACAAAACAGCTACTCCTGTTATCACTCTTGAAGAAAGAACTAAAGACAAAATCCACGAATTTATGAGAGCTTATGGTTTGAATGAAATGGTAACATCATCATTGATTGGCAAACCTTTATTGAAACAGTTTGATATGACTTATGATGAAGAAAATGCAGTTTGCGTTGAAAACCCAAACAGTGAAGAATTTACTATGCTTAGACAAACAATGGCTGCTAGTATGTTAAACTGCTTAAAATATAACTACGATAATGGACAAAAAACTTTTTGGGGTTATGAATTAGGTAAAACCTATATTAAAGATAGAGAAGCTACTGAAAAAGATTCAGGAGTAAAAGAAACTCAAGTTTTGGCAGGTATTATCACTGGTGAGATAGAAAACTCTAAATGGCAACACACTGCAAGAACTGATTTCTATACTATCAAAGGTATTGTTGATAACTTGTTAACAGAACTTGGAATAATCAATAGGATAAAAGTTCTTCCTATCAAAGATTCTGCATTAGCTGAGTCACACAGAGCTTTGCACCCATATAGAACAGCCGTTTTAACTTTGTTGGGAAAAACTCCTCAAGTTATCGGTTATTATGGACAAATCAACCCTGAATTAAGAGATAAATTAAAAATCAAACAAGATTCATTTATCTTTAAACTTGATGTTGATGCGTTGATTTCTGCAATCAATGAAAAAACTGTTAGATACAAAAAACTACCACAATATCCTGAAGTTCAAAGAGATATTGCAGTTATAATACCTGATAAAATAAGCTATATGGAACTTGAAAAAACAATACAAAAAGGAGTACAAAACAATCTATTCAAAGGTTGTGAAGTATTTGACGTATATCAAGGCGAACATATACAAGAAGGGTTCAAGAGTATTGCTTGCAGAATAAGAATGCAAGATACTAATTCCACTTTAACTGATGAAACCGTTGAAGCACAAATGGCTAATGTTAGAGCAGTATTGAAAAAAGCTTTCAACGAAGTTTCTTTCAGAGAGGGTTAATTTTGAAAAAGAAATTAGTATTAACATTCATAGCAATTTTAGGAATTTGCAAAATATGTTTTGCAGAGATTATGCCGTTTGCAAGCTCAGAAATTCCTGCAAAATCAATCGGAGTTTATCAAGTAAGTAGCTCAAAGCTAACTGTTTATAATAAACCTAATGAGAATGCTAAAGTTGTATATGAAGAAATTCTTGACTATTCAAAATATCTTGATAAAACTGCAAGCTCTGTCTATTGCGTAGTTTTACCAAAACATCATCTTAGCTATTTGTACGCAACAGATTGCTATGACGATTGGGTTGAAGTTATTTATAATAAGTCAACTAATGCTATAGGCTGGGTAAAAAAAGATGATATCTTTCAATTTTTGCCTTGGGTTAATTTTTATGGAATGTACGGTAGAAAATATGGACTAACAGAACTCAAGACAAATGAAAAACATATTTATAATTTGCACTCGCAAGCAAGTGAAAACTCTCAGATTGTGGCACGAGTTGAACGACCTATAAGGATTAGATTAACTTCGTTAGAGGGGAATTGGGCGTTAGTTTCTATCCTTGATATATCAGGTGCGATTCACACTGGATATATTGAATGGCGTACTTATGAAGGTAAATATTTTGTATTTCCGGAGTTTAAATAAATATAATGTTTAAAGAAAAAATTATTGATAGTGGAAAAGTTATTTATTCCGATTTAATACCAGAGTTAGAACATTTTTTTACAACAAGAGAGTCATCTATAAATTCTGATAAAACAAAAGAGTTGACTGCTAATTATCTAGGAATAGATTTAAAAAATTTAGTCAATCCAGCTCAAACTCATAGTTCTAATATTGCCGTTGCTGAAATTGGGTGTAATTGTTATCCTGAAACAGATGGACTTATTCTTACAAATAAAATTCAAGGAGTATATTTAAGATTTGCTGATTGTGTTCCTGTTATTTTGTATGATAAATTACATAATATTGGTGCAATTTCTCATGCCGGCTGGAGAGGAACAGTTGCTAGAATCGTCCCCAATACGATAAAAGAGATGTGTGAATTAACAAACTCCAAAGATTATAAAAATATATATGTAATTATAGGTCCTGCGATAGACAAATGTTGTTATAATGTTGGTGATGAAGTCGTTAAGGGGGTTAAAAACTCAGTTAACGATTGTTCAGATTTGTTCAGAGAAAATGGTGACAATATTTTTGTTGATTTAAAATCGACTAATGCAAAACAGGCTGAAGAAATGGGTGTTCCTATTAGCCATATTGATATTTGCCCTTATTGTACTAGTTGTAGGAACGACATGTTTTTCTCTTATAGAAAAGAAAATGGCACAAGTAACCGACACAATGCTGTTATTAAATTAAAGTAGGAATTTGTGTATGCAGGAATTCTTCGCTTCGCTCTGAATGACATACCCAGACTGTCATCCAGAGGGAGTGTAACGACCGAAGGATCCCCTTGAACATGTATAGCACGTCATTACGAGGAACGGATTTTCGGTAGGGCGCCGTGTCACAAAGTGACCCAGCCCGTAAGGTTGAGCAAAACCACGCTTTTGCGAAATTCCGAATAATCCAAGACAACGGAGTGACGTGGTAATCCAGAAAAAGTCTTTTTGTGTACGCAGAACCGTTGATTTATGGATTGCCACACTTACTACATTACAAACTGTTCAATCGTTCGCAATGACGAATAAAAATTATCATGGACAGTAATGGAATTAAGTTCAGCATGACGGACAATTCAATGTAACGAATTGTAACGAATTTAACTTTTTTTCCTTTAATTATTAAAGTTTAGGCGAAATATGTCGTTAAACGAAATGTAACTCTAGGAATAGATGTTATTTAGGGAAACAAAAAAAGGAAAATTTCAATGGGTTTGTCATCTTCACAAGCAAGATTATTGAATTTAACTTCAAGAATGCACCAGATTGAATACAAGGCTGCAAAACTTGAAGCTGAAAAATTGCAAATGGCAAACAAATCAGCTAAAGTTTACGAAGATTATTTGTATGCCCTAGACAAAACAAAAATTCAAGGAAAAATTTTAACAACAGATGGTTCTATAACATATACAGATTTAACATACAAAATGTTATTAGATAGAGGATATCAACTTAAATTTGAAGGCGATGACAGAGTAGTTATTTCTGCTGATACAGAAGCTAATTTTAATACAGCAAATGGAAATGAAAATTATTTCATAGCACTAGAATCTGGAAGAGTAACACCAACTAACAACCAAGCAGATGACGGTGTTTATGAAATCTATACAGCTGATCAATTAATGGCTATGGGCTCTGGAAAGAACTACCGTTTGATGTCAAACATTGATTTAACTGGTAAGAACTGGACCTCTAAATCTTTAAGCAGTGGTAAAACTTTTGATGGTAATGGTTATTCAATTACTGGATTAAAAACTGCCTTATTTAGCACAGTAGCTGGCACTGTTAAAAACTTAAACGTACAAGGTAATTCAACATCAAATGCAATCTTAGCAAATAGTGCTAGCGACGGTTCTACTTTTGAAAACATCTCTGTATCAGGGTCTGTAAATTCTAATGATCGCAACGTTGGTGCTCTTATTGGTTATGGTTCTGGTAGTAATATTACTATTAAAAACTGTTCTACTGATGCAAGCGTAATATCATCTAGTAGTAGTATTGGTGGATTAGCAGGTGCTTTAGAATGTAGTAGTGTAACAATAACTAACTGTTCATCTAAAGGCTATGTTCAAGGCAATAATACAGTTGGTGGTTTTATCGGACATATAACAAATGGTACAGTTACAAATTGTTCATCTAGTGCATCTTCTCTTACTACAGCAACCGGTGATGGAAAACACGATGCAGATGATGCTGGTGGTGGATTTGTTGGATGGGCATCTGATTCAACAATCAATAATTGTGAAGCAAGAGGAGAAGTAAAATCTGAAGGAGGTGTAATTGGTGGATTTGGTGGAATTATCCAAAAAACCACTGTTTCAAACTGTAATGCTTATGGAAACGTAAATTCAAATATTAATGGTGGCGTAACAGCAGCTGCTAAAAACGGTGGTAATGTAAACACTGCAGGATTTGCATCAGCTAGTTTTGGGGGTACATTCAACAATTGTAATTCATTTAGCAATGTAAACTGTGCTGGTGGAGATTCTCAATGTGCAGGTTTTGTGAATAGCAACATGTCTGGCCTAGCAGATACTACGACTGACGTAATCAATAATTGTTATTCATCAAGTAACAAACCTTTCGTAACTCAAACTTCAACTATTGATACAATAAACAAATCTGCAACACCTAATGGCAATTTAATTAGCGTGACACCACCTTCAATTTCGACAACAACTACTGTTACTGACAACAAAGGTTCTTCAAGTTTATTCCGTTCAATCCAAGAACACGGTTATATTCTTGAAGGTGACCAAGCTAATCCTGCTACAGGTCACGAAGATGATGTAACTTGGTTAACTAATATGATTAATACGGGTAGCTTATACATCTACAAACCTGATGATATGGCAGAAGATGGATTTATTCAAGTGAGTGTTTCTACTGATACAAATTTACAAGAAGTTTCTGATACTTCAATCTTGAAAAAAGCAGAAGCAAAATATGAAGCTGATATGAAAAAGATTGATAAAAAAGATAGAAAATACGATTCTGATTTAGCTTCTTTAGAAACTGAACGTAACGCTATTAAACAAGAAATGGAAACTCTAAAAACAGTTGCCAAAGAAAATGTTGAAAGAACATTTAGATTGTTCTCTTAGGCTTGAAAGTGTTTAAAAATATGTAATCATCATTATTGCAGAATACAAAATTCGCAAGTTCAAAATGACGTATGAAAGAACACCCACCTTACTAATTGATAAGACTCATAATCTATAAAAAATTATAATTATGAAAGTTGTAATAATTGGTGGCGTTGCTGCAGGCGCAAAAGCGGCTGCAAAAACAAAACGACTTCGTCCAGATGCTCAAGTTGATATTTATACAAAAGATACTCACGTATCATATTCTTCGTGTGGGCTTCCGTATTATGTTCAAGGGAACTTTGAAGATTACAAAAAACTAATAATAAGAACTCCTGAAAAATTTGAAGAAGACGGTATAAATATCCATTTACGTAACGAGATAATAAAAATTTTACCAGAGAAAAAACAAGTGATTGCACTCAATCTCGACACAAACACTGCATTCCCTGTAGATTACGATAAATTAGTCATTTCAACAGGAGCTTATCCAATTATTCCAAAAGTTAAAAATGTAAATCTTAAAAATATATTCACCTTAAGAACATTAGAAGATGGTATATCATTAAGAGAAAAACTCCGTCAATCAACTAGAGCAGTAATTGTTGGTGGTGGATATATTGGTATTGAAGTTCTTGAAGCTTTTGTTGCGAACAATGTTTATACAACCCTAGTTGAAAGCAACGAAACAATCATGCCTGCTCTTGATAGCGAACTTGCGCATATTGTACAAGATTATATGGGCACAATTAAATCTAACCTTGTACACATAATAACAAATGATAGAGTCGTTGAATTTATCGGAGATAACGAGGTTCAAGCAATAAAAACTGCATCAGGTCAGATAATAGAAACAGATTTGGTACTTTTATCTGTTGGAATAAAACCAACCGTTGAGATTGCATCATCGGCAGGAATTGAACTTGGCCCAACTGGTGCTATAAAAGTAAATAGTCGTATGGAAACAAACATTAGAGATATTTATGCTTGTGGCGATTGTATAGAAGAAGTTTATATAATGACGCCTACACCTGCGTGGATTCCGCTAGGTTCAACTGCAAATAAAGAGGGACGTTGTGCTGCGATAAATCTGAGTGGAGAAGTTGATGATTTTGAAGGTGTTTTAGGCTCAAGCGTCACAAAATATTTTGATATGACAATTTCTATGACAGGTTTCACAGAAAAAGTTGCTCGCATGATGGGTTTTGATGCAATAGCTGTAACAATTACTAAACGTGATAAAGCCGGATATATGCCAGAAGCTGAAAACGTGACATTAAAACTTGTTGTTGATAGACGTTCACATAAACTTCTCGGTGGACAAGCCATTGGTTGTGGTGATGCTGATAAAAGGATAAACACATTATCTACTGCTCTTTTAAAACATATGACCGTAGAAGAACTTGCAGGAGCTGATATAACTTATTCTCCAGTATTTTCTGTATCAATCGATCCTCTTATATCTGCGGCAAGACTGATGATTAATAAGTTACGAAGATAATTTCTAAAATTTTGTTATTTTAATCCCCATTTTGATTGGAGTTGATTTAATTGGTTTTGAGTTTCCATATCAGATATAACGTTGTTCACAATATCTTTTAATGTGTTTTGTTCATCAGTTTTTCTGAATGCAACACCATAGAATTCTTTTGAGTATTTTTTAGGCAAGATTTTTACACTTGAGTCAGATGATGTGAAACGTCTTAAGATTGCATCATCAGAAGTTATAGCAAGGATTTCTCCAGACTTCAAAGCTCTATAAGCATCGTCATAACTCTTATAACCCATAACTTTTGCTGTTGGAAGTAAAAACTTCATTGTTTGTTCTGCTGTTGAGCCAAAGATTACTCCAACTTTCTTATCGCTCAAATCTGCCATTGAACGAACAGGACTTCCTGCTCTAACTAACAATGCTTGACCAGTCAAATAATATGGTTTTGAAAAATCAACAGACATTCTTCTTGTATCAGAAATAGTAAGAGTTGCAATAACCATGTCCAATTTATTCAAGTTTAAAAGATACAATCTATCGTTATCAGAAACTGGAACAAATTTAACTTTTTGGGGGTCGTGGAATAACTCTTTTGCAATTTCGTGAGCTAAATCTATGTCAAATCCAGCATTTGCACCTGAACCGTCAATAAATCCAAAAGGTTTTGTGTCTGTTTTTACGCCAACTATAATGTATCCTCTATTCATTACAGTTTTGTATACGTCAACAGATTCTTTGTTTGCATCGTCATTGAAGTAGTCAATGGCATAGAATATACCAAAAGCTACTGCTATTAATATTAATAATATAATAAGTCCTCGTTTCATAATATTATTATGTCATTTATATTCGTTTTTGTAAATATATTATAAAATATTAATAGAATGACTAATACAATATTGTATGCTAAACTAAATTTGGAGGGTTATATGAAAGCTGTAGAATATTTTATGCAAGGGAATTCTTGTTCAGAAAGTATAATTTTAGAAGCAATTGAAAAAGGTTATTGTGATAAAGATTTATTAAGTGTTGCTACAGGGTTTTCTGGTGGAATAAGTTCTGGTTGTCTTTGTGGTGCTGTTGCTGGTTCAATAATTGTAATTGGTTGTTTATTTGGCAAAGAAAACAAATACAATAATCCACAAAAAGCAAGAGAACTTTCTAAAGAGTTTATGACAAAGTTCAAAGATGCTCACAAAGTAACTTGTTGTAGAGCACTTTCAAAAGGGTTTGAGATGCATTCGCCAGAAAGAAAACAACATTGTTGTAACTTTGTAGAATTTTGCTCAAACACGTTATCAGAAATAGTAAAAAATGAATTGGTAAAACATGACTAATACAACCTCTCAAAAAAGAATTCTTGTTATCGGAGTTCCTGATATGGCTTATTCAGGAATATTGGCATTAATAAATGCATCAATTAATATAGTAGGTGTAATGGGGCCATTAAAATCTCATAACACTTATCATAATTTTAAATCATTTGTTGAAGCGAACAAGCTTAATTTTATTGAATATGATGATTTAAAATCACCAGAACTATATAAAACAATTACAGAATTAAAACCAGATTTAGCTGTGGTATTTTCATTTAACCACAAATTACCTATTGAATTTATTAACCTAATAAAAGATGGAATCTTAAACCTTCATCCATCACTGTTACCTGAATACAGAGGTGGAAACCCATATTCTAGAGTAATTATAAATGGAGAAAAAGAAACAGGTGTAACCATTCACTTTATGTCTGAGAACTTTGATGAAGGTGATATAGTTGCCCAAATAAAATGTCCTGTTGATGAATTTGAAACAATGGGAACAATATTCAACAAGACGAATTATCTTGGCATTAGCTTAATGGTTTCAGCATTAAAAGAATATGAACAAAATGGAAAACTACCACGACACACCCAACCAAAAGGCGAGTTTAAAAAAGCTAAAAACTTATCAGATATGGAGTTCTTGATTGATTTCAACAATTCTGCAGTTGAAATAGAACGATTATTAAGAGCTGTAAATCCATTTTTACACTGTTATACTCATTATAAGGGTCAGATTTTGAAATTACATAAAGCATCGGTTTGTGATTGCGAGTTTCCAGAAAATACTGTAAACGGTGAAATCGTCAAAATTGATAACAATAAAATTTATATAAAAACATCAAAAGGTGCTTTATGCCCTGAAATAATGCAATTTGGAGCATTATTTTTAGGTGACTCTGAAGACTTCATCAAAATAGCAAACCCAAAAGTCGGAGAAATTATAGGATACAATAGATATGAATAAATTAAACTTTGTTACAGCTGGAATGCCATTAGCCACAGGTACAAAAGGTTATAAAAGAGCGTTTGAAATATTAAACGAGATAAATTTAGACGGTATGGAATTAGAGTTTGTACACGGAGTAAGAATTTCTGATACAAACAAAGAGCTTGTAAAAAATTCTGAACTTACAAAAACTATACACGCACCTTTTTATATAAACCTCAATTCAAAAGAGCCTGAAAAAGTTGAAGCTAGTGTTCAAAGGATTCTAGAAACAGCTCGAGTAGGTGATTATATTGGTGCTTTTAGTATCACATACCACGCAGGGTTCTATCTTGGCATGGACAAAGAACTTGTTTATAACAATATCAAAAAACAAACAGAGATTATTACAAAGACATTAAAAGAAGAAAATAATAATATTTGGATAAGACCTGAAACAACAGGAAAATCAACTCAATGGGGTGATTTAGACGAAATAATTTCTCTATCAAAAGAGTTTGAACAAGTTTTGCCGTGTGTTGATTTTTCTCATCTTCATGCCAGATACAATGGTGAATATAACACCTATGACGAATTTGCAAATGTTTTTGAAAAGATAGGAAAAGAACTTGGTGAAAATGCATTAAACAATTTCCATGCACATATTGCAGGAATTGCATATACAGGAAAGGGTGAAAAACATCATCTTAACTTAGAGGACTCTGATTTCAACTACAAGGATTTATTAAAAGCATTCAAATCGTTTGATGTTAAAGGTGTTGTCGTTTGCGAAAGCCCTAATATCGAAACAGATTGCAAGATTTTAAAAGAATATTATACTTCGTTATAATGTGAACTAACCTGTCATTGCCGAGTCATGAGCTACGTGAAACGACTCGTCAATCCATAAATCAACTGTTGTGTAAATATAAAACGTCATTATCCTACAACAAAACTTGTGTGCCGACTAAAATTTGATGAGAGTCTGTTGTATCTTGATGTTGGCAATAAACATAGTTAAGCATCAACCTTAAAGATTGACCTTTTATATAATAATTAATCCCAGCAGTATATTCCCTAGAATAATTATGTTTAATTTTTTCATCAGGGTCATAACTATCATATCTAGCAATAAGTTCTAATTTTGGGGTTATTTTATATCCAAAAGTAGCAAATAACCCACTTGATTTTGTTAAAGTTGGTCCAGATTGTGCATTTGAACCGTTGCCGTGCATATATTCAAATTTTGCCCAAAAACGCTTGTATTCATAACCTGCATACAAACCTGATACAAAATAGTTCGTATATTTATGACCTGCTGAAATACCGCCACCGGTAGTTAATTTACCATACTTCCCATTAGTCATACCAAGTGGCTTGATGTTTAGCCAACCATTAAATTCAGCCCCTGGGAAAAATTCTTTAAAGAAAGTATCTGATGAGTAACCACCAATATCATAATCAACTAATCTATAATCACCTTTAATACGTAAACCAAATTTACGAACGTTAGAAAGGTTCCTTGCTGCTTGTGAACGGTTTACAAGTGGTAAAGTATAAGGAGCCGATGTACCTTCATTACCAACACCCACACGAGAGTTACCTAGCATAATGGTATGGTGTGGAATACGTTTTGTTTGAATAAAAGCATCTTGCAAGAACTGTTGCATAAACCCACGGTTATGTTGTGGAGTTGGGTCAACCATTATTCTAAAGCTTTCTTTTCCACCTCTAAACGTACCATCTAAAAATATGTTAATCAAAGATGGAGTGTAAGTTGTGTAACCATTACCTTTTTGCGGGATAGTTGTATCAAATGCTCCTTGATAAGCAGCCCAAGTACTAAGTTGTTCAAATGGACCATGTTCAAATTTCTTTGTTGTATAATTTTGCAACAAACCTCTTGTTACATCAGTCCTTTCAGCTTCTAAATGATATAATTTTGACATGCCTCTAGTGAGAGCATTATTTATTAAAAAATTGGAGTTTTCTTCTTTTGCATTATCTAATGAAGAAGTATCATTTTTGTAGCTTTCTTCTAAAATTTCTTTTTTTTCTATATCAGAAAATAGTTTTTTATCAGGTTCAACTATCGCAACAGAAGTGTTTGAAGAGGTGTTTGATAAATCTAAAACTATCTCATCTGCTGCATAACACATAGAAAGTGTTTGTATAAATGCTAGTGTAAGTATTAAAAACTTTTTCATAACTCTTAATTAATATTCCGTTCTAATATTATATATCGGCAAAAACAATAAATAAAGGGGACAACTACGTCCCCTTAAAAAAAGTTAATCTTATTCTATTATTTGTTTTCTAAATGATCTTCTCTCAAGTAAGCAATCCAGAACAATAGTACAACAAATACTAATGCACCAATGATGTTACCGATAGTAACAGGTAGCAAGTTGTGTACAAAGAATGAATGCCATGAAAGTGTAGACAATTGGTCAGCTGTAAGACCAGAAAGAGCTACAACGTGTGGAACTGATTTCATAAAGATACCACTTGGAATAAAATACATATTCGCAATACTGTGTTCATATCCTGAAGCAACGAATGTTGCGATTGGGAACAAGATTGCAAAAATCTTACCAATAACTCTCTTTGAACTTGTAGCCATCCAAACAGCTAAACAAACTAACCAGTTACACAAAATACCACGACATAATGCTTCTGTAAATGATAAGTTAACTTTACCATAAGCATTCATTAAAGTATTAACACCAAGTGCATCGTGTGCATTGTGGCATAAAGCACCATAGAAAACTAATGTTGCTAACAAGATTGAACCAACGAAGTTACCAACGTAAACGATTGACCAACTTCTGAATAGTTTCAACCAAGAAATTTTCTTTTCAATTACAGAGAACATCATCATAACATTACCTGTAAACAATTCTGCACCTGTAAGTACAACCATTACAAGTCCTGTTGCGAAAATCAATGCACCAATAAGTTTAGCTAAACCCCAAACTTCAACACCAGTTGTAACTGTCAAACTAGCTTGTGCACCATAAGCGATGAATGCACCAGCAGCGATTGCAAGAGCAAACATCTTTGTTTTTCTAAAATTAGCCTTTGCAGGCATTACTTTTTCTGAGAAACCATGCGCTACATCTGAAGGAGCGACACAATCTCTACTGTCGATTTGTTCATTTGTCATTTTATATATCTCCTATCCATAATCTAAATCAAGTTTATTTTATAACTTTAATATGAATTTTCAAGTGAGAATTTTAAAATGATTTTCATGTAAAAGAGAGTGGCTATATTAGCCACTCTCACCGTATTATAACGAGTTAAAGAACTCATACGGCACTACAAAACTATTAGATAAATTGATATTTATATACTAGATTTTATGAAATTTATATTTCCTTTCTTTTTTTAAATCCACCTAATACACAAATATATCTATTCAATCTCCAATCGTTTTGCTTGTTTTATATTTTCGGCATGTTGTTTTGGAATAATTATTTTCAAAACACCGTTTTTATATTCTGCTTTTGCTTCATCTTGTTTAATTGGTTGATCAAAAGAGATTGTACGTTTGTATTTCCCATATCTAAATTCGCATGTGTGATATTTTTCGTTCTTTTCTTTTTCTTCTTTTTCCTCTTTGTCTTCTTCGATTTCAGCTGTTACGGTCATGAATTCATTATCCAATTCAACATCAATATCTTCTTTTTTTACCCCTGGAAGTTGCACCTTTACTTTATATTCGTGTTCTGTTTGCTTAACTTCTATTGATGGACGCCAAACGGCTTCTTTTTTTAGTGTTAGAGGGTTTGAAAACATTGGAGCCAGCATTGTATCTCTTAAAAAATTATTCAATTCATGGTGTAAACTTTCAAAATATAAATCAGGTTCTCTTATCATTATTTCGTTACGCATTGATAACTCCTTTCTATATTTTTAATATATTCTTGAAGTTATCCAATATCATTAGACAAAAGTATAATTTATAAAAAAAATTATTAGCTTATTGGTTAATAGAAGTTTTTATTAAACCTCTGTATTCTACTTTTAAAAGGAGAGTTTAAGTAATGAAGATGTTAATGTTTGATTTTCGAGATACAGAAAAAGAATATTTTAAAGAAAACACCCCGACAGATTTAGAAATAGAGTTTTTCAACGAACCATTATCAGACAAAATTCATTTAACTGACTCCCAAAAAGAAGATACAGTTATCTTAAGCGTATTTATAAATTCAGAATTGACGCCTGAAATATTATCACAATTTAAGAATTTACAAGTTATTGCAACACGCTCAACAGGTTATAACCACATTAATCTTGATTATTGTAAAAAGAATAATATCGCTGTAATCAACACTCCATATTACGGCAAATCCTCTGTTGCTCAATACACGATTGGCATGATTATTGCTTTAACAAGAAATGTTTTATTAGCAACAAATGACGTTAGAAATCGGAAAATTGATTATTCAAAATATGAGGGTGAAAATTTGTCTAAACTTTCACTTGGTGTCGTTGGAACGGGGTCTATAGGTAGTGCAGTTTGTGAACTTGCTAACAAATTCAATTTAAAGATATACGCCCATGACTTAAAGGTTAATGAAAATATAAATGGATTCGTTGAATATGTCGATTTTGATGAACTTATCTCAAAATCAGATATAATAACGTTGCATATACCATATATTTTAGAATTTTACCATTTGTTATCTGAAGAAAATTTTAAAAAGATGAAACAGGGTGTATATATAATAAATACTTCTAGAGGAGAACTTATAGATACAGGTGCTTTATATAAAAACATTAAATCAGGTAAAGTAAAAGGAGCGGCTCTTGATGTTTTGGAATGTGAATATTTAAAATACGATGACGAAGAAATTGTGACAACTGTAAAAAACGCTTCTGAAACATGCTTGGAAAACGTTATTATTACAAATAAGCTCATGGAATTTGATAACGTTATTATTACACCGCACATTGCATATAATACAAAACAATCAATAATGAACATTTTAGAAAGTATGTTTATCTCCATAAAAGAGCATTATCAGGGGGGTTACCTCAATCGTGTAATATAGAATTGTAAACAAATGTAACAAACCCATTAAAAATCCTAAAGATTAAAAAAAATATGCCGTCATATAGGAAGTAAGGAATAGCGAAACAAGATTAGGGGTTTCGCAAATAGGAACAAAGGAGTAATACTATGGGTTTAGCATCATCACAAGCAAGACTACTTAATTTGACCACAAGAATGCACCAAATTGAGTACAAAGCTGCAAAATTGGAAGCAGAAAAATTACAAATGGCAAATGAATCAGATAAAGTGTATGACACTTATCTAGAAGCATTAGAATCAACAAAAGTACAATACAAAGTATTGACAACAGATGGTTCAGTTACATACAGAGATATCAATACATACGATGATTTCACACAAGCAGGTTATGCAATTGATTTTCAAGGCACAGTGTATGATGGTTCTGCAGCATTCAGAGCAGACGGAGCTACATACAAAGCAGCAGGTACTGTAACACCAACAGCAGCAGAAGTTGCAGCAGGTGGAAAATATCAAGGTTTGACAGCAGGCACTGCATACAACGTATACAATAATGGTTCAGAACAATTGTTCACTGAAACTGCATTAGCAGACGGTGGTACAGGAACACTTACAAAAATTGGTGGTGGAACAGTAACATTAAATAATATTGAAGCTGTTACATTGAACTATGCTCAATTATGCGCAGATGCATTTGACGCAGATCCAGCTAACCCACCTACAAATGTTCAAGAAGTAATCACTAACTTGATTAAATCAGGTGATGTAACTCTTGTTCAAGCACGAAAAGATAATACATTTGCAAATGAAGCTGACGAAGATTTCAACATCTTTGAAACAAGCGTACCAACAAATACAGGTTTACAAGAAGTAACCGATGAAACTAAAGTTAAAAAAGCTGAAGCAAAATATGAAGCTGACATGAAGAAAATCGATATGAAAGATAGAAAATATGACTCTGATATCGCAGCTTTAGAAACTGAACGTAATGCAATCAAACAAGAAATGGAAACATTGAAGACCGTTGCAAAAGAAAACGTAGAACGTACATTCAAACTATTCAGTTAATGGTTGAGTTAATAAATGAAATTTTCGGAAACGAGGGAGATATTCTCTCCCTCGGGACTCGAAAGGTTGTACTTGGGTACTGTAAAACAAATAATTGTCACCGTCGAGTAAAAAATATATCACACCAAACTTATCCCGTTATGAAATAGGTTTGAAACTGAAATGAGTCGTTCATTGTTAATATATTAAAAATAAAATTTTTAAAACCAGTAAAAATATATAGACTATGTAAATTAAAGACTTATTTATACCGAAATAAATTTGGTTTGATGTACGAAATATCGGAAATCAACAAAAAGTTTCCTAAAAATTCCTAAATTCCTATAATTCCTTTTCTTATTCCTAATAAGCGCCACTCTGTCCAAAAGCAAGTGGCTTTTTTTTACGGATTTTGTGTAGAGTGAGGACGCAGTCCGAAACTCGAAGTAGCACGGAGCATAGCGAATACTATTTGCAGAGCAAATAAAATGAGCGACTGCGTAGTGTGAAACAATAATCCAAGACAGCGGATTTTCGACTCTGCCGAACAAAACAATTAAGTATTGTTTTGTGAGAGGGGGTGAGTGAGTAAAACGAACGAAACCCGTAAGAGCGTAAAACACTGAATGAACGACTAAATTCGTTAGAATTTAATAGTGAATGTAGTGTTTAGCACGCCCGAATAATCCAAGAGAACGATAGTGTGGCAATCCATAAACCAACAGTTCTGCGTACATAAAAAATCCTTTCACACGTCATTACGAGTCGCAACTTCTTAACTTCTCTACACAATCAAATGACGGACCGGCATGTTTATGATAAACTCTTATCATAATTGGGGGTATGAATGGCTACGACAACAACAAAACGTAATTCTGCTGAAATAGAACAACTTATGCCACAAAATTTGGAAGCAGAAGAAGCTGTATTAGGTGCAATATTAGTTAATCCAAGATGTTTAGACAAAGTAATTAGCTCACTTAAGGCTGAATACTTCTATAAACCTGCCCACAAATATATATATGAAGCTATTCTTCATTTAACAAACTCAAGTCAACCTATTGATATTGTTTCTGTATCAGATGAACTTAATATTAATCAAAGGCTTGAACTTGTTGGAGGTAGAGCTTTTATCAATGACTTAATTTTAAAATGTATTTCAACAGCAAATGTTCAATATTATGCGAATGTTATAGAAGAAAAAGCTATCAAGCGTTCACTTATCCAAGCAGGTTCTGACATCACTACCTCTGGATACGATTTAGCACCAAGTGCTGAATCATTAGAACAGGCTGAAAAACTTATTTTTGATATCTCATCAAAGAAAACTTCATCTGATTTAATTCCAATCGACAACTTAGTCCAAGATGTATACGATCAAATCTCAGAGCGTTATAAAAATAAAGATAAGAAATCCGGTGTTGAATCAGGATTCTATGACCTAGATGAAATGACAAACGGGTTTCAGAAATCTAACCTTATCATTTTAGCAGCTCGTCCTGCGATGGGTAAAACAGCGTTCGCCTTGAATATAGCTCAAAACGCAGCTTTAAGATACAACAAAACAGTTGCTATATTCTCTCTCGAAATGTCAAAAGATGAATTAGTTCAACGTTTAATGTGTTCTGAAGCTGAAGTCGAATCACAAAGACTTCGTTCAGGGAACATGCAATCTTCAGATTGGGAAAAACTAGTTACAGCGATGGATGTATTGTCTGATGCTCCGATATATATTGATGATACTCCAGGCTGTAGTCTAACTGATATTAGAGCAAAATGTCGTAGATTAGCTATGGCTGATAAGAATTTAAGCATGATTATAATTGACTATCTACAACTAATGGAAACTAGTGGTCGTGAAACAGATAGAAACCAACAAATTTCACAAATTTCTAGAGGTTTAAAAATTCTTGCAAAAGAACTGAATGTACCAATAATAGCACTTTCTCAGCTATCACGTGCGACAGAACAACGTCAAGACAAACGACCAATCATGTCTGACTTAAGAGATTCTGGTTCTATTGAACAAGATGCCGATATTGTCATGTTTATTTATCGTGGCGAATATTATGCTACAAAAGGTCAGACAGGCGAGGAAGAAGTTGCTGAAATAGCGAAAAACAAAGGGGAAGCAGAAATTATTATAGCAAAACAAAGAAGTGGTCCAACAGGTACTGTTGAACTATTGTTCCAAAGCAACATCACAAAATTCAAAAACAAAACAAAGACTACAACTGAATTTTAGACTATCACATGTCTTTGGTTAAATTTATTATTAATTTTTGTAACAAAACAGTTCTATCAATAACAAAAAATAAAATTTATAAGCATTAAACTGAGAGAAGACATTTCAAATAGTAAAGTATTGAAAGGATAAAAACAATGACAACATCAATTTCAGCCAATGTAGGACAACAACCAGTAGCTGCTCCAGCAATTCAACCTGAATTCAAACCAAGTTACAACGCTGTTCAATTGAACTTAAGCCAACCTACATTAAATGTTCCACCTGCTCCAGCTCCAATGCCAGCTACAGCAACTCAACAATGGAATGCTTAATAGGACAAATTGTAACATTTTGTTAATATAAAATATTGCAGAAAAGCAATTTCTACAATGAATAAAACTTATTAATTGTAGATGTATAGATAGGAAAGGTATATAGTAATGATTCAAAATACACCAAATTACCCTGCTCAACAACCGAATGTAAATGGACAAGGAACACAAGCAACTCGTAGACCATCATTTGCACCAAGTTATAACGCAGTGCAAATCAACTTAGATACTCCTACGTTGAATGCACCACAAACACCATATTATTATGATTATCCACAAGCAAATGGACAACCATATTATCCACCGGTACAGCCACAGCAACCACAACCTCAGCAACCGGTAAATGTTCCTCAACCACAAACTGAGCAACCACAGCAAACTCAACAGCCACAAGCTCCTGCTGATGTAAATGCTCCAAATGGAACAAACACTCCTGCAGCTAATAATGTGGATATGAACCAAGTTTTAGCAAACTTATCAAGCCCCGATTTAGACAAGCAAGCTATCCAATTAGAAGAAATAGCTAGCAAAGGCTTAAAGAACGAAGCAGATGCAGCACCTTATGTACAAGAAGATGTTGTACAAAAACTTATTGACATTGTAAATGTAGATTCAACTAAATTAGCAGGACCAACTGAACAACAAATTCAATTAAGAGAAAAAGTTGCTCAAAATGATATGGCAATTTATAACGCTCAACAAGCTGGAAAAGACCCAAGCACAGTTGAATTACCAAATAAATTGACTCCTGATGAAGAAAAACTTGCAGCTGAACAAACTCCATTAGAAAAAGCTGAAAGAAACAAAGAATACGCTTTGTTCACAATGGCAGTTCTTCAAAAGACATACGGCGACACAATTGAAAAAGAAACAGGAAACGTAGTTCCATTGACTGACTTACCTGGTGCAGCAGTTGTAGTTGACGAATTAAAAGGCAACCAAAACCCTGCAATCAGATCAGCAGCAGTTGATGCATTGAGACATATTCAACGTCCTGAATACAAAAACGACTTATCTCAATTGTTCACAATAGCTAAGTCTGATGCCGATGAAGGCGTTGTTGCAGCCGCTGATTATGCGCTACAACATATTGATGATAAAAACTAAATCATCACTAAAAAACTTTCCTTTCTATAACAAAACAGATTCAGTCTTGAGTCTGTTTTGTTTTTGAAGTATTAATATTATATGGATATAAGTTCAATAAAAAACAATGTTGTAGTATCAGTTCAAGCTATGCCTGATGAACCTTTGTACAAAGAAGAATGTATGAAGGCTATGATGCAATCTGTTATTAATGGTGGCGCAAAAGTTTTACGTGTTGCAGGAACTAGAGATGTCAAAATTGCAAAAGAACTTGGTGCTACTGTAATTGGAATCACTAAACCTGATGGCTTACCAAGTAACTGGAAAGAAATTGTTTATATAACACCTACAACTGTTGAAACTCAACAATTAATTGATGCAGGTGCAGATATAATTGCATTTGATGGAACATCAAGACCAAGACCTAATGGTTGCAAGCTTGAAGATATTATTAGCCTAATAAAAGAAAGTGGAAAACTTGCAATGGCTGATATTTCAACACTTGAAGAAGGTATTCGTTGTAAAGAATTAGGCGTAGATATTCTTTCTACAACTTTATCTGGTTATACGTTAGAATCTTTATCAGATAGCACTACACCTGATTATGAGTTATTAAAGAACCTAATAGAAAAAACTCACATGCCTGTTATCTTAGAAGGAAGAATTTGGTCACCAGAAGATGTCACAAAAGCATTTAAGATTGGCGCTCATGCAGTTGTTATCGGGTCTGCAATAACAAGACCTCAACTTATTACAAAAAGATTTATAGAAAGATAGGATATAATGAAAAAAGCACTTGCATTTGATATTGGTGGAACAAAAATTTATAGTACAATCGTTGATGAAACAGGGACTATAATTGGGGATATCCAAAAGTTCTCAACACCTAAAACACTTGAAGGAATAAAAGAAATTTTATCAACAGAGATTTCTAATCATCAAGAGGAAGTTGATGTAATTGCAATCGCAACAGCAGGTGCCGTAAACAACGAAAACACAAAAGTTGTAAGTTCTACTGGAAATTTAGTCAAAAATTATAGAACCATCGATTTTCAATCATTTTCTGCCAAAAAAGTGTTTTTAGAAAACGATGCTAACGCTGCAGCTTGGGCAGAATATAAAATCGGCGCATCAAAGAATTGTTCAACTTCTGTAATGATAACACTTGGCACAGGAGTTGGTGGTGGAATAATAATCAATGACCGTTTATTCAAAGGAAAATCAGGTGCTGCAGGTGAAATGCATTTTAAGATGTATCCAGATAAACGTAGAAAATGTACCTGTGGAAGTTATGACTGTTTTGAAAGCTACGCTTCTGGTACAGGTTTAAAAATAACAGCAGAAGAAATTACAAAAAATCCTGATGTGACAACCTATGATGTTATTGAAGGTGTTAATAAAAATGACAAATTGATGATTGAAGTATTTGACACTTGGCAAAATCATATTATTCAAGGCTTGATTGGACTAGCAAATCTTTTTGACCCAGAGTGTATTGTTTTATCAGGTTCTATGGCACAATTTGTAGATACAGATAAAATGGAAAAAATTATTAATTCGGAAATAGTAACAGCTCCAACAAGCATTAGAAAAGCAACTGCTGGAAACTATTCAGGCATGATTGGTGCATCACTTTTAGCTCTTGAGAAGGGTTGCTAATGGGAAAATCAAAGAAACGTATATTAGCAAAAGGTGCTCATAGTCAAATTTCGACTCTTTCTCGGAAAGAAGCGATTGAAATTGTTTTGAATTCAAATTCTAAAGATGAAATTGAAAACATTATTTCGTTATTTGGATTAAAGCCTGAAGAACTTCTTGAAGCTGGCATGAGCTATGAAACAATCAAGCTATATGAAGGATTGTTTTAATGTTTGCTAGAATAATCTTCTGGCTCAAATGCTCAAGATATTATACTCTGCCAATGACATTATTTTCATGGTTGATAATTTTTTGTTATGCAATAAAAAACAATGGAAATTGGTTTTATGGAGTAGTTGCATTATTTGGAATTTGCTGTTGTCACCTTGCTACAAACCTTTTTGATGATTTTATAGATTTCAAAATTTTAAAAAAGAAGTTTAAAGGTGATAAAATTATTTTACCCAATACTCAAAAAGGAAAATGTGCATATTTACTCAACGGTTCAACTACTCAACGCACACAATTATTTGTCGTATTTTTATATTTAATACTTGCAAGTTCTGTCGGATTATTTTTCTTTTATTTATATGGATTTAAACTACTAATTTTCATGGCTATTGGAGGTGTAATTGTACTTAGTTATCCACTATTATCAAACCTTAGAATGTCTGAATTAGCTATTGGAACTGCGTTTGGACCACTATTATTTTGTGGAACAAATTTTGTTATGACTGGAAATATCAGCCTTAATAGTATTTTAGTATCAATCCCTTCAACCATATTTACTCTAAATCTTATTTTTACTGATACATTAATGGATTATGATATTGATACAAAGGAAGGTAAAAAAACTTTTATAAGACTTTTCCCCAAAAAAGATGCTGTTTTGCTACAAACATTTCTATTTATATTGGGGTACACTTCATTAATTAAAATTGCTCCAATAGGATTATTTACGTTGCCACTTGCTATAGATCTTTTGATTTCAGATTACAAATTTATAAAAGATTCATCTTATTTGCCTAAAAAGAATTGGTATCATTTTCCTTTTGAAGAATATGAAGATATCAAACAAAATCGGTCAGTTATTTATATGTTCAGAATGTATCAGGCTAGAAATTTAATGATTTACACCTCTATTTTAATGAGCGTTTGGATTATATTTTATAGTATTTAATAACTGTGATATAATCATTATATGAAACAAGCTACTATTAAAGACATTTTAGAAGAAAAAGAATATACATATTTAAGAAAAGATGCGGCAAAAAGTCGTGAAGCTACACGTGAATTCGAAGATGATGTTCCTGAATACAGAACGAATTTTCAACGTGACAGAGATAGGATATTGCATTCAAAATCTTTTCGACGTCTAAAACATAAAACACAGGTGTTTTTAGCACCGTTTGATGACCATTTTAGAACAAGACTTACACATACACTTGAAGTATCACAGATTGCAAGAACGATTGCAAGAGCTTTGAATTTGAATGAGGATTTGGTTGAAGCAATTTCTTTAGGTCACGATTTGGGACATACACCATTTGGACATTGTGGAGAAGGTGTGTTGAACGAACTTGTTACAAACGGATTTCATCATAATGTGCAAAGTGTGAGAGTTGTTAGACACATAGAAAAAATGAACCTATGTGAACAAACTATTGACGGAATTTTAACTCATACGTGGGGCTTTAAACCAAAAACAATGGAAGCTCAGATTGTTCAATATGCTGATAAAATTGCGTATATAAACCACGATATTGAAGATTCTATTAGAGCAGGAATTATTACAGAAGAAGATTTGCCTAATGAATGTAAATTATATTTTTCTTCAACTCCTTCTAAACGTCTTTCAAAAATGATTTCATCAATTATTGAAACATCATTGGATAAAGATTACGTAAAGATGGGTGATGAATGCTGGGAAGAAACAAAAATATTAAGAGAATGGATGTTCAAAAATGTTTATGTTGATTCACCTGCAAAGATTGAAGAGAAGAAAGCTAGACATATTGTTAAGACATTATTTGAATATTATACAAATTACTTATCAGAATTTTGTGATAATGATAAAAAAATAGAATTATTGGTAACAGATTATATCTCAGGTATGACGGATCAGTATGCGATAGAAAAGTATAAAGAAAAGTTTATACCAAGACCAATAATTACAAAACCAAAAGATGAGAACTTTTTGAAGTTACTTTATGATAAAAATTATGAAGAATACGAGAAATAAAGAATGATGAGGTAATATTATGACAACTGAATATATTCAATATGCAACAAAAGGAACTTGCTCAAAGATGATAGGAGTAGAAATAACTGATGATGTTATTACTAATATCGAATTTATAGGTGGCTGTCAAGGGAATTTGACAGGGATTTCAAAACTTGTTGTTGGAATGAATGTTGATGAAGTAATCAATCGTTTAGAAGGAATAGATTGTGGAGGCAGGGGCACAAGTTGTCCTGACCAATTAGCTAAATGCTTAATTGAGTATAAAAACAAGAAATTGATAAAAAATTAGAATAAATATTGATATCAAAAAGAAGAAAAGTCGGAACGAGAATTCGTTCCGACTTACTATTTACCTATTCTTATAGAAATTATTTAACCGTAATTTTTTTAATAGATTTATCTTCTTTATTTAATTTTGGTATAACTAGTTTAAGAACCCCGTGTTCAAGTTTAGCATCGATTTTATCGGTGTCAACATCTTGAGGAAGATAAAGAGTTCTAGAGAATTCACCATAAGAGAACTCTGATTTTTTATAAGTTTTTTCTTCTTCATTTTTTTCTTCAGATTTAGTAGCACTGATAGTTAGGTAGTTGTCATTTATTTCGATATCTAGATCTTCTTTTTTTACTCCTGGAAGTTCAGCACGAACATCGTATTCATCTTTTTTATCACGAACTTCAACTGGAATAGATAGATTTTCAGACATTTCATCAAAGCCATAATCTGGATAAAGATTGTCAAAATGGCGATTTAGTATAGAGCTAATTTCGTCGTTAACAGATTTAATAAAATTGTTTGGTGTTTTTTTAATTAAGAATTTCATAATTTACTCCTTTCAATTTTGTTCTCATCAACAACACTATTATTATGATACTAAATTCAAGAAAATGAAGAAAAATTAACCAAAAATTAACTTTTTTAACAAAAGGGTTGATTTTTAATATTGAAGTAGCATAATAGGGGTGTTGGGTATGTATAATTTAGCAATACTGAGTCGTGCATATCAAAAGACAATTAAATAAAATTTATCGCGGGATGGAGCAGTCTGGTAGCTCGTCGGGCTCATAACCCGAAGGTCGTTGGTTCAAATCCAGCTCCCGCAACCAATTGATTTAAGTGAGTTTTAGAGGTTTTCTAGAACTCACTTTTTTAGTATAAACAACACATTTAGCAACACAATAAAATGAGATGAATTGAAAAATTATAACAAAATCCGTGAAATTGAATAAGTAATGTAACGATTTAAAATCCCCCCCCCATACAGCCCCTCTCATTGTGTGATGAGGTTTCGTGGTCGCGGACACAAGTTTTCGGCTGTGAGATTTTTCTCGGCTTAAAAATCCCCGCCTAAATAATTTATAATGAGAGCATTCTCTGGCGAATGATGAAATGTTTTAGTGGTGTGAGGTATAAAGCTACCCAAGAAAGAAGCTTCATTTAGTTAATGCCATCACAATTTTATAGAAATCTTCTAATTTATCAGGATTACTTTTTAATTTCTTAGTTATCTCGGATATTAAATCTTCTTCGTTATTTTTATGTTCAAAATCAAAAGCCTCTGTAAAAGAACACCCTAAAACATTTAATAAATTTTCTAGGTTAATCATTGATGGATAATTTTTACCATTTTCAATATTACTAATTGTTGTAGGGTCAACATCAATTAGCTCCGCCAATGTTTCTTGGTTAATACCTTTTCTTTTTCTCAGCTCTCTAATTCTTTTACCTAATAGCTCTTTTTTGTTCATTTTATATCCTCTATTTCATGTTAGATATAAAACTTTTCAAATGAACTTAACTGAACTCATTAAATACTTGTAAAATGATTTGAAATCATTTAATATGAATTTGTACTCAATTTAATCTCAAATAATGAGTGTGAGCTAATAACAAAATAAAAATATGGAGTATGTAAATGTACGACATTTTAGATAAATTATCAGAAAATAAAGTTACAGTTATATTTTTTGCCTCAACATCTCGATTTTATAAGGAAGTTGTATGTAATGCAAAAAATTTTTCAGATTATAAAGAAATAATAGAAAATGATTTGTTAAAACATATTATCACCGTAAAGAAAACTAAAAATAATAATCCAGAACAATATAAAAAAGAATTTTTACTTTTAGGACGACTAGTAGATTCTTATATTGCAGATTGGAAAGGTTTTCAAATTTTTTATAATGACAAGGAGGGGACAAAAAAGAAACTTATAGAAACTTATAATTGTTATAGAGATTCTTTAGATGAAGAGATAACAAAAAATTACTGTACTAAAAAGGATAATTGTCCATTTTGTTGCTATAAATGTGGAATATTTACATCCTCGGATATATCCTCTGAATGTTTTGATGATTTTGAAATGTTTGAATATGAACATAATATAACACCATATGGCGTATTTGATAAATTAGGAAATTTTAATATTGATAAAGAGATTTTGGTAAATGACCTACTTCAAAAATTAAGTAGATTTTCACTATGTCCCAATTTAGATATAGAAGAGCTAAAAGGCAGTATTAATGATTTTCCATTAAGCATAAATCCCGATAGAGATAAAGAATGGGGTTATGATATTGACGACAATAATAAAGTTATTGGAATAATAAAAAACAAAAAATCTAGACATATAATATCGCATTCATTTTCTAGAGAAGAAATTGAAGAAATAAATAGAATTTTCGGAGATAAGAATGACAGATAAATTAAAAAAATTAAAACAAGAGTTTAAAAATTATTTAATAGAAAAATACCCAAATGTAAATAAAAATACTATAAACACATATATTGGAGATGCTTTTTATGCTTATCGTCATGAATTGGAATTAGGTGTTCATTTTTTTGATTTGTTTAAATCTATTGAGGCAATATCTAGATTTAAAAACAATCTACGAGAACAACAGGTTAATAAACTAGTTAAACATCCTAAAAATAGTTCAAGTGCATATATTTGTGGTCTTAAAAGGTTGTATACATTTTTTAATGAAAAATATAATGGTGTAGAAAATTTTATTAATTTGGAGTTGCAATAATTTCTCGTTATGTAATAACTAATAAAAAGGATAACAATGGAATATTTATTTTTTGTTTTATTTTTATATACTTTTAGAAAAATTGTTATAGAACTAATTTTAATTTTAATTCTAGCTTGTATTTTGGTATTTATTTCAAAAAATATTATACTAATAGGAGTAGGAATTTTAGTTACTATTGGAATATTAGTAGGAATAAGACTTTTTACAGATTATCTCAAATATAAAGACGAAACATCAGAACAAAGAGCGGAACGACTTAAAACAGAAGAAATGATTAAGGAATGGCAAAAAAGATATTATTAAAAATTTTAGGTGGGGCGGAAAGAAAAAGAATAAAATAAGATTATTATAAAAATTATTCTTATAAGAGTATAGGAAATAGTAATAGATATAAAATCATTAGTGAATATATTGAGAGTATTATCATGACAATATTTAAACCCAATTAAGGCTAAAGTTTTTTAAGAGTGTTAGCAGAGAGATTGGTGAGCAACAAATAAAATTTTGCTTATTTAACCGATGATTATGTAGAGAATATTACCAAAAGCAAATTATAGCATTATCCCAAAGAAGATTTTAGACGCAATTAAATGGACTGTTTGGTGAGAGAAACATAAAAAGTTTACAGCTATATAAAGTAAAAATGTGTCGTCATTGTGAAGTTATGTAAAAATTACAATTATATCGAACACATCATCAACAGTAAATTTGTAATTTATTTTCACATTTTGCCATTGGGGATTATACCTTGACGGATTTTATTTATATTGATAAGATAAATTTACGAATTGAAGTTTGACAACTAAATATTTTAGATTTTGGGTATTTCACTTACTTAAATACTCCCCAGCAGTCCTGACCTTATGCTCGGTTATCAAACAGAGGTCGCTCCATATAGAGGAGTTTAAGATAAAGAGGAAACTTACGCCCAACTAATATTTAGTTATATATTTTATCTTGAGCCTTTTTATGGGAGTACGTTTGCAGTTATAGGGCGTATTAAAAAGAAAGGAGAAAGATATATGGAGAACAGATTACCACCAAATCGTTTTAGAATGCTTGACACAATGGAAGACATCAGGCAAAACTGTAAAGGCAGAATATATGCCAATATGTTTACCGTTAAAGAATTTGCTACAACTTTTAAAATAGGAATTAATACAGTTTACAAGTTATGTAAGATAAAAGGTTTTCCTGTAATCCAAATTGGTGGCAAAAAATACATTATTGCTAACGATTTTAATGAGTGGGTAATGCAAAATGTCGGAAAGGTGATTGAATTAAAATGAATACAAATTATTATCACCGAACACATAAAAATTATAACTATGGAAGCAGAGGAAAAGTTGACCATTTTGATTGCCCAACTAATTTATTCAGTTTAAATAATACTGATAAAAGTATTTCTTGGGTATATTCAGTAGATGTAAAAGAGGATAGTCTAATAGATTTTCATCAAGTTGTTTTTGCAATTTCCAGATTAATAAATATTTATTCAAATAAAAAAATTAAGGAATGGCTAGACAAGGATAAAAAATTTAATAGTCTATTACAAGAAGACAATATTGGACGAAAATTTATAGTTTATAAGGAGTATAAGAAATGGATACTATCAAAAAAGAGTATAAAATTAACACAAAGACAGAGAAAGGAGCTAAAATTATGGATATTAGGTTTATAAATGTAGAACATTCAATAAAATTTAAAACAGTTAAAGACGCAACAAGAGAAGCTAACCGTATAAAAATGGTAATGGACAGATTTGCTAAGAAAACTAAAATTCCATTCTCATGTATAATTTGTGTAAGCCAGTTAAGTCTTAGATTTGGAGAATTTGTTACGTTTCATAATAACAAAAAAGGTAGACCTATAAGAAAAATGGTTTCAAAATTAAAATGCTTTGGAGTTCCTGAAACCGTATTACCACATTTGCATATTGTAATTGTTTACAAGGAACAAGAAAAGAAAATATCAAACAAAATTCTTGAAAGTATTACTAAAAAATATGGCAAGGAAAGCTGTAAAGCATACGATATTACAAATAAAGACCCAATATATTTTTTACAATACATAATTAGGCAGTCAGGAACATTCCGCTATGTTGAGGATTTTACAAATACAATTTCTTCTTTTAATTTTAAAAATATGAATAGGCTCTTAACTAAACAGAGAGAAAGTTTTTATTTTCACAAAAATAACAGGTTTGATAGTCGCTTTGACCTCCCTGCAGCTTAATTTTAATCAATGTAAAAAGCCATGTGTAATTAATAATAGATAAATATTAATTATAGATTAGTTTTATACAAGTATATTTTTACCTGTTATAGATAAAAATATAAAGAATTTGTATTTTAGAAAATGAAAGCAATAATACCATTCTAACCCAATAATAGTGGTGTTATTGCCCCAAAATCTCCGCTTTTATAAAAATTTTTAAATATTAAAGTTAGGTAATTAAAAACTTATTAAGTTGTTTCGTTAGAACACATTAACAACTCATCAGTGAATAGTTATCAATATAAATAATGGAATTGTATATAAAATTATAATCTCTCAAAATTTTATTCAGAATTGCGTGTATAAAAATCAACTAACTTTACAGAACTTGATTAAGAAATGTCTTTAAATAGGTTATGGTCTAAAACAATATAATGAAACTATTTGAGGGGTATTTATTTAGAGTTATTTTTTTAATTTTTAAATAGATATTTGCAAAAGTCTTTACAAGTAAACATCAATATCCAATAATGCAAAAGTCCAAAGGAGGTAAAATGAAACAAGAAAACAAAGGTCAAAATATTGCTTATATTCGTGTAAGTACATTGGAACAAAATACTGAAAGTCAATTTGAGATTTTGAAACAATACAAAATTGATAAATATTTCGAAGAAAAAATTAGTGCTAAAAATACAAATCGTCCAAAACTTATGGAAATGCTTGATTATGTTAGAAATGGCGATACCGTTTATGTCAAAGATTTTTCAAGATTAGCAAGAAGTACAAAAGATTTATTAGAAATTTTAGAAAAATTAGAAAATAAAGGAGTAAAACTTGTGAGTAATAAAGAAAATCTTGATACAAGTACTCCTGCTGGTAAACTTATGATTACAATGCTTGGTGCAATTTATGAATTTGAACGTGCAAATCTTTTAGAAAGACAAAAAGACGGTATTGCGGTTGCTAAACGTGAAGGGAAATACAAGGGAAGAAAGAAAATTTCTAAACCTGCAAATTGGCAAGAAGTTTATAGTGATTGGTCTTGTCGCAAAATTACGGCAAAAAAGGCTTGTGAATTACTAAAACTAAAAACAAATACTTTTTATAACTTTGTGAAAGAAGAAAGAAAGGATATTGCATAATGGCAAAGAGAAGAAGTAACGGCGAGGGGTGCATTTATAAAGATACAAGAAGTGGAAAATGGAAAGGTAAATTTGAAATTGGGATTGATGTTAAGGGGAACCGAAAGTTTAAATCCTGTACTGGGAATTCAGAAAAAGAAGTTCGTTTGAAATTAAAAGACTTAATGGTAAAACATAGTTCGGGGATTGATATTAGTTCTAAGTGTATAAAAGTTGGCGAATATTTTGAAAAATGGTTTTATAATAGTGCTATTTATGGATTACGAGATTCAACAAGTCAAAGTTATGAAATGATTATTAGAAGACACATAAAGCCGAATATCGGCAATATCGCTTTTGCGAACTTAAATGGCGATGACATTCAAAAGTTTTATAACCATTTATACACAAATGGCAGATTAACTGGTAAGGGCGGATTATCAAACAAAACTGTAGAAAACATACACCTTGTAATGAGTAGTTGCATAAATTTCGCATTAAAAAGAGGTGAACTTATCCGAAATCCGTTATTAACAGTAAAATTAAGGCGAGAAAACAAAAAAGAAGTAGAAGTTTTTACAAGAGAAGAACAAGAAAAGATTTTAGCGGAATGTCCAAATCATTATTATGGTATGGCGATTAAATTTGATTTTTATACAGGTTTACGAGCTGGTGAATTATTAGGCTTGACGTGGGATTGTGTAGATTTTTGCAAAAACACTATTAGGATAAATAAACAGGTGCAAAGAAATAAAATTTTTAATCAAAAAAGTGATAGCAAGACAATACTTGGTTTTGTATATAATACTAAAACTAAAACATCAAACAGAATTATAAAAGTTATGCGACCATTAATGACCGAATTAACAGAATATAAAATGGAACAAGATATTATGAAGAAAAAATTAGGACAAGACTATTACACAAAATTAAACCTTGTATTTCCACGACAAGACGGATATTTCACCGACTCAGGCACTTTTTTAGATGTATTTAGCAGAATTCAAAACAAACTAGATATACCACATAGAAACGTACACGCCATGAGACATACATTTGCAACAAGAGCATTAGAAAATGGTATGAAACCAATAGTAGTCTCAAGATTGCTCGGACACGCAAGTATTCAAATCACAATGGATATCTACGGGCATGTAATACCAGACTTCGCAGAACAAGAGTTAGAGAAAATGGAGGAAATTTATCTGTAAAATATAGCCATGTGGCTATTAAATACTTAACAAATTTGTCTTTTTCTTAAAATTTTAATATAATTAGGAAAAGGATTGTAGAATGGTAACTTTATCTAATGAAATCGAACTTCTAAAAGATGACAATATAACTATTTGTTATATTAAAGATTTTTCTGAAAATTTTAAAAAACATATTAAAGAAGTTTTAACGATTGTATGCTATGGTCCGACAATAAATAATCCCGAAGATATAAAATATTACCCATTTGAAGATACTATTAAAAGTTTTAAAGAAAGATATGATAGTAAAAGCGAAGATATCAAAAAAGGAATGCTTGGAGAAATAATTGCACATATCCTTATAAATTTGTATGCAAATAATTTAAAAGTATTTACTCCATATTTTAATAAAGAAGAGTCTAGTATACGAAAGGGATTTGATATTTTATACATAGACACTCTACAAAATTGTATAAGATATGGTGAAGTTAAATCTGGCGAGAAGGCAAAAAATAAGACGGTCAGTCAATCTAATAATGGCTTATTGTACAAAGCAGAAAGTGATTTGAAAGACAAATTGACTGATTCTACAAGGACAGTTCTTTGGGACAATGCTAAATACGATGCAAATTTGTATATGCAAAATATAAAAAATAGACAAGTTTTAAATTTACATGAATTACTTCAAAGAGACAGAAACTCTCATATATCTGATGATAAAAAAGTTATATTAATTTCTGTCTGTTTTAGTGATATAAATGATAGAATTGATTTACAAGAAATTAAAAGTTTTTATGCACGACATTGTCGGCGTAATAATTTTTCTGAAACGATTTTATTTTCTATACAAAAGAGTACTTTTCAAAAAATTGAGCAATTTTTCAATGAGGAGTATGAAAAATGCAATGCGTAACATTAAATAAATTGAGAAATTCTGCATACAAACAAGATGACTTTTATCGATTATATAAAGAATTGATAACTAAAGAAGTTCCAACGTTATCAATTGATGAAAAAATGTTTTTACTTAAATTAGCTATTATATTCTTAAATCAAGATGATAATAATATAAATAAACTTGGTTATAGAATAATTTTAGAATATTCTACAAAATTTTCTGATTATGAACCATTGTACGAAACCTCTATAAATCAAGGTTATATTCCTATTGTAAAATTTATAGAAGAAAATTATCTTAGTGAAGAACAAATTGGTAATAACTTCTTTTTAACATGGCTATCTTCATTTAATGAAATTTTTAAAAGAGGGGATATATATCTATCTTGTCAACAGAAAAGTTTATTTGAAAATTTTACACAAGACAAATTAAACAATATTGCGGTTATTGCTCCAACATCATACGGTAAATCTGAACTTATAATAGCAAAAGTCAAAGAGAACTTGGATAAAAAAATTTGTATAATAGTACCTAGTAAAGCATTATTAGCACAAACTAAACGTAGACTAATAAAACATGATGATATTTGTAGGGCATTTAGGAAAATTATTACTCACCCAGAATTATACAAAGGAAACGAAGAAAATTTTATTGCGGTACTAACTCAAGAAAGATTACAGGCGTTAATGAATAAACATAAAAATGTTTATTTTGACTGTATATTTATAGATGAAGCTCACAATATTTTCTCTGATGATGATAGAGCTTCCTTACTTGGGCAAGTCCAACTAATTTTAAACAAACGCAATCCAAACACCAAATTTAACTATTTCAGTCCATTTATATCTGATGTCAATAATTTAAAACTCAAATATTCCAACCTTCCAATTAGTTCAAGCAAAATTTCAGAAAATTTAAAATCTGAAAAATTTTATGTGTTAAATAATATTAATGGTCTTAATTTTAAATTATTTGACCAATCAACAAATATGTTTTTTGATATGGATTTAGATGAAAAAGATACAAATTATATAGAGTTTATAAAGAATCATTCAGGAAACAAAAATATTTTGTATATAAATAAACCTAGAGATGTTGAAAAATTTGTTTTAGAATTTATAGAGACTTTGCCAAATATTTCAGATATAGAAAATGATAATGATTATAAAGCAATCCAAAATTATTCACATAAAGATTATAAATTATTGACTTGTTTAAAGAAAGGGGTTGTTTACCATCATGCAAGTATGCCTGATATTATAAAATTATATGTTGAAAAAATATTTAGTAAAAATCCAAACTTTAAATATATAATAACGACTTCAACACTTTTAGAGGGAGTAAATATTCCTGCTGAGAAGATGTTTTTACTATCTTATAAAAAAGGAAAAAATAAATTATCCAAATCTCAATTTAAGAATTTAATAGGCAGAGTTTGTCGTTTTAGTGAAATATTTAATAGTAACAATGGAAATTTAAAATTACTATCTCCTCAAATATTTATTATTGATAATCCCATTATGGGGCAAAGACGAAATTTAGAAAAATTTTTAAAGAGTTCTTTAGATATAAAAGAAATCAAAGATGATATCAAGAATGTCTTGCTAGAACAATGCGAGATTAATAATACAAACAAAAACAAAATAGAAAACATCATTGATTATATAGAAAATACTGAACCTGGAACAATTCCTAATATAAAAATTAACCAAATACAATCAGAAATCGGGAAATTATGTTATAAACATAATATTCATGATTTCAATATCAAAGAAAATGAAGATAAATTGATTACGAATCTTGCAAATATTGATTCAAATTTGAATATAACAACGTCAGATGTATTAATGGAAACAATATATAAAGTATTTTTTGTTAATATTAATATAGAAGATAGAAATATAATGCGTTTTAATAATATTGAAACTAGAAAATTTTATTCAAAATTTTTATATTGGCGATTATCGGGGAAATCATTTAAAGAAATGATATCCTTATTTACTAACTACTGGAAATTTAAAGAAAGTGAACAACCAACAATATATGTAGGGCAAAAGTGGGGAGAAGTGAAAAAAGATGCTGATACTGGCATTTACCCATTACATATAAATATATTAACCAAAACACCAGTAGAACGAATTAATATAGCAATTTTGAGAATTAAAGAAGAACAAGATTTTGTTGATAATTTTTTAATAAAGTACGTTGAAGTTTTAAATGAACTTAACCTTGTTTGTTCTAATTTTTACAATGCAATAAAATATGGAAGTACTGACCCTGTAAAAATTTGTTTGCTAAAGAATGGTTTTTCTATTGAGTTAACAGAATGTTTAACCCAAGAAAAATATTTACCTTATCTAAATTTAGATATTCCAAATGACGAAATTCTAGAAATAAATAAAGATATTAGAAAACTAATGGAACAAGAGCATGAAAATCCTATTTTAGATTTTGAATTACAGTATCATATTAATTAAACAACACATTCCGCAACACATGAGTTTAACAAATTATAATCAACCTAGTGAAACAAAATAAATTTTTATAAAAATTCGTGCCAAGTAGTGGTAAATCGTGAAAAATTGTTTGGGGTTGGGTAACACGAGACTATCCTCATAACCCGAAGGTCGTTGGTTCAAATCCAGCTCCCGCAACCATTTATTTTAAAGGGTTTTAGCAATCAGCTAAAACCCTTTTTATTCTTATATTTTATAATTTAAGAAATTTTTAAAGATGAATATTTATGTTACAAATATTTAGTCAATTACCTTTTATTATATTTAATCCCTAATTCGTTCAAAAGCCACGTAATATCGTACAAACATTCTGATATTTGTAAATAATATTTAAAAACATAAGTAAAAGTAGCAATAGTTCTTCTTTATAAGTATTATTACAACCATAAGTGGTGCTAGTATGAATACTGTTATTAATCAATCCTCAGCTCTTAAATACCCTCAGCATAAGTATCAAAATCCAAGTTTTCAAAGTAAAAACAATTCCCAATCCTCAAAATATGAAAACAATTCAACCAAAAACATTTTGATATCTTCTTTGATTGCGCTTTCTTCATTGGTTGCACCTTCTATCAATGCAACTTCTAATAATCAAATAAATACTAATACTACTAATGATATCGAGATAGTAACATCTACCGATACTCTAAAATCAAAATCTACTTCTGAATTAAATTTAAAATCTACTCCAAATGAAAACATCTATTTTGATAAAGAAAATAATGTCTATTACAGTTGGGATACAAAAAAACAAAAGTTTAAAAAATCAAAAAACATTGATTCAATCTTAAAAACTGGATTTATAAAAACTAAAAAAGGTTCATATCTAGACCCTAATGGTAACATGTTTGTTGAAAACATACACGGCAAAACCCTTTGGCCATCTCACGATATTGGTTATCATCTTCCGTTTGAAATGGCAAAAGTTTTTGGATATCAAAGAACTTCAATCTCCCATCTTAACGTCTTTTACGATAAAGAAAATGAACAGTATTTAAAATGGAATAATGAAGCTCAAACGTGGAATAATACAAAAATTACAGATGTTTCTCCTAATGGAAATTTTATTTCTGATGGCAAGGCTTATAGAGCTTTACAAAGTAGCAAAAAAGAAATCTCTAAAAAAGAGTTTTACGCAGACAAACATAACCTCTATAAAACAAATAATGATACAATCTATATTAATAGAAGTTTCTATAATGACAAAGGCTACTATGTATGGCACAAAAACTCTGAAGAATTTGAAGAATTTGGTCCAAATCTAGAGCGTAAAAAAATGTTATCACAAAAAGTTGATGGCAAAGTTGATGATTTTATTCAAGGTACTATCGGAGATTGTTGGTTATTGTCAACAATAAATGGATTAAAAAGAAATCCTGTAGGAAGAAAAATACTGGAAAAATCATTATCAGTTGATGATAATGATAATATAACTGTAACCCTACAAGGTCCTAAAAAACAATATACTTTCTCTAAAGAGCAGTTAGACAGCACACTTAACCTTAAAAATTATTATTACTCAACAGGTGATAGAGATGTTTTAGCTATTGAAATGGCAATAGAAAAATTCAAATCAGAATCAACAAATAAAAACACTCGTGTAACAAATATGTATAATTATTACATACCTCCAAAACAAGATGACGAGCCACTAGAAGGTGGTCAAACATATAATTCTTTGCACATTTTAACAGGCATGCAATCAAACAAAATCGTTAAAACATTCGCACCTAATGTTATACTAACAAACAATGTTGCAACCGTTGGTCAACTTGATGAAAAAAAAGTTCAAAAAATATTAGATAATCCAAATAACATCGTACTCGCAGGTTATAAAACAAGTGACGATTCCGGTCACGCAGTAGTTCTATGTTCAATGGATAAAGACAATGTATATGTTATAGATAGTGATATTGAGGAATACAATCCTGATAGAAAAATCAAACAAACCTCAATGAACAAAAAAGATTTCTTTGATAATTTAATTGATGTTACATACACTGATTTATCAAAACCTATTACTGAAAAACAATCTAAGCCCACAAATATAATGATTCATACAACAGAAGATGCAAGACAAATTATCGGTGGCGATTTGTATATGTAAAATTGAATATCCATAGTAATAAGCTACCCATCGTGCATTACTATTCAACAATTATCTCTGTTTCATTTTTATAAGTTACATATCCTAAATTCGCTTTTGGTGGTTTTTTGATATATTTACGCTTTGTATAAATAACTCCAGCTTTACCACTATTAGCAGTAGAAGAATACTTTTTAGCGAGTTTACAACATTCATAAATCGTTTTATCATCAGGAGTCTTGTCGTTTGGGACTTTTAATAAAATATGTGAGCCTGTATTATTCTGAACATGAAACCATATATCATCTGGTGCAGATATTTTAGATATTATTTTATCATTTTGCTTATTGTTTTTTCCTATATAAACTTCAAAACCGTTTATATCAACTTTTTCAACTTCAACATTTTTAGGTTTTTCTTGTGCTTTAGAATTTTGTGTAAGGTTATTTTCCCTGCATTCTAAAAGAATTTCCTTTAATGATAAAATATCATTTGAAACTTCTATTGAAAAAAGTAATTGTTCCAAATATTCAACATACAATTTGTCTTCATCAATCAAATTAATAAGTTTTTCTTTGTCATTTTTTGAGTTCGAAAACTTTTTATAATAGATTTGAGCGTTTTCTCTCAAGGTTATTTTTTTATCCAACGGAATTCTAATATCAGTTCCTGTTTCCCAATCAGTGACAGTGATTTCTTTTACATAATCTTTGTTATTATAAAGATTAGACATAATCAAATCTGCATATTGTTTAAACTTGGTTGCAGATGTTTTCTTTCTTAACTGTTGTTCTAGTTTTCCTAAAGATGTTTTCAACCGTTTTAGTTTTGGTGACACTATATTTCTTAGCTTTAACTTGAAGGCACGTATAAGAATTTTTTCTTGCCAATCAGAAAAATAATTATCAATCATATCATTTACACTATTTTGTAATACAGGTGATTTCAATAGTTCAGCATAAACACTGAATTTTGTCCCTTCTATAGCTGGCGAGTAGACTACATTTTTTTGCTCAATATAATCTTTTATAGTTTCAAGTTCTGTATTATTTTCCTTAAACAGTTGTTGATAAGATTGAGAAACTCCTAAAAAATATTCGTTCAGTTCATCGTAATCTAACTTGCCCAAATACCTAAGAATATCTGATTTGTTTTGTTTTGATGGATAAACATAAGGTAAAGTTCCTGCAAGCTCTCTTTCACGACTTTTTTCAGAACCAACATTATGTGCACAACCTAAAATAACTTTTGTATCTGTATTGTATAAAATAACATTTGAATATTTGCCCATAAGTTCTATTACAAGACATAGAGTAATTTTTTCATTAAGTTCATTATAAGAATCAAAATAAATCTCAAAAATACGTTCATAATGAGGCAGACAAACTTTTGTAATCCTAGAACTTTCAAGATATTTTCTTAAGAGCATACAAAACATTGGTGGTTTTTGAGGAATTGTTATACCACGCTTTTCATAAGTATCATCACTCATAAAACATATATGATAAATTTGTGGATCTATGTTAATATAAAGTTTTTTTGTTCCTTGTTTATTTCTTATTGTGAAAATAAATTCACGTCTTGTAGGTTGTTGAATTTTTTGTAACCTAGCATTTTCAAAGAACTCTTTATTTTCAAGGAAAAACGCTTTTAATGTAATATAATCAAGGGTGAACATTTTATTTTAACAACTCATCTTTTCTTGGAACTCTGCCACAAGATTTATCTTCATCACAATAACCCAATCTCATACATTTTGGTACAAGATAATCTTTTAACCAAGGTTCTGATTTAACAAGTTCATCACACATCATCTTAACCATTGTTCTAATCTCATATTGAGCTCTTGTACAAAGTCTAAGGTTTGCTAAGTGAATCATTTCTCTAAGATTAAGGCTTGCAACCATAGAACTTGCTGTTGCATTAGGTAAAACAGCTCTAGCATCTTCTGCTGGAATTCCTGCATCAACAAACTCTTGATATTTTTCAGATATTTGTCCCATAAATTCTTCAAACTTTGCTTTTAATTCAGGATTACGTTCAATTGTTGGTGGAATCAAATAATCAAATTGACCTTTTTCTTTCACATATCTTTGTGATTTTTGAGAGAATGACATATGTCTATGACGCACAAGTTGGTGGGTACAAGCTCTTGAAACATTTGAAATTGCAAAACTAATCTGAATATGTTCAATAGTTGAATAGTGTCCTGATGAAATTACACGATTAATAAGTTTCAACATTTTTTCTTCATCATCTGTGCTTTGAAAAATTTCATAAGGTGTGTCTGCACTATAACAAGTTCTGCAAGCAGAATAAATGGTTTTTAGTAAATTTTCAGGCTTTGCTAATAAATGTACTTCTGGTTTATTGTTTGTCATACTTCTAATCCTTATCCCTCTATATTTCTCTTTTTATACGTCATTCCGAACTTGTATCAGAATTTTTTGATACCGTATCTTAGTCCCTGAAATAAATTCAGGGTGACACTGTGTACGACATTCCGAACTTGTTTCGGAATCTTATTGAACACTTGCAGGGATTCTTCGCTTTCCTTGTATAAACGTTTATTACACGCTCTGAATGACGGAACAAAATCCCCTTTGTAAACTTTTTAAATTTACATTGTTTCTATTATAAATAAATCTATAATAAAGAGCAACTCCTAAACATTTCTTTAGGAGTTGCTTGTAAAATCTTAACGTTTGAAAACTATCATTAGTTCTTTTTGCCGTAACGTTTGTTAAATCTTTCAACTCTACCTTCAGAGTCAAGGATTTTTTGTTGACCTGTGTAGAATGGGTGACAGTTGTTACAAATTTCAACTGTAATATCATCTACAACAGAACCTGTTTCAATTTCGTTACCACATACACATTTGATAACAGTTTTTTTATAATCTGGATGTAATCCGTCTTTCATAATGTTACCTTCTTTCTTTTCAAGATTCCAAACTTGAATATATATTTTCGACTGGTTCTATTTTACAGCGCTAAAAATTATATTGCAAGTGAGTTAGTTAATATTTTACAATCTTAACAGTTTTGCCCTCGTTAATTCTAACCAATTTTATCCTTATAGAATTGAATTAAATCTTCTCTTGATTTAATAGACATGGCTAGTTTTTCTACAGCGTTATGCCAAGGTAAATATGAACAAGTGTCAGGTAAAACTTTAAGTGCTGTCATAGGAAAATCTCTACAAATATCAGGTCTATTTTCATAATCAGAACACAAATCATCAGCACCTAATTTGCTACAGTAGTAGAAATACAACCTTTCATCAGGGTCCATAATATCATAAAGTTTATCATAATATTCAGGACAAATAGCTTTTGCCATATCTTCTGATTCGTAAGGTACATATATTTGAGAGAACTCTTTTGCAAACTTATCACCTCTAATTGCACGTTGTTTCAGTTGAATAGGTGAATATTCACTTACTGCAAGTTTACAACAAGCACCACATTTTCCACAAGTATATTCATTTTTCTTTTCCATCATAGACTTTTTCGCAATCTTTAATTTTGCTTTATACTCGTTTGTCAAAAATGATAAAGCTTTAATTTGCCAAGCTCCATAAGGACAGTTTGGTGGAAACACCTCAAATATATCTACTTTTTTAATATCACAAGGAATTGTGCAAGTTTTACAGTTAAAATTAGGTTTAAATTTATCAATTTCATGCCTAATAACCTTTGCAGATTCCATAAAAATTTCTTTGTATTGAGCTTCTAAACGCTCTGATTCAGAATTATAATCAGTCATAACTAAAGAATACCATAAATCACCGAACAGGACAATATCAATAATCTTTCATCTTGTAGATACTTGTTAAAAAAGGAGGGTTTATGACTAAAAAATTAGAATTGTATAGATGTAGCATCTGTGGGAATTTGGTACAAGTAATGATTGAAGGTGAAGGTGAACTTGTTTGTTGTGGAGAACCTATGAAACTTTTAACACCACAAAATAGTGAGGTTGATGAACAATTATTAGAAAAACATACTCCTATTATAAAGGTTGATCCTATTATGACAAAAGTTGTTGTACCTGAACACCCTATGGTCAATACGCATTACATAGAATTCTTGCAAACTGTTTCAAATGACAAAGATGAAGTTTGCACAAAATTCTTATACCCAGGGTCTGAAGCTGTTATGAGAGTGGAAACAACTAATAAAAACATAAAAGCACACTCTTATTGTAATATTCATGGACTTTATGTGAGCGAACAGGATTGTGGTTGTGGAACTTGTAGTATGTAAGGTGATTGCATTTATTAAGGTTTAGTCACCATGAACTCGTTTCAACGACTGTCCATGATAATTTTAATCCATCATTGCGAACGATTGAACGGTGTGTAATGTATTAAGTGTGGCAATCCATAAATTAACGGTTCTTCATGTTCAGTGGGATTCTTCGGTCGTTACACTCCCTCTGAATGACAATTTTGGAATTTCTGCGTACAATTAATTAAAAAACGGGTATGACTTTTGTTATATCCGTTTTTGTGCTACAATAGACTGAGAAAGAGGTACTATTTTGATTTTAAAACGTAAATGTAAAATAACTTTTGTAGCACACGGTGCTACCATTCACTCGCAAGAAGGCATCATTTCTGATTCAGAAAAATATCCTCCATTAACCGAACACGGATATGAAGAAATGCAAAAAATCTGCGAATATATCAAAACAAGAGGAATTAGAGATAACAAAATATTCTGTAGTCCATCTTTAAGATGTATGCAATCAGCTCAAGAACTTTCTAATGTTTACAAACAAGATTATGAAGTTTTGAATGAATTGAGCGTTAGAAAATGTGGGGTATTAAATGGCAAATCATTTAAAACCATAATAAAAAAATATCCTAATAATCCTTCTTTTGCATCATTAGATTTTGAAGACGGTGAATCATTAACTGATTTTAATAATAGAGTTACAAAAGTAATTGAGGATTTGGTTGCATCAAATATTGGGAATAGGTTGATTGTTGTTACTTATCCATCAGTTATACAATCAGTTGTTGCTCATATTTTGGATATTCCAAAAGAAAGTCAGGCAAAAGTTTTAATTAAAACAGGTAGTATGACTCAAATCAGTTGCTTTGAAGGTTGGTCTAGCTTGATTTATTCAGGATATGTTCCATTATAGAGTTTCAATTAGCCTGTCGTATACATTATTTATAGTTAGTTGTCTTATAGTTTTTTATTTTCTAGCTTTTAAAATAAAGTTGTAACAATTAAGTTGTGTTTAACTTTTTTAAAAAAGGAGAAATTATGAAAAAAACACTATTAGCAACATCATTATTGATTGCTTTATCTGCGACAACTTTGTCTGCGAACGCATTTTGTTGGAGAAATTTAAACCCTGCAAACTGGGGAACTTGTCCTAAATGTGAAAAGACAGCTTCTTGTAAATGTAAAGACAAATGCAAACCGACTTGTGAAAAGAAACAAAAGGCTTGCCCTGTTGAGAAAAAGACTTGTTGTCCAACAGAAAAAAAACAAACTTGTTGTCCTACAACTCCAGCTCCAAGTTGTAATACCTGTCCACCAGCTACACCATGTGATCCTTGTGACAAATTACAACAAGAAACAGAAAGATAGTTTTTGGGGTTTAATATTAAAAAAATGTCGTTGTGATGATTTGCAACGGCATTTTTAATGTTTATAAATTCAATCGTTAAATTTTAACAATTTCTCTATATCTATTTCAAATGCTTAGTTTTAATGTATATATTAATAATAACTTTTGGAATATTAGTTTATTATTTGTATGAAGTTCCTGTTCATAGATATTTAAAACGATTTATAAAATAATAGTATTTTTTATTGTTAATTGAACTATATTCAAGATAACTTTTTTCTGTTATAATAAAACTAAAATTGTAATTTAGTAGAGGTGATATATGAATAAAAGTCAATCGGTAGGTATGTACATCGTTTTAGGGATAATGGTTTTAGCCTTTGTTTCAACATTAATGGCAGGACCTACTACTCAAAGTAGAGAAGTTACATATTCTGAGTTTGTTCAGATGGTTAAAAAAGGTGAAATTCAATCAGCAGAAGTTGATAAAAATTCTGTTATTGCAGTTCCAGTTTCTCAACCTAAAAACTCAACTAAAACCTCTCAATCAAAAATGATGCAATCATTGGTTGGAACTCAACCATCAGTTAAACTTCAATACAAAATTGACGTTCCTGAACCAGCTTCATACACTTTAATAAACGAACTTGAAAAAGCTAATGTTGATATCAAAGCTAAAAAGCCAAGTGAATCATCACAAATATTAGGAATATTAGGTTCATTAGTATTACCATTACTATTTGTTGTATTCTTGATTGTTATGATAAAAAGCATTCAATCAGGTGGCGCACAAGCTATGTCATTCGGAAAATCAAAAGCAAAAATGCTTTTAGATAGCAAGGTTAAAACAAAATTTGATGATGTTGCAGGGATTGATGAAGAAAAGAAAGAACTTGAAGAAATAGTAGATTTCTTAAAACATAGTGAAAAATATATAAAATTGGGAGCAAAAATACCTAAGGGTGTTCTTTTAGTTGGTGCTCCTGGTACAGGTAAAACCTTAATGGCAAAAGCTGTTGCTGGTGAAGCAGGCGTGCCATTCTTCTCAATCAGTGGTTCTGATTTTGTAGAAATGTTTGTCGGTGTTGGTGCTAGTCGTGTTCGTGATTTGTTCGACCAAGCAAAAAAACATCAACCTTGTATTATATTTATTGATGAAATTGATGCCGTTGGTCGTCAACGTGGAGCAGGTCTTGGTGGTGGTCACGATGAAAGAGAACAAACTCTTAACCAATTACTTGTTGAAATGGACGGCTTTGACAAAAACACAAATATTATTGTCATAGCAGCTACTAATAGACCAGATATCCTCGATAATGCGTTATTAAGACCTGGTAGATTTGATAGACAAATTGTCATTAATAAACCTGATGTATTAGGTAGAGAAAAGATTTTAAATGTTCACGCTAAAAACAAACCTTTAGCAGATGAAGTAGATTTAAAAGTTTTAGCAAAACGTACACCAGGATTTACAGGTGCTGATTTACAAAATTTGTTAAACGAAGCTGCTTTGTTGGCTGCAAGATATAATAAAGCTAAAATTGAAATGCCTGATTTAGAAGAAGCTATTGATAAAATTATGGCAGGACCTGAAAAGAAAAGTCGTATTATATCTGACGAAGAAAAAGAAAATACAGCTTACCACGAAGTTGGTCATGCTTTATTAGCAAAATTATTAAAAGGTTGCGACCCATTACACAAAGTTTCTATTATTCCAAGAGGTATGGCACTAGGGATTACTATGACTTTGCCTGAAAAAGATTATTTAACAATGAAAAAATCACAGTTGTTAGATAGAATAACTATGACTTTAGGTGGTAGAGTTGCTGAAGAATTGATTTATGGTGCTGATTCAGTAACAACAGGTGCTTCAAATGACTTAGAAAAAGTTTCTAGTCTTGCTCGTAAAATGGTAACATCTTATGGTATGAGTGAAAAAATGGGCAATTTAACTTACGGTAAATCTGAAGAACACGTATTTATGGGCAGAGATTTCGGTCACAACAGAGATTTTTCAGAAGAAATAGCAGCTGATATAGATAAAGAAGTTAAGAAAATAGTTGATGAGCGTTACGAAATGGCAAAAGAATTGCTTTCTTCAAACAGAGATATGCTAGAATTCATCTCTAAGGCTTTGTTAGATAGAGAAACTCTTGATGAAAAAGAATTTGACGAATTGATGAGTGTAGTTTATCAAAGACGTAACGAAAACCAAGTTTAATAACTAACTATTGAAAGGTTGTAAATATGGAAGATAGAGATTTAGTTTTTCAACAATATAAATTATATTCAGAACAAAAAGAACAATTTATTACACGAAGTTTTGCGATAAATAGGTTCTATCTAGGTGTATCCATTTTATTATTGGTTTTAACAGCATTTACAAAACCTGCACCTTTGATGTACGATGTGTCATTGTCTGCTGTTTTGGCAATTGTTGGTATGTGTACATCTGCTTTATGGTGGACAAATATGGATTCATACAATATGTTGATTAAAATAAAATTCTCAAAAGTGTTGGAAGAGATTGAAAAACAACTGCCTATTCAACCATACGCAGAAGAATACAAAGGTATCCAAGATTTTAGAACTAATAAAAAAATGTTTTTATTTTCTGATATACAAAAATTCTTTGCAGTAGTCGTTTTTATAGTATTTTTTATTGTTTTATTGGAAGAAATTATTCCTTTAATTCTAAAACAAGTTTTATAAAAAAGTACTAGCTGAAAATCCATGTTTAAGGTATAATCTTTCTATATAGTAAAAGAAGTATTAGAAAAGTTGTCCGGCTATCGAGCAGTCGGAGAAAGAAGGAAAAATGATACCTGAAACAAAAACAATGCAGATTGAAATCGGTGGAAAGACAGTAACGATTGAAACCGGTAAATACGCACAATCTACTAATGGTAGTGTTACGGTAAGATGTGGCGATACAATGTTATTTGTACACGCAGTAGTTAGTAAAGAACCAAGAGTTGGGATTGATTTCTTCCCACTATTAATTGATTATGAAGAAAGAATGTCTTCAATTGGTCGTATTCCTGGAGGTTATAACCGTTCAGAAGGTAAAGCAAGCGATAAAGCTATTTTAGTTTCTCGTTTGATTGATAGACCAATTAGACCACTTTTCCCAAAAGGATATAGAAACGATATTCAAATCGTTGCACAATTATTCAGTTATGACCAAGAAAATCAACCTGATACATTAGCAATGTTAGGTGCATCTTGTGCCTTAATGCTATCAGGTGCTCCATTTGAAGGACCTATCGGTGCTGTTAGAGTTTCAAGAGATGCAGAAGGTAACTTTATTGCTAACCCTACTCACAGACAAGCAAAAGAATCTGACCTAGATATCGTTGTATCAGGTACTCACGATTCTGTTATCATGGTTGAAGCTGGTTGTAAATTCGTTACTGAAGACGACATTATGAACGCTGTTGAATTCGCTCAAGCAGAAATTAGAAAACAATGTGATGCTCAAGTTGAATTTGCTAAACAATGTGGCGTTGAAAAAGAAGAATTTGTAAATCCTTACGATACAACTGAATTGAAAAATATTATCAACGAAGTTGCTCACGATATGATTTTCGATGCTTATCATAATTTCGACAGAAAATATAGACAAGAAAAATTAGAAGAAGCTAAGAAACTAGTTAAAGAAAAAGTTGAATCTTTACCAGAAGATCACTATATTCACAAAATCATTGAAGAAACTGGTATTGACTTTGTAGCAGAAGAATTCAAAGCTGCTGAAAAGAAAATAATGAGAACTATGATTTTAGAAGAAGGTGTTAGAGCTGATGGACGTAAAAACACTGAAGTTCGTCCTATCTGGTGTGAAGTTGGTGTTATACCAAGAGCTCACGGTTCAGCTGTTTTCACAAGAGGACAAACTCAAGTATTGTCAGTTGCAACTTTAGCAGGTCCAGCTATGAAACAAGAGCTTGATGGTGTTGACCCTCAAACAGAAAAAACATATATGCACAAATATATCTTCCCTGGTTTCTCTGTTGGTGAAGTAAAACCTTTAAGAGGTCCTGGTAGACGTGAAGTTGGTCACGGTAACCTAGCTGAAAGAGCTAATATTCCTGCACTTCCATCTCAAGAAGATTTTGGATACACAATCAGAGTAACATCTGATGTATTAGAATCTAACGGTTCTACATCAATGGCTTCTACTTGTGGTTCTTCAATGGCTTTGATGAACGCAGGTGTACCTGTTAAATGTATGATTGGTGGTGTTGCAATGGGTATGATTAAAGAAGAAGGTCATGAACCTGTTGTACTTACTGATATACAAGGTATTGAAGACTTCTTAGGAGATATGGACTTCAAAGTTACAGGTAATGATGATGGTATTACAGCATTACAAATGGATATGAAGGCTAAAGGTATTCCTAACGAAACTCTAAGACGTGCTTTAGGTCAAGCAAAAGAAGGTAGATTGCATATCTTAGGTGAAATGAGAAAGGCTATTACTCAACCTGGACCAATGTCACCATTTGCACCAAGTATTTCTACAATGACTATTCCTGTAGAAGATATCGGAACAGTTATCGGACCTGGTGGTAAACAAATTAGAGCTATCATTGAAGCATCTGGTGCTGAAATTGATATTCAAGATACAGGTATTGTAACAATTACTTCTAATGACCAAGAAGGTGCTGAAATCGCTAAGAAAATGATTAAAGAACTTACTTTCAAACCTGAAGTTGGCATGGTACTAAAAGGAAAAGTTGTAAGAATTATTCCTATCGGTGCTTTTGTTGAATTAGGTGGTGGTAAAGATGGAATGGTTCACATCTCTCAAATTTGCAAAGAAAGAATCGATACTATTGAACCACATGTAAACGTTGGCGATGAAGTTATTGTTAAGATTATTAAAATTGATGAAAGAGGCAGAGTAAACTTAACTATAAAAGGCGTTTCTGATGAAGAAAAAGCTCAATTTTGTTAACTAATGTAACAAAATAAATATTTAAAAGGTGGATTTTAAAAATCCACCTTTTTTCATGGCAAAAAATATTTTTACAAGTGTTATATTTACACAGGAGGTTAAAAAAAAATGAAAGTAATTAATCAACAACAAATTTATCAAAATTACCAAAATAACAATTTAAAATCACAAAATTTAAAAAATAATAGAGTTGGTGCTATGCAAAATACATTAGCATCAGACACAGTTAGTTTTAACGGTCTTTTTAATTCAAGAAATTTAAGAAAAGTAGACGGTTGGGTTAAAGACATGATAAAATATGCGCCTGGAATTATAGATAAATCAGAAAAGACTGTTGACAATGCTTTAAAAAATAAATCAGGTATGCATAAACGACTTTTTGCAGAATTAACAGAATGTTATAATAGACGTAATTTTGGAGTGCCTCAAGAGAAAAAAGAAAATTCTGATTTGATTTTTACAATTATTGATACTGTAAAAAAACCTTCTTTAGAACATATTAGACTTATAAATTCTCATAAAATTAATGTTACTGATGTTGCAAAATGTGTTGATAAAATTGGAAATGACAGTAAAAAAGTAGGACAATTTAACGATATTTATCGTGATTTAATAAATGCACCTAACGATTACAAAATTACTAAAGAATCTATACTAGGAATTTTAGATGCTAAAAATTCAGACAAAATTCTTAAAGATTATCAAACATACAGACCATATTTAAGAATGCACTTAGCTGAAAAAGATTGTATGAAGAATATTGATGCACAAATTACTAATGGTACTTATGATGCTAAATTGCAAAAAAATATTTATGGTATTAAAAAATTGGTTCGTGATGAAAGTATGCAAGAAGTGATTGATGCTGAAAAAATGGCTCCATTTGCTTCACCTGAATCAAATTCAATTTTAAGAAGATTTGCTGACAAATTATCACCAATGAAGGTTGAAGACAAATCAAACTATAAAAAGAATTTGATTGATATTTATACAACAACAAACAAAAAGAATTTTGAAGCTCGTGCAAAATATTTAGATTCATATCTAACTGGTTTTGGTGTTGATAGATACAAACCAGAAGAAATGGATAATATTTCAACTTTATTCAAGAAAATGGATGAAGATAAGAATGCAAAAAAATTCATTGAAAACATCTCTTTACCAAAAAGTAATACAGTAGGTGCTGGTGAATATGTAAAATTATTAGATAATATCAGCCAAAAAAGAAGAGATGCTTATACAAATAAAATTGCATATATAATGACAACAGGCAATCAAGATGCTGCTGATAAAGCTATTAGATTTGCAAATATTAATCCTGGTTCTGCAGAAGGTAGAGTTGCAAAGAGATTTAAAAACTTTGTATCAGGTATGTTTAAATCTGAAAATAAAGAACAGTCAGAAATGAAACGAAACAGAAGAACAATGCAAGTGATGTATAGAACAGTGTCTGTTCCTGAATCTGAATCATTAGCCGCAAAACAAGCAGCGAAAGCAACTAACTCAAATGCAACTCCAAATGTACCAGCTTTAAGATACAACAATCCATCATTGGAAAGACCAAGATATACTTCTATAGGTTTGCCAAAAATTGAAGAACTTATCGGTAATAAAAATAGATTCAAATTTGTAATTCCAGCTCCTGTAAAAGCTGAAGCAAAAGTAGATGCAAGCACATTACCAGCACAAGTATATAGCTTCCCTGCATTGAATAGTTTAGAAAAAGCCGTTAAAGCAACAAGTGTTGAGGCTTCTAAAACAGAACCAGCTAAGGAAACTAAGGTTCTAAGACGTGGTATCTTCACTAACAAAGTTGCAAAACAACCATCTGCTAAGAAGTTAGCAATTATCTCTGATATTAATAACATAATTGAAAAGAAACTTGGCAAAACTACTTATGCAGATCAAGTAAAAGGTTATGAAAATAAAGCTACTAAGATGAGAGCAGGAATGCTACCAGAAATATTTGCTTCAATCAAAGAAACAAGAGCTCAAAAACGTGCAGCTGGTACATTCAATAAACATAAATCTGAATCAAACGCAGATGCCTTAGAATTATTCCAAAAAATCAAAGGTAACAATAAGCGTTTAGTAAACTATATGTTAAAAGTTAGAAATGCAGATGGTACAAGAATGTACACAGTACGTGATATTGTAGGCAAGATTAATGAAACAGAAGCTACAATAAGAACAGCTAAAAAATCTGCAACAAAAGATGCTCCATTTATGGCAAAAGATGCTAAAGCAATTTATGATGGAATCTTAAATGACCAAATTGCACAACACGGTAAATTGCCAAGAGCTAAAAAAGCATAATTAAATTAATTATGAACAAATGTAAAAAACTCAGAATTTGCTAGCAAATTCTGAGTTTTACATGGTTTGAACTTAGTGTGTGTATAAGGAAGGACTAAGAAAATGAGTTTAAGTGTTTCTTTTAAACCAATGGTAAGTAGCTTTGCACCTTCTTTCAAGAGCAACGATGCGAAGGATTTGAAAAATCAGTTAAGTGAATTGAAGGAAACTTCACAAAATCAAAAAATGAATGACTTAACTGTTATGTCAAATCGTATGAACTTAGAATCAAAATTAAATGATACTAAGACATCACCTGTTCAATATGTTGAAGATGTAAAACCAACTAAACCAAACGAAGCTACCAAAGAGGTAGAAAAAAATTCTTACGTCACAGCACCTACGCTTGACACTACTGTAAAGAAGTTTCAAGAAGGTAAAGCTCCATCAAAGGTTGACCAAGATAGAGTTTTGACAAATCAAATGTCATATATGGCTGTGAATAATAGAATTTTACATGGATTAGTGTAAAAGCAATCTTATCAAAATGAAGGAGTGGCGAAATTGATTTCATCAATTTCGCCACTTTGTTTATTAAAACTTTTTGAAATTAAAACATGTAGACTCTAAAATAAATATTGTGTTGCATTTGCAACATTATTATATTAAAATATTTCCTAAAGAGGTTTTTAAATGGGAAATGAAGAAATACAAGAAACAGAAGTATGGATGCCAAAGAAAAATCCATGGATTATATCTATTCCATTGATGATTTCTATGTTTATGTTTGTATTAGATGAAACTATCTCTAATGTTGCATTACCTTATATGGCAGGTACTTTTTCAGTTAGTCATAACGAATCAACATGGATTTTAACATTCTATTTGATTGCTAGTGGTTTAATTATACCTTGTGTTGATTTTTTGTGTAAAAAATTTGGACGTAACAATTTCTTTATGTTCAGTATTGTTTTGTTTACGGTGGCATCATTGTTATGTGGTTGCTCTAGATCTTTAATGGAGATTATTTTTGCAAGATTTTTACAAGGTTTAGGTGGTGGTGCGATTTTACCGTTAGCACAATCCATTATGTTAGAAAGCTTTCCTAAAAAAGACCGTGGTAAAGCTATGGGTATGTTCGGATTTGCTGTCGTTATTGGTCCTATTTTAGGTCCTGTAATTGGTGGTTGGATTACTGAAAATTGGTCTTGGCCATTTATTTATTTAATAAACTTACCTTTTGGTATATTCGCATTTCTTGCGTCTAAAATGCTTTTAGAAGATTCTCCTTATGGGAGAAAAATTGATGGAATTAAACTTGATACCTTTGGGGTTATTTTTCTAGTATTTTGGATTGTAACTTTACAGGTTGTATTGGATAAGGGTAATGATGCTGACTGGTTCGGTTCAACATGGGTATGTTGGCTGACAGCAATCTCTGTAGTTTCTTGCATTTTATTCTTCATTAGTCAGTTTAAAAACCATAAAAACGCATTGATAGATTTAGAAGTAATGAAGGATAGAAACTTCTTCTTTGGTACAGTTATTCAAGTTGTATTAATGGCAGTTTTGATGGCATCATCAGCGATTTTACCATCAATGTTGCAATCATTAATGGGATACACTTCTTTCCTAAGTGGTTTGTCAATGATGCCACGTGGGGCAGGTTGTATGACGGGTGTTATACTTTCAACAATTTTAGCAGGGAAAGTTAGTGAACGTGCTCAAGTTATGTTTGGATTATTTACGATAGGTATCGGTGGTTTGTTGTTTGGTGAATTGAATACACAGATTGCATTAGTAAATATCGCTATTCCAAACTACTTGTTTGGGGTTGGGTTAACTTTCTCTATGGTTCCAATTATTAACCTTTCTATGATAACCTTGAAGAACTCCCAGTTGACAAATGCAACAGGACTGCAAAATATGTTAAAAAACATTGGTGGTGCAATCGGTACATCTTTAGTTACAACTATGATTTCAAGATTTTCTCAAAAACACCAATATATGATGGTAGGATTTTTAGCAGGTACAAATGAGCAGTTTGTTCAAAGAGTAAATGCTTACGCAGGCTCGTTCTTGCCAATGACGGTTGACCCTGCTACTGCGACAACAATGGCTCACAGTTTGTTGTATAAACAATTATTACAACAGTCAACATTATGGGCTTATATTGATACCTTTAGAATATTTGCGGCTGCTTGTTTTATTATTATTCCACTTTTACTATTGATGAAATCAATAAAATCTTTAATTGCGGAAGGTATTTTAGAAGAATAATAGTTCTAAAATTCTTCTAATTGTTACATTTCAAGCGTGTTCTTAACAATTGAATACATGTTTGGTTTTGTTTTTAATATACTAGTATTATTAGATGGGTTTTTAAGAGAATAAATTTATATATAGACATGAAAGGTAGATTGAATGATTGAACTGAATTACAAATATGCAGATGCCTTAGTAATTGGTGAAGAAAATGGTTTAAATCTTGAACAAGAATTTGCTAATTATAAAGAAACCATAGCAAACATCATTACTGACTTAAATCAAAGAAAAGACAAACCTGGACAATGGTTACAATGGATGAATCTTGGTTATAACGAGGAAACTGTTTGGTATGTAAAAGAATTTGCATCTATGGTAAAAGGAAAGTTCGATAATATATTAGTTCTAGGGATTGGTGGTTCTGCATTAGGTGGAATTGCTGTTACAGAAGCGTTACTCAAACCTTATTGGAATATGCTTACTCCAGAACAACGAGATGGAATGCCAAGAATTTTCTTCTTAGATAATATTGATCCTGATTCAATAACAGGACTATTAGAAATGTTAGATTTGAAGAAAACATTAGTTAATGTAATAACAAAATCTGGCTCAACTGCTGAAACAATGTCACAATATATGATTGTTAAAAACCTATTAGAACAAGAATTAGGTGATGAATATAGAAAAAATATTGTTGCAACAACTGATAAAATGACAGGGGTATTAAGACAACTAGCTGACCAAGAAGGCTATAAAACATTTGTAGTTCCTGATGATGTTGGTGGAAGATTCTCTGTATTTTCAGCTGTTGGACTAGTTCCTTTTGCACTAGTTGGATTGAATATTGATGAAATAGTTCAAGGTGTAAAAGATATGGACTTGGCACTTAAAAATACTGATATAAATAACAATATTGCTGCGCAAAATGCTTTAATCCATTATTTAATGGATACTAAAAAAGGCAAGAATTTATCAGTTATGATGCCATATTCTTCTAGATTAAAATATGTATCTGATTGGTATGTTCAATTATGGGCAGAGTCATTAGGTAAAGAAGATAATAAAAATGGAGAGAAAGTACACGTAGGACCTACTCCTATAAAAGCTGTTGGCGCTACTGATCAACACTCTCAAATCCAACTTTATAACGAAGGACCAAACGATAAAGTTATCAATTTTATAAGAGTTGGTAAGTTTGAACACACATTAGAAATTCCAAAGATTTTTGAATACACAGGTATTGGATACTTAGGTGGTAAGACTGTTAATGATTTGATAAATGCAGAAGCAGATTCAACAAGAGTTGCACTTTCTGATTACCAAAGACCTACAATAACAATTACTCTACCTGAGATTGATGAATATAATGTAGCACAGTTACTTTATATGTTAGAAGTTCAAACAGCGATTGCTGGCGAATTGTATAATATCAATACATTTAATCAACCAGGTGTTGAACAAGCAAAAAATTATACTTATGCGTTGATGGGTCGTTCAGGATATGAAGATTCTGCAAAACGAATCCAATCAAAGATGGCTACAGTATAGACTTAGGGAGAAGTTTTTAAAGAGGCGCTCATTTTTGATGAGCGCCTCTTTTTATAAATCCAAAACTTTTACAAAAATTCATACGTTTATGTGTTAAATTATTATTATGTCAAAGTTTATACCACTTCACATTCACACAGAGTATTCACTATTAGATGGGGCAATTAGAGTTAATGACTTAGTTGATTTTGCCGTAGATAATGACATGCCTGCTATTGCGATTACTGACCACGGGGTTATGTATTCAGCAATTGAGTTTTATGAATATGCTCATAAAAAAGGTATAAAACCTTTGATTGGTTGTGAATTTTATGTGCACGATTCAGATATTCACGTTAAAGATTCTAGCGATAACCCACTTTACCACCTTGTGTTGATAGCAAAAAACTCTGCTGGATATTTCAATTTAATTAAACTTGTATCAACTGCTTGGTGTGAAGGGTTTTATTATAAACCACGTATCAACTGGGAACTCTTAAAAAATCACCATGAAGGATTGATTTGTTGTTCAGCCTGTTTAGGTGGTGAAGTACTACAAGATTTATTAAAGGGTGATAAGGCAAAAGCAAAAGAGGTTGCAAAACAGTATCAAGATTTGTTCGGAGAAGATTATTATATTGAGTTGCAAGATCACGGATTAGAAGAACAAAAACGTACTAATCCTGATTTGATTGATATAGCAAATGAACTTGGTATAAAAATGGTTATCACAAACGACTCTCACTATTTAAGAAGAGAAGATGCTGATATGCATGATACCTTGTTGTGTTTACAAACAAACTCAAATAAAGATGACCCTAATAGATTCCATTTTTCAAACAACGAGTTTTACGTTAAAACAAAAGAAGAAATGAGAGATGCGTTCAAGTGGATGGACGCAGATATGTTTGAAGAATGTGTCAAAAATACTGAGGATATCGCAAACAAATGCGATTTAACGATTGAACTTCACAACGCACCATTACCTCATTATGAAGTACCAAAAGGGTTTACCATACCTACTTATTTGAACCATTTAGTAATGGAAGGTTTAAAAGAACGATACGGAGAAGACGTACCAGAAGCTATTTATGATAGAGCAAAATATGAGCTTGGTATTATTGAACAAATGGGATTCCCTGCATATTTCTTGATTACTTGGGACTTTATCCACTTTGCTAAGACCCACGATATTCCAGTAGGTCCAGGACGTGGTTCTGCTGCAGGGTCTGTTGTTGCGTATGCTCTAGGAATTACAGATATTGACCCTATCAGACATAAACTCTTGTTTGAAAGATTCTTGAACCCTGAACGATTTACGATGCCCGATATTGATATTGACTTTTGTATTGAACGCCGTGGTGAAGTTATTGATTACGTTACCCAAAAATACGGTGAGGACAAAGTCTGTCAGATTATCACATTCAGTACTTATGCTCCAAAAGCTGCTTTTAAGGGTGTAGGTAGAGTTTTACAAGTTCCGTTTGCTGAAAGTAACAGACTTACTGGATTAATAGAGCCTGCATTAGATATTGCTAAAAATGATAATCCAAAGGCTGAATGGTTAAAAGATGCAGTTAAGGCTGAAGGTTCAGAATTCAAACAGTTGTATGACGATGATTATCAAATATCAAACCCTGAAACAGGAAAAGAAATCAGTTTCAAACGTTGGGTTGATATGGCGATTGCTATTGAAGGACTAAAATGTGGAACGGGTACTCACGCAGCAGGGGTTATCATCTCTCACGCACCACTTGATACAATTTTGCCTGTACAACCTGCTAAAACGGGTATTGTACAAACAGGTTATCCAAAACACGAAGCTACAGAAGTTCTTGATCTGTTAAAAATGGACTTTTTGGGTTTAAGAAACCTTACAATGATTACTAAGACGGTTAAACTTATTAAAAAATACCGTAACATTGACGTTGATATTAATAACATATCCTTAGATGATAAACCAACTTATGATATGTTGACAAAAGGTGAAACAATCGGGGTATTCCAGCTTGAATCTCAAGGTATGATGAACCTTGTTAAACGTCTAAGACCTGACGTTTTTGAAGATTTGGGTGCGTTGGTTGCTTTGTTCCGTCCAGGACCATTGGGTTCAGGCATGGTTGATGATTTCGTTGCAAGAAAACACGGTGAACAAGAAATTACTTATGCTCACCCGTTACTTGAACCTGTATTGAAAGATACTTATGGAACGATTGTATATCAAGAACAGATTATGCAAGTTTTTCAGGTTTTAGCAGATTATTCGTTGGGTCAAGCTGACCAAGTCCGTCGTATGATGGGTAAAAAAGACTTAAAAACGATGGAAGAACAAAGAGGTAAGTTTATTGAAGCTTCTGCAAAACACGATATGTCAAAAGAAGCTGCCGAAAAACTCTTTAACCAAATTCTTGCGTTTGCTTCATACTGTTTCAACAGGTCGCACTCTGCTGCTTATGCCTTTGTAGCCTATCAAACAGCATATTTAAAATGTCATTATCCTGTTGAATATCTATCATCATTATTGTCAAGTGTAAGCGATAACAAAGACCAAACACAGTTGTATATTGAAGAAGCTCAAAAGTACGGTATTAAAATTCTTCCACCTGATGTTAATAAGTCTTATGTTGAATATTCTCCTGATGGAAACGATATAAGATTTGGTATGGCAGCTATTAAACAAGTTGGGGTAGCTGTTTGTGAAGCTATTATTAAAGAAAGAGAAGAAAACGGCGAGTTTAAAAACATCTTTGATTTCTGTAAACGATTAGACCCAAAATATGTTAATAAAAAATCTTTAGAAGGCTTGATTAAATCAGGTGCGTTTTCTAATATAGAAAAAAGCCGAAAACAGTTGATGGAGAATTTAGAATATATCCTTTCATCAACAGCTAGAGCATCAAAAGAAAAAGCTATGGGGCAAGTTAGTTTGTTTGCCTCATTACCAGAAAACAATGAATTTGAAGCTATTCAGTATCAATTAGGAGGCTCTGACGAGGAATACCCTGATAAATATATTCAACAATTTGAAAAAGAATTTTTAGGGTTTTATGTCACCTCACACCCATTATTCTCTATCAGGAAGAATTTGCCATTTTTGATGACACATAAAATTTCTGAATTAAAGAATATGAAGGAAGAATCACCAGTTACTATATGTGGCTTGGTTACTTCTGTTAGAAAAATTCCTACAAAGAAAGACCCTTCTAAGTTTGTAATGATTGCAATGATTGAAGATTTGACTGATAGGGTTGAGGTTGTAATGTTTAATCGTCAAGTTGTTGAGTATGGCGACTTTTTGGTGCTTGAAAATAAGGTTATTATTTCAGGTAAGGTTCAACATAGACAGGAAGATGCGACAAGCGTTATAGTTGATAGTGTTAAACCTGTAGAAAACTCTAATTTGGTTACGATTGTTGTAAATAATGAACTCAAATATGAAGAACTTTGTGGAATAAAAGATTTACTTGCTCATTTTAGTGGTTCTGACCCTGTAATGTTTAAGATTCCTGCTACAAATGATAAAATTTTGACTTCTTCAACTTTTTGGGTAAATGCTTCAAATGATTTAAAAACAGTTATTACAAAAAATTTCCCTGATAAAGTTGATGTTTTGATTAAGTCTATGGATTAGATTGAGTTGGTCTATAAATTAAAGGTTCTGCATGTACAGTGAGATGCTTCGTTTGCATTAAAGAAGTACTTGCAAACCACTCTGAATGACATTTTATGTTTACATAACAGTTGATTTATGGATTGCCACAAATTTGCGTTGCAAATTTTCGCAATGACGTATTATCATATTACCCTTTGTAAATATATATTTTAAAAATGAACCTTTTATGAACAAAATTCGTTATAATAATGAAACAGATTCAAATTGAGGTTTTTTATGAAAAAAATTTTTATTATTTTATTTTTATTACTTTGTATAATTCCACAGAATTCAAATACTTATGCTTTGACAAATTCACAATATTATGAACAAATAATTTTGAATGAAGTTAAACAAAATGAAAA
>CANNUY010000011.1 GCA_947525005.1 uncultured Candidatus Melainabacteria bacterium
AAATTTTACAAAAATCGACTGTTTTCGGAGTAAATTGTTACAGTTCTTAATGATTGTTTGTTACAAAAATTAATAATTAGAATAAGAGTTGAGTTTGTCCGCAGGAATTCCACGCTTGCTAACTTCTGCGGTCGCGTTAAACGGCAATGTTCACGTTTGCAGGCAAAAGTGTGATTTTGCCTGACGCACGTTTCACTCTCGCTTTGCTCGTGCCTGTCTTGGATTTACTCCACGCTCACAGAATTTCTCCTTTTGTGACGTTGTCACAGTCGGTTCAATCTGCTGTCTTGACCAACTCGCGTTAAACGTGTCTTCGTTTAAACGACATAATTATATTCTACTATTATGTCGTTCAAGCCTCAGCACTCTGCTCGTTGGTCGCTCGCTATTCGGACTAACTTCGTGTCGTCCGTACATAAATCCGCTCTGCTCCCTTTACTCTGAATGACGTTCCCAAACTGTCACCTACTGATTATTTTTTCTATGTTGGTCAATAAAAAACTTCTGCATATTATTCGACAACCCAACACTTTGTATCATTAAATTATATTTCTGTATATCTGCAATACCTGTCGTTTCATCTAACAAATCTCTTTGTTTCTGCTGTGGCATTTGAATTTGCTTTTCAGTTGCTCCATTAGAAGCTTCTTCTTTATATTTTTCATCAAGTTTTGATATAACTAAATCTATATCAGAATCAGTCATAACAGAATATTGAGAAGCAATTTGTCTTACAGGAGTAGCAGGAGGCAAACAATATAAACATTGAATAGAATACGCATCATTCAATGATAAATCCACAACTCCATATTGGTGAGGGGTATACATAATATCGGTGCTATAAGGACTATGTCCTAATCCTAAAGCGTGTCCAATTTCGTGCAAAATAGTGTGATAAACCTCGTCTTCAGAATCATATTGTTGATGAATTGTCCCATCAGTTAACCCTATAGAAACATCTGCACCATATAAAACTTGTTGGTTATTATAATTATAAGTGCAGTGACCAAGAGCTTTTCTATCAACCCTTCTCCAATCAATATTTATTTGTGAATCATAAAGAGTGTTTACAATTCTAAACTTTACTAATCCTTCGCTCGCTCTTTCCCAAGTTTCAAGAGCTTTATAAACTAATTTGTTGTAAACAGCACTCTCACTGCGTTTTGAGTAGAATTTCATCGGTGCAATATATACCGATAATGGCATTCTACTCCACCTTAACATATAACCGTTTTTTACACTTTCATTTAAATATGTACGATTTTTCATAATTTTATTGTATAATAAAAAAGCTAAGGGGTAAAATTAGGATAATTTTAGGGAGGTAACATTTATGAATATTATGCAAATGATGCAACAAGCACAAAATATCCAAAAGAAATTGAAAGATGTACAAAACGAATTAACTAACACAGAAGTATCAGGAGAAGCTTTAAACGGTGCTGTTAAAGTTGTTTGTGATGGTCAAGGTAAATTCAAATCAATCAAACTTTCTGCTGAACTAATCAACCCTGAAAATCCAGAATCTGTTGATGAGGATACTATTGAAACTCTAGAAGATGCAATTATTACTGCTATTACTCAAACTTCTAAAAAAGCAACTGATGAGATGGAATCAAAAATTAAGTCAGTTACTGGTGGTATCAGTATTCCTGGACTTTGCTAGATGATTTATCCAAAACCAATAGCAACATTAATAGAGCATTTGAGAAAGTTCCCATCTGTCGGTCCTAAATCAGCTCAAAGAATGGCATTCCAAATATTAAAAATGTCAAAGGAAGAAGTAGAAAGCCTTGCAGATGCTATTATTAATGCAAAATCTCAAACTTGTACTTGTGAAGTATGTTTCAATGTTTCAAATACCTCTCCTTGCGAAATTTGTAGTTCTACTTCACGTGACAGGTCTACTATTTGTGTAGTTGCTGAAACTAGGGATTTGATAGCTATTGAGAAAACTAATGAATACAAAGGTTTATTCCACGTTTTACAAGGACTTATTTCTCCAATGGACGGAATAGGTGCTGATGATATTAGAATAAAAGAACTTTTAAACAGGCTGGTTGATAGTGAAGTAAAAGAGCTTATCCTTGCTTTGAGCCCATCTGTAGAAGGTGAAGCTACTTGCCTTTATTTATCAAAATTGATTAAACCGTTTGGGATAAAAATTTCAAGAATCGCATTTGGGATTCCTATAGGTTCTGATATCGAATATGCAGATGAAATCACAATAGCAAAAGCTCTTGAAGGTCGTAGAGAATTATAGTAAGTTGTTGATTGTATAAGGTTTTTTATATTTAATAATTAAATTATGTCTAATCCTATTTTAAAAATTGAAAATCTAAAAGTTAGATACAAAGTTTCAAAAGTTGGTTCAAACAGAATAATTAATGCTGTTAACGGTGTTTCTTTAGAAATAAATGAAGGCGAAATTTATTCTATAGCAGGCGAATCGGGTTGTGGTAAGTCAACACTTGCAAAAGCAATTATGCAACTTGTTCCAATCTCTGAGGGTAAAATATATTATAATGGTCAAGATATTTCAAAATATTCTAAAGAAGAACAAAAACAATATCGACATAATGTACAAATGGTATTCCAAAACCCATATTCAAGCCTTAATCCTAAAATGAAGATTAAAGATATTCTACAAGAAACACTTGATATAAATACAAATTTTTCAAAAGAAGAAAAATTAACCCTAATATTAGATATGATAGAACGAGTTGGACTAAAACAAACGTGTTTAGATTTATATCCTCACGAGTTTTCTGGTGGTCAACGACAAAGAATAGCTATTGCTAGAGCCTTAATATTAAAACCTAAACTTATCGTTGCTGATGAACCTGTTAGTGCATTAGATGCAAGCATTCAAGCACAAATTATCAACTTATTAAATGATTTAAAAAAAGAATTTAATCTAACTATACTTTTTATATCACACGATTTAAGCGTAATAAAATATTTATCTGACAAAGTTGCAGTTATGTATCTTGGTGAAATTTTAGAACAAGGTTTAACTTCTGAAATTTACGATAACCCAACTCACCCTTATACAAAAGCATTATTAAACGCTGTTCCAAAGTTTGGTAAATCACCTACTGAACTCTTACAAGGTGATTTACCACTAGAATTACCTGAAGGTTGCAAATTCTTTTCTCGTTGTAAATTCTCAAATGACGAATGTGTTTTAAAATGTCCTAAGTTTATTGAATTGTCTGATACTCACAAGGTTCGTTGTATTAATTAGTAATAAACCTAATAACATATGTATTTGCATGGTATAATATTATCGGATAAATAGATAATATTATTGGAAATTAGGAAATTTTATATATGTCAAAAAAAGCTAAGATAAACCTTTTTTTAGGACTACTTGTATTTGGGTTGATTGCTATTTTCTTGGTACTTTATTTATACCTTCTCCCAAAAGCCGTTGAATCAGAGGTTGTACAAAACTTTGTTAAAGATGAATTCTTCAAAATTACAAACTCAACTTTAGTTTTAGATAATCCAAAGCTGAAAACATCATTGTCGCCTACAATGGAGTTTTCTATTAACAATTTAGCAATCAACAAATCTAAAGATAACCTTTTAAATTTAAACGATTTAGATGTAAAATTATCTTTTGTAAAACTTTTTGAAAAACGTATTGAATTAAAACATTTAAAACTTTCTTCATTATTTATTAACGTAACAAAATTAATAGACATATTCCCTAAATCAGAAAAGAAAGAAGAAAACCCTACAGATTGGAGTTTTGGGTTCTTTAACTCTGACATTGATATTTCTAAAATTCAAGCTCTTTACAAAGCAAATGATGTGCTATTTGATATTAATCTAAAAAACATCTCACTATCAAAAGGAGAAAAAAGAAATTATCTACATTTTGATAACACAGTTTTTGTAAAAAAAGGTGCTCACACAATTATTGTAGCTATTTCTGATGAAAATAAAGTATACATTGAACGTAATAAACTTGCGATAAACAAATGTAATTTGAGATTAAACGAATCTGTTGTAAACATTGATGCGATGATGGATAAGAAAAATAGGTTTAAAGCTGATGTCTTCTCAAAAAATTTCAAGGTAGAAAACGTAATAGATATAGTAGAATCAAATATCATAATCCCAAATGGTTCACAATTATTAACCTATTTTTCAAATATAAAAGGACTTTTTGACTTTAATTTTTCTATTGATAACAAAAGTCATAAAGGTAATATCAACATCAAAAAAGTTACGCTAGGATTAGTACCTATTAACAACATTCCACTAATAATTAAACAAGGAAATATACAGATTACAGGAAAAGATATTCTATTAAATAACTTTATAGGATTCTATGAAAAACACCCAAATAATGACATAAAATTGCATGGCATAATCAAAGATTATATGAAAACATTTGAAACAAACATTGACATAAAAGCAATCGTGACAAATGACTTTATGCAAAACTATTTATCAAAAATGGTAGGATATTCAATAGCATTGGTAGGAGAAGCTGATACAAAATTACATGTTGCTATAAAAAACAACATTGTAGATATGCGCTGGGTATTTTGGATAAATCAAGATGATGACATATTATTAGGTGGTCAACCATTGAGTAAATACAAGCTTCAAAGAGCATTAGTTGCTGATATGCAAATAAAAGACCAAGTTTTGAACATCAAAAAACTTGATTATTATGTAACTATTCCTAATCCAGCAAAGAAAATTTATAAAAAAATTCTTCAACTTACAGGAAAGATTGAATTCGCAAACGGTATTAACTTTAAAGAAATGGGATTTGATATCTCAGAACCTTTACCAAGTGAATTTTTGAACATGGTTGCACGTGTAGACTTGTTTAAAGGTGGTACAGTTGTTGGAAAACTAAAAGCTGTAGATGGACCAAAAGGTGTTAAACTTTTCGGAAAAATAAATTTAGCAAAAATCCGTGTTCCTTCGCAAAGAATTTATCTTGAAAAAGCTACATTATCAACTGATTTTGACAAAATAAATATTGACGCAGTAGGTCGTTATAGAAGAACAAAATATAAGCTAGATGGTGAATTTGTAAACAACATCGCCTTTCCAATTATTATAAATAACCTGAACCTTGTAATTGATAAAATCAATATCGGCAAAATGCTTGAATCTATGAATAAACAAGGTCAAGAAACGACTCAAGTTGCAGATTTATCAAACGATGATGATGAAACTCCAACTTTTGACATGTCAAATTTAATTATCAAAAACTGTACATTTAAAATGACAAAAGGTATTTATAAAGAATTAACAATAACTGATTTATTAGCAACACTTACATTAGATGAAAACTCTATATTGAATTTGCATTCTAATAGATTTGGATTTGCAAATGGAATTTCTTCTTGTAAAGTAAATTGTGATTTGAAAAATCATAAATACAAGGTGAAATTAGGAGTAAGAGATGTTGATTCAAATATAATTGCATCTGCTTTGTTAGGATTGAAAGATGAAATTTGTGGAAAAGCAAAAGGTATAATTGTTTTAGAAACGGATAAATCATTGAAGCTGAACGGAGATATGAAGTTTGAAATAAATGATGGTAGAATTGGCACAGTTGGATTTTTACAATATGTTTTAAATATCGCATCAATTTTTAGAAATCCTTTAGCAATGGTTTCACCAGTTACAATTTGGGAATTAGTAAATGTTCCAAAAGGGGAATTTAATAGAATAAGAGGTTCTATTGCGATAAAGGATAATATAATAGAACAGATTAAGATAAAATCTTCTGCTCCACAATTAAGTTCATACATAGCAGGACGTTTCGATTTAGAAAACAGAGATGCATCTTTAAGAATATATACAAAATTATCAAACAAACACAAAGGTTTTTATGGATTCTTAAGACAAATATCCTTGAGTAGTTTAGCATCTCACCTTCCATTATCAAGCAGAACCTTGTATAATTTATACAATTCTGAGGTTAAGGAAATTCCAGAAATCGACTCAAACGATAAAGATTGTCAAATCTACTTTACAAAAGTTGAAGGTGATATTGAACACAATAACATAATTTCTTCTTTAAAAAGAATTAAATAACTACAAGTATAACTTTGACTGAACAACATTTAATTGAGATTTAGTTAAACCTGCCTAATAAAAAAAAGAGCCTAAAAAGGCTCTAAATTTGATAATTAGAATAGATAATAGTACTTTGTTTCACAATACCTTCACTAATTCATAATAATATTTTTAGACACAATACGCCGTAAAACTAGCTTCTTACATTTACGTGACCTTCTTCAGCAGTATTTTCTAAAACAGCTTCAGGCTCTTGCTTAGTAGGTACTACTGAATTGTTGAAACTTGCTTTTCCTAAAGTCTTAAGAATTGTATTCATACCAAAATCATTTGAAAGTGAAAAAGCGTAAGTTGATGAATTTGTTTGACTAACTAATGTACCGAATTGTCCTAATGCCATAATCCTATATCCTCTATATTCTAATTATCCTAATTATCCTTCGAGATTTTAATTATCTCTTATGTATATATAAAGTATATCTGGACATAAAAATTGCCTTTTTTATTTTCTTTTCTTAACATTTGTTTACAATATCCTTTTTAACCGTGTATCTTTATGTATGTTTGAGTTTCAAGAATTAGCGTACGTAATAAGTGTATAAATGGGGTTTTATATTTTACGTAACAAGAGCACCCAACTAATAAGCCGAATAAAAACTCGACAAATGTTAGTTATATTCTCCCACATACTATATACCACATTTTGATAATTTTATAACATCAAATCACAAAAAAGAGGAAATTTTTTACAAAAATTTTCCTCTTTTATTATTTGTGACACTAACTTTAATTTATTCTGTCAACAATTTTTGTGCCAATGGTTCTTCTACTCTACCATTCAATGATTTTGAAACCTTTTTGATCTTTTCAGCAATCAAATCCATTTCCTTTGTCCATTTAAAATTGTTAAGAACATATTTTTCACCATTGTCAAAATTACCATCTATTTGAATTCTAATGATTTCTTTTAACATTTTTTGTGCTGTAGGAATCATTTTTTCAATATTAACAGTCAAAACCCCGTCTTCAGATATACTCAAAGCACCTTCTTTTAAGAAATAATAGTTTTGCATAACTGAACGAACTCTATGCGCTTGACTCAATGTAGGCTTTGATTTAAGCATATTATCTGCTGCATAAGTTACAATAATTTGTTCTTTTTGTTCTTTTGTGTACATGCCATTTTCTTCTAAAACATCTAGCATTGCTAATGATGTAATATCAGCTTTGTTTTCTTCAATAATTGATTTATACTTTCCTAATGCTTCTGTGCCAGAATTTGGTCCAAGTGAATGCGCATTTTCATGACCTATAGTGAACCAATGATCAGCCTCATCGTTATAATACTTATGTTGTTCTTTATTCAAAATAGCATCTAATCTTTCTTGTAACTTTTTCTTTGAATCTTCACTAGTTATAAGTCTTATCTGTCTATGATAAACATTTCTTCTGCCACCACCAATAGTCAATGAAAGCTTATCATCATTTGGCAAGTTTTCAGCTAATGTAATTCCAGCTCTAAACTCTCCAACATCGCCTGAAACAGTTACTAAATCGACATCAACCATTGTTTGTTTTGATTCTTTATCTGGAGAAATATTTTGTACATATTCATCTTTGAAAGGCATATTATCAGCCATAATAGGTAAAAATTCTTTAACCTTAAGTATAGCTTCTGTACCTTTTTTGTTAACGATACCAACTCTACCGCCTAAGAAATCTTTTCCAATTGGTGAAATATGGTGTTTTTCTAATAATTCTTTCAATTCATTATTTTCAATTACACTTTCAGTCAATTCATCAGAATAATTTTCACGTGTAATAGTAAATTCTAATGGCGTATCTTGTAAAGTTGCCCATTTTTTATCAGCATAAGCATCTAACATAGAATCAGCTGTTCTTAAAGCCTTTGCTTGAAGCTCTAAGTATTCATTGAAATCGGCGTTTGTTGAAACTTTTGAAGCCAATTCTAATTCATCAGCCATACGAGAAAAGTCTTCTTTATATTTATCAATATAGTCTATTGCACGAAGTTCTTCTCCACATCGTTCAACTACTGATCTTTGATTAAGAATAGTTTTTACTTCATCAATCTTACCTGATTTAAGCATCTTAAGAATAATTCCTTGGAATTCTTCTTTTCCCAAATCTTCTGGATAAACACCCTTTCCAGCTGTAACGTGAACTCCCTTAGCTAGTTCAATAATATTTGATTCTCTATCTAATGCGCAAACACCTTTTTGTGCATCATAAAGAATTTTAGTTAGTTCTGCTTGTTTATTACCATTTTTTATTTCTTCGTTTAGAAATTTTTCGAATGGCAAATTGTTTACATTGTCTAACTGTTTGTTTATTTTTTCTAGAATATAAGCAGCTTTAACAAGATGCACAAGTGCCTTTTTATCACCTTCTGCAAGGTTCAAATATTCTGGAGAATCTTCTTTTAACATTGTTTTTGTTACAAGATAATCTTTATGCGTACGTTTTTCTAATTCTTCCATTGAAAGATTTAATTCATAATTTCTCATATTTTTTGCCCTCTTAAAATCTTCTGCAAGTTAATTATACATAATCTTTCACGATTAGTCTATAATTTCCACGTACGAAATCTATAGAAGTTAGGGTTGACAAATTTTTTTATTCTTGTTTTAATTCTCTTTGAAAAGGTGTATTATGTACAATATGAATAAAATAATCAGAGTTAATTTTTATTGTTGTTGCTGTAAGTACCGTAAATAGGAACTTACAACATTTGTGCTGATTATATAAAAAGTTTTATAATATAAAAAAGTTCCTATTAAATTTGTTAGTAGGAACTTTTTTCATGGGGGAAATAATGAGAATTCAACAACAACAGTTAAATATTAAAAATTATAACAATGAACAAAAATCTAAAAACAACAAACAAAACTTCAAAGGGGTTCTTGATGGTGCGCTAACAACAACCCTTATGACACTTGATACAAACCCTATGGCAAACGCTGTAGGAATAGATTTGTTTGCTATGGTTGCACCAAGAACCTATGTTGACACAAAAGAACGAAACAAATACGCAGGTGCTGAAACATTCTTTAGAGAATTTACCGGAACATTGATTGTTTGCTTATCTGCAAGTTATCTAGCTAAAGGCATCGCAAAACTTGCAAATAAAATTATCAACCCTAAAACGCCTATCAATCCAAAATCTTGGTTCTCAAAAGATAGTTTAATGTATCTAGATACTGCAAGCAAAGAAATTAACTCTACAAAAGATTTTGTCGCAAACGTATTTGAAAATGTTTCAGGTCGTGATAACAAAAAAATTAACAAATTTAATGAAATCAATTGGCAAAACATTGAATGGATTGATGAAAACAAATGGAATAAAATCAACTGGGATAATAAAAAATATACCGGCATTCATCACAACCTAAAATCAAAAGAAAGCATCATTAACCTGACTTCAGAACTGATTAATGATAAAACAATCTCTAAAAAAGATAGAAAAAACCTTCTTCAAATCACAGAAAGTCGAGTTATAAACGCTCTTGGAGTTAACAATATTTCAACAAGATACAAAGAAAAAACTCTTTCAACCACAATTGGTAATTTATTAAGAGATACAGTTGATTTTGGACACGATATTTTAACTAACAAAAACATTAACAAAACTTCTGCAATAAATAAACTACTTAAAATAAACAAAATAAAAGCTATTGGTGGGCTAACAATAGCATCAACATTAGGATTAACCAATCAATACATAAATAGAAAAATAACTGAAAAAAGAACGGGGAAAAAAGGATTTGTTGGCGATAACAACTTTGCACAACAAATTGCTGATAACACAACACCTAAAACTACAACAGAACACCCTAAAAAAGACAAAAAATTCATAGCAGAAAAACTTATCGCAAGTTTAGGAATGATTGCAATGGCAGGTGCTGTTATGAAGGTCAAATCACCAAAAGATTTCGTTAAAAAACTTGAATTCACAGGCCCTGTAACTAGTGGAAACGCAATAAAAACAGTTTACGCTTCGACTCTTGTAGGTAGATTTTTAGCATCTGATAACAAAGATGAACTACGAGAAAGCGCAACAAGAGATTATCTAGGATTTCTAAACTGGCTTGTGCTAGGTGGATTTGCTTCAAAAGGGGTTGCAAACTTACTAGATAGAAAAAAAGAAAGCTTGTTCAATGTTTCTAAAGAAGGTAAAGGAATAAAACACTGGCTAAACGATATATCTCTAAAAAGTCACAAAGAAATTGCATCAAAAGGTACTGAATTTGCAAAGAAAAATATGTGGAAATTAAACCTTGCTCATATTTCAGGATTAGCTTATTCAACTCTAGCTCTTGGGGTGTTCTTACCAAAATTAAACATCTTTATTACAAACATGAAAAACAAGAACAACAATCAAAACACTAAAAACTCGCCTAGTTCTCCACAAAAAACATCTCATTTTGAACAATTCAAAACAAAAGTTTTAAGCAATAATTATGAAACACTTAACAAAACAGTTTAAAATCATTTTTTCTTAAACGAATTCTTAAACTTCTCTAATAAAGTTGGCTCATATTTAACTGGTTTTGGATTTTTAGGAAGATACATCGTTATATCAGGAATATTTTTACTAAGTTTTTTATTCTTTTTTATAGCTTCATCAACTAAATCTAGGGTCTCAGTATATTGAGAATCAAACCCTAATTTTCTATAAAATATATGTGCTGGATGTTCTTCGTCAAAACAATTACTTGCTTTTAAATGGACTCTGCCGTTACCACCGTTTCTTTTACTTTCAGCTTGAGCCAATTTAATAAACGCAGTACCGTGACCTTGACGCTTTTTATTTACTCTCAACAATTTTATATAGAAGGAATCATAAGGATAAATTGATGGATAATAAATAGAAGGAGTTATTTCTCTTGACATTTTACCTAACATCTCGCCAACATATTCACCAGTTTTTGTATCCGCCATTTTGTACATTGTATTTATATTATCGTGATGGGCGTATATCAATCTTTGTGGAAATTCTTTTATTGGTTTTGTTGTTATAAATCTCATATCTTTTTTAATACCCGTAAAAAAATTTTTTGACATGATAATTTATTAGCAAAAATATCTTTTAGGTGTGTTATATACAATGTACAGGAATTATAAGGAGAATTTCATGCCAATTAACACAGATTATGGAAAAATAGATTTTATAAAACTAAATGCTCAAACAAGTAATGGATTGCTTGATTCAAGATACGAAGCAAGTCCATCACTTTCACAATATGCAGAATTTCACCTAGAAGACTGCAAAGAAAATCCAACAATTGGATTATTGGCAAGACAACACGAAAAAACAAATGATTATCCTAAGATGAAAAAACATAATTTGGAAATATTAAACCAAGTTGATTCATTTAAAAAAGTAGACAAAGAATTTAAAGATATGTATAAAAATCTTTATCCTAAAACCGGTAAGGTTAGAAAACAATTGATTAAAAAGGAATCTATTGTGTTAGATGAAGTAAAACCAATTAAAAAAGACTTTACTAGAACCTTCATAAAATTGTTTGGGAATATTATAAAATAATATATAAAGAAAAGAGGAGATGTGGACAACATTACATAAAAATCAGCAACTTTATCAAGTAAAAATTATTCTCTTAATCAGGATAATTTTTCAAAAAAAATAAATGATTCACAAAAATCTTTGAATTTAATAGAAACTAATTCAGATAATACAACATATATAAACTAAAGGGGCGAATTTGTGATACAAATTCGCCCCTTTTAATACTTATTTAACACTTTTCAATCTATGCAATAGTGTGAAGGTATTTACCTAAGTCTGCTTCTTTTCCAATACTAGAAATTCCACCATCAAGTGGTCTAATTAAATTTGTTAAAACAGGATTAATTTGATTTTGTTTAGTTGCGTTTTTAATTGTTTTAGCTGTTTTTTGCATATTTTTTGCAACTTGAGTTGGAGCTGCTGTAGCAGCCTTCATTGAGACATTTGAGACTTTGTTTAACATAATTTTTTCTCCTTCCACACTTTACAAGTGTTATAATAGAGATTTTTTTAAAATGAGTCAATAAAAAAAACAAATGTTGTAACTTTTCTTTACATTAGGTGTTTATTTTACACTCATTTAATATTTTAAACTTTCTTATTCAGTTTTTATAGTTATTTAACAATCATTTTATATTGTGCTAAGATTAATAAAAAGAGAGTGTGTTTTTATGAATATTGAATCTAAAAAAAAATTTGCTTCAAGTTTATCTATTATATCTAATGGTTTAATAATTGTATTAAAACTAATTGCTGGGATTATATCAGGCAGTATAAGTATTATTTCAGAAGCAGTACATTCAACGAGCGATTTTTTAGCTTCTGTATTAACATATTTTGCTGTATTACGTTCTTCTCAACCTGCAGACAAAGAACACCCTTTCGGACACGGTAGATATGAAGATGTTGCAGGATTTTTAGAAGGTTTACTGATTATTATTGCAGGTTTTTATATCATTAGTGAAGCTATAAAAAAAATTATTTCAACCACTTCTTCTGGATTTGACTCAACTCTTGGGATAATCGTTATGGGTTTTGCAATAATTTCTAACATCTGTGTTAGTAGATATTTACTAAAAATTTCTAAAGAATCAGATTCTGTAGCTCTAAAAGCAGATTCAAAACACTTAGGAACTGATGTTTATTCATCATTAGGTGTATTAATTGGTTTAGTATTAATTAAAATAACAGGTTTAACATTGTTAGACCCAATAATAGCCTTGATTGTCGCTGTTATAATCTTAAAATCAGGTATTAAAATTACTAGAGAAGCATTAAATAACCTTGTTGATGGGAGATTACCAGATGTCGATGTAAAAAAAATCGAACAAATTATGGAAAACTGTGAAAAAATCTACGGCTACAAAAACCTCAAAAGTCGCAAAAGTGGACCTAATAGAGATATTGATATAACTATTTTATGTGATGGCAATATGTCCTTAAAATACTGTCACGAAATATGCGATGAACTAGAATTTAAAGTTAAAAAAGTTCTTCCAAATACATTGATAACGATTCATTGTGAACCTTTTAATAAGTAGTAAATAAATAGTAGTTAACAATATGTTTGTTAATAAAATAATTAAATAATGATAAATTAGAACTATTTTCTAATTTACAGCTACTTTGAACAAAGTGTCTTTACAATAAAGATAAACAGCACCAGCTCTACTTTTTGCATTGAATTTCTCCATAATAGTAGTTATGTGAGCCTTTACCGTATGTTTGCTAATAAATAAAAGCTTAGCAATTTCGTTATTTGTCAAGCCTTGACAAATTAGTGTCATTATTTCGTTTTCTCTTGCAGTTAAAATCATTGTCCTGCCCTTTCATAAAATTTGTATACGACCAGAACAAATGAATAAATATAAAAATTTATATCTATCATTTGTCTGTTTGTATTAAGAAAATGTAAAGTGATTTTAATAAATTATTATTTAATGTTCCAATATTTTCCTCTTTATGCTATAATTATTGCATGTCATAAAAAAATGTCAACAGAAAAGGACTGCCATGTCATTAAATATGGACAAATGAAATACAATGGTCTAATCCATAAAAAATGCAAAAAATTGCTACGTCTAAAATACTAGACAGAAAATTGCTAAAATGTCATGGTAATATAACTAAATAAATCTAATCGGAGGTCTTAATTGACAGAGCCAATAAAATTTTTAAACTTTATAAACAACTTAAAAGTTCTAAAAGGTGAGAATATCACCTATAGTGAATTTGCAAAAGCTCTTGGGATTAAAACTGCTTCTATTAGCAAAAGATTGTCAAGAAACTCTTATATTAGTGAAAAAGAAATGAAGCTATTAGAAGATTATTTTAAGATTGATGCTTCTTGCTCTTTTGATAAAGATAGATTTATTAAATTGCATTATTACAAAAACGAAAATCTTAAACATATTATTGAAAATCCATTAATCTCTGAAATTTATATGGATAGAGAAGTTGTCAAAAATATGTGGAATGTTAATGTTGATAACTTGAGATTAATCGCTATGCCTGGTGATAAAATGGAAGGTTCGCCTTCATACCAATTACACATTAGAAATAGAGATGTTTTATTAATGGATATTTCTGCTACCGATATTAATCTTAGTGGAATTTATGCTTATGAAACACTAGGTGGTACAAAAATTCAAATATCAAATGTGTCTACAATGACCGATGGAAATGTAAGATTTTATTACACAAACAAAGTCTACAGTGATGAAATCAGAACCCAAAACAGGTTGAATGACCTAGACTTTAAAGTTATTGGTAGAATTATTAAAAATTTAAGTTTTATACACACATAAAACTTTAGAAAGGAGTTTTTAATGAGAAATAACTATGATTGATTGAGTAAAATGGTTTTTAGTGTTAGGGGATTTTAGTGTTTATTATTTTTAATAAAAATAGGAAATATTTCTAATATCCAAGAAGGTATGATTATAGTTTAATATCTTCAGATAGCAAAGGAGATGTTTATGAGTCTAAAATTAGCAACAAAACAAAAAACAATAAAAATTGTCGTAATCGAAGACAATAGATTGACAAGACTAAGCTTGAAGTCAGCATTAAATGAATACGAGGATATCAGTGTAATAGGGGACACAGAGGATACATTTACTGGACAAATGATGGTTAAAGAAATCGAACCTGATATTGTACTAATAGATTTAGGTCTGTCTGACGGAAATGGAATAGAGGCAATTTCAAAAATTAGAGCTAGAAACAAATCTGTAAAAATAATCGCATTGACTTCACATTCTAATAATCAAGAAGTTCTTAATGCCCTAATGAACGGAGCAAACGCTTATTGCGTAAAGAATATCGATTTAGATGAATTTGTCAATGTAATTAGAGATATCACAGAAAATACACAAACTATAATAAAAACTTAAAAGATATTGTTGTTTAATTGATTGAATATACACACGGGAATTTGCACTTACCTACAATTCCCGTTCTTTTTTTATTATATTTACCAAATTTTAAAGATATACACCCAATAAGAATTTATGGTATTATACACCCTAAGGAGAAGCTATTATGAACGAAAAAGAGAAAATGCTTTCAGGTCAATTATATGATGCTTGCGCTGATGAAAAACTCAAACAAGAACGCATAAAATGTAAACTTCTTTGTTCAAAATTCAACAATACAACTTATGACGATTTTAAAACCAAAAATGAAATAATAAGAGAAATTTTAGGGAAAACAAAGAAAAACTTTTTAATAGAACCGTATTTTTGGTGCGATTATGGGTATAACATAGAAATCGGTGAAAACTTTTATTCAAATCACAACCTAGTTATACTAGATCCTGCAAAAGTAACCTTTGGCGACAATGTATTTATAGGTCCAAATTGTGGATTTTACACTGCGAACCACCCACTTAACCCAACCGAACGCAACAAAGGATTAGAAACTGCTAAACCAATTATTGTAGGAAACAATGTTTGGTTTGGAGCAGATGTAACCGTTCTTGCAGGTGTGTCAATCGGTGATAACTGTACTATTGGTGCTGGTAGCGTTGTTACAAAAGATATCCCAAACAACTCTCTTGCTATAGGCAACCCATGTAAAGTAGTTCGTAAAATTTAACATTTTATAACAAAATAAGCAATTATTTATATTTAAATGACTTAATATAAGTGTTATGCTTAGTGTGTCAAAAAATATATTTTCCAATATTAAGAATTTAGGAATGGCGACAATGTTAGGGTTATCCTCTTGTACACATTCTCCCAAACCACCTGTTGTAAATATTCAAGATATTCCAAAAACAACGTCAACAACAAAACTTCTCTCTATGCTAGAACGAGGAGATAGACACGCTGTAAAATTAGCAAATGTACCGAGTGACACTCGTGTTATTAGAGCTGATGAGATTTCTAAATATATCCCTAACGGAAACACAGGAGAATTGTTTTATCAAGTTTATGTGGGAAAAGCCGATAAGGCAATTAGAAAAGCAAAAGGAATTAAAACAGATTTAGTAACTGTTGGACAAGGTGTAGCGCAAGAAGAAGCAATAACATTAGCTGGTGGATTAAAAGCTAAAGAACATGACTATATTCGTGCTAATTCTGTTGATAGCTTAATGAATCTTGCTATAAAAGATAAAGAAAATATTATTAAAAATGCAATAGGTGCTCCTGCGTACAAAAGATTAAAGCAAAATGAAAAAGATGCCGTTCTATCATATTTATACAATGTTGAACCAAGAATTCTAAAAAAATGTTCTTCTGGCAAATCCTTCTTTGAACACCTTAAAGATGGAGAAATGGGAAGAGTACAAGCAAAATTCAACGTAAAAGCATCTTCCGATAAAGCTTCTGTTGGACTTGCGAAACGTAACCTTGTTCAAATGCTGATATTTGGTGACGGAAAAATTTATGCCGACAAAAAAGCTGTTAGAAACTTTAGAAAACAAGTCGAAATTGTAAGAACTCACAAAAAAGGAGAAGAATTTCTTAATGAAGCACTTAAAATAGCTGAAGAATATGGGGTTAACAAAAATAATTTAGAACAAACAAGAACAAAAATTTTTTCTAAAAAATAATATCTTCTCTATTTTGTGATATATTTATAAAAATTGATATACTAAAAATTTAAAAGAAAAGAGAGGCAAATATGAGATTAGGAATTTTAGGATATGGAAATCTTGGTAAAGGTGTTGAATTAGCCGTAAAACAAAATGATGATGTTGAATTGGTTGCAGTATTTACTAGACGTAATCCTGAAACATTAAAGATAAATTCAAACGCAAAAGTTGTCCACATCTCTGAGTTAGAAAATTATAAGTCAGAAATTGATGTATTAATTTTATGTGGTGGTAGTGCAACAGATTTACCTATCCAGACTCCAGAATGTGCAAAGATGTTTAATGTTGTTGATAGCTTTGACACTCACGCAAAAATACCTGAACATTTTGCGAATGTTGATAAATCTGCAAAAAAGAGTGGTAAAATTGGTATTATCTCAGTAGGTTGGGATCCAGGAATGTTCTCTCTAAACAGATTATATGCAAATTCAATTCTACCTGTTGGTTCTGATTATACCTTCTGGGGAAAAGGCGTGAGTCAAGGTCATTCAGACGCAATAAGAAGAATTGAAGGAGTAAAAGATGCAAAACAATACACAGTACCCGTTAAAAAAGCTCTTGACTCTGTAAAAAACTGCGAAAATCCTGTACTTTCAACAAGCGATAAACATACAAGAGAATGTTTTGTTGTGCTTGAAGAAGGTGCTGATGCAGATAGAATTGAAAAAGAAATCAAAACTATGCCAAACTATTTTGCAGACTATGAAACAACTGTTCACTTTATATCTGAAGAAGAATTAAAGAAAAATCACTCAAAAATCAATCACGGTGGATTTGTATTCAGAACAGGAAAAACAGGTATAAATGGAGAACACAACCACGTTATTGAATACAATTTGAAACTTGATTCAAATCCTGAATTTACATCATCTGTGCTTGTTGCATACGCAAGAGCTGCTTTTAAAATGAACAAAGAAGGTTTATCAGGTTGTAAAACTGTATTTGATGTTCCACCTGCTTATTTAAGTCCAAAATCTGCAGAAGAACTAAGAAAAACTATGTTATAAAAAAATTTAATAACTTTATTTCTTAAAGAGGCTAAACTTAACTAAGTTTAGCCTCTTTGATTTAATAAATCTCTAAACAAATTTAATTCTTATCATTCAATAATTTTATTATTTTTGTGTGCAAATATTTTAAAAATTCACCTATATATGTTGTCATAATAATTCCTATAACAAAATAAAAATAAGTTGTTTTCAAAGGAAAGTAAAACCAATAAATATCTGCATTATTCTTAATTCCAAAATCAATGCCCTTTAAAGCTAAAAAAGAATATGTAATCGTATTAAAAACCAACAAATGATTAGCCATTATATGATAACTATTTTGTCCAATCTTATGAAGAAAAGTCCAGTCTTTTGTTTTATCAAACAAAATCTCAACAAGAAATAATGTTATATAAATTCCTGTAAGACTTGTTAATATTGGAACAATAAAATTATTATACTGTCCCCAAACAAGTAAAAAATGAAGTCCTATACCATCTTGCGCTGTAAAATCTTGATTTGTTAGCCACAAAACTGACTGTAAAACAATAACCATTGAGAATATCTTTAGATTGAATATATCTATTTTGTTCTCAATTTTCTGTTTATAAAAATATCCTAATTCAACAAAAAATAATGCAAACATTGTTCTTAAAATCCATAATACGCTTAGATTTGAAGAATATTTTTGTAATTGAATCGCTAGAAGTGAAACGACAAAATAAGCCACAAGCCTAATCCATTGTGAACACTTTATATAATTAAAAGATTTATAAATTATTAAGGTAATAAACAAACACGGAACAAACCAAAGTGGAGAAATCAAATCAAGCTGATGCCCCGTCAAAAATGGAATTAAAAATTCATTTTTCAGAGTTATTGGCATACCCCAAAACTTGTGAATAAATGGTGTTATTATTATAGTTAAAGCCAAATAAAACATTTCATAAAGAAAATATGGAACCATTAAACTTTTAAATCTTCGTTTGATGTATTCTATCATACTATATTTTGAATTAAATAAAACTCCTGCTATAAAGAAAAATAAAATCACCTGAAACGAATATGGTGGAAACATAGGTATCAAAGAAAATTCTAAATGTCCTGATACCACAACAAGGATTGCGATTGCCTTAAATAAATTTATTTTGTTGTTTAAAAGTTTTTGCATAAATATATAACGCTCTTTGTGGAATTAATCCTAACATAAAAATAGGGTTTTAAAATATAGTTATTTTAAGATATAATTTATAATATGGAATTTAAAATTAGGAAATTTGAGATACAAGATAAAAAAGAAATTCTTTCAATGATGGAAGAATTCTATAACTCTGACGCAGTTTCAACTAATGGAAGCAAAGAAATATTTGAAACCGATTTTAAAAAATGTTTGATAGATTTTCCATATTTAGATGGATACGTTTTTTGTAAAGATAATATAATATTAGGCTATTCAATGATTGCAAAAAGTTTTTCCACTGAATTTGGAAAACTTTGTTTGTGGGCAGAAGATTTATACGTAAAAAAAGAGTATAGAGGAAATGGTATTATTCCAAAATTTATAGATTATATTAAATCAATATACCCTGATTCTTTAATTAAATTAGAAGTAGAATTAGAAAATTCTCATGCAGTACACGTATATAAAAAATGTGGATTTGATGAACTTCCATACAAAGAAATGAGTTTAATGAATTAACAATCAAATTAAAATAATATGTACTTTTATTATAACGAAAAAGAGATAGAATATTTAAAAAACAGATGTGACAAAATCGCTGACGTCATTGATAGAATTGGAATTATCAAAAGGACTATCGACTCAGATTTATTTTCTGCAGTTATTCACCACATTATTGGCCAACAAATTTCAATGAAAGCACAAGAAACAATATGGAATAGATTTAAAGACTATTTTAAAACTCTTAACGCTAAATCAATCGTAGAAACAAATCTTGAAAATTTACAAAAACTAGGAATTTCAACGAGAAAAGCAGAATATATTTATGATTTTGCAAAAAAGGTTTACTTTGGGGAATTAGATTTAAAAAGTCTAGAAAAAAAAGATGATAAAGAAGTCATAAAAGAACTTTCAAGCCTTAAAGGAATCGGAGTTTGGACAGCAGAAATGTTATTATTATTCTGTATGAATAGGAAAAATGTTTTCAGCTACGATGATTTAGGTATCCAGAGAGGATTAAGAATGATTTATCATCATAGAAAAATAACAAAGCCATTGTTTGAAAAATACAGAAAAAGATTTAGTCCATACTGTTCTATCGCAAGTCTGTATATTTGGGCAGTTTCAGGTGGTGCAATTAAAGAAATGAAGGATTACGCACCTAAGAAAAAATAATTTTTATATCAAGAAGTTGCGAAACGACTCGGGCGAAACGACTCGGGCGAAACGACTCGGGCGAAACGACTCGGGCGAAACGACTCGGGCGAAAAACTTTGATATATCAAAGTTTTTCGCCTAATTTACTAAATATAATTTCTCATTACAGGAATCTTCATACAGTTGTTCAAAAACTCTATCGTATTAATTTTTTCATTATATAAATATTTTAAAAAATTCAAATATGACATATCTACGGAACTCACAAGCACATTTATCTCAAATCCATCAGAACAAAATGGCTCATAATCGTAAGTGACATAACTATTATATTTGCTTTTCCACTCTTTTTTTTCAACACGACAATTTGTTTCTTCTACTGTATCTTCAAACCAATCTATGATGTCTTTACCGACATTTTTAAATTCTATATACCTTTCTTGAAATTTTGCCATAATAAAATCTCCCATATAAATAATTCTATATGGTTATCAAATTTGATAAATTCCCGTTTTGGATAATCTTAAATTGAAATCTAATCACAATTACCTAGTAATGTACAACTAAGAAGTCGAGGTGCTTATTCTAAGCACCTCGACTTCTTTAAACTATTTCACTAGCTAATTATGAAAAATATCTTTTCAACAATCCGTCAAAACCACAACCGTGTCTTGCTTCATCTTTAGCCATTTCATGAACTGTATCGTGGATAGCATCATAACCAAGTTCTTTAGCTCTTTTAGCGATATCCAATTTACCAGCACAAGCGCCGTGTTCAGCTTCTGCACGCATTTCTAAATTCTTCTTAGTAGAGTTTGTCACAACTTCACCCAACAACTCTGCAAATTTTGATGCGTGTTCTGCTTCTTCAAATGCATATCTTTTGAAAGCTTCTGCTACTTCAGGATAACCTTCTCTTTCAGCTACTCTTGACATAGCCAAATACATACCAACTTCTGTACATTCGCCATTAAAGTTAGCTCTTAAGCCTTCCATAATCTCTTTATCTTCAACAACACCACAGCCTACTTCGTGTTGACAAGCATATACTTTTTTTTCACCATCTATCTTTGTGAAAGTTTTTGCCTTACAAATAGGGCATTCTGCAGGTTGAGAATCTGCTTCTACTGTATAACCACAAGCTGTACATACAAATTTTGCCATTTTTATTTTTCCTCTCTTTTTCTAATATACTAACCAATCACAGGAGCGTTAAACACTCTTGTTGCCAAATCTTTATCCAACATCAACAATGCTTTTTTATCATCACCAATCAATTTTAGTGTTGCTAAAACTCCACCAACACTTGATTCTTCTTCTACTTGTTCTTTCAAATACCAATCCAAGAATGAAAGAGCTGCTCTATCCTTTACTTCATCAGCAACGTCCATTAATGCATTGATTCTTGAAGTAACAAATTCTTCGTGTTTCAACACTTGTTCAAAAATTTCTAATGGTGTTGAACCTTCGATTTCAGGCTTATCAATAGAGTCTAAAACTATTTTACCACCTCGTTCTAAAACATAATCATACATACCCATTGCGTGTGCGTGTTCTTCTTGAATTTGTACATCAAACCAATTTACAAATCCTTGCAAATTCATTTCTGCAAAGTATGATTTCATTCCTAAATATAAATATTCTGAAAATAATTCTTTATTAATTTGGTCGTTAAATGCCTTTTCCATTTTTTCGTTTAACATAATAACATTCCCCTTTCTCTATTATTTTTAATACAATTAATTATAAAACCAAAATATTTTTTTTAAAGTTGTATATACAACAAAACTCTTATATTCTTTTGTCGTTATAAAATTTGCATATCATATTCAATTATAATATTATATAAACTATGAACATAGATTATGCAATAGACACTCTGCTATCACCAATAGCCGATAAAGTTTCTGGAATAATATTTTCATCTATCACAATACACGGTGTAAAAGTTGAATTTATAACCGCTTTATTAATTTTTGCAGCAATCTATTTTACAATAAGAACAAAGTTCATCGGATTCTGGGGGTTCAAACACGCAATAAAACTAATCACAGAAAACTACGAACACAAAAAAACAGGCTATGAACGAAAGAAAAAAGGAGAAGTGTCATCTTTTCAAGCTCTCAGCGCAACTATCTCAGCATCAGCAGGAATAGGTAATGTTGCAGGTTCAGCAGCAGCCGTATCAATCGGTGGAGCTGGTGTAATTTTTTGGATAATTATAGCAGGTCTACTTTCTATGGCTCTTAAATATTCAGAAGTTTTACTTGGCGTAAAATTCCGTCACGAAAACCCTGACGGCACAGTTTCAGGTGGACCAATGTATTATATTGAAAAAGGATTACAAGGTCCTATTATTAAAAAATATGCACCTTTTCTTGCAAAACTATATGCAGTATGCTGTTTATTTGCTATGATTGGTGGCTGGAACTTGTTCCAAATAAATGCAATGACTTCTCAAATAACAGAAGTTACAGGTGGGCAAAACAGTATATTCTATAACAACGGTTGGGCATTAGGTTTAATCGTTGCTATCATAACTTGGGTTACAATTATAGGTGGAATAAAATCTATCGGGAAATTCACATCAAAAGTGACTCCTGTAATGTGTAGCCTATATATATTAAGTGCATTTTTAGTTTGTTTATTAAACATAAAACAAGTACCTTCAACAATAAGCCTAATTATCCACGAAGCCTTTACACCTAGAGCTATGGAAGGTGGAGTTTTTGCGTGTTTATTATGGGGATTTAGACGTGCAATGTTTGCAAATGAAGCAGGCTTAGGAACTGCACCAATTGCGTTTTCTGCTGTTAATACAAACAAACCTGTTGCTCAAGCTTTTATATCAATGCTTCAACCTTTTGTTGATACGGTTATTGTAGGGTTTGCAACAACATTTGTTATAGTTATATCAAAACAATACCTTTTGACAAACGGACTTGCAGGGATTGAATTAACATCAAAAGCCTTTGGCACAATCTGTCCACAATTTCCTATTCTTTTAACAATTATGGTTTCTTGCTTTGTGTTGTCTACTATGCTCTGTGGTTCTTATTATGGAGTAAAAGCGTGGACTTACCTTTTTGGTAACGGCAAAAATCGTGTAAGAATTTTTCAAATTATTTACTGCTTATGTATTGTTGCAGGGTCTGCTATGAATTTTGAAAGCATAATTAATTTATCTGATGGAGTTACTTTATTCCTTGCTGTACCAAACCTTATTGCAGTATTTTATCTTTCTAATGTTGTTATCAAAGAAACAAAAAGATATTGTAAAAAATATAATATTGGGTTGTTTAAGTAATTTTTTAATTCTTGTATGTTTATAGGGATCCTGAATCAAGTTCAGGATGACGCAATACTAAGTATATAGCGTCATTCCGAATTTATTTCGGAATCCCTGCGAACATATAATGTCTAAAAGTGTAACAACGTATCTAATAACTTTCAATCGTCATTTCAGGTTTCTTTTCTTTCACAAAAACCTTTTTTACAAACAACAAAAATGAATTTTCGTTTTTAGGTTCTTCAAAAATACTTGTTTGAGGTAAATCATTAGTGCTTTTTGAAACTTTTTCTATAATAATTGTCCTTGAATCTTTTTGACAATCAGGGTGAAACTTTATATAAACATTCTGCATAAAGATTTTGAATTTTGCAGAACACTCTTTAGGACAACAAAACCCCAACACTAACCCAATCATTAGCGAAATTACAAAAATATATAAAATATCGTTTTTTAATATATCGGTAACCTTCATACCAATATTATAACATACCTAAAGACCAATAATTTACAAAATAACCATTAACAATATCAATTACGCAACGTAATTGTGTGACTTATTCCTATGTGGCGCAAGGCTTTCTATATGAAACAAAGTAGAAACAATCGCTAAAGCAGAAGAAATCATGTGTGGAACTTTAGCGTGAGCAATTCCCGTAACAGCAGATAACCCGACAAAAGTAAGTGCCAACCCACCACTAAATCCTGTTCGATTAAATCGTGGTTTTTGAACAGGTGGTTCAGGTGGTCTTTCTTCCCTATCAGCCTTACCATAGAACACTGTAGGCACAAGTGGTGACCTTAATACTCTCGGAAACCTTTGGATTGCAGAAATAAACATAATAACCTCCAATCAGTTATTAACTTTATGTTTTTATAATAGCATTTTGTAAAAAAATTTCAATAACTTTTGTTAATTATTTTTAAAATTTTTGACATGCCTTATTGTTTGGTGTCTAATATAAAAATAATCTTATTGGGTAGGATATGTACATAAAACAAATAGAAATCGACAATTTTAAGTCGTTCGCTACAAAAATAGAGATTCCTCTATTAAAAGGATTTTCAACTATCGTAGGACCAAATGGTTCAGGAAAAAGCAACATAATCGATGCAGTGTTGTTCGCACTTGGTTTGGCTACATCTAGAAACTTGCGTGCTGAAAAAATTGCAGACTTTATATCTACCTATACAAAACGTAACGAAGCTATTGTAAAAGTTACTTTTGCTGACGGTGAAAACGGTGAAGAATTTAGTGTTGCTAGAAAAATCAAAAAATCTACACAAGGCTATAACAGTGTTTACTACCTTGACGATAAGATTACTACTCATACAGAAATTTTGATAAAACTTGAAAAATACAATGTTACTCCAAATAGTTACAATGTTGTTATGCAAGGTGACGTTACAAGTATCATTGGTGCTACCGATAATGAAAGACGTAAAATTATAGATGAAATTGCAGGTGTTGCAGAATTTGACAGACAAATAAACCAAGCCTCAGAAAAGCTTGATGCTGTTGAAGTTAGCGTTAAAAATTCTTCTATAATGCTTAATGAGGTTGAAAACAGACTTAACCAACTTAAAGAAGAAAAAGAAGTTGCTCTAAAATATCAAAAACTAAAAGATGAAAAACACGGACTTGAAAGCCAAGTTAATACCGTAAAATTCTTTGATATAAAAACAAAGCTTGAACAAGCTCACGAAAACATTTTAGAGTATACAAAAAAGAAAAAACTTGAAGAAGTAAATGCAAAAGACCTTGATGAACGTATAAAAGTTATTGATGAAAAATACCAAGAAATCTGTGAAACAGTAAAAGAAAAAGGTGAAGCTCATCAAATCGAGGTTCAAAAAAAAGCAGAAGAGTGCAAAGGTGAAATTTCTCGAAAAGAAAACTCTTTTAACTTTGAAGAAAAACAAATTCAAGACAAGAAAAAAACTATTGAAAATTCTATAAATGGTATTGAAAACCACAATACTAAAATTGAGGTTGCAAACCAAAACATAAAATCAAAACAGGTTGACATATCTGTAACAGATAAAGAGCTTGAAAAACAAAGAGCTGAAAGAAAACGTATCACAAAAGATTTGACAGGTTTAAACGAAAATGTTGACCAACAAATCAAACATCGTGAACGTTTAAGAAAAGAACTTGATACACTAAAAGATAAAGAAACTGCTCTCATACAAAAACAAGTTCCACTTGAAACAGAACTTCAAAACCTAAACAATAAGATTAAAGATGCAAAACAAGGCATTGAAACATATAACAGTCTTAAAAATGATTACGAATCAAAAAAAGACTCTCTAGAGCTTCAAATTGAAACTTTGAAGAAAGAACAGCAGGATTGCAAAATAATCCAGCAAAACATTACGCACGATTATGACAAAGTTATAAACGAGCTTACAGACCTTGATTTTGAACTTAGTGCAGGTCGCAAACAACTATTCAACCTTGAGGTACGCAAAAACGCAAGTGAAGTGTCTAGTGGTAATAGAGCAATTCAAACTGTTGAAAATGCTCATATTGAAGGTGTCCATGCGCCATTATTCAAATTAGGTAATGTTGACAAAGAATATGCTACAGCACTTGAAGTTGCAGTAGGTGGTAGAATGTCAAACATCGTTGTTGACGACCCTGATACAGCAACAACTGTGTTTGAAGTAGTTCGTTCTTCTGGCGCTGGTCGTGTTACTTGTATCCCTCTTAACAAGATTGCTGAAGCTCCGAATAGTCTTAACTTACCAAAAGAACAGGGCGTTATTGATTATGCAATCAATCTGATTGATTTTGATGATATGTACCTTGATGCATTCTATTATGCAGTGGGTAGCACTCTTGTTGTTGAAAACGATTATGTAGCTAAAAAACTTATCAGAAAATACAGAATGGTTACACTTGATGGTACGTTGTATGAAAAAACAGGTGCTATGACTGGTGGTGGAAAGGTTACTACAAACCTAAAATTCTCAATCCATGAAGATGATGAACTTGAAAAATACAAAAAACGACTACAAGAAATTGAAAACAAATACAACAAAGCTAAACAACGCAAACAAGAGCTTGAAACTAAGCGTGAACAAGTAAGAATTAGTTATTCTAACGCTATGACAGAATTTAACAAAGCTAATATCGAACTTAATAGTTTGAATAAAAACTTTGAAACTTCTAAAACAACGTACGCTCAAAACCAAGAATTTATCAAACTTTCTGAACCTGAAATAGAAAGAATAAATAAAGAATTAGATAAATCAGAAGAACGTCATATCAAACTTATTGACGAAATGACTGAACTAAAATCAAAAATAGAAGAAATTGAACAACTTCTAGATGATAGCGACCTTAAAAAATTAAAAGAAATGACAGAAGGTATTGATTCAGAAATTGCAAGGTTAGAAACCAATAAACGCAATTTTGAAAACGAAATACAATCCTTCAACATGGAAATTGCGTTCCACAAGACAACTATTGAAAATAGCAAAGAAACAATAGAAAAATGTAAATCTGATATTGAAGAAAGTGAACGCAACAAACTATTATTCACAGAAGATATCAAAAAGCTAAAAGTTCAGTTAGAAGATTATGAAACCCAAATTGAAGAAATCAAAGAAAAATTGGGTGATTTGCTAAAACAACGTGACGAAATCAATGAACAACTTATTGATTTACGCACCAAAAAGAATGTTAAAACTGCTGAATTAGAAAAGATTGCAGAACAGATTGAATCATTTAAAGCAAGACGTCGTGAAATTGAACCTGAATTGGAAGTAGCTAGAAAAGATCTTGAAGAAGCAGGTGTTGAAATTTCAAAACTTCAACCTGTAAATATGTCTATTGATGAACTTAATTCAAAAATTCAAAGATTATCTAGAAAAATGGACGATTTAGGTGCTGTTAATATGAATGCAATCACTCAGTATGACGAAGTTTCACAAAGAGAACAAGAACTAAAAGAAAAAATAGAAACATTGTCACACGAACGTCAAGAAATCATAAACAGAATGAATGGTTATGAACAAGTTAAAAAAGATGCGTTCATGACAACTTACAACAACATCAACTCTAACTTTAAGGAACTTTACCACCAACTATCAGGTGGAGAAGGTTCGTTGATACTAGAAGACGAAGTTAACCCATTTGCTGGAGGTTTAGATATTGAAGCAAAACCTGGTGACAAACCAAAAGTAAAACTAAAAGGTTTGTCTGGTGGAGAAAAGTCAGTAGCTGCGCTTGCACTTGTGTTTGCAATCCAAAAATACATGCCTGCACCGTTCTACGCATTAGATGAGGTAGATTCAGCCCTTGACCCTATTAACATTGACAAGTTGGCTAATATGATAAACACTCAGGCAAAACAAATACAGTTTGTTGTTGTAACACACAGAAAGCCTATGATTGAGGTTTCAGACCGTTCTATCGGGGTTACTCAAAAAGAAAAAGGTAAATCACTTGTTTCAGGTGTAACTCACCATAAACAAGAAATAGTGGTATAATAGATTTGAGATTTGGGAAAAAGATAAAGAGGAAGAATGTCACTAAATTATTTAGATTTCAAAGGGATAACTAAAAACGAAAGAGGCGAATTTGACGGAATAGATGTTCTTGTTGCTATGGCAAGACAGGGCAAAATCGACCCTTGGGCAGTTGATATTGTCGAAGTTGCAGATATGTTCTCAACTCACTTATTCCAATCAAAAGCACAAAACTTAAGATATTCAAGTCGTGTAATCCTTTATGCAGCTTTACTTTTAAAAATGAAAGCTGACATCTTAGACGGTATTGATATTACAGAGATAATTCCACCTGATGAAACTCCTATGGACGAATGGGACGATGGATTTATGCCTGATGATATGTATGAAGACTATGTTCCTACTAATAATGTGGCGTCATTTGAAGAAGTTTTACAAAGAAGAACGAGTGTAAGATTAAATCGTAACCGTATAGTAACCTTGAGAGATTTGGTTAGACAACTAGAATTTTACGCAAAATTAGATAAAAAAGTTGAAATCGAAAACGCTAAAAAACGTGCTCAACAAGCTAGAAAAACTAGAGATTTGTCTAAATTAACACCGTCTGATATGGTTAATCTCGCTCACGAAGAAGATTACAAGCTTGGTGCATCTATTCTTAGAAATAACCTTACAGAAATATTGAATAGAGAAACTCAAATAGAGCTTAATGAATTAGTTTTGCTTGGAATGGATAGAATCACTGCATATATTTCTATATTATTCCTAGTAACAGAAGGTGAGTACACTTTAAAACAAGATGATTTCTATGGAAACTTATATGTAATTAAAAACACTCACAAAGAAGCTTCTGAAGAAGAAATTATGAACGAAAAAATGGTACAAGATGCACTAACAGATGACGTTAGTTCTGTGGTTGACAATGTAGTTCAACTTCATAACAGCGTTGAAATTGAGGAGTATAACAAGTAGTGTCAAGTTTAAAATCAAGAATTGAAGCAGTACTTTTTACAACAGCAAGAGTTTTACAAATCAAAGATATCGCAGAAATCTTAGGAGAAGAAAACGAAGATGTTGTTGAAGAAGCTATGTTAGATTTAATTATGGATTACTCATCAAGAGATAGTGCATTAGAAATTGATGATGAAAATGGCTATATTCTGCAAGTAAAAACTGAGCACATGGATATAGTTGAAAAACTTTGTCCTGTCGAATTATCAAAGCCTGTACTTAAAACACTAACTGTTATTGCATTAAAAGAGCCTATTAGACAAGCTGAATTAAAAATGTACCGTTCAAATGCTTACGAACATATTAACGAACTTGTTGAAAAAGGGCTTGTTTCAAAAACAAGAGATAAAAATGGTCGTTCTTTTAATGTATCAACAACTCCTAAATTCAATGAATACTTCAAATTAAAAGGTGATTTACGTTCATTGATGAAACAAGATATTGCAGAGTTATTAAGAAATTCAACCACTGACGACTAATTAAACGATTTAATATAATTAGGTGCTATAATAAACTTATGAATTACACAAACAAAGATTTTTTAGAAAGAAGACCTCAAAGGTTGTGCAAAATGTGTGGTAAATGTTGTAGAGTAGTTGTTGCATCAATTCCACATGAGGAGCTTGTTTTAAATGCAGAAAACGGCGACAAAAGTGCTAAAGAATTTTTAGAACTATTTGAACCTTATCCATCATATAAAGATGCTATGAATGTAGATGAAGAAATTGTGAAAAACATTCCTAACTATGAAAAACAAACCTTCTATAAATGCAGATTTCTTCAAGATAATAACTTGTGTTCTCGCTATGAAACAAGGTTAGAGGTTTGCAAAATATTTCCATCATCACCTTGGGCAGTTATCCCACCAGATTGTGGTTTTGAGGGTTGGTTGTTTGTGGAAAGAGAAAAACACAAACAACGTATTAGAAAACTTAAAGAAGAACTCATTTTGTATAAAGCAAAACTAAATACAAATATTCCAAACAAAGAAAAAAAATTATATGAAAAACTTATAAAAAAAATAAACGAACGTATTGAATTATTTGCAAAATACGGGGCAAAAGACTGGTAGGCTGTCATTACAAAATGTAAAGTAAATTCTTTACTATTGTCCCTGTTTGCAATAGTATGATAATATATTAATAACGTATTGTAGAATAATTAAAAGAGGTTATATCGTGGAAAATTTAGGACCAGATATTTTTGGAAAATCAGAAGCTACACAAAGCCAACCAGCTGATAGTTTAGTAAATATGGCTAACCCATCAGTTATCAAAGTAGTTGGTGTTGGTGGTGGTGGCGGAAACGCAATAAAAAGAATGATAAAAGCAGGCTTGACAGGTGTAGAATTTTGGGAAATGAACACTGACGTACAAGTTTTAGCATTATCAAACGTACCAAACAGCAACAAAGTTCAATTAGGTGCAAAACTTACAAACGGACTTGGTGCAGGTGGAAATAGCCGTATCGGTGAACAAGCAGCAGAAGAAGCTACTCAAGAAATCACAGCAGCTTTAGAAGGTGCAGATATGGTATTCATCGCAGCTGGTATGGGTGGTGGCACAGGAACTGGTGCTGCTCCTGTTGTTGCTAAAATTGCTAAAGATTTAGGAATTCTTACTATTGCAGTTGTTACAAAACCTTTCTCATTTGAAGGTAATCGCCGTATGGTTTCTGCAAATGAAGGTCTTGAAAAACTTAGAGAAGCTGTTGACTCATTGCTAGTTATTCCAAACGACAAATTATTACAAGTTGTTGACAGAAGAACTGGTATGAAGGACGCTTTCGTGGTTGTTGATGAAGTTATCTTGAGAGGTGTTCAAGGTATTTCTGATATCATCACAAAACCTGGTGAAATCAACGTTGACTTTGCCGATGTTAAGAGCGTTATGGAAAACTCTGGTTCAGCTGTTATGGGTATCGGTATCGGTTCTGGTGAAGGTAGAGCTGTTGAAGCTGCTCAAGCTGCTGTTAACTCTAACTTGCTTGAAACATCTATTCACGGTGCTAGTGGCTTAATCGTTAATGTTACTGGTGGACCTGATATGACATTGTTTGAAATTACTGATGCAATTAATCTTATTAGAGATTCTGTTCTTGAAGATGCAAACATCATCATCGGTACTTCAATCAATGAAGATATGCAAGGTGAAGTTTCTATCACAGTTGTTGCAACAGGGTTTGAACTTAAACCTCAAGTTCAGCAATTAACAGCACCTGCTGAAAACATTAGTCCATCAATAGATACTATATTCTCAGGTTTGAATACTAATGTGAATATGAATACTCAAACTAATGTAGCACCAGCTCAACAAGCTCCTGCTAATAACAATGGTGCATCTAACAATATGCCTCCATTCACTGGTGTTTCATTCACTAATATTGAAATTCCTGATTTCTTGAAGAAATAAGATATCAAATAAAATATATAAAAAAGAGGTTCTTAAATAAGGACCTCTTTTTTTGTATATATTATCATATTTATCTTAAGCAACACTTGCTCGCCTAAAATTATTATATCTTGATTTCGATTTGACTCCAGCACAAAGTTCAGCTAACCTGCCGGACATCATTAACATTCCACGCTGAACTGCCGCATAATCATTCATTGCTCCCATCATTTTCTCTGGGTCTACCATTGATGCAACCCCTAATTGATGGTTATCTACTTGCTCTTTTGCGTACTTTTGTACAAGTAATTTGTCGATTCTGTCTTTTGCTCCAATTGCCATAACTTTGTTTCCCTTAATAACTTAACTAATACTAATTCTAATACCAAATCTAGCATACTTTTATAACTTACATAATGAATGCATACATAATAGCTAAACTTAGTATCCCTTACTTTTATAAAGTATTTTTAGATTTTAAAATTGATTTTTTTAATCAAAAGCATTAAGAAATGTAAAGTAAAGGATTGTGGTTTTGGTAATTTGTATGCACGCAGAGATTCTTCGTTTGCTAATTCTGAACTGTACCCTAAGAAGTGGACAATTAACTCGCAAATAAAAAGACTTCTAAGTAATTCCTAATATTCACCCTTTAAAAAAAGAAAAGTCGGGATTACCCGACAAATTGTTTGTGTGTATTAAATGAATTTATGTGTTTTTTAGCCTATTTCTTCCAGTAAATCATTAATTTCATTGATTAACTCAATGTCTTTATATTTATCTGTATGAGCCAACGCTTTTCTTAAAAGGGTTTTTGCTTTTGCAGGATATTTCAAATCATACATCAATTCACCTGCAGCTTTATAATTTTCTGCTACATTATTATTTTGCTTTGCATCAGCATAACTCTTAACAGCACTTGCATAACATTGTAACGCTTTTTCTGGCAAATTAAACTTATTAAATGCTCCTGCTGTATTGCTTGATACATAACCTTTCATTTCTGAATCATCTGTTTGAGTAACCAAAATGTCTGCTTCATCATAGAATATAAAAGCATCTGGATTATATTTATCTGTATAAATATTACCGATATTTGTTAAAGATTTTGATTGAGAAGACAAATTATCTTCTTTACCTGCATACGAAACAGAATTCATATAATGTTGAACAGCTGAATCAAGTTGGTTTACATCATCATATATTTTTGCCATTGAATAATGAGCTTTTGTTTTCATGCTAGTATCAGTTGTAACTTGTAATGAACGGTTATAATTATTAAGAGCTTGTGCTAAATAATTATTATCGTCATAAATCTTACCCATTTCATAACAAATTTTAGACTGAGCATCTTCATCTTTAACAGATTCAGCTCTTGTTAAAGCTTTTTCTAAAATATTCATAGCTTTTGCAGGGTTATTTGAATATGCATGTTTTTTAGCTTGAATAAACAAAGATTTTAATTCATTATCCTCTGGGATAATTGTCAATTTTGGTTTTTGAACAGCAACCTGTTGAGGAGTTTCTACAACACGTTGAACAACTCTTTGTGGCTGAACCATTGGTTGAACACGTTGTTGAGCTGGTCTGATTGGAACAGTTTGTCTAACAGGTTGTTGTACTTGTTGAACATTTTGAACTGGTTCTTGAACGATTGGTTCATAATCAGGGATTTCTTGTTGAACAATCGGTTCATCTGTTTTTATTTCCTCTACAGTAGATTTTTCTTGAGGAGTTTGTTCATCTTTTGGAAACTTAACTAGGAAATCTTCATTGATTTCTGTATCGTTATAGCTATAGTTAATTCTTTGTAAGAACAAAGCCTCTAACCAGTTTTGTACAACACGAGATTCTTTTTCTAATGTATCAGAGATATATTTATCCAAAATAACTGCTGCATTTAAAAGATTTGTTTGAACAAAATTGATAGATGGAGCATCACCTTTTGTATGGTCAATAACCTTATTCAAATAATCTTCAATCTCATCTACAAGACAGTTTGGAGTACCAATTGCAGCAATAGTACCTCTAAAATCTTTAATAACCTGAGCAATATTAACCTTGTTATTACGTGCCATGTTATTTATTTGGGTTTGTTTAGCACTTTGAGGTCCTTGAGTATTTTGAGAGGTTTGCGTTGCATTTGGAATTTGATTATTTTGTACACCTTGTGCATATTGATTATTAATAGGTTGATGATTAACCTGTGGTTGAACGGATTGCTGAACAGGACTTTGTTGCATTACAGGTTGTTGCGTATAGTTTTGTTGGATATTTTGATTTGGCATATTATGAGCAGTCATAGGAGTAGACACAGGTCTATTAACCATTGGCTGACCCATTTGTTGAGGCATTCTTGCTTTTTCTTGTGGTACAGTTTGATTGTTTCTAACAGGTTTTGGAGGTAATTCTCTTGGCCCAACACCCATTGTTACAGGTTGAATATTTCTTCCACCTGCTACTGGTGGAGCAGGTTTACTTCCGCCTGCTACTAGTGGAGCAGGTCTACTTCCACCAGCTACTGGTGGATTGTTACGTTCAGGAAGTGGTGCACGTCCACGTGCAACTGTTCTTGATTCTTGTGGATTAGAATCTCGTCTGTTTCTTTGTGGATTTTCTTGCAACGAATCATGAGTCTTTTCTTCAGACTCATCTTCTTGTTTATACCCTTGACCATTTGGCATATATGATCTTGGTGATATATTCATCGCATTATACACTACAAACCGTCCTTCCCAATGAGAATACGACACTAAACATCATAACCTTAATTGGTTTAACATAAATCATTTGTTTATATGATATCTATAGTGTATTTAATGATTTTTATATTTTAGTCAAATTTTTTATTAAAAATTTTATAATTTTACTTTCACAACAGCTTTTCTTACAGTTGTTTGTTCATTTAAAGAAATCGAAGGTTTATGAGCATCAGTCGGGTATAAAATCATATAATCGCCCGTTCTCATTGGGTAAAATTCTCCTTCTCCATTTAAAAATTCTATATCTCGTTCTTTATCATAAGGAGTATTTTCTGTGCAATCTGAGTATTTGGTAACTCCTATCTTTTCTTCTCCTGAAATAATATACTGAATATCAATATAATCTCTATGTGCTTCATATAAAGCATCGGATTTTGTTTGATAAGTTTCTACATTTACATACATATAATCACTTATTACATGCCTGCCATCAGTCAATTTTGAAAAATCTGTTTTAGATAAAAACTCAAGACCTTCAATAATTCTATTATTCAACTTATCTTTAATCATAATCTAAATTCCTTATCAAATTTCTAACTAGTTCACAGGAACATCAATCGGTTGAGTAAGCATAACATTGATTATTGAACCTTTAGTCAAAGTAAGTTCTTCACCTTTTTTAAACAAATCAGCTACGCTATCACCTAAGAAATAAAAACCTCCACCAATAGCACCACCTAAAGCACAAATTGGAGTAGTTATATATTGTACCCCTGGAATACAATTTTTAGCACGTCTACCAAAATTAGTAGATACAGTGGTTATGTCACAAGCTTTTGTCCAATTATCCTGTATAGCTTGACCATAACCTAATGTTTCATACAAACCTCCATCATAAGTGGTTTTCTTTATACCATAAACTCCCAAACATATTGGCAACTGTCTACCAGTAGGAGTAACTACATGGTCAAAATCAAGATATAAAACAGCTCCTCTTGAAAGTCGCTTTGAAGGTTTAATCTGTTTTACACATCCTCTGATAACAGAGCCTGTAGGTAACACTGTAACATTTCCTACTCTTTGCTCGTTTAACAACATTAAATTAAAAGAAGATCCTTCTTGTCCTGATATTGTACTAACGGTCTGTAACAACTGTAATGATAACTTTGTACCAGTAGGTATTCTTACAGTCTTTACATCTGCTCTATATGCTGCAAACGTAGTGTTTACTGTCATTGATAATATTGCTAAAAATGTTATTAAAAATCTCATATCATTCCTCTATATACTTCTATCTTATATCATAGTCAACCTTAATTATATCATATAAATTCCTATTTATATACAAATAAAATTATCCTAAAATTAACCTTCTTAACTATTTTATTTTACTTCATTTTACAAATAATAATAAATAGTTAAAGGAGGAAAGATGAATAAAAACACAATCATATTATTACTAATTTTTGTTTTACCACTAATCACATATTTTTATGTATCAAAAAACAACGAATCAACAGTTACTGTGTCAAACACAACAAAACCTAAAATAATAAAATTTACATCAACTTTGTGTGGGGAATGTCAACGTATGGACACTGTAGTAAAAACTATTTATCCTAAATACCAAAAAGATATTGAACTAATATCTATTCCTGTACAAAACCAAACAGAATACAATCAAGACATGATATCTAAATATAATGTAACTCTTGTTCCAACAATCGTTTTATTAAACAAAAACCAACATATACAAAAACGTATCGAAGGATACATTGATAGCACCACATTTGAAAACTATTTAAAAGAGATAAAATAATGATAGATATTACAGCACAATTTACAGAACAAATATCCTCAGGGAACTTCCAACTAATGCTTTTAGGCTTGTCATTCATAGGTGGTCTAATTGCATCAATATCACCCTGTTCACTTGCTATGTTACCAATCGTAATTGGCTACATAGGAGGGTTTAACGAAAACGACAATAAAAACACCCTTCTCCAACTTACATCATTTGTCATTGGTTCAGCAATCGTGTTCAGCATAATTGGAATACTTTGTGCAGTTACTGGCAAAGTATTTATCTCTATTGCTGGTGGATATTTTCTAATCTTTATAGCCTCACTTCTTTTAACAATGGGACTACATCTTTTAGGTATACTAGAAATAAACCTACCAACTCTTATTTCTAAAATCCCGTCAAACTCAAATAACTCAAAATACTTATACCCAATGCTACTTGGCGCACTCTTTGCAATCGGTGGGACTCCTTGTTCTACTCCAATCCTTGCTGGGATTATGAGTTTTGCAACCATCACTAATAACATACTAATCTCACTTCTTATGTTATTTATGTTTGCATTAGGCGAAGGAGTAATCCTAGTGTTTGCAGGTATGTTTACTAACCTAATAAAACAAATTGATACAGTTGCCAAATATTCAGAAATATTCCTTAAACTCATCGGGATAATCATGATAATCGCATCAGTATTTTTATACTATAAAACTTTCTACCCATTTTTCAGTTAATTCCTTTACTTATGTTTCAACTCTAAAATTAAACAGAAGAAGAATGAATCTTATTTTAATTAAACATATTAAGATAATTTTTATTCTTCTTTTGTGATAAAATAAACATATAAAATGTAGATAGAAAGAAGGAAAAAATGGAAGAAGTAAGAGTAAGAATTGCACCATCACCAAGTGGAAACTTGCACGTTGGTACAGCAAGAACAGCATTATTTAATTATTTATTTGCAAAGAAAAATAACGGTAAATTCATATTAAGAATTGAAGATACTGATGCAGATAGAACTTCTCAAGAATACATTGATAATATTTTTGATAGTTTAAAAGCATTAGGTCTAAACTGGGACGAAGGTCCAGACGTAGGTGGAGATTATGGTCCTTACACTCAATCTGAAAGATTTGATATTTATCCAAAATATATCCAAATACTTTTAGACAAAGGTTATGCTTACGAATGTTTCTGTACTCCAGAAGAACTTGAAGCAGAAAAAGAAGAAGCTACAAAAAACAAAAAACCTTATGTTTATTCTAAAAAATGTGAAAACTTAACAGAAGAACAAAAAGCAGAATTAAGAGCACAAGGAAGAAAACCTGCTATCAGGTTTAATATCTCTAAAACTCAAAAAGCATTCAACGATAGCTCTATTCTTGAATTTGATGACCTTGTAAAAGGTAAACTTCACATGGATACAAACCTTTTAGGCGACTTCGTTATCCAAAAATCAAACGGAGCTCCTACATACAACTTTGCAGTTGTTATTGATGATATGTTGATGAAAATATCTCACGTAATCAGAGGTGAAGACCATATTTCAAACACTTATAAACAAATTCTTATCTATGAAGCTCTTGGAGCAGAAGTTCCTAGATTTGGACACTTAGGTATGATTCTTGCACCAGATAGAAGTAAATTGTCAAAACGTCACGGAGCTACTGCAGTTAGTGATTTCGTTAAACAAGGTTACCTAACAGAAGCTCTTATTAACTTTGTTGCATTGTTAGGTTGGGCTCCATCTGATGGTGAAGAAATTAAACCTGTTGAAAAGATTGCCGAAGATTTCAGAATAAATGAAATTTCTTCTTCAAACTCAATCTTTGAATACGATAAATTAAAATGGATGAACAGTCACTATATAAAACAACTTCCGATTGAAGAATTGAAAGAAAAACTTAAACCATATCTAACAGATTATGATTTAACAGAACTAACAGAAGAACAGTTTACTAAGATGATTGAAATCACTCGTGAACCACTAACTCTACTATCTGATATTACAGATGCTGTTTCATACTTCTTTGGAGATAAAGTGAAATACGCAGAAAACGTAGAAGAAGATGTTGTAAATACAGAAACTTCTCAATCTGTATTAAAAGACTTTGTAGAAGAAGCTCAAAACTGGGAATGGAATGAAGAAACACTTCACGACAAACTTGAACAATTCCGTGGCAAATGGAAAGAACAAGGTATTAAACCAAAGATGACTATGTGGGCTATCAGAGCAGCTGTTTCTGGTAGAACTCGTGGTGCTGATATGGTTGGTATGCTAGAAGTTCTTGGTAAAGAAAGAAGCTTAAAAAGAGCTAAAGATGCAATCAAGTAATTGATTAAATGTATAAACAAAAAAGAGGCGAGATGAAATCATCTCGCCTCTTTTATTTATTTTCAGCATGACACAATACTAAATATATTGCATTCCTACTTTACATCTTGTTTAATGATAATCAAGTTGTTGATAACCTTCATAGCACATGTTGGTAATACAACGTGTTCCAAGCCGTCAGCAATACTCAATATACCACCTGCTTTTAATGTTACATCTTCACCTTTATAAGAAAATGTATAGTCAGTATCTCTATCTGATCTTATTGTGATTTGGTTTTCCATTTTAATCTCCTGTTATATCCAAAACAAAGGCGGTTTTACCCGCCTTTTAAACTTACTATATAACTAGCAAGCATTCTATTAGTCAAATGTATAGTTGATAATAGCTGCTTCTCTAGCTCTTTTAATAGCTTTTGCAATCATTCTTTGATGTCTTGCACATGTTCCTGTAACACGTCTAGGAATAATTTTACCTGCTTCTGTTAAGTATCTTTTCAATTTAGAAGCGTCTTTGTAGTCAATTGCATCAACGTGGTCAGCACAAAAACTACAAGTTTTTCTTTTTCTTCTGTCTTGATCTTGTTTTGCCATTTTAATAATTTGCCTTTCTAGCCTTATTTCTTATACTTTTTACTTTTTTAGTTTTTAAAACGGAATTTCATCATCATCAATATCAGAATCTTCGTTCATTGAATACTGTTCAACAACTTTTTCCGCTACTTGTTCAGGATTACCACCGTTTGATTGAATTAATTCAACATTCGATGCATCTATCTCATAAAATCTCTTGTCTGATCCATCTAAATACTTTGATGTTGCAACCTGTAAACGTCCACCTACAAGTATTTTATCACCTTGACGAACCTTATCAAGAATTCCTTCTAAAGCTCTGCGTTTTGAGATAACTCTTACTAATGTTTCATCGTTTTCTCCGATGTTTAGCGTTAAGCTATATATTGCTATATTGCTTGAAGTAAATCTCTTTTCAGGATTTCTGTAAACAGTCCCTGTTACAATAGCCTTAGCCAATGACATATTATACTCCTGCTTTTACTGATTTTTCTAAGAACATTGTTCTTAAAATGCTGTCATTTAAACGTAATTGACGTTTGAATTCAGCAACATTAGCTTCTGGTAATGAAAGTACCATATTTGTAAAGAATCCATCTCTGAAATTTTGGATTTCATAAGCTAATTTTTTACGTCCAATTTTTTCAACAGAATCAGTTTTACCTTCTAAAGCTTCAGCGTCTGCAGAAACTTTTTCAATCAATTTATCAACTTCTTCTGAATCAGCGTTTGGTTTAAAAACCACTAATAATTCATATTGTTTCATTATACATTTCTCCTTTTAAAAAAATCTTACCATAAACATACAAATTACAACAGATACTCTGCAAAATAACTGTATTCAGCAGGTCCTATAAGATATATATTTTCACTCAAACCTTGCTCATGTTCGCTCCAATCAACAGTTACAGCCCCACCTAGCAGATTAACCTTAACTTTACAGTCTGTTAAGTTATTTAAAACACCTGCCACCACACTGGCACAAGCACCTGTTCCACAAGCTAATGTTATTCCACAACCTCTTTCATATACGCAGAAATCCACCTCATTCCTACTTTTTATTTTTACAAATTCTACATTTGTTTTCTCTGGAAACATTTCGTGTTTCTCCAACTCTGGCCCATAAGTTTTAGCCATCTCATAAACATCACCCTCTGTAAAAATCACACAATGTGGATTGCCCATTGATACAGCGTTTATTATAAATTCTTTATCTAATACATTTATTTTTTGATTTAAATTTTCATTAGATTTAAACGGTATTTTTTCAGGTTCTAATATAGGTGACGACATATTAACTTTTACATTCCCATCTTCTAATATTTCAGGTGAAATAACTCCAGCACCTGTCTTTACTGAAAATTTCTTTTTTCCCATTAACTTTTTATCATAAACATATTTAGCAAAGCATCTCATTCCATTCCCACACATCTGAGCAGTTGTTCCATCAGAATTATAAAAATACCAAGCAATATCAGTATCCTTGCTATCCAATTTTGGTATAATCATTCCGTCTGCACCTAATCCAAAATGCCTATCACAAAGCTTCTTTGCTAACTCTGACATTTCTAAACCAGTCTTTTCATATTCACTATAATCAATAACTACAAAATCATTTCCACAACCTTGCATCTTAGTAACTTTAATTTTTACCATAACAATCTCCAGTTTTTCTTTAGTATATCAAAAACCTTATAAACAATGAATTTTAAACTTAAATATTAAGAAATATTACAAAAGTCCAATCCAAAAATCAATTTTTATAGAGAAAAAAACTTTATTAAAGTACGGGAATTAAAGAGTTGAATATTTAATAAAAGACTGATTAGAGATGTTGAATTAAATATTAACTGTTTAATCCGTTTTTAAAAGGCATTAAGTTATTACAGGAATTATAGGAGATTACACACATGACAACAGGAATACCAAACGGACCATGGGGCTTTAATGCAGGTGGACAACCAACAAGTACATATTTTACAGAAGCACCATATTTTACATTCGGTGCAGAGCCATACAGAGCAACTGTAGCAAATAGCGTTGATGGAACAACAAATATGCCGTTTGTACCATTAATATTTATGGATTCACCATGGGCAGACTCTATGTTAGCATCAGCAGATACCTCAGCAGCTTTAAGATCAAATTACGGTATCTTCTACTAATCAAATTTTACAAAACAAAGAAGTCCCGACTTGTTTCACAAGTCGGGACTTCTTTTATATCAATACATTTAAATATTTTCTAAATTTCTTAATGCTGCTATTTTCATTGTTTTGATATCTGGAACTTCACCTGTCCAAATCTGTATAGCTTTTTGAGCTTGATATAACAACATATCCAATCCCTCAATTACTCGTAACCCCTCTTTTTTAGCTGATTGCAAAAGCATTGTGGTTAATGGATTATATACAATATCATATACAACTGTATCTTTATCAAGTTTTCTAATAACTGCATCAGAAATAGGTTGTTCGTCCATAGCATACCCCTTCATTCCTATAGGAGTTGCGTTCACAACTATTGCTGATTTTGGTAATTCTAACAAACATTGGATTTGATGAGTATTAAATTTTACCTTTGGGAATTTTGCTCTCAAATAATTTATTGGTTCTTGAGCATTGATAAGATTTCTTGTATAAAAATCAATCGAAGTTATACCACGTTCAATTAACCCTACACTAGCAGCTCTAGAAGCGCCACCTGTACCAAGTATACAAGCATTTTTACCTTTCAAATCAACATCTTTAGGAATAGCTGACTTAAATCCATATATATCTGTATTATAGCCAAACATATCTCTATGAGAGCCAGTTATTTTTACAGTATTTATACAACCAGCTACATTTGCATAATCGTCCAATTCTTCCATAAAAAACGATATTGGAACTTTTAATGGAATAGTGACATTAAATCCATCATAACCATTAACTTTCAAGAATTTTACTCTTTCTACCAAGTTATCTGGAGATGTCTCCATTACATCATATTCAACATCTATTCCAAGACTCTCAAACCCTGCTTTTTGTATTACAGCAGATATTGAATGACCTAAAGGATAACCAATTATTCCCAATTTATATTTCATAATTCTGTCCTTTTTTATTCCATCAATGTTGTCATCAAGATTGGTTCATCTTCTGTCGCTAAAACAGTGTGTTCAAAGTGAGCAGATGGCTGATGGTCTTTTGTTACAACACCCCATTCATCTGGTTCAACATAAACATCGTCACCACCTAGATTAAGCATAGGTTCAATAGCTATAACGTAACCTGATTTAATCTTAGTAGTGTCACCAACTCTATAGTTAAACAAAAATGGTTCTTCATGCATAACGTGACCTACACCGTGTCCACCATATCGTCTAACTATTCCCATTTTGTAGCTTTCAGCAACATCTTGAATAGCACCTGAAATATCGTCTAAAACATTACCTGCTCTCATCTTTGAAATACCTGCAAATAATGATTCTTCTGTAGCCTTCATCAAACGCTGTTTTTCTTCTGAGATTTGACCAACGGCATAAGACCAAGCACTATCACCAACCAAGCCACCATAAGTTGCTCCGACATCGATTGCAATAATATCGCCTTCTTTCAAAATTTCTTTTTCAGAAGGAATTCCGTGTACTACTCTATCATTGACAGAAGTACAGATACAAGCTGGAAAACCTCCATAACCTAGAAATGTAGGAATAGCTTTATTCTCTTTGATAACTTGCATTGCAATCGCATCAAGTTCTTTTGTGCTTATTCCAGGTTCTACAACCTCTTTCATTTTCTTATGTACAAGTGCAACAATATGACCTGCATGTCGCATTCTTTTTATTTCATCTCTTGATTTTCTATTAATCATTATTCAACAACCTTTAATAACCTTTCCCATACTTCATCAATAGAACCATTTGCATCTATTGTTGATAATACGCCTTTGCTCTTATAATATTCAATCAAAGGTGCAGTTTCATTAAAATATGTGTCAAATCTTGCTTTTGCAGTTTCTTCGTTATCATCTTTTCTTTGAACTAACTCGCCACCACATTTATCACAAACATTTTCTTTTACAGGTGGTTTGAATTTCAAGTTATAGATTTCACCACAGTTTTTACAAGAACGTCTGTTTACAATTCTTGCAATCAAAATATCTGTTGGTAAATCAAAATAAGTTGCTCTAAAATCAACTTCATTGTCACCATCAAGCTCTTTTCTGATAACTTCTAACAAATCAGCTTGTTCAACACTACGAGGGAATCCATCAAGAATAAACCCATCTTTACAATCATCTTGTGATAATCTGTCTTTGATAATAGCGCCAACCAACTCAACAGGAACTAAATTTCCTTTATCAATAAATTGTTTTGCAATTTTACCATTTTCTGTACCTGCAGAGATTTCTGCTCTTAACAAAGAACCAGTATCCACATGCGGAAATCCAAAGTGTTCTGCCAATTTTGCTGTCTGAGTACCCTTACCACATGCTGGTGGCCCTAGAAAAATCAATTCTTTTTTCATTTCTAAACCCTCTTTCATTCAAATATATATAACAATTATAACTCTAAAAAATAATATTACCTAACTAGAGAATTTATTTGTGACGAACTTTTATGATTAAACAAATATATGAAAAAAATTATACTGATATTTTTAAGCTCTATAATTATACCTTTTTGCTGTTTCGCAGAAGGAGAATACAATGTTTTCACAACTCCACACCTACCAAAATTTAAATCAAATAACGAAACACAAACATTGTTTATTCTTGATTATTCAAATAGCATGAACGAAATGTTACTTGATAAAACTAAACATAATCTTTTAATAGACAGCATAAGAACCCTTCTTCCACAAATAAGTGGAAATAAAATTGGGGTAAGAATTTATGGTCACAGATGGGGCTTAACTCCATTTGATGCCTGCAAAGCAAGCTCCTTAGTTGTACCTATAAATAACGACAACGAATACTACATAACAGACACTCTTAGAAGTTTCAGACCAAGAGGTATGACTCCAATAACTTATTCACTTAAACAAGCTGTTAAAAACGACTTTAAACAAGATGACAAAGAGAAACACATTATCCTAATTACAGATGGGGGTGAAAACTGTGACGAAAGTCCTTGTAAATATGCGATGGAATTAATAAAATATCGAAAAGATATAAAAATTGATGTAATAGCTCTAAATTTAGATAACGAGGAAGACTTGGATCAATTAAAATGTACGGCAGTTGTGACAGGAGGAAAACTTTATTCTGCAAACACTCAAGCCGAACTTATTAAAAATCTTAATAACGCCTTCAATAGAAAAAAACAAGTTAATGCTAAAATACTATATTAAAATTTCTGTGCTATCATTTTATTATGGTAGATTTATTCAGTGGACTAATTGAACAAAACAAACAAATTCCACTTGCGGAATTGCTCCGACCAAAAACACTTGATGAGTTTTTAGGTCAATCAAACGTCATTTCTAAAAATTCACCACTTATGAATCTTATCAAATCGCAAAGGCTGTTTTCACTAATCCTTTGGGGTACCCCTGGGTGTGGCAAAACAACACTTGCAAGACTAATTGCAAACCAAGTGAACGCAAACTTTGTAGAACTTTCTGCCGTTTCATCAGGAATAAAAGACATAAAAGATACTGTAGCTCAAGCAAACGAATGTCTAAAAGCCGGTCAAAAAACAATTCTATTTATAGATGAAATCCATAGATATTCAAAGACACAACAAGACGTACTTTTGCCATACATTGAAGACGGAACCTTCTATCTTATCGGCTCAACTACAGAAAATCCATCTTTTCAGGTTGCACCAGCTTTGATTTCAAGAGTTCAAGTGATAAGACTTAATTCTATTGATGATGAAAGTATGGCAAACATTATTAATAAAGGGTTCAAGTACCTTGAAGAACATCATCAACCACTTGAATACGATGAAGAAGTAACAAAATTCATTATTAATAATGCTAGAGGTGACGCCAGAACAGCACTTAATATGGTTGAAAACTCATATTTTTCAAGCAATTTATCGAACAATTTTAGACTACTAAACGTAGAAATACTTGAAAGCATTACCCAAAAACGCAACACAAGATATTCTAGGCAAGAACACTATGACTTTGCATCAGCGTTCCAAAAAAGTATAAGAGGTGGCGACCCAAATGCAGCAATATATTACCTTGCAAAGATGATAGAAGCAGGCGAAGACCCTCGATTTATTGCCAGAAGACTAATTGTCTGTGCAGCAGAAGACATTGGAAATGCTGATTCAAACGCACTAAATATAGCTTTAAACGCATATAAAGCCGTTGAAATACTAGGACTGCCAGAAGGCAGAATTCCACTAGCACAAGCTGTTATTTATGTAGCAAAAGCTCCAAAATCTAACCAAGCTTGTATGGCAATAGATAGAGCCTTAGCTGATATTGAAAGTGGCAACGATTTTCCACCACCTATGCACCTTAGAGATTCACACTACAAAGATGCTAAAAAATACGGATTTGGTGTTGGATATGTTTATACCCACGACAATCCTGAATACAACCAACAATTCATGCCTGATGAATTGAAAGATAAGAATTATTTGGAAAATCTTTAGTTGAATTACAAAAACCATAATATAATTTTCTTTTAGAGAATTTTGTCTTTATAGTTTATTGATAAAACTTTTTCATTTTTAATAAAAAAGTAAGGCGAGATGCAAAGCATCTCGCCTTACTTAAAAATTATAATAATTTTTATTATGCTTCATTATTATGCTTCATTATTATGCTTCATTATTATGCTTCATCTAATGCAGCAACACCTGGAAGTACTTTTCCTTCAATAAATTCTAAAGAAGCACCACCACCTGTTGATACGTGAGTGAAATCTTCTGCCTTACAGAATTTCTTAGCAGCTGAAACTGAATCACCACCACCGATTACAGAAGTAGCACCATTTTTTGTTGCTTCTACGATTGCTTCTAATACAGCTTTTGTACCTTCTGCAAATTTAGGGTTTTCAAATGCACCAACTGGTCCATTCATCAAAATAGTTTTTGATGATTTAAGAACTTCTGCGAATGCTTTTCTTGATTCTTCACCAGCATCTACACCTTCAAATCCGTCTGGAATTTCGTTAATCTTAACGAATTTGTTTGTGCCGTTTCCTGAGAAGTCGTCTGTTACTAATACGTCAGTAGCCATAACCAACTTAACGCCTTTTTCAGCAGCTTTCTTTTCAATTGCTTTTGCTGTTTCTAATTGATCATCTTCACAGATTGAGTTACCGATTTTACCACCGTTAGCTTTTACGAATGTATAAGCCATACCACCACCGATAATCAAGTTGTCTACTTTATCGATTAAGTTTTCTAAAACACCAATTTTAGAAGAAACTTTTGCACCACCAACTACTGCTGTAAATGGTCTTGTTGGGTTATCAAGTGCTTGTGATAAACATCTCAATTCTTTTTCCATTAACAAACCAGAAACTGCAGGGCTTAACAACTTAGCAACTTTAGCAGTTGAAGTGTGTTTTCTGTGTGCAGCACCGAATGCATCGTTTACATAAAAATCACCAAGTTTTGCTAATTCTTCAGCAAATGTCATATCATCATCTTTTGCTTCTTCAGCTTTGTAGTATCTGATGTTTTCTAACAATGCTACTTGACCATCTTTCAATGATTCTAATTCTTTTTCTGCACCTTCACCAACTGGTTTAGATACGAACAAAACTTCTTCGCCTAAAACTTTTGATAGGTGTTTTGCAACTGGAGCTAATGAGAATTCTGGATTCCATTCTCCTTTTGGTCTACCTAAGTGTGCCATCAAAATAATTTTTGCACCTTTATCTTTTAAAAATTTAACTGTAGGAAGAATTGCTTGAATTCTTGTGTCGTCAGTTACGTTCTTATCTGCATCTAGAGGTACATTTACGTCAACTCTTACTAATGCTCTTTTTCCTTGAACATCACCTAAATCTTTTACTGATTTTTTCATCTTAAAGTTTCCTTTCTTATTACTAAGTTTTGCAAAATTATTATATAAAAAACATGATTTGATAGCAATTATTGTTTGAAAAATGTTTTATATATATTATGAAGGTTCCAAATATTAATGTAATTAGTTCTGTTGTTTCATCAGCAGGAAAACATGTAAATCAAGTTACAGAAGGATTGCCAAAATGTGCCAATGAATCTGCATTTTTGACTAATACGTTAGAGTCAATGGCAAGCTCTGCAAGAGCAGTTATTGACCCTAAAAAAAATGAAATTTTGAGCAATTTCGATTTTATTATAGATAAATTCAAATCAGGTGAAGGTGCAAAAGAATTTATTACTAATGGTGAAAATATTGCCAGAGATATTAAAATATTAAACAAACCCGGACGCTTGATTGATAACTATGTGCCAATTTATAAATCAAAAAGTGAGGCTCTAGAAAAATCATTGACAGGTGATGTTTTTCAAATTCAAGGCGATAAAGCCGTTTCTATCTTGAATAGAAAAGGTGAAGTTGAACAATTAAAGATGGATAGACAATCCTATTTTGACATGTTCCCACCATTAGAAAGATTTATGAGTATTCAACCCAAATACGGTATATGCTATGAAATAACAGCATTAAATGCTGTTATGGAGAATCCAAGAGCTCGTGAAAATATGTTGAGGTGTATTGATACTGTTAGTAAAAAAGGGGAAATAAAAGTTACTTTCCCTAACGGTAAAAAATCAGGTCATTTAATTAAACCTGAAACGATTGAAGATAGTAAGGCAAAAGATTTCTATGCTCAAGCAGACATTGGGTTAAGACATAATGTTAAGTCTTGCACTGGCTTAAGATATATTCAATATGCTTTAGGAAAAGAATATGAAAAGCCTTTCATTGAATATACTATAGCTAAGCTTGAAAAAGAAGGCAATAAAAGTACAGCTCGTGAAATTCAAAAAATGGCACGACAAAATAATCATGACGGCATCAGAGATTTATGTGATGGAGAACATAAAAACGCAACTTTAGCTACAAATTTAAGAGAAGCAGGTGATGCGATTGTTCCTTGGCGTCTTATGGGATTTGAAAGAAATGGTACAATTGAAGCTGGGGATTATCTAAGCAAGGAAGAACCTGCTAAAATTCTAATCAAAGACCGTAAGTTTTTAGATGCTTTTAAAGATGATAATTTAGTAACAAGCGAAGAAGAATTTCTTGATAAATTGTGTTCACCTGAGTTTTTTGAAAACCATTTGGTTGAAGCATATGTAGGAAATGAAAAAAGCGCTTCAGACTTAGAACATTGGCACAGTTTTAGATTAGCACCAATTTTAGATGATGCAGGTGATATTGAAGCTTATGCATTGAAAAACCCTCACGGTGTGACAGATAAAAGAATTGAGTTTTCAGATATTGCAGATAAAATTGATTCAATTTCTTTTGCAAGGATTGATTAATTAGCATATATTCAGGAAGATTCCGAATTAAATTCAATTAATGTCCCGAATAATTCTGTTGGTATTTGTTCAAGTTTAATAACCATATAGCATTGAAGTACTAAAGAAAAAATTTAGACATTAAAAATGTACATAGGGATTCCACGCTTGCATTACAGAGTATATACAGCACGCTCTGAATGACTTTCCGAACTGTCATTCAGAGGGAGTTCAACGACCGAAGAATTCCACTGAACATGCAGAACTGTTGATTTATGGATTGCCACAAATTTGCGTTGCAAATTTTCGCAATGACGGATTAAAATTATCATTGATAATATTAGATCTCGTTTCTGAATCCTGTAAACAAAATACTAAAAATAAAGTGGTGGAGGTTTTACCTCCACCACTTATTAAAACTAAAATTCATTTTTCAATTCTATTCTTCTTCCATCGCCATTTTTTGAGCTTTCTTTTCAGCTCTATGTTCTTTAATAGAATCAACTGCCTTGTCTACTAAACTACCTGCCAACAAAGCACCTGCCATCACAGTACCTACTCCCATAGCTGTTACTGCCATATGGTTAGCTTTCGCTGTTTTAATAAAATCTTTTACATATTCTTTTTTTGTAAACACATTATTTAATGCATCTTTATTTTTATTATAACTTTCTACTGCATATCTAATATTATGTTTTACACCTTGAAAAATATCACCTCTACTAAGATCCTTAGCACAAATTACTGCACCTGTAACTAATCCTATTTGTTTTCCTGTATTTGATTTTTGTGGTTTTGGATTGTAATTTACTACTGGTGATTGTTGAATAGTCGTTGACATTTCATTCTCCTTTAATTGGTTCATACTCATTGATATTTATATAATTCTTGTCAAAAAAATATTTGCTAATTCCTCTTAAATTCTTTACATATTTTAATAATCAGATTCTTTTTATGGTATGATTGTAAAGAAAATAATTTCTTTTATTTAAAAGGGGGCAATATGAATTTATTACTTTTAAAACAAATCGGTTTATTTAGTGTTCTAATTGGTTTGGGGATGGGATTAGTTTCTCTTATTCCTTTCATTGGAACGGTTTTATTCATCTTATACTTTCTATTGCTTTCAGCTGTGATAATTGTTTATCTTAAAAAGATAAATGTTTTAGGGAAAATAACAGTTAAAGAAGGTGGCATAATAGGTGCTGTAATTGGCTTTTGCTCAATTTTAGCGTTTTCTGTCGTTTTTATTCCTTTATCAGCAATTATTCAGTTCGTGTTTAAGTTTAAAGATTTTTGGGTTGGAATTATAATCAATGCTAGTTTTACATCTGTTTTGACATTTGTATTATTAATATTCTTGATTATATTTTTAGCTCTTTTGTGCGCTTTGATGAATGGTTTTTCTGGAGCTGTTACAGCATATATTTATGAAGTCTTAGAAGAATATCAAAGTCATCAAGATAATTCGTTTGAAAGTAATGATTTTAAAATAAAATAAAAAGTTGAGGTATATATGGCATTTGAATCAAAAATAAGAACAATACAATGGATAGATAACGTATCAAGAATGGTTGACCAAACAAAAGTTCCGTATGAATTTGTAACCATTGACATAAAAACAGGTCAAGAAATGTTTGATGCAATTCAAACAATGATAGTTAGAGGTGCTCCAGCAATCGGTATTGCAGGCGCTCACGGGGTTGTTTTGTATGCTCAAGAACTGCAATCACAAAATTTATCAAAAGATGAATTTATAAAACAATTGATTGAAAAAGCTAAGTACTTGAGAACTTCTAGACCTACTGCTGTTAATTTAATGTGGGCAGTTGATAAACAGATTGAACTAATTAAAAACTCAAAATCTGATATATCAGGTATCGTTGAAGAATTAAAACAAAACGGTATAAAGATGGAAAATGATGATATTTCTATCAACAAAAGAATAGGGGATAATGGAGCAGAAGTTGTTCCAAAGGGTGCAACAATTCTTACCCACTGTAACGCAGGTGCGTTAGCGACAGTTGGCTATGGAACAGCCTTAGGAGTGGTTCGTTCAGCTTTTGCAAAAGACAACACTGTTCAAGTTTTTTCTGATGAAACAAGACCTCGTCAACAAGGTTCAAGAATTACTACATTTGAATTAAAGATGGACGGTATTCCTGTAACTATGATTACAGATGGTATGTGTTCATATTTTATGAAAAAAGGTATGATTGATATGGTCGTAGTTGGGGCTGATAGAATTGCAGCTAACGGTGATACTGCAAACAAAATTGGCACTTATACAGTTGCTATTGCTGCAAAATATCACAACATTCCGTTTTATATTGCTGCACCTTTATCAACGATTGACACTTCAATTAAATCAGGTGATGAAATTCCTATTGAAGAACGCTCTCACGAAGAAGTTACTCATATAAACGAAAAACGTGTTTGTGCAGAAGGCATTAATGTAATAAATCCAGGATTTGACGTTACACCACACGAACTTATTACAGGTATTATTACAGAAGTTGGTATTTTAAGACCTGATTATGAAAAATCTATCAAAGAAGCGTTCTCAAAATAAAAAAAGCCTCTCAATAGAGAGGAATGAGCGATGAGGATTATATTATTTATACTAATCCGATTGAAATTTCTTTCATTGGTAGAAAGTATTATAAAATATTAGTACAATGTATTATTTTTAAGGTAAAATGGTTGTATGTTAAAAGGTTTGTTGAATAAATTAATAGAATTAAAGAACTATAAACTAAAACTTTTAGACAAATATATCCTAAAACAAGTTATAGAAATGTTTGTTATGGGGGTTTTAGTATTTACTTCTATTATTTTTGCATCAGATACTTTTATGACCTTAATTAAACAGATTTCAAAATATGGTATACCGTTTAAGGTTGCATTAATTTTGGTTATATTGAGTTTGCCATCAATCTTTGTAATGACGATTCCTATGGGGGTTTTACTTTCAACAGTTATGACCTTAAATAAACTCAGTTTAGCATCAGAGCTTACTGTTATGAGAGCGTGTGGTATTAGTTTTAATACAATAGCAAAGCCTGTTTTTGCGTTTTCTGTCGTAATGTGTTTAGCAAGCTTTTTTATCAATGAAACTGTTGTACCTGTGATGACAAAACAATCAAAAGACTTAGCTTTATGGGCTTTTTGTCAAAAGAACATTCCAGAAGGAAAACACGATTTCACATTCCAAGAGATTAATGATGATAGAACCTTAAAAAGATTATTCTACGTAGAATCCTGCGAGGACAAACGATTTCATAATGTTACCGTACTTGATATGGCAAACAAAGATTCTATTCACATATTACAAGCTCAATCAGGTGGCTCATCACCAAAAGGTTGGTTATTTGAAAACGGAATTGTTTATACTATAGCTGATGAAGGCAAGGTTCTTAATTCAACATACTTTGGTAAAACTATTGCTCAATTTGGTGTGAATTTGAAAAAGGAACTTAATCGGAATGTTGCTAATGAACACAATTTCTTACAGTTATGCAAATATATTATTTGTAACAAACAACTTGATCACAGACGAGATTTGATTATTGATTTGTTCGATAAGATTGCACTTCCTCTTACTACTATTGTGCTTGTATTAATAGGTATTCCGTTGGCTATTACGCCACCAAGAGTTCGATATAATCGTGGATTTTTGTTTAGTATCTTTATAATTTTTGCATACTATTTAATTCGTGCATTGTCATTGTCTTTTGGGCAAGCTGGCACATTAAATCCTTTCTTGGCAGCGTTTTTACCAAACATTATTTTATCAATTGTCGGTGCTGGATTGTATTATAGAAAAGTATTTACAATCACTTAACTTGCATATTTTTCATATTCAAAGTCTTTTGGAGCACCTAATTTTTTGAGCAATAATTGTACATAATATTTCATTTTACAAGTATAAGGCTTGTCTTTAAAGTAGGTATTGTGAATAAAACATTTTTTACAATTACAGTTTAATTGATAACAATCAACTGCTGTGTTGTTCCATTCTTTTACGTCTTTACGCATAAATAATCGGGGTAATAGTTCAGTCATAACACTTCTCCTCCTCTTTTGATGTGTCTTATTTGACGATTATATAAATGTATGTTTTAATTTGGTAAATGTTTTAAATTATTTATTAATTTTAAATTTTTGTTTGACATTTGTCAAATTGTGTAAAGAAACTTGAAGAAAGAAACTTTATGATATCAGAAAATGTATTAAAAATAGTCGATGATGGGATTATATTAAGACTAAGAATTTCTCCAAATGCATCAAAAAACCAGTTTATATTTGCAGAGGACATGATTAAATTAAAAATTACGGCTCAACCTATTGAAAATAAAGCAAACAAAGCTGTGATTGAATATTTATCAAAACTATTCAAAGTTCCAAAAACAAAAATTACAATATTAAAAGGTGACACCTCAAAAGAAAAGACTTTGCTTATAAAGACTACTGATATGGAAAAAATTGAGAATATAAAAACCATACTTTCAGAGGTGGATAAAAAATAAAAAATTGATACAATAATTGTATTAAGGAAAAACTATGTTTCATAAAATTGCAAGAACAATTAAAACATTTTCATTCATGCTATTAAGTTGGCAGGGCAAATTCTTAGAAAAGCGCCTTGTAAAACGACTTGGCTATGACGGGAAAAAAATTGTTAAAGGTTGTACTTTAGACTTAAAAAAAGAAGAAATCGAAAACTCCGAAAAAGTAGATAAAGAAGTAGCTCTTATCTTAAAAAACTGTAGAAATAACGCTGAAGCCTTAATAAAAGTGTTTGAAGCACATAATACACCTGTTTACCAAATAAAAAACTCTGAAAAAGTTTTGAAAAAAATCCATGAACGAGAAGGTCTTATAACAGAAAGAACAGGACTTAATGCCTTGTTGATAAATTTAGTAACAACAAAAACTTTTTCTTTAAAAAGTCCAACTATGATTGTTGTTGAAGCTGGAGAACCTGACGTTTATGAATTAATGCACGCACTACACAAATGGGTTGCCTTGAAAAATGGACTTGCAGGATTAGATGAAAAATCACAAAAATTATTAAGACGTTTTGACTCAGAAAAAGACGATAATATAATTGGACGATTATCGCTTACTGATATTGATAAAGTACGCTCTGCAATAGCAAGAGATGTTCAGTCAATAAATTTTGTAGTGAAATATTCTAAAGAACATGCTGGTGCTAAAAAAGCGTTAGAAAAAATGAAAAACGAAGGTGGAGCAAATATATAATAATCTATTCTCATTTCATAGATTACAACTTTTTCACAAACAAACTAACACCATTTCAAAATTTAATTATTTAATATTTTATTATGTTTTAAATATTTCTTATAGCTAATAAAAAGTGGTCGATGAATACACAACCGACCACACAAGTATTTGTTTATCACTCACAATTTAGTCTGCATAACAACTTAACAATTTATTGTTTCTCATATTTCTCAAAGCTCTCAACTCAGTTTGTCTGATGCATTCTTTTGTTACACCATACAAGTTACCAATTTCCTCAAGAGTTCTTTTTGAAATATCCCCTAGTCCGTAGCGCATCTTAACTACGTTTTGTTCACGTTCTTTTAATGTAGAAATTACTTTCTCTAAATCACGTTTTAAATTTTCTGCTTCTGCTGCTGCTGCAACATTTGTATTGCTATCTTCCAAAATATCAGCTACAGACATTTCTTTACCGTTTTGATATTCCATACTGCCTTCAATTGAAATAGTCTTAGAATATGCTGACAAGAATGTATCCAATTTATCAGGTGAAATATTCATTTTTTCTGCAACATCTTTATTCTTAACTTGACAGTTATATTTACGTTCCATTTCTGCCTTGATTTTTGAGAACTTAGACAAAGTTTCTTGGATATATACAGGAATCTTCATACTATGAGATTGTTCAGAAATTGCTTTAAACATAGCTTGTTTAATCCACCAAGTCGCATAAGTTTGGAATTTATAACCCAATTTCCAATTATATTTTTCAACTGCTACCATCAAACCAAGATTGCCTTCTTGAATTAAATCAATCAATGGTAATGCTGACATGTGAATTGCTTTTTTTGCTACAGAAATAACCAATTTTAAATTTGCTTGAATTAATTCTTTTTTTGCTTCATCATCACCAGCTTTAATTCTTTTTGCTACTTCTCTTTCTTCTTCTGTTGATAATGCAGGGTATTTTGCAATATCTCTAATGTATTGCGCTAAATCTGAATCTGTACAAGATTTCAATACAACATTTGTTGATGGTCTAGTTGCTTTTGTTGTTTGCTTCATTCTGATAGGTAAATTGTTAGCCATAGTAAAAAACTCCTTCGTTACACGTAATTATTATTGACGATATTAAATATGGGGGGGTAATATTTGGTAAATATTATTTTTTTGTACAACCTCTAGGTATAAATGTATGAATTATTAATCTGCTCTACTTTAAACACCTTTAACATATCAACCTGTGTTATATACTTTATATATACCCTCTATATATCAAGCACTAACATTTCTTGTTACAAAACTTAAAATAAATTTGTCAAACGCAAATATATTCTTAAAAAATAGGTAGAGTTCTATATAAAATGCTACGTAATATACCTTAATATTACGTAGCATTTCTTAACAAAATTCAATTATAGCCTTATTTTATCAAAAGTTGTACTTCTCTAAAATGAGGATTTTTTGATGATTCTAAAAGTTCAAATAAAACAGTTTCAACACAAGTAAGTTTTGCACCATAATCTCTCATCAATTCTAAAGCTGTTCTATAATCCTTTTTACTTCTGCTTGCACAAGCATTCTTAACAACAAACACATTATATCCAGCCTCTAACAACTCTCTTGCTGTTTGATAAACGCAAATGTGTGACTCAATACCTGTTAAAACAACATTCTTTTTACCAGTTTCTTCCAACTTAGCCTTAACTTCTTCAACTTTTAATGCTGAAAAAGATGTTTTTTCAAAAATATTAGCTCCGTCAACGAAAGATTTTACTGACAAAACAGTTGAACCCAATCCTTGTGGATATTGTTCTGTTAAAATTACAGGAACACCCATAATTTGAGCAGTTTTAGCTAAGATTGCATTATTATTAGCAATCTCCATTGAATTTTTCAACATATTCACAAGTTTTTCCTGAATATCTATCATTAAAAACACTGTATTTTCAACATTTAACATAAATTCTCCTTTTTTATCATATTATTTAACTGAATTTTCCTTTATAGTACGTTTAGCTTCTTTCCACAACTTATCATATTCTTCAAAAGAATATTCCTCAAGAGGCTTAACGGCTAATTTTTCCATCATTCTAAAACGATTCATAAATTTTTTATTAGCTCTCAACAAAGCCTGTTCAGCATCAATTTTATACCATCTTGCCAAATTCACAACAGCAAACAAAATATCGCCCATCTCGTCTTCCATTGAGTTTTTGTCATTATTTTTCACTTCTTCAAAGAACTCATCAAACTCAGACTTTACACAATCCATTAAAGTTTCAACTTTATCCCATTCAAATCCAACTTTAATCGCTCTTTTACTAATCTTTTGGCAAGCCATCAACGCAGGTAATGTAATTGGGATACCGTCCATCTGTGATTTTCTTTCTTTTTTTTCTTCTTGTTTTAACTTGTCCCAATTTTCAACAACATCTTGTGGGGAATTAACTTCTGCATTACCGAAAACATGAGGGTGTCTATGAATAAGTTTCTCGTTTAATTCCTTTGCAACATCTTCGATATCAAATTCATTATTATCTTTAGCTATTTGAGAGTGCAAAACAACCTGTAATAATACATCACCCAATTCTTCTCTTAAATGATTAGGATTATTCTCTTTTATTGCTTCTACTGCCTCATAAGCTTCTTCTAACATATTAGGTGTCAATGATTGGTGAGTTTGCGCTCTATCCCAAACACAACCGTTTTCGCCTCGTAAGGTTTCTATTATTTCTACTAATCTTTCTAAATTTTTATATTTCATATTTTCTTCCTTTTTTATAATTTTACAACAAATATTGTAGGTCTGTTTTACAAAACCTAAATATCCATAAAAAATTAGTACCTTTCCTAAAAATCCTCCAATCAAACAATAGTAAAATAGTTACAAAAAATCTAAAGTATGATAAAATATAAACGATAGGAGAGTTAATCGTATGAAGAAAAGAATTAGTATTTTATTTAGTATATTATTCGCATTAGTTATAGGTTTTGGAGTTTTTGCATCAGAAACGAATACACCAACAGAAAAAGATAATTCTACTCCACCTTGTGAAATAGAAGTTTCTGAACCACAAAAAGAAGTAAAAAAACAAGATACACCAGTTGTTCTATTAACAAATCTTGTAAACCCAATCTCTGTGGTTAAATCACCTAATAACTATATGGGCAAAAGAATAAACGTATCTGCAAAGTTTAACAAATTCTCAACACTAGGTCTTGATTACAAACCTGCGATGAGAAGCTCTGAAAACTACATATCTTTCTTGATTTTCAGACCTGATACAGACAAAAAAATTCCACTTCCAGAGATGAAATTATTCGTAAAAAGAGGATTTGCAGAAAAATATATCGAACTTAAAGAAGGAGATTCAATCCAATTCTCAGGTGTAGTATTTTCAAACGCTTTAGGCGATGTTTGGGTTGATGTCGATAAATTAGACAAATTAAACAACAAATAATATAGTATGGAGAAGTTATGACAACAAAGAAAAAAGACGTATTTTTAGCTATACACGGACATTTTTACCAACCACCGAGAGAGAATCCGTGGCTAGAAGCTATTGAACTACAACCAAGTGCAAACCCTTGCCATGATTGGAACGAAAGAGTAAACAACGAATGTTATGCGCCAAACTCTGTATCAAAAGTTGTCAATAACAAAAACGAAATCATCTCTCTAGTGAACAACTACGAATATATGAGTTTCAACTTTGGTCCAACACTATTATCTTGGATGCAACAGTTTGCACCATCAGCTTATGAAAGAATAATCAAAGCTGATATGAAAAGTGTAGAAGCTCACAATGGACATGGTAACGCAATTGCGCAGGTTTATAACCATATCATTATGCCGTTAGCAAACGAACTGGACAAACAAACCCAAGTAAAATGGGGAATTCGTGATTTTGAAACCCGTTTCGGCAGAGCTCCAGAGGGTATGTGGCTAGCAGAAACTGCTGTTGATGATGATACTCTAAGAGTTCTTGAAGAAAACGGAATCAAGTTCACTATCCTTTCACCATTCCAAGCAAAAGCTATCAAGAAATTAAATGAAAATGACTGGCAAGATGTTAGCTGGGGTAATATCGACCCTGCTCGCTCTTACAGATACTATATCAAATCTGCTCCAGGGAAATTCATAGACTTATTTTTCTATGACGGTGCAATCTCAAAATCTGTTGCTTTCGATGAACTGCTAAGAGATGGCAATAAGTTCATGAACAGACTTAAAGACGGTATTTCTTACGACAGAAACTATCCTCAGCTTGTAAACATCGCAACTGATGGTGAAAGCTATGGACACCACACAAAATTCGGTGATATGGCGTTGGCATACATAATGTCAATGAAAATAAAAGATTCAGACTTCACTGTTACAAACTACGCAGAATACCTTGATAAGTATCGCAGTAATTGGCAAGTAGACATTAAAGATGTTTCATCTTGGAGCTGTTCTCACGGAGTTGGTCGTTGGAAAGAAGATTGTGGTTGTTCTACAGGTGGACACGCAGGTTGGAACCAAAAATGGAGAAAACCACTTCGTGAAGCTATGGATTATTTAAGAGATGCTGTTTATCCTGTTGTACAGAAACTGGCTAAAAATTATTTTAAAGACCCTATTCAAACAAGATACAACTATATTGATGTAATTTTAGATAGAAATTTATCAAATGTACAAAAGTTCCAAAACGAATATTTCTTACCTAATTTAACCGATGAACAAAAAGTTGAAGGTATGAAATTATTAGAAATCCAACGTGATTTGATGCTTATGTACACAAGTTGTGGTTGGTTCTTCTGCGAACTTTCTGGTATCGAAACAGTTCAAATTATGAAATACTCTGCTAAAGTTATACAGCTTATTAGCGAATTTACAGATATGAACTTTGAGGACAGATACCTTGAAATTCTTTCAGAAGCAAAAAGTAATTATCCAGAAATCGGCTCTGGTAAAGATATCTATAACAGATTTGTAAAACCTTCTGTTATTACTTCAAAACAAATAGTAAGTTTATGGGCTGTATCATCAATTTATCAAGAACTGAACGAAAAAGAAAATGTATACTGCTACAGAATCAAAAAACGTGATTACAAACGTCTTAAAAAAGGTGATACCTCTTTAATTATTGCAGAAGTTCAAATTCAATCAAGAATCACTCTTGAAAAACATAATTATATGTTAGCACTATTGCAGTTTTCTGGGGGTGATTTCCAATGTGCAATCCGAGAATGCACATCAGAATATGGTGAAATTAAGAACAAATTGTCTAAAATATTCATCGTAAATCCAATGACTGAAACAATTAGAGCTATTGATGATTTCTTCGGCAGAGAATACTTTACTCTTAAAGATATCTTCATCGAAGAACGTCGTAAGATACTTCAAATCTTATTAAAAGAAAGATTAGACGAATTCGCAAAATCTTACGAACATATCTATAACGAAGGTAGAAGTTCGGTATTGCACTTACAAGACTTAGGACTTGATATACCTGATGAATTTAAAATATCAGCACAATACACCCTTTCTAAGCAGTTTAATGATTTATTCACTCAATCAAATGCCTATATAGATGAAAATATCATACAGCTTGCAAGTGATATCAATTTTGAGGCAAAACGTATTGGAATTAAACTAGATAAAAAACCTACAAGTGCTTTATTTAGTAAAAAAATTGCTGAAAACATTAATAGATTGGTGTTCAGTTTTGAATATCAACAGGCAGATATGTTACACGACTTGCTTGATGAAATAGAAAAACTTGATATAAAAGTTGATATTTCTGATGCTCAAAACATCTTCTATACAAAAATCATTTCACAACTGAATGATTTAATTGAAAATATGTCTACACAAGCAGAAAGAAATTTGATAGAACAACTTTTTGATATCGCAAAAAGATTGAACATCAATGTTGGATTTTATCAAGAAAAATTTGATAAAATTCTACTTTCAAAATAGAGTATAAGGAAGTAAAAAATGATTGAAACAATATTAGGAATGCTAGTTGGGTTCATACAAGAAGTCATAAAACTTTTTGGACCTTGGGGTATAAGTTTTTTAATGGCGATTGAATCTTGCAACATTCCGTTACCAAGTGAAGCTATTTTACCATTTGCAGGATATATGGTTACACTAGGCAAAATTAACAGTATACACACAGCCTCAATCTTTGGTGCAATTGGTTGTGTACTTGGTTCTATTCCATCATATTACATTGGATATTTTGGTGGAAGAGATTTTGTTGAAAAATACGGCAAATACTTCCTTGTGTCTAAAAAAGATTTAGAAGAAGCAGACAAATGGGTTGATAAGTATGGTGATTGGGCATTTTTCTTATGCAGAATGTTGCCTGTAGTAAGAACTTTTGTATCTTTGCCTGCAGGTATCCTTAGAGCAAGAAAACGCACGTTCTTCACTCTTACATTTTTAGGTTCATTGATTTGGAGCTATGTTCTTGTTTATGTTGGGATTAAAATGGGTGAAAACTTTGAAGCACTAAAAAGTATTTGGCATAAGTTTGATGCAGTTATAATTGCTGTTTTCGGGATATTAGGTGCTATTTATGTTTACAAACACATTAAGAACTTGAAAGAGTCTTAGTGTTTGCAGGGATGTTAAAATAAGTTTCACTACTGTTCCGAATAATATTAAAGAAAAAGTTTAGACATTAAATGCACGCAGGGATTCCGAAATTGTCTTGTATTTGCTCCACGCTCACAGAGTTTCACCTACATATATCTAGATTCTCGATTTGAGAGTTTGTCACGAACAGAGTTGTCTGCACCATCTGATACAAGTCTTGACCAGTCTTTTTTAATTTTTCCCTCAGGCATATCTTTAACTGTATTTGCAATAGTTCCTCTAACCATATTATCTGCACCATCTAACAATCTTGGTATCCAATCTTCTGATTGCTTATATCCTGGAATAGAAGTTAAATTCTCGGCTAAGAATTCCTTAGCAACCTTATCTTTTGAGTCAAGTAATCTATCGTATAATGGCGCTTTCAACTCATCATTTATAAATGGTACGACTTCACACATGCCTGTTGTAACTTGTTCATTATCACAATCTAATAATTTATCTATCCATTTTTGTTGAAGTTTTTTATCATCATTCAACAAATCAATTGATCTTGCTAATGTTGTATTAACCATATCATCATTTTTAGAAAAGAATTTTTCAAAATACTCATCATAATGACTACTACCCATATATTTCATTGAATTTATCAATGCAACACTTGCATAAGGATCTGCATTATCACTAAATGTTTGATAAATATGAACTCGATTTGGCATATTTTTATAATATTGATTAATATTTCTTGCAAGATATTTTATTGTTGCAGAATGTTTTGTATCGGTTTGTTCTTCAAAGAACTGATGACGTAGTTTATCAGGAATATCTTTTATTTCTTTTGCAATTGTTTCTTGAGTTTTAACATCATCAACATTTGTTACGAGTTTTTCTGTTAAATCATCTAATTCTGGAGTTTTTTCAAAGTTCTTTATATTTTGAATTAACGCAATATTAACCCTATGACTATTTAAGTCATAACATTTTTGATACAATTCAGGCTGGATTTCGTTTGGCATATATTTAACACCGTGAACAAGACCAATGGCCTTATCTTTAAAATCATCGGAACCATCGTTCTTAGAAATTATATCGTTAAAAATTTTAACCTTTTTCTCAGGAGTTTCAGCGTACTTAATAGCAGAATGAACATCTTGTGCTAACTTGTTACCAACGAGGTTAGAAACAGTTTCTATTCCCCCGAAATCACAAATATAACCATTAATTCTGTTTTTAGGAAAATCATCACCATAACCAACACCAATATCGCTTAAATCTAATTTGTCTTTTGGTTTTTCAATATTTGGTGGTAAATAATCTACAACCATTAAACCGTGTTTTGTATCACCATAATAATATTTTACAAACTCTGATTTATCACCTGCATAATTCTTTACATACTCAGCAAGGTTTTGTTCTGTATGGTTTCCGTGGTTTTGGAGATAATTATTATCACGTTTAAATAATTTAGCTACAACACCTTTATTTTCATCTTTTCCTATACTAATTTTGTATGCCCAAGCTTGAAATCCATGCCCAATATATTTTACTGATAAAGGAGTTTTTTCATCAATAATGCCGTTCTTAGTAAATAATTTCGTTAAATCGTCATTTAATCTATCAACATCTGAAAATTTTCTTTCTTTTTCAAAACATTCACCAAATTCTGTGATAAAACTATCCTTATCAAATTTTTCAGGATTTTCTATTCTGTTAAGCCATTCTTCTGGCAAACCTCGTCCTTCAGTTATACCACTAGCATTTTTGTGGATATTAGATAATTCTGTAACATTACGTTTTGAATAAATACGTTTTCCCATATCCTCTGTATATTCAGAAATAGCATTCCAATCCAATTTTCCTTTAAAATTGATTTTAGCCAAATAATTTGGAGCTATTGAAGGAATACTATAGTTATTATTTATAGGGTTTGTTATATTATCATTTTTCGATTGATTTAGAGGATTGCTTTTTAATGGAACTACATTATTTGTGTACAATCCAGCGTTAATTATGTTCATGATTATCCTTAAAATTTGTGATACTTGTTAATATTATAAAAAACGTAATAAAAAAACTTGCTAATAAAATAACTAACATGTAACAAAAAAATTATTCACAGACATTATATAAATATAAAAAGATTAAGTAGGAGTAATTTTAATGGATATTAAAAAATTTAGCCCAATTGGATATACTGCAACCACTGAAAAAGGAAACAAATATAGAGCAACTACTGAAGCTGCAACAATGGGGTTATGTTCTGTCGGGTTAGGTTTATTACCATTTTATGCACCATTACTCGCTAGCCCCAAAGAAAGAGCTGAAGTAAAGAAAATTAAACCTACTAAAATAATCCAAACTATTATGGAAGGCATCTCTGGTAAAAAGATGTCAACAAAAACTGCAACTGGCATATATCTAGGAATTGTAGCAGCTGATTTTCTTACAAGTGTTACATTGGGAAAATATATAGATGAAGAAGAAAATAAAAGAAGAGCTATGAGAGCTGATATTAAAGCTAGCAAGCAAGGACTTGATACAAAAGCATAGATAATTTTAATCAAATATCAAATATATTAAAGATTCATTTTATCTTTCCATTCAGGTAAAACAGAATAAATCCAGTTTAGTTTAAGTACTTTAAAATTTTTTATTTGTTGTTTATATTTATTTGCAGTATTTGCAACACGTTGAATAAAATGCATTTTAGATTCTAAAAAAGGAACTTGTTTATATTCAGTTTTAAAATCTTTAATTCTATATGGAGAATATAGAGATGCATTGAGTTGCTTTCCATTCTTTGAGTCTAATAATATGTGAACAGAATTATCTTCTTGAGATTTTGCTATTTTAGATAAGTTATTCAATTGTTTGGGGTTCAAGGTTGTTAATAACTGTTTTTGCACCTTTGGATCCATAACATGTAACCCTTTGTATGCAGGTTGAAAATAATTGTTTGTTTGATTTATTTTTTGGATATTCATAAAATGATTTTATATGAAAAGCTAAATATTTACAAACTCCATTCTTAATAAACACCAAATTTAAGGGCTGTATTATTACAGCCCTCTTTTTTGTTGTCTAAATTCTTTTAGTGCTTTTTCAAGAAATTCTTTCTCTTCTAATGTAACACGACGGAAAAATACAACGGTTTCAGGCTTTATTTTGCCTATTTTTTTTCCTGCTTTACGTCCGCCACCTTTAGGGTTAAAGGTTTCTTTATATAATTGATACATTTTATCATCAACACCATTAAAACCTTTCATAACATCTTTTAATGATATTTCAGGAAATACAGAACAGAACTTTGCACATGCTTCTTTTTTTAATTCAATAAGATCATCTTCGGATAGTCCTTCAAGATTATAAAAAACGTTATATAACAACGCTTCACCTCTGTAAAATCCTATTTCTAAAACGTTATCTTCAGAAGTTGAATATCTTATACATATAGATAAATTCATAAATACACCTTTCTGTTAAATTTTATTTCTAAACACTTGAAAATTTTGAGAAATAGATTAAAATAAGAATAAAATAAAGGGTGCGTTATACCCTTTGCCCAATCCTATTAGGATTTAAGGTTTAGAAGAACTGCTATGACTGCAATCATTTTAAGCAGTTCTTCAACGCTGATTTGAATTATCATCAGAGCCTCATTTCGTTAACTTGATGAAAACTCAATTCGTTATGCCTTTATTACATAAAGGTTAAATTAAAATACAAATTGGGCAGAGGTAAGGACTCCGTTTGCGTCGAGAAAAACAATTGCGGATTTTCGACTCTGCCGAACAAAACAATTAAGTATTGTTTTGTGAGAGGAGGTGAGGACAAAGTCCGAAACCCGTAAGAGCGTAAAACACGGAATGAACGACTAAATTCGGTAGAATTTAAAAGTGAATATAGTGTTTAGCAAACCCGAATAATCCAAGACAAAGTATCATTTTTCAGAAAGTAACTCCTTATGTTAGCAAATGGAGGGGAGAACCACCTCGGTGGTGAGAAAACACCTCTTGCCCTCTACAAACTAAAAAAGACTCCCTTTCGGAAGTCTTTTCTTAAAGATTGGGCAGAGGTAAGGACTCCGTTTGCGCCGAGAAAAACAATTAAATATTGTTTTTCAGAAAGTAACTCCTTATGTTAGCAAATGGAGGGGAGAACCACCTCGGTGGTGAGAAAACACCTCTTGCCCT
>CANNUY010000012.1 GCA_947525005.1 uncultured Candidatus Melainabacteria bacterium
TCAACAAGTATTTAGTCGTTCGACTTACGTTATTTTCATAACGCTCGTTTTCAGCTATTCTATTTTCAATGTTCAATACATTTTTATTTCACTGCTATATTTAATTTTATTCTCTTAAATCGCTAGTGTAATTATTTTTCGGCTTGCTCTCTTGAGTTATCCTTAACTCCTGAGCACATTATCTATACTACTCCATAAATTTTTAAAATCAAGCATTATTTTTTAAAAATTTTTTCTAAATTGCAACCTTTTTGTAATTCCTTATTATTATTGAAATACAACCGTTCACAAAACTTAAAAATTTTTATTTTCTTCTATTGTTCTTCTAACAATTTGTTTATTACATGTTATAAAAGCATGTTTTCATGGAACTACATGAATAGAAGTATTTGTTGCCCTATTACAAAAAATGATTTATCATAAAGGAAACTTAACAAAAAGAAACGTATAAACTAATATGCTATAATCTAATTGGAGATATGATAAATTAATGAACGACCTACAATTTCAAAATGACATTGATTGTCTACTGTCTATACTTCCATCTGCTATCAGAAATGAAGTAACCACTTCCCAAATGAGTGATGTAATCGAGATAGTACTTGATATCGGCAGACGACCAGAAATCCGACACTCGAACGGAAAAATTGATAAGCTGAATACGGGCGATATAACGTATAAAGATTTAGATGAAATCGTTTCTAAAATACCAGAATTTACAACTGATAACAGATCAGGCATTCCAGGAACACTGCACAGGATAAGTGCAATCCGAAATAGGCAAGGCAAAATTGTAGGCTTAACATGTAGAATAGGTCGTGTAGTAACAGGAACAATCGCTTGTATTAAAGATTTCTGCACAATGGGTAAAAGTATCCTATTTTTAGGCAGACCAGGGGTAGGTAAAACTACAAAACTACGTGAAATCTCACGTCTTGTTGCTGATGAATTAGGCAAAAGAGTTGTTGTTGTTGATACTTCTAACGAAATTGCTGGAGATGGTGATATACCTCACCCAGCTATTGGCTCCGCTCGTAGAATGCAGGTTCGTCAACCTGAATTCCAAAAAGATATTATGATTGAAGCTGTAGAGAACCACACCCCAGAGGTTATAGTTGTTGATGAAATTGGCACAGAAGAAGAAGCAGCTGCCGCAAGAACAATTGCAGAAAGAGGGGTTATGCTTATTGCAACTGCTCACGGTAACACTCTTGAAAACCTTATCAAAAACCCTACTCTATCTGACCTCGTTGGTGGCATTCAATCTGTTACACTTGGTGATGATGAGGCTAAACGTCGTTCATCTCAAAAAACTGTTCTTGAACGTGAAAAACAGCCAACTTTTGATATTGTTATAGAAATTATTGATAGAAATACTCTCGCTGTATACAAAAATACAGCTGAAGCAGTTGACTATATACTAAGAGGGTGGCCTCTCAGACCTGAAATTAGAAAAGTTCAACCAGAAGATGAAAACTCTGTTATCACTACTGAAAAAGAGTCTATTTCTGAACATATTTCAAATATTGAAAAGAAACTTTCTGAAAAACCTGATGACACGCTTAAATTTTCTTTCTCTCGTCAAGATTATGTAGAAAGTGTAAAACCTATCAAAAAAATATACCTTTATGCAGTATCAAGAAGTATTGTTGATAAGGCTATAGAACGACTTGACCTTAATGCAGAAATTACAAGAAATATTGATGATGCAGATATTGTTATTGCACACAAAAACTTTGCAAAAGGTGGAGCAAGAGTTTTATCAACTGCCAATGATTACAGATTACAGGTATTCTTTATCAAAACAAACTCAATGGCTCAAATCCAAAAAGTATTGAAAGATGCACTCTGCATAGAAAACTTACCTGAAGGAATTCACGGATATTGTGATGCCACCGAGAAAGCACTTGACGAAGCAAAAGAAGCTATCAATAAAATCCTTGCAGGAAAAGCTCGAAAAATAGAACTTTCGCCACAAAATCAACAAATTAGAAAACTTCAACACGCTCTAGTTGAACAACACAACCTTGAAAGTACATCTATTGGTGAGGGTACTCAAAGACATTTGAGAATTACAAACAAATAAATTACAAATGATTTTTTAATAGATAGTGCGAGATTTGGAAATCCAAATCTCGCACTTAAATTTTTATGCTATTTATAAATCGACAATCTTTTACGCATTAAATGTCTTATATGATCTTTCAATGCTCTTACTTACAATTTGTTTTACTGAATCATATTCAGTTTTTAAAGCATTGTGTTGAGTATCAATTTGAGAAAGTGTCAAATCAAGTTTTGAATCTTTAATATCAAGTTCTTTTACTCTATGTTCGTATTCAGTTCTTGCTTCATTAACCAATTCTTCACTATAAGTTTCTGTAATATCTGGATCTTCAGCAACGCCTGTCTTAGCAAAGATATTAATACTACTACCATTCAATGTGTCAGATTTTGTAGTCATTTTACACAAGAACAATTCTGCATTATTAATACCATTCATTAACCAATCTCTATCAGTTGTTTTTTCTGAATAAATAGTATCATAACCTCTGCTGTTTACAAATTCTCCATTATCATTTTGATAACCTATTATTTGGTAATAAATTGATTTCCAATAATCATAATTACCATCATTTTTCATTTCAGCAAATATTTCGTCTGTAGTAGTCAAATCAGCTCTGCCAGAATACAAATAATTCTTACCAACAATTTCTAAGAAAGAATCAAGTGAATCTAATGTATTAACATCAATTTTACTTGTAATCTGTTCTGGTAATAATATATTACCCTCAGCATTAGTAACAGCATACATAGATTGAAGTACACCTGCTGAACGACTTACTAAATTTGTATAAGTAACATCTTTAAACTCATTACCATTAGCAGTAACGACAGTCATTTGAAGTTTTGATGCATCCATTGCATCTAAATATTTTTCATATGCTTCATTTTCGTCATCAGCCAAATCTAACTTAGAATACTGAATACCTTGTGCCTGAAATTCTAAATCATGCATTCTTGACGTTAACGATAACAAACGTACTTGTGACGCTGACATTCCCATTGTCGTTTACTCCTATTAGTTCCTTTTCCATGCATAACGGCACTTTCAGACTAAAACTTTAGACTTTTTAAAGAACAGTTTACAAAAGTTCACAATTATACAACAAAAAAGGCAATTAATTCAAAAGGATATACTTTATATATATGTAAATAAGATTTATAAATTATAGAGAGCGATAACAAATGAAAGAATTTTTCAAATTATTATCATCGCCACTACCTGAGTTTAGTGACGACCCAATTTCTAATTGTGCAAATAACCTAAAAAATTTAGAAAGATTGAAAGCTTCATATCCACACGAAGAAAAGAAAACAACAGCTCTATGTATAAATTTAAAAGCATAAAAAACTTTGTTAAAAAATAACAAAGTTTTTTTATTTAAAGATAATGTCAAATTAAAGAAATTTTATAATATAAATATACAAATTAACCACAACAAAGCGAGTAACAAAGTTACTCGCTTTATTAATTGTTTTTGTTAGTCTAAATAAGTTTAAAGAACTACCAGCTTGCTTTAGTAACACCAGGTAACAAACCTTGATGAGCCATTTTTCTCAAACAGATTCTGCAAAGACCGAAATCTCTATGGAAGCCGTGAGGTCTGCCACAAATACTACATCTGTTATGTAGTCTTACTTTTGGATATTTACCTTTTTCTGCCAATTCACGTCTGGTTTCTTCCTTATTTATCATCGCTTTCTTAGCCACGATTTTCTCCTTTTGTTTTTACTTAATATTTTACTCCATAAGAATTTTAAATCAAACTCTTATTTGTTCATACCTTTGAAAGGCATTCCCATCAAATGAAGTAATTCTCTTGCTTCATCATCAGTTTTTGCAGTTGTAATGATAGAAACATTCATACCCTTAACTAAATCTATTTCATCATAAGAAATTTCAGGGAATAATGATTGTTCTTTCAAACCTAATGTATAGTTACCACGACCATCGAAACTCTTAGGGCTAATACCTCTAAAGTCACGAATACGAGGAAGAACTACACAAATAAGTTTTTGCAAGAAATCATACATTCTTTCACCACGTAATGTAACCATAGCACCAACTGGCATACCTTCTCTTAATTTGAAAGATGCAATTGATTTTTTAGCTTTTGTTACTACAGATTTTTGACCTGCAATTTTTGTTAATTGTGCTTCGATTACGTCTGCAATTTTTGAATTGTGAGATGCTTCACCAACACCCATGTTCAAAACAATTTTGTGAACTTTTGGAATCATCATGTCATTTTCATAACCGAATTTTTCCTTCATAGCTGGTTTAACATCTTCTAGATATTTTGCTTTTAAATTTTTTGTTCTTACCATTTTTCTTTTCCTTTACTTAAGATGATATTAATATCATTTCGCCTAAGCTAATATATTAAACATCTAATGTTTCACCGCATTTTTTACAAACACGTACTTTTTTACCGTCTTTTACTTCATGACCAACTTTTGTTGGTTTTTCGCAACTAGGACAAACTACCATAACGTTTGAACTATCTAATGGAGCTTCAATTTTGTTCAAGCCACCTTGAATACCTAACATTGGGTTAGCTTTTTGAGCCTTAGTTACCATATTTACTCCTTCAACAATAACTTTTGCTTCAGAAGGAATAGCTTTTTTTACGTTTCCTGTTTTACCTTTATCTTTACCTGCTGTAACGATAACTCTATCGCCAGTCTTTACATGTAAAGATTTCTTTTTATTATCTGTCATTTCTTTCTCCAATTATATTTGGTTGTGTCTTGCTAGTTTGCGATTTTGAGGTATTTGGATTTATAAAAAATCCAAACCCCTAACTCGCTAACCTTAAATTACTTCTGGTGCAAGAGAAACAATTTTCATAAAGTTGTTATCTCTCAACTCACGTGCAACTGGTCCAAATACACGAGTACCACGTGGGTTACCATCTTTGTTTATAACAACAGCTGCATTGTCATCAAATCTGATTACAGATCCGTCAGCACGAGTAATATCGTGTTTTGTTCTTACAATAACGGCTCTTACAACTTCAGATTTCTTAACAGCCATATTTGGAGTAGCATCTTTTACTGTTGCAATAACAACATCACCTACTGATGCAAATTTCTTGTTTGAGCTACCCATTACACGAATAACCAACAATTCTTTTGCACCTGTATTATCTGCTACTGTTAATCTAGTTTCTTGTTGTATCATTGTTATATTTTCCTTTTTACTATTTTGCTTTTTCAACTACTTCAAGCACTGACCAACGTTTTCCGCCTGATAATGGTTTTGATTCAACAATTCTTACTGTATCACCTACACCACATTCATTCTTTTCATCGTGTGCTTTATAGTTTTTATTTGATTCAATAATTTTCTTGTATTTTGGATGTGGATCGTAAGACGCAACTTTTACAACTACTGTCTTATCCATCTTATCACTTACTACAATTCCTTGTCTTTCTTTCTTAGGCATTTTCTACCTCTTTTTCTGTTATTACTGTCTTAACTTGAGCTATTGTTCTCTTTGTGTTTGAGATTGAAGCTGTATTTTCCAATTTGTTTGTAGATTTTTTTAATCTTAAATCGAATAATTCCTTCTTCAAATCAACAACTAGAGCTTTTAACTCATCAACTGATTTTTCACGAATATCTTGTAATTTCATTGTTTATTTCCCTTATTGTTGTTTCTCTTTTTCAACTACTTTTACTTTGATAGGTAATTTTTGAGCCGCTAATTCTAACGCTCTAACAGCTGTGTTTCTATCAAAATAATCTAATTCAAAAAGAATTCTGTTTGGTTTTACAACTGCTACCCAGTATTCTACGTTACCTTTACCAGAACCCATACGAGTTTCAGCTGGTTTTGCTGTAATTGGTTTATCTGGGAAGATTTTAATCCAAACGTTTCCGCCACGTTTGATTTCACGAGTCATAGCACGTCTAGCTGCTTCGATTTGACGGCTTGTAATCCAGCCTGGTTCAAGAGCTCTAAGTGCGTAACGACCAAATTCGAATTCTGTACCTCTTGTTTCAGTACCTTTCATTCTTCCTTTCATCATTTTGCGGAATTTTGTTTTTTTAGGCATTAACATTTTTATTGTTCTCCTGTCATTATTTACTGCTTACTTCTGCAGATTTTCCGCGTCTTGAACGCTTGTTGAATTTGTCTGCTGAATCTTTTGTACCTTTTGTCTTGATGTTTTGGTCAGCTTTTTCGCCTGGCATTAAATCACCTTTGAAAATCCAAACCTTAACACCAATTTTACCCATTATTGTATCTGCTTCTGTGAAACCATAATCAACATCAGCTCTCAATGTTTGAAGAGGAATTCTTCCTTCTTTTGCCCATTCAGAACGTGCGATTTCAGCACCACCTAAACGACCTGATACCATAACTTTAATACCTTGAGCACCTGCTCTCATTGTTCTTTGCATTGCTTGCTTCATTGCTCTTCTGAATGCAATACGTTTTTCCAATTGTTGAGCGATTGCTTCGGCTACTAATTGAGCATCTGTATCAATTCTTGCAACTTCTACTACATTGATTAGAATTTGTCTTCCTAAATATGCAGATACTTCTTTTTTCAAGTCTTCAATACCTTGTCCACCACGTCCTACAACGATACCTGGTTTTGCTGTAACTACAGTAATTGTTGTACTTTGTGATTTTCTATCTATTAAAATTCTTGAAACGCCTGCTGCGTATAATTTTTTCTTGATATATTTTCTGATTTTAGCATCTTCTGCTACAAAACCGGCATAGTCTTTTACTTTTGCATACCATGTGCTTAACCATGGTTTAATAATTCCTACTCTAAATCCGGTTGGATGTGTTTTTTGTCCCATTTTATAATTTCCCTATTTTGTTGTATCACTAACTACGATTGTAAGGTGAGAAGTTCTCTTTAAACGTCTATAAATACGTCCTTGAGCTCTTGGCTTACCTCTTTTGTATGTTGCACTTTCGTCTGCATAGATTTCAGAAATCTTTAATGCATCTTCGCCAACACCATATTTTTCTTTTGCATTAGCAATTGCAGCTAATAAGTTCTTTTCAACAACTTTTGCTGCAAAATAAGGCATAAAACGCAACATAGTTTTAGCGTCTTTAACTGCTTTTCCTCTTACTTCGTTGATTACTCTACGAAGTTTTCTTGCAGTCATTTTTATATCTGTTTGTCTTGCTTTTGCTTCCATTTTATTTGTTCCTTATTTTTATTATTTTCTCTTAGCGATGTCAGAACCTGCGTGACCTCTATATAATCTTGTAGGTGCAAATTCACCTAACTTATGTCCAATCATTTGTTCAGTTACATATACAGGAACGTGAGTTTTCCCATTGTGAACAGCGATTGTGTGTCCTAACATATCTGGAATTATCATTGATGCCCTAGACCATGTTTTTACAACTTTCTTTTCAGAATTTGCATTCATTTTGTCTATTTTCTTTTGTAGAGCTTCTTCTACATAAGGGCCCTTTTTTAATGAACGTGCCATTATTTCTCCTTTATAATTTCTTGTTTAGTCTTTTCGTGTTCTGTCTTTATCCGTTGGCTATCACCAACGAATTCAGACTTCACACTTGGCCTAAGCCTTATTTTTTCTTACGAGATCTAACAATAAACTTATTAGATGCTTTATTTTTCTTACGAGTTTTGTAACCCAATGCTGGTTTACCCCAAGGAGTCTTAGGATGTCCACCAGGACCAGTTTTACCTTCACCACCACCGTGTGGGTGATCACAAGGGTTCATTGTTACACCACGTACTGTAGGTCTGATACCCATGTATCTTTTTCTACCAGCTTTACCAATTTTCAAGTTCTTGAATTCAGCGTTTCCTAATGTGCCGATAGTTGCCATACATTCTTTTCTAACCATTCTCATTTCGCCAGAAGGTAATTTGATAGTTACATAATTTCCTTCTTTTGCCATAACTTGTGCAGCATTACCTGCTGAACGAACCATTTTACCACCTCTACCAGGTTCTAGTTCGATGTTATGAACAATTGTACCTAATGGAATTAGTTCTAGTGGCATTGCGTTACCTGTTTGTACAGGTGCTTCTGGACCACTTAATATAACATCACCAACATTCAATCCTTCTGGTGTTAAGATATATCTCTTTTCACCATCTGCATAGAATACTAATGAAATTCTTACGTTTCTGTTTGGATCGTACTCAATAGATTTAACTGTTGCTGGTACGCCAAATTTTTCTCTCTTAAAATCAATTATACGGTATGCTTTTTTTACACCGCCGCCTTTGTGACGACATGTAATTCTACCAGTATTATTTCTACCTGCTGTTTTCTTTATAGGTTTTAGTAATGATTTTTCAGGAGTTGATGTAGTGATTTCTTGATAATCACTCTTTATCATGCCTCTTTGTCCCGGAGACGTCGGATTAATTTTACGAGTTGCCATTTTATTTTCTCCTATAATTTCATTTTTGGCTTCTTACTTATAATAAATCTTCTGATTTATTTTTTTGCTAGTGTTTATTTAACACTTTGTTTTTTGTTCCTTCGAGTTTCGGACTTCGTCCTCACTCTACACAAAAATCGCTTTCTTGCTCGGTCGCATTTAACGGGTCTTCGCTTTTTACATCTGTAACTTTGTCACTTTTGCAAAAGAGCTACGCCCTCAGCGCCCTCGCGCTATGCTCCAACTAATTCTTCGATTGGATCACCTTCGATAGTAACAATAGCTTTTCTGCTAGCATCTGTTCTACCATATTTGTAACCCATTCTCTTTGAATGAGATGGCATGTAAACTGTTCTTACTTTTTTAACCTTTCTTCCTGGAAAAGCTAATTCTACTGCTTGAGCGATTTCAACTTTTGTTGCATCTTCTTTTACTTCAAAAGTGTATTGACCCATTGTAGTAGCCATCATAGATTTTTCAGTAATGATAGGTCTTTTGATAATATCGTATAATTTTTCTTTATTACTCATTATTGCAACCTTTCTGTAATATCATTGACTGCTGATTCTGTAATGATTACATAATCAGCTTCCAATAAATCTTTTACGTTTAAGTTTGTAGGTAAAATCATTTTCAATGTAGGAATGTTTCTACCTGCTAAACTAATGTTTTTATTTTCAGGAGCATTTGTATCAGCAACCAACAATACTTTTCCTGAAACTTCTAATGATTTAAGTGCAGATACAACCAATTTTGTTTTTGGTTCTGTAATTGCAGAAAAATCTTTAACTACTACTAATTGAGCTTCTCTAGCTGAAAGTGCTGATCTCAAAGCTAATTTTCTAGCTTTTTGAGGCATTGCTATTTCATAGTTTCTTGGTTTTGGTCCAAAGATTACACCACCACCAGCGAACAATGGAGATCTTGTAGATCCTGCTCTTGCTCTACCAGTACCTTTTTGTTTCCAAGGTTTTCTTCCACCACCAGAAACTTCAGCTCTTGTTTTACAACAAGCATTTCCTTGACGTGCATTGTTTAATTGTCTTCTTAATGCTTGGTGCATAACGTGAATATTAGGTTCAATACCAAAAACTTCTTTGTTTAAAGTGATTTCACCTAGTTTTTCACCACTTGTGCTTAATATTTGTTTTGACATTTTTCTATTTCCTTTTGCTTTCCGTCAACCCCTTTCCGATTTCTCGGTTTTATATGGCTGAAGCGGTTTGTTTTACTTTACTTTGTTATTTCGCCCGTGTAGTTTTATCTACTTAGCAATATGTTCCACCTATCATTCCGCCTGTGCAATCAGAGATTGCTTCGTTCCTTTCACTTCGTTCCAGTCACAACGGCGGTGATGTAATGTTGCCCTGCTTGTCTTACCCTTCGGTAAGCCAACACCGGCAACACCGGCTTCGCACACTAATTCCATTTTGTTCTTGATGGAGTGATTGTTACCAATCTACCTTCACAACCTGGAACTGAACCCTTAATTAATACTAAACTGTTTTCAGCATCAACTTTAACTAATTTCAATTTAGTGATAGTAACTCTTTCATTACCCATGTTACCAGCCATTCTTTTGCCTTTGATAACACGGCTAGGAGTTGTACCTGCACCGATTGAACCAGGTTCTCTGTGGTTCTTAGAACCGTGACCCATAGGTCCTCTACCAAAGTTCCATCTTTTTACTGTACCTTGGAAACCTTTACCTATTGAATGTCCAACTACATCTACCTTTTGAACACCATCTAAAACTGATAGTTCTACTTGTTGTCCTACTGTGTAGTCAGCTGGGTTTTCTACTCTGAACTCTTGTAAATGTCTGTAGTTTTCAAGATTGTTCTTTTTTAAGTGACCAATTTGAGCCTTTGTCAAGTGTTTTTCTTTTGCTGAAACTGTACCAACTTGAATTGCGTTGTATCCATCAGTTTCAACTGTTTTTACTTGAGTAACCACGATTGGATCAACCTTGATAACTGTAACTGGAACTGCCAATCCTTGTTCATCAAAGATTTGAGTCATTCCTAATTTCTTTCCTATTACACCTAGTGTCATTTTTTACCTTTCCGACATGCAACAATATCGGCTATTCACCAATCTTATCTATCATGTCTACTTCTTGCGAGCGCTACCAATACCTTTAGGGATTTTAACCCTCCGTCTACTTAGACGTCGTAGTTCACATTATCTGCATAATGCTATAAAGTTTTCAAAAAACTGAGTTTAATGTTCGGCTATTAAAGTCCTTAGACAAGTTTTGTTTACCGACTCGCACCGATAAACAAAAACGTATCTCTAAAGTTTTACTTCAATATCAACACCAGCAGGTAAATCTAATCTGCTGAGTTCTTCAGTAGTTTGTTGTGTTGGTTCATATATGTCGATAATTCTCTTGTGAGTTCTTAATTCAAAGTGTTCTCTAGATTTCTTATCTACGTGTGGTGAACGCAATACACAATAAATACGTCTTTTTGTAGGCAAAGGAATTGGTCCAGCTACTTTTGCGTCTGTTCTTTTTGCAGTTTCAACAATCTTTTCAGCAGATAAATCTACTAATCTGTTTTCATACGCTTTTAAACAAACTCTGATTCTTTGTCTTTTTGCTGTTTGTGCCATTTTTCATTCCTTTTTTCTGTTTTTACATCTGACAGATTACTCTGCCACTACGCCAACCGGCTATTTACAAATTTTCGGCTAACTATAGCATAATAATAGTAAAATAAACATATTTTATAGTCAACAACTAGATTTGAAAAACACTTTTATACCGTAATATTTCTTAATAGATTGTCATAGTTCGGATTTTAAACCTCTTGAAAATTTTTATACAAAATTTAATGGGCGATGAAATTTAAAATTTCATCGCCACTTTTATATCGTTAAAAACTTTTTTAAACTAATCTTCTAATGAACTTCTAATAATTTGGGTTCTCACATTTTTTATCTTTTGTTTCAAAAACTCATTTTTTTCCACTTTATCCAATTTATCTAAAACTTCCATTTTATCACCAAATGAATAATCATCTTCTTTTACAAATTTAATCTTGTGAAGTAGCCTGTCATTGATATCATAGCTACCTTTTGATATCAAGATATCTGCAGTAGGCATAATTTTATCTTTTGGTAACAAATGCATATAACTTGCTAAATGTTCTTCTGCCTCAGGCAAAACATTTTCTTCTGCAATTCTATAAAATTTCTCTAATCTATTTGCATCAATCTCACCTTTTGGAACATCTAAGTCATCGATTTTTAACTTATCCAATCTTTCTCTTGAAAGTAATGGAATTTCATTCAACAAAACAACTTGCGTTTCTGGGTCTTTTCGTTTCATTAGCACTTCAAAATATTTTTCAGCAGATGGTTCTGACAAATATTTTAAAGCATAAGCAATCCCCTGATCAGCAAACGAATTATTAAAATTCAAACATTCTTCTACGTATTTGTCTTTATCAGGTAAATGTTTAATACAAATTGCCAAACCTGCTTCTATTTGTTTTCTATCGCCACCCATTTTTTTATTTTTGATACCATGCCATACAGCAGGTCTTTCATTTAAAGGTTTTGACTTAACTTGATTTAAGACATATCTTGCTAATTTACTTTTGTTTTTAACTCTATTGACTACCCTGACCCCACCAGCATCGATTGAATAACCAAACAACTTATTATGACCGAAACTTTCTTTTACTTCGTCTGTAACCTTCAAACCATAATCATATTCATCAACGATTTTTTTAGGTGGTTTTACATTTTTATCCACAAATTTATCCACAAAATAGCCATTATCAATATTTCCCCAATAAAATTTACTTCTTTGAGTATCCATGCCTTGCTGTTTCTTCCAATAGATAGAAGTATTTATTTCTGCATAATTACCGTGAGTTTTATACTTATGCCATTCTGGAGATTTATCAACCAAATGGAACACTTTTAAAGAGAGTTCTTCTCCTGTTTTCTTATCCTTAATACCCTCTAATTTAAAGGCTTTTTTATATTCACCTGCTCCAAGATAAACTATATCAAATGGATCATCTTCTTTTAAAACTCCGTGTTTTACAAATAAATTCTTCAACTTATCAACAGTTTCTTTAGGTCTTCTATTTTTATATTCATCAGCAGGAGCATTAATTGAAGGTTTAAAATCTCTTATTGAATCAGCTACTTCTTCAAATGTTTTATAAATATCCTTAATCTGTTCTGGGCGTCTTTTTGGATCTAATGCTTCAAAAAGAACAGGTGGTAATTGACCAACATAAGTATTACTAGGTTTCGTTTCTTCTAATACTTTACAAATATCTTTTTTACCATCAATAAAAATATGACGTCCCATTCTTTTTGATATACCCGCAAATGCAACATTATTGTTTGAACGTGTATCAAGTAACATAAAAATCCTTTCAAATTTGGTTGATAATTGTTAATAATTAAGATAACGAAGGTAAAAAAATATTTTGCTACATAATCTTAATACTATTCACAAATCGTAAAATTTGTTATACAATTGAACAAGAAGGAGCTTTTATGTCAAACGATGATAAAATTGTAAGTTTAGGCAAGAAACGTTCTGAACACGAACACCAAAAAGAAGAGGCTTGCCAACACGAAGAAAACACAGTAGCAGAAGAACCTGTATATTGTAGTTTTTGTGGCAGACCAAATAACCAAGTTGTTAAAATGGTTAAAGGTCCAGGGGTTAACATTTGTTCAGAATGCACTATGATTGCTGTTCAATACTTAATTCTAAACGACCAAATGCCATCAGCAGAAGCACAATCTATTCTTGATGCCTTTTGGGGTAAATGTAAATAAAAGTGACTTAGGTATTAAGTTATTAGGTTACTAAGTTAATGCGATACTTATAATAATGTATCTTTGAACTTGGTTTTTTAATAACCAATGAGTGAAAAAGTTTATTATATAAATAAGGAAGATTATGAATAAAATTCAAATTAAAGCCGAAATTTTGACGTTGATTACAAAACTTCAAACTACAACATCTGTATCAGATGAAATGTTCAAATTGCTTGATGAAGAACCTGATAAACAAGCTATAATGGACGTGCTTTTAAAAGAACTCTCACGTGCAAAAGAACAAAAGGCTTTTGTAATCTGTTACATACTTACACGACTTTTTGATAAAGAATTTTTAACTGAAAATCTTAGAAATTTCATAAGAGATAGAAAGATTAGTGATTATGCAAAAATGATAGCCTTTAATATTCTAAAGGATTTAGGTAGTGAAGTTCAATATGACGAAGTAAGTGGATACTTCACAGAGTTTGACCAAATCGTTGAAGAAGAAACAAAAGAGATGCTCAACTCTGCATTGATGAATCCAGAAGCTCAAATCGACTTCATAGACTTTCTATCAGCACTTAATCCAGAGGATCAACTTACTCTTGTTAGAGCATTAAATGAAGATTATACTCAAGATGCTCTGGCAAATATTCTTATCCCTGTATTTTTGTACAATCCAAAAACAGATTTGGCAAAAGAAGTTATAAAACTACTTGGAGAATCGAAATCAGAACTTGCATTCCACGCACTTGAAGAAGCTAAAGATTTTGTTGGCGAAGATATTATTCCTTTGCTTAACAAAAGTATCTCAACTCTTAAACTTTCAGGAATAAGAGTTGATAATGCAGAACAATTTTATAAAAGTATATTAACAACATCAAAACCATATAAATCATTCATCAGTTATCCTGACGGTCACGGCAACCAAGCTGTTGTATTTACAAGAAAAAGAACAGATGGTTCAATCCAATTCATGGCGCTTGTTATAAACGACCAATATGGTATCTTAGATTGTTTCGGATTTCACGAAATTACAGAAAACGACCTATCAAAAATTTTACAAAAGTTCTATGGTTTAACAGATGGGGTTGAAGTTAAACACGAAATCGTTAAATACCTAGTTGATAGAGCAGAAAAATTAGCAAGATATAACAAAGACGAACTTCCTTATGAATACGTTTGTTGGAAAAATATTATGCTTGATATTGTTCCTGAAAAACCTATCTGCAATATTGAACAAAAAGAACTATCTTCAAAAGAGATTGAAGAACTTTGTCTTGATGATATTGTTCAGACTTGGTTCTATGACGAAATAACCTCAGAATCTTTCTTTGAAGTTATTGAAAAACTAAATAATTTATACAGAAATAACAAATATGACACTGATTTAGATAAATTCATTGCAGACAACTACAACACAATCTACACACCAGAAGAAATTGAGTTGTGGAAAAACAGATTTTATCTATGTGCATATCTAAAACAAGTTGAAAACGAAAAAGAATTAGCACAAAAATTTTATTCTTTGAAGGATAATTATACCTTCTTAACCAATATATTAAGAAAAAGTATTTATGAATATTATATCAATAAGCGTTGGCAACTAAAAAATGCAAATAACACTACAAACATTTTTAAGAAAAACACTGTACAAAGTTCTGAATTTGAACACCTACAACTTGATATGATAATTTCTACGATTGAAAACAAATGGGTTAAAGAAGATGCATAAAATAATGTGCCTTGATGTCGGTACAAAACGAATAGGAGTAGCCTTAAGCGATTATTTACACATAATTGCAAACGGTGAATGTTGTGTTGACAGACAACCTGAAGTTAAAGCTGTTGAGCAAATAAAAACTATTGCAAAACAAAATAATGTAAAAACAATAATTATAGGCGTTCCAGTGAATATGGACGGCACTCATGGATTTCAAGCAGATGATTGCAAAAATTTTGCTAGCAATTTTTCCGAATTTGATATAAAATTTGAAGACGAACGTTTGACATCTGATTTGGCAGAAGAAAATTTACGTGAGAAAAAAATAAATTTCCGCAAAAATAAGGGTCTTGTAGATATAGAAAGCGCTCGTATAATATTAGAACAATATATGACAAAACTATAGAAAGTGAGAAAAAATGACAGATATCGAAGATAAAGATAACCTTGTAGAAACAGTTGATGAAGATGGTAATGTTATTACATTTAGACTGTTTGACATTATTGAGTTTGAAAACAAAGAATATGCACTTTTGCTACCTGCTGATTCAGATGATGATGAAGAAGATAGCGAAATCGTTATAATGAAATTAATCAAAGAAGATGAAGAATACTCTTTTGAAACAATTGATAGCGATGAAGAATTCGACAGAGTTTCATCATATCTTGAAGAATTAAGTGAGGAAGAATAATTGTTTGAGCGTTTTACAGAATTAGCGATTAACACAGTTTATGAGGCACAGGAGAGCGCTATTCAATCAGGCTGTCCTGAAGTTTACGTTGAGCATTTGCTTGTAGCAGTCGTTAAAAATGCGAAAGGCATCTCTCTAAGAATGTTTAGAAATGCTAATATTACTGCAGATAAGATAGAAGAAGATATAAAATCTTATACTTCTCCTACTTCAAAAAGCTATCCTTCTGTAACATTTAACAAAGGGTTCAAAGAGGTGTTAAAACACTCACTTGACCTTGCTACAAAAAGTGGAAACTCAAATATTTTATTTGAACACTTGTTCTTAGCACTTTTATCTGAAAAAAGTGGACACGTTCAAGAAATCCTTGAAAAATATAATTTCAATATTTTACAAGCAAAAGATATCCTAAACAAACTTGTACAGAAAAAAACAAAAAAACTTACTCACCCTGAAGGTGTTGATTCTAACGAAGTTAGAAAAATTGATGAAATATACAAAAACTTTGAAAAATCACCAATTTTTGAAAAAGCTGTATCAAAATTATCTACATCAGGTTATGAAATTTTAGGAACAGAACAAATTGTTTCATCAATACTTGATAATTCTGATTCAAACTTAGCTAAAACTCTTGCTAAATTCGGCATAACTCAACAAAGCTTTGAAGAAAAACTTGCTACTTTAAAATCAAGAGATGCAGAGTATTCTGGAAGAAAAATTGTTTTCACCCCTAACGCTTTTTGGGTAATGAATAATGCTCTACAAATAGCTAAAGAATTGGGTTCTTCAACTGTTTTACCTGAACATATTATTTTAGGTATACTTAATTCTCAAAAAGGGATTGCACACAAAATATTTAAAGAAAGCAATGTTGATTTTGAAGAATTAACAGAACAAATAATTAAACCAATTGAAAAACAAATGCCTGAAACTCTTATTATTCTTAAATTAGCAAAAGAAGAAGCTAGAAGAATAGGTAGAAATGTTGTTGGAACAGAAATGTTTTTACTTGGTATTTTGGCAGAAGGTTCTGCTGTTGGAGCAAAAGTACTAAACAATCTTGAAATAACCTTGCGAGATGCAAGAAAAATTGTTGAACAACAACTAGGGTTCGGAAACGAATACTTCGATAACGAAATCGTATTTACTCAACGAGCAAAAAATGTTTTAGAAAAAGCATGGAAATTAGCTCAAGGAGCGAAAAGAGAGCGTATCCATTCAGAAGATTTATTGCTTGCAATAACAACTGAACAAAACTCACTTGCGATGAAAGTTTTGGAACAACTTGGTGTTGATGCAGTTGAAATCAAATACGGAATTTTAAAAGAAATAGAAAAATCATAGTAAGATGATTGATTCATGTATTAAAAAATTCATTGAAAAATACAACCTACAAAACAAAACAATTATTGTTGGGTTTTCTGGAGGATATGATTCAACCTGCCTTTTGTATTCCTTAAATAAGCTTAAAAAAAAGCTTAATTTAAAATTAGTTGGTGCGCACTTTAACCATAATTGGCGTGGAGAAACGGCAAAACAAGAACAAAAAAATTGCCGTAAATTTTGCGAAAAATTAGAAATAAATTTTTATACAGAAACAGCTCCATTTGATACACAAAAAAATGAAACAGTAGCTAGAGAACAAAGATATCATTTTTTTGAAAACGCTATGAAAAAATACAATACCGATATTGTATTCACTGCTCACAACTACAATGATAACGCTGAAACTCTTATCTACAGAATTGCAAAGGGTACTGGATTAACAGGCTTAAAAGGTATCTCGGAAAAACGTGAAAATTATTATAGACCACTTTTAAATATCAAAAGAGAAAATATCGAAAATTATTGCAAAGATAATGGACTTGAACCTAATAATGATTTATCAAATAATGATACTGTTCATAAAAGAAATCTTATCAGACACGAAATTTTGCCTTTGCTTGAAGAAATTAACCCTAATGTAATTAAGGCTATAAACAATTTATCTAAAGTTACAGAAGTTGAACTTGATATTTTGGATAACTATTTAAACTCTGTTAAAAACAAGGTTTATTCCGATGGTAAAATTTTAACAAAAGAATTCAAAAAATTAGACAAAAATTTAGCGCAAAAAATAGTTTATGAATACATCTACAATTCAGAAATAGATTATGATTATAGGCTTATAGAAAACGCTACAAATTTCTTAATTAATGCAATAAATTTAGATAAAATTTCTAAATTTTCTTTAACAAAAGATAGATGGTTGTATGTTGATAAAAACACTATTGAAATAATCAAATCAACAGAAAAAAATAACGAAATTATAAACATAATAAACGATGGAGAATATATTTATAACGACAAGATTTTTTGTATAAAATCTATCATAGAGCCTTTAAAAATATCCAAAGACGAGTCAAATGTTTTGGTCGACTTATCAAAATACAAAAAATTGACCTTAAGAACAAGAAAAGACGGAGATATTATACAACCTTTAGGTTCTAGTGGGAAGATGAAGTTAAAAAAATATTTAATGTCAAAAAACATACCACAACATAAAAGAGATGATTTAATATTATTGTGTGATGAAAACGAAGTTTTATGGGTGGCTGGAGTTGGATTAAGTGATAAAATAAAAGTAAAAGAACTATCAAGCCACAATTTAGAAATAAAAAACATTCAAGAATAGAGGTAAATTATGAAACCAATTACAGAAAAAGATATCAAAGTTTTGTTCACAGAAGAAGATATTCAAACAAGAATTAAAGAACTTGCAAAAGAGTTAAACAAAGAGTATGCAGGACAGGAATTATATGCAATTTGTGTATTAAAAGGTTCTGTAATGTTTATGGTTGATTTTTTAAAACATATAACCGTCCCAACGAGAATGGAGTTTATAAGATTATCAAGCTATGGTTCAAACTATACTTCTACAGGCGAAATACACGCAGTAGATTTATCATTACCTGACTTGAACGGTAAGAATGTTATTATTATAGAAGATATCGTAGATACAGGGCATACTGCACAATTTTTGACTACATATTTAAAACATCATTTCAAGATGAAAAGCTATAAATTCATCTCACTTCTAGATAAAAAATGTAGACGAGAAGTTGAGATTGAGCCTGATATGTATGGATTTGAGATAGATGACAAGTTCTTAGTTGGATATGGGCTTGATTATGATGGATTTTATAGAAATTTGACTTACGTTGGATACGTAGAGATTTAAGGATTTTTTAGAATAAAACCAAAGAGGCGACGGTTTCACCGTCGCCTCTTTGGTTATCTTTATATTTTATTTTCTAAACTAAATCATAGTATGTATCTTTGATTTGTTCTTGTTGTTCTTTTGGTAGAGCATCAAACTGTTTTTGTTCTTCTGCTGATAAACTATCGTAGAAATCAGGTTTTACTGTTTGACTTGCCAAGTTTGAATGAATTGCTAGATTTCTTGGATCTGATACTACAGTTTTTGTTGTATTCCATACTTCTTTTCTATTTGAACCGATATTTTCTTTTGCATAGTCTTTCACTGATTTTTTTAGATTTGAAATTACTTCTTTTCTTTCATCTGGAGTCATTGCTTTCCATGCTTTTCTAGCTTCTGATACAGCATCTTTTGTTTCTGCATATAATTGTTTAGTATCATTATAAGCCTCAGCAATATTATCTTTTGTTGTATGATATTTATCAGAAAGTTTTGTTTTCAAAGTACCATCTTTATAGGCATCTCTTATTTGACCTAGTTTAACTGAAGAATAATCCCAAGATTTTACTGCACCTGCTTTAATATTACTACCTGCATCTACAAATGTCTTGCCAACAGAGTTTTTGATACCTTTTAATCCACCATATCGAGCGGTAATTTCTGCATCAGTCATACCAGATGCTGTTGCTTGAGCTTTCGCATAACCTTTAGCACCGACTGCTGTAGCTACTATTGTTGCAGTACTTGAACCCATTGACTGCCATGCTGCTTCTGCTTGAGCATCTGTTTCAGCTGTTGCAATATTGTATGCTGCTTTACCAGCACCCCAGACACCAGCGATTGCACCACCTGCTAACAAGATTGGAGTTAATGCACCACCTGTTAATGCGTTACCCGCTATAAATAAACCTGCTATTGCTGCTGATTTTAATGTGCTTTTTAAACTCCATTCACCACGATCATTCTTGAATGGACTTGTTAAGAAGTTCCAAGCTCCTTTTGCCAAGTTTTTGGTTGCTCCCCAAAAACCGATTGAGCCATCATCTTTGCCATCTGCTGTATTATCTTTTCGTTCTTCAACTCCACCAAACAAAGTTGTATTTGTTGTAGTACCTTGTTGATATTGGACTGGATTGTAATATGAATTGTTTAAATAATAATTCCCATAACCATAATTTTGTGCAATTCCGTTAACCATAATTTTTAATTCCTCCGAATGTTGTAAGTGTAATAAAAATAACCAAATAAAATAACTTAAATTTTAACAATATTAAATTGTAGCTAAACCAACCATGGTTTACATGAAATATATATTGTCAGCGTTTTTGTACCGGTTCAAAAACACCAACTTATTAGATAATTTTTCAACACAAACTAAGCCAAATAAAAGGTATACAATAACCATTTATGGCAAATTTGCATTCTATATTATCTACTTATTAATTTGTACCCAATTTCTATTCACCAAAGAGTGACCTTTATTGAGTTACTCGGGTATGAGTGAATCATCTTTCCTCAGACCATTCTATTGAATCATATAATCTTACATCGTTATTTAATTCTTAATTCCCGTATTTATATAAAGTTTTTTTGTTCTTAAGAATTGACCCTATTAAAAAAACAATTATTTAATGTCACTGTATAAGGGAATTAGAGTGCTTTACAAAACTTTACAAACAGTCTGAAACCATGTAACTATAAGCATTTCAAAGATAAAGCAAACAAACTACACACAAGAAACAAAATTTTCTAATTCTTGACATTTTATATCTATTATTTTCTTTAAAATATCACAGCTATTCAGTAATAATGTTTTGTTTTTAAATTTAACTTGTTTAAACCAACCACGTTTTATTGGAGCATTCTGAATATCATTTTTTAAAGCAATTAAGCTTTCATAAATATCTGTATCAATATATTTCTGTTTATCAGCCAAATATAAAAATACATCTTTCAAATCTTCATTTGCTTCAATAACATTATCGAGTTTCAAAGATTTATGTAATTCATCTAATAACTGAATTAGTTTTGAATAAGTATCAATAATAACAGACTTTTTCTCTTTGAAATGCTGTGTAAGATATTTTAATGAATCGCTATACCCTATTTCAATCAATTTATTACGTATTTTTTGAGGGATATTAAAATCTATAACAATCAAATCTCCAGTTGTAATTTTCACATAATCATATTTATCATTATTACCAAAACAATCCATAATAAAATCAGTTGAAACAGATGTCATACAACTATAAATAGAGTTTAAAAATTCAAAAGCATTACCGTTATTTCCAACATTATCACCTTCTAATCTAAACTCAATAATTCTATTTTTAGGGTTATTCAAGTTTTTAGAAAGTTTCCAAAGAGGAATACCTTTCATCAAATCACCATCAACGAGCTTCTTATTATTTATCTCTATTGGCACCATCAATCCCGGCATACTGCAAGAAATCCTTACAGCTTCTGCTATCTCAAAATCAGGAGTTTCAAAAGTTGAGAATTCATAAGGTTTAAAAGTATTCAAATCGGTGGTAATAAGAACAAGGTTTCTATCGATATTTCCAAACAAAACAGGCTTATTTTGTCCTTTTTTATAATCTTCACCATAGAACTTTTTTTCAATCAAATCTCTTATCCAATCAGTAAAAACATTCCCTTTACTGATTGCGAAGTCCTTGTTCAATCCAAAATGGATATCTCTAAAGAGTTCAAAATTAACCTGCATAAAAATATCGCTAATTTCATCTGGAGAATACCCGACTGCAACCAAAGTTGCAACAATAGAACCAACAGAAGAACCTGCAAGCGTATCAATAACCAATTCTAATTCATTAATAGCTTGAAGCGCACCAATATATGCAATCCCACGAATTGCACCACCACCAAATATACAAGTATATGAACCCTTCTTTGTCATAAAGTCATTATACCAATTTTTAGAAAAAAATTAATCATACAACAGAGTGAAGATTTAACTCTAAAACTAATCCATTAACGAATAAAATTAATAATCTAAACCTCTAAAAAATAATTCAAGATATCCTCAGTATAACGCATTTCAGTCGCACTGAACGGAAAAACCTCTCCACCAAACTGTTTTCTAATCTTTGCTAACACAGATTGAACCTTTGAACGAGGTATATAATCCATTTTTGTAGCGATTGTTATTATTGGTAAATCATTCGCCACAACCCATTCACGCATTTGTATATCATTTTTTTGAATATCGTGTCTTGAATCAATTAACTGAACTAGCGTTTTTATTTGAGTTCTATTCAACAAATATTCTTCTAAATGTTTTTGCCAACGAGCCTGAACCTCTTTTGACACCCTTGCATAACCATACCCCGGAAGGTCAGCTATTGTAAACTTATCAGAAAAATTAAAAAAGTTAATCAACCTAGTTTTTCCAGGGGTATTTGAAGTTTTTGCTAACTTTTTATTATTTGCTAAGGCATTAATAAACGATGATTTTCCCACATTAGAACGACCTAGAAGTGGATATTCTGGCAAAATATAGTTCGGACATTGAGAAAGCTTCTCTGCACTAATTAAAAATGTTCCTGCTAAATGTTTCATTCTTCAATTTCTTTCTTTGTTATTAAAACTGGCTCGTGTTTCTTTGTAGTTTCTAAATCTTTTAAATTCTTCATCTTAGCTCTGTGCATTGTTAGTTTCAATAGTTTATAAACTTTTTCACTATTAACAACTGTTATTTGAGCCTTTTGCTCCATTAAGTCAACATTGATAGCACTCTTATTATTAAACATGTTCTCAGCTCTTATATGAACAAGACTTACTAACCCATTTCTCAATATGCTAAGTGGTTTTCGTAAAAATAAATCGAATGTATCAAATATATTCATAACTATCCTAAAGTATCTAAAGATTTTTATTTGCTACCCTATTTTAAATATATAAAATATTTAAAATATTGTGACTTTGTATCTCTACAAAGCCACAATTTATAATAAATATATTTTACATTTCTTTTGGAGAATAATCAACTGTTGGAGCAGAATTGTTATTCTTTTTAATTTTTTGTTTCTTAATCTTCTTTTGTTTCACCTTCTTTTGTGTTCCAACATTTTGAAGTTCAGATTTGTTTTCAACAGTATTCTTATTTTTGTCTTTTAAAACCTTTTCCTTCTTTGGTTTATCAACCTTTTGAGGTTTTGGTTTCACTGTTTTTACATTATCATTTTTAATTTTTTCTGTCTTAACATTATTCACAGGAATAATGTTCTTTTCTTGAGCTTCTTGCTGAGCTTTCAAGCTCTTTGCTTGAAGTTTTGTTGCTTTTGCTTTTTCACGAGTAGCTTTTTTATCCATTTTTGTTTTCATTTTGTTCAAACGTTTTTTGTATTGAGCGAGAGTTTTCGCATCATTTGTTTTAGCAACAACAATTGCATAATTTACATAAGCTTCATTGTATTTTCTTTGTCGTTGGTTCAATCTACCCATCAAGATATTTGAACGCAAATCATAAGGAGATGTTTTCAAAGCTTTGTTTAAATATTCTCTTTCAAAGAAAGTATTGTTTCTTTTTCTAAAATAATTTGCATTTTCTGCTTGTTGAGTTGCATTTGCTCTTGAGATTTTTATATAAGACAAGTTATTTTTTGCAACAACATTTGATGGATCAGTCTTTAACAATTCGTTAAACACTTTTTCTGCTTCGTCATATAGTTTACTAAACATAAACAATTCACCAAGATACAATTTTTCATCATTAGTTTTTGTCATGCTTATAGCCATTTGATAATCATTAAACCCATCTTTAAAATTAGCTAAGGCAATATTCGCATCACCCTTCACCAAATAATCATCAATAGATTTACAAGGTTTGTTTAAGATATTATTCAAGTTTTCACAAGAATCATTTGGACAATTCATCAAGGCAGACAATTTAGCTTTTGCAAGATACAATTCTAAATCGTTAGGATTTTCTTTGATAGCCTTATTCAAATACTCAGAAGCTTCTAGCAATTTTTTATCACTTGAGAACGCTGATTTTGTAGCAGAATTAAGAGCTAAAGCATAATAAGCTGAAGCAAGTCCTTTTACAGCTTCTGGTTTAAGGTTTTGTCTAACCTTTTCATAATAAGCCACTGATTCATTGTATTTACCCATTTCAAGATAAATATCAGCTATTTTCAACTGAGTTTGTTCAGACTCTGGAGAAATAGACAATATTGTTTTATACAAATCAAGTGCCAATTCATAATCTTTACGAGTTTCATAAATGCTTGCAAGGTTTGCGTAAGGAGCAAGGTTTTCTGGAGTAATTTCAATAGCTTTTTTATATGCACCAATTGCAGCAGCCTCGTTACCTTGTTGTTTATAAGCGTCACCACGCAAGTTATATGCATAACTTGAATAACCTTTCCAAGCCAAACATTTGTTTATATATGTCAAACATTTTGCATAGTTACCATTTGTATATTCTAATTGAGCCAAGTGATAATATGCTGCAGAAGAATTAGGGTTTACTGAAACAGCTTTTTTAAAACAATATTCTGCTTTTGCAGTATCACCTTTTGCAAGATATACAGTACCTAAGTTATCTATTGCAACAGCATAATTTGGTGCTATAGACAACGCTTTTTCAATATTTTTCTTTGCATTATCAAGATTACCAGCTCTCAAATCCATAACCCCTAAAGCATTGTATGCTTTATAATTATTTGGGTTAAGTTGAATAGCATACTTAAATTCACGAATTGCAATATCTTCTAAAGATTCTGATTTTGTTCTATATTCCATATTTGAAGAAGAAATTCTCTTATAGAAAACAACACCTTGTGCAAAATGTAAATCAGAATTCTTAGGAATAATATTTTTAAGTCTATCAATTTTATCTTGTGCAAGTTCAAGTTTTGACTGTAAAGCCCAAGATACACAAGCTAATGCTTGTACTTCATAATTATTTTTGTATTCAGACAAAGTTTTGTATACAACTTCATCAGCACCTCTATAATTAGCTTTTTCAATAGAGCTATTGATTTGAGCAATATTCTTCTCTAAATTCTGTGGGGCAGCGTAGGTAAATGTAGAATTCAATCCGACAAACAATACCAATGCTGATAACGCAATTTTCTTGTTCATAACATACCTCAATAGATTTATGTACTATAATTTGTTTTTATTGTATTATATTGAGTAATAAAAAACAACACGGTTAGGGCAAAAATGGCAAAAAATCCATCATTTAATGTATATTTAAAATCATTTATCGCATATTTATCCGTAGAAAAAAATTTCTCTAATTATACAGTATCTGCTTATAAATCAGACCTAGTTAGCTTTTTTATATGGACAAACAACATATCGCCTGAAAAAGTTACTTATAACCAGATTAGAGAGTATTTGCATTTTATCCAAAAATTCAATTATAAAAAAACTACAGTTGCTCGAAAAATAGCATCATTACGAACTTTTTTCAAATATTTATACAAATCTCAATTCATTGAAATCAATCCAGCAGAAAACATCTCTGCACCTAAGAAACCTAAATCTTTACCTAAGTTTTTAACTGATGATGAGATGAACAAAATTTTAGACAACATAAAAATAGATACACCTGCAGGATTAAGGAATAAAGCCATTTTAGAACTTTTATCTGCAACAGGAATGCGAGTTTCGGAACTTAGCAACCTAAATTTTGAAGACTTAAATCTAGACGAAAACGAAATAACAGTATTTGGTAAAGGTGCAAAAGAAAGAATTGTACTCGTATCAGAACGAGCAAAAAAATATTTACTTCAATATATAGATGTAGCTAGACCATTGATTGTAAAAAATGCACCAATGCAAGAATTGACAGAGTCTTCACCCGTATTTATCAACAAAACAGGATACAGACTTCAAAGCAAAACTATACGTGTTGTAATAAACGATTTAGTAGACAAAATCCAATTACCGAAACACGTTACACCACACGTTTTTAGACACAGTTTTGCAACAAGAATGTTAGAACACGGTGCCGATTTAAGAGTTGTTCAAGAACTTTTAGGACACGCAAGCATTTCTAATACACAGATATACACCCACGTATCAGTACAACATTTAAAAGATGAATATGACAAGGCTCACCCTCACGCTAGACTAGACTAAATATCTCAACAACTTTCGCTAATTTAATAACATTTTTTAAGATTACCAGTCAATGATTAAATATTCTGTATTCTTTTATGTCCCAAAGCCCATTTAAAACCAAACATCAAAGCGACACCATTTCTGCCACCATTTCTTATCATAGCTTGAATAAATCCTGTAGCTTCACTATTCCAACATTTTTGCAAACCTATCCCATATTCAACATAAGGTTTTATACTCATTTCAGGCAAACGAATATCATTAGCAGTTACTTTTGTTTCATTCAAAATATTCCATACCATACCAATGCAAGCGTATGGTTGCCAACCTTTTCCGACATTACCCATAAATTTAATATTTGGGTGGAACTGTATTGAATTTAACGGGTCAGAAGATATCTTAACTCCAGAGGCATTTGTATAATCAAAAGTATTTACAAAAGTATATGCCACTAACAGAGATGGTTGAAGAATAAATTTACCATTTTTAAATTCAAAGTTATACCCTGTTTTACTACCAACACCAGCCATTAATGAGGTATAATTTTCGTTACCATACATCGTATTAGATTCACCATTAGTTGCACCAACATTGATGGTTAACCCAGTAAACAAATTGCCACGATAGAAGGTTTGTGTTAAACCTAGTAATCCACCATTAGTAGTTGTAGAAACGCCTGAATATGATTGAGAAGTTCCATTATATCCAATATATGGTGTAATTACTGTTCCCCAACCATTTTTAAGTTGTTTATACTTAGTATCTCCACCTATCAATGAACCGTATGATTGAACATCTACTTTTGGACCATTTGCTAACCCAATTCTTTCAAAATTTGCATACGGTTGATACCAAACACAACCCATTTTTGAATATTCAGTTTCATATTGCATTGATTGATTTTCAGTAATTGCACAATGATTAGACATTGTTCGTATTCTCTTTGGTAAAGTCATAAATGAATAATCTGCATGCCTGAACGCATAATTAAATGATTCATTTAAAGCAGAATATGCTCCAACCTGTGAGTTTACTACACTTGGTAATACAGCAGGGTTAAAATCAGCAGAGCTTTTTCCACTTCCACGAGAGAATAAAAAATATCCATTATTTTTATTATAACTAACATCGTACTTAAATATCGGAGCAAACATGGTTGTTTGGTAAGCATTTTCAACATCTTTTCCGACTGTAGTCAAACTTGTTTGAACTTTATCCTTAAAGTTATCATAAGCAAAAGGGATATATACCTTTTCACCTTTTGAATCAGATAATAAATTTATACCTTTAACATTTATAAGACCATTTACAACTGTTGTTGATGGAAGTCTGTCCATAGTTGACTTTTCTAAGTCTACATCTAATAATACATTAACATTTCCGTTTATAATAAATGAATTAGCTGATAAATTATTAACGGTATTATTAATAAGATTTAATGTACCTGAATTCATTTTTACGTTATTAAACATACCTTCTGTGTTTGTCGCAAGAAGATTTAAAGTTTTGTTATTTACCTCAAGAGTACCCTTGATAATAGCACCATTAACTAATGTTAAATCAGTATCCAAAATTTTAGTAGTACCAAGTCCAGAGATTTCTTTATTTAATGTTCCTGATAAATTCAATGTTCCTGAATTATTTATGGTACCTGTTAAATTAGTTGTATTCGCATTAACACTACCATTGTTTGTTAAATTCCCAATATTAGCATTAACCGTCAAATAACCTGTTGTACCTACATTTACATCTTGTGATATCGCTACATTATTAGTAACCGTACCAGTAATATTTGTTGTACCACTTCCTGTGATTTCATTTGACAACGTACCACCATTTAGCACTAATGAATTCAAGTTCGTTATAGTACCTGTTAAATTATTTGCATTTGCATTAACAGTTCCGTTGTTTACTAAATTGCCAATATTTGCTTTAACCGTCAAATCACCTGTAGCACTTACATTTACGTTTTGAGATATTGAAAGATTATTAATAACCGTACCCATAATATTTGTTGTACCACTTCCTGATACTTGAGTAGATAAACTTCCACCTGTTAATATTAAACTATTGTCATTTTTAATTCCATTTGTTGCAATTATTTTATCAGCAGATGTTGTTATAGTACCTGTGTTTTCAATTTTATCAGTTGCTGATAACTTTCCTAGTGTATTATCTAATGTTCCAGACACCTTTATTATTGCTTGTGAAATTGTTCCTTTATTTGTTGAATCACCAGAAAGTTCAAGATTTCCTGTTCCATCAATTATTCCTGTATTTGTTAAATTTTTAATACTAGAAGTTAAGCCGTTATTTGTAATTGTGCCTGAATTATTAGCACTTGTTGTTATCTGCAAATTATTATTTACAGTTAATACTCCATTATTTACTAACTCATTTTGAACTAACTCTGATGTTGTTAATTTGCCTGTAGAGATAATTTCTGTTTTTCCAGTTCCTGTAATATTTGATACAGAATTTGTATTTTTAATTGTTAAACTACCTTGATTAAAGACTTTTCCTTCCAAAATAGTATTATCTAATTCAACCTTTGACTCATTACTTGTTGCATTAATTATTAAACCGTTAGCAGTTATTTTTACATCTTTTATAACTAAAGAGTTTGAATTATCTATTGTTATACCTTGTTTTTCACCTAATATAATAGTTGAAATATTTGTGCCATCTGTTTTTCCAGATATTGTTAAATTGTCAGCCAAAATGCCTAAATTTTCTTTGACTGTATATATATCATTTGCATTTGTTGTTGTAAAAGTTTTATCTTTTGAGCCTGCAATAGTATTTTGAACTATCAATGCTAAAACATCACCATCAGTTGTATATGTTTTTGTTCCTTCATTTGTTTTTATAACTTCATATCTAATTGAATCATTTACTGATGAACCTTCTGATTTTACAGCCGATGTTGTTTCGCTATATGTATCAGTTCTTTTCCAAGCACCAACTTTATCAGACCAATTTGAATTTGCCTTTAATTCATCAGAGCCAAGTATTTCTTTTTCTTTAGTGCCAGTTGTTGCGTTTAATTTTATTCCAACTCCACCATTTGTTATTTGAATTGTTTTTGACTCCCAAATATTTTCTGTTGAGGTTTCATTTATAGTTAAATCAAGTACCCCATTTCCAGATGTACTATCAAAACTATCTGCTTTAGAATTTGTCCAATCAACATCTATATTAGCATTTCCATTACCGTTAATAGTTGTTATTTTATAATTTGTATAACTTGAATCAGTTGTTGATATTGAACCGTTGTTCAAATCTAATGTACCATCAATCTTTGCTGATGAAGATAAATTTAATGTCCCATTTACTGATGTTGTACCATTGCCTAAAATTGCTTTGTCTAAAGTTCCTGATAAATTCAATGTTCCTGAATTATTTATAGTACCTGTCAAATTAGTTGTATTCGCATTTACACTACCATTGTTTGTTAAATTTCCAATATTAGCATTAACCTTTAAATTACCTGTTGTATCTACATTTACATCTTGTGATATCACTACATTATTACTAACCGTACCAGTAATATTTGTTGTACCACTTCCTGTTATTACTTTTGTTATAGTACCAGTACCCAAATTTAAAGTTCCGTTATTTTTTAATTCAACTCCTAAATTATCGGCATCAATATTTAAAACTCCTGTATTAGTTGCCGTAGTACCTGTAATTTTGCCATTAATAATATTGTTATTTAAAAAATTTAAAACTCCATTATTATTAGTTATAACAGTATCGTTTCCTTTTAGGTTTATATCAGAAATATTCAATGTAGAACCTTCGTTTATCACAAACCCAGTTTTACCGTTCAAATCCAATTCTGAGAGAATAAGTTTGCCTGAAGTATCTGTATTTGACGCACCAACTATATTCAATTTTTTATAAGTTGTTCCAAGATTATCTGAAGCTTTATAATTCGCAGGAGTTTTGTTTCCCAATTCATCTTCATCAAAAAGATTAAAAGTTTTATCTAGAACACTTCCATCTGAACCCGTTATCTCTTCCTTTGTCAAAGCAACTAATACATCTGTTATCGTTGCTGTTACGTTTACATCTATCTTAGTAACTTTTATACTAATACTATCATTTGTCGTATCAGTTTTATCAAGTCCTAATATTCCATAAATATCTTTTGTTGTTGTGATATCCCCAAATATGTCTTTATAATTAGCAGTCGCTGTCAGGTCTTTTCTTTCAACATTAACAATTTGAGATATTTTACCCGTAACAGATGTCAACTTATCACTCAATGCAAGCTGTAAATTGTCCAAATTATCATTATTTTTTATTATTTGGATTTTAAAATTTTTATTCAAAATTTCATTAAGTGAACTATCAACAAATTTCAAACTATCTATAGTTATATAACCATTTGAATTACCTTTTGTTGAGAACCCATCTGCTATATTACCTACAGAATAATTTAGAGTATTATCAACTGTTTTAGAGAAATCTAAATCAATATTATACTTTGCACTTGCACTAGAAGTAAAAGAATTAAACTCTGAGAAATTCTGAACCTTACCATCAGCTGTATCAATGACTATATTGTCGCCAACACTGACATTTGCTCCATTTTTAATATCAGCATTCTGATGCAATTTTATCACACTATTAGAATCACCTTTTAATAAAACATTATAGCCATTTACACCATTTATATAATCATTTAATAAAATTGTACCTTTTGCTGTTGCATTTAATGTAAGAGTTTTACCTGTTGCATTTACATAAATTGCCTCATATCTTTTTGTTGTTCCACCATCTGATGAAACATAGTTTCCTGTAAACTCAGTCAATCCATTATTCGCATTGATAATCAAATCTTTCTTAGTATAAATTGCACCACCTAATGCCATATTTTCAACATTATTAGATGAGATTGCAAAATTATTTTTAAACACAGAATTGTCTATTGAATTAATTGTTGCATTATTACTAATAGCACCACCAAATGCACCCATTCCAGAATCTGTGGACTCTGTTTTTGCATAATTGTTTTCAAACTTACCACTTATAGAGTCAATAATAGCATTTTTATAATCATTATCTGATTTTACAAAATTTGATATTGCACCACCAAAAGCTCTATTTTTAGTTGATATAACATAATTACCACTAAATTCAGCTTTTACACTTCCAATTTTTGCAACATCATCATTATCTTTAGACGCTTCAATATAGTTTGCAATAACACCACCATTTGCATCGCCTTCATCAGTTTTTACAAAATTATCTTTATAAGTTCCAGATATTGCCGTTGTATTTATAGGAACTATTTCACTCTTGTCATTTAATGTAAAACCAATCCCTGCAAAAGCATTTCCTTTTCCACTAAGAGAATTAAAAATAACCCCACCACTAGCAGGCATTGCCTTTGAAACAATAGAATTTCCAATGTATTTTCCTGTAATACTTTTTATAATGGCCGTACCTTGACACATTTGAATCGAATTCGCAATAATTGCACCAGATGCATGTCTACCATTTAAAGCTCTTGTAGAATCTATAATAGTTGCTTCTAAACGGTTATTTAGTACTTCTTTTAAATTTATATCTCCAAGACTAACAGTTGTATTTGTGGTACTTACACCTCCATAAAGGAAATTATAAATAATTCCACCACGAGCATTGTCATTACAGTTGATAGCCGTCAAGTTATTGTCGCTAATATTATTAACAGTTATATTACCATTTTTTGATATAACGGTTGCATTACTAACAGGCACTAAAGCTGTTCTTAACAATAAAGAAGTTATATTCGTTGCTTCAACTTTATTTCCACTAATTTGATTAACATTGAGGTTTTTAAAACTAGATGAAATTTTTTGGTTTTTCTGTAATTCTCTTAAATATAAGACAAATCCTGTTGCAGTATCTGCTTTAATTGTATTGTCATTAACTTCCCCAATATTGATATCACCTTCTATACTTGCACCTTGAAGATTTATCACTCCACCACGCAAGAAACTCGCCTCAAATGTGTTATTAGAAATAGAGCCTATTTCTATTGAATCAATCGTTCCTCCTACATTTGTAATCAAACCATTGTAATCAGTTTTTGCAGTTATTGTATTTCCTGTTATTTTTCCTATTTCTAATAAATTATTAATTGTTCCAGATTCGTTATAAATCAATGCACCTTCAAGATTTTTACTTGAAGCAACAGTGTTGTTAGTAAAATTATCAATCTTTAATTTTTCTATTGTTCCTAATTTGTTTTGAATAAACCCACCTGTAATCAAACCCTTAACATTAGATATTTTATTATTGTCTACGTTTGTCCACTCTATTTTGTCAATTTTACTTCCTTCATTATTTACAATCCCACCGTATATATTCCCACTGTATACATCCGAGCCTGCACTAATTATATTACCTTCAACATTACCTTTTAAGAATAACTTCCCAGTAGGAGTTAGTGTACGCCTATTATAAAACAATCCACCATTAACAACTCCATTAGACGTTATTTGGTTATTTTTTAAATCTGTTATTGTACCTTGTGATTTTTGTGAGTTAAGATATATTACACCACCAGATATATTTTTACCTTTTATATTTACATTAGAAGAAGCAACACTTACATTATTCAATGTAAGATTACAATTCACCATGTAAAGCACAGGACCTTCATACACGCCAGTAGTTGTTCTACCACTAATTGCTACATTTTCAAGGACAATAGTCGCATTTTTATTACTTATATTTATACTAGAATTCTTCCCTACATAATTCAAATTTTTAATCGTTAAACTTGAATTATCTATAAACATGAATCTAGAATCTCGTTCATTTATTAAATTATATCCCTTTCCATCAATTTCAATTGCATTTGTATTAAGATTAATTTTATCAAGTCCTGAAATATCTATATCATTATCTTTTTTAACAAATTCTATTATAGTCGGATTTTTTGCATTCTGAATTGCACTTTTCAGCTCAGTGCCAGACGATACAGGGACAACAGTTTCTGCAACAGCATAATCATTAAAAAGAAACATTAATGATATAATTGCTGAAAGTAAAAAAAATTTATTTTTGTCCAGCTTAAATCTTAAAAACATAACATTAATATTATATAATAAACAAAATTGTAATTCAATCCAATAGACTATCCTCACTGAGATACAAGGCATTATCAAATTATTTTTTTACAAAAATTTACTTTTATTTTTTATTTTCAAGTATATAATAAGGATATACACAATACAAATCCAACTATATCACGTCAATTAAGTATGAAGCAAAATTCATACTTTTATTTTTTTTAGAAATAAATTATACTTAAACAACAAGTCAATATTTAACCATCAAAAACAAGGAGATAAATATGAAAGTATTATTATTCAATGGTTCACCACACAAAAATGGTTGCACATATACAGCACTAGAAGAAATTCAAAAAACTTTAAAAGACGAAAATATAGACTCTGAAATTTATCAGATTGGGAACAAAACCATAGCACCCTGCAAAGCGTGTTATGCTTGCAAAAAACTTGGTAAATGTGTAACAACAGATGATGATGTAAACAATTTTGTTGAATATGCGAAAGATTTTGACGGATTTGTATTCGGTTCACCTGTACATTATGCCTCAGCTTGTAGTGGAATTGTTTCATTTTTAGATAGAGCATTTTTCGTTAACTCTGCTAGTGGCAAAAAAGCATTTGAACATAAACCTGCTTTTGCAGTCGCAAGTGCTAGAAGAGCAGGAACAACAGCTACTCTTGATCAATTAAACAAATATTTCACCATTACAGAAATGCCTGTTATTTCAGGACGATATTGGAATATGGTTCACGGAAACACCCCTGATGAAGTTAAACAAGACCTTGAGGGTTTACAAAATATGAGAATCCTTGCTCGCAATATGGCTTGGTTTTTAAAACTTAGAGAACAAGGTGAAAAAGCAGGTATTAAACCACCTGTTAGAGAAGACGTTATTAAAACAAATTTTATTAGATAATCTTAAATAATAAAAATTTTAATGATGCTGTTGGTTTTGTAATTTTTCTTTTGCATAATTAACAGCATCAATTTCTGTATAAAAAACCTTGTCTTCACCAATCTGATTGATTATTTTATGACGTTTCAGTTGCTTAAACAATCTTGAATTATTTATCACAAGCAATATATTAACTTTTTGTGATTGCAACCTTGTAATAATATCCTCAAATGCAAAAATTGCTGATATATCAAACAAATCATTTGAACTATAATCTAATATCAAATATTTTGTACCCCAAACTTCTTCAAATTGAGAAATAAGCTGAGTTGCAGACCCAAAGAAGAATTGACCATCGATGTGTACAACACGGATTTTATGTTTATAATCTTTTTGTAATTGTTTTTCAAAATCTGCAATATCTTTATCGTAAATATGTTTATGGATAAGTTTTGTTTTGTCAGCAGTTCTTTTTGCAAACAATAAAGCCGCACAAGTTATACCAACTCCAACTGCTATAATCAAATTATAGAATACCGTCAAGGTAAAAACTAAACATAGCACATACAAATCATCTTTTGGTGCAAATTTAATTACCTTTAATAATTTCACATCAATAATATCATAACCAATTTTAATCAAAATTCCTGCTAAAACAGCCAACGGAATTTCAGCAACAAACCCTGATAAATTAAACAACAAAATAATCAAAATAAACGCACTAAAAATTGGAGCTAATCTTGATATCGCACCTGAATTTATAGACGCAACTGTTCTCATAGTTGCAGCAGAGCCTGGTAGCGAGCCTGTTAAACCACAAACAACATTACCAATACCTTGTCCAAATAGCATACGTTTTGAAGAAGTTTTTGTCTTCATAAGAGAATCCGAAACCAAAAGAGTTAATAAACTTTCTGCAGATAAAACAATAGCTAACATCACTGCATAATTAAAGTAGGTAATTATATTATGCAAACATAAATTAGGTAAAATCACTTTTGGTATAGAAAGAGAAATAGTATTGATTTTTTCAACATTCAACCCCAACTTCATTGATAACAATGTGCAAATTACCAATGCTATAGCTTGAGAAGGAAGGATTTTATTAAATCTTTTAGGAACAGCAAATACAATCAACAAAGTTAATCCACCAATAAAAAGTGCATCAAAATTAATTGAATGTAAATTGACTACAAATGCCTCAATACTTGTAATAGTGTTAGACATAATCGGGTGTCCCAACAATGGATTGAGTTGCATAATCATAATGATTATCCCGATACCGTTCATAAATCCAGATATAACAGGATATGGAACATATTTAACCATTTCAGAAAGAGATGTTAAAGAAAGTATCACCTGTAACAATCCTGCCAACACAATAATTAAGATAATGGACGAAATATCAGCATTAAGAGCATGCATAATAGATGCAACAACAATAGTAACTGGTCCAGTAATTCCTGAAATCAAAGGAATTTTAACACCTAATATACTAGAAACCAGTGATAATATTATCGCACCCCAAACACCTGCTGAAACACCAAATCCAGTTGCCACACCAAATGCTAATGCCTGAGGTAGTGCTATTATTGCAGAATTTAATCCACCTAATATATCGCCTGTAATAAGCTTTAATCTCGTCTTAATCATAGGGTTTATAATAACATAAAAGTAATCTTTTGTAATATTTCATTATATTTCATAACAATTAAGCAATTAATTATATTTAGGCGTTTTATATAACTGTCAATAATATAGGAATGTGTGTATGAATATAGCAAAATTATTAAACATCAATACTCCAAATGTAAATCATAACAACAACCAAACCGATATTAGACAAACAAATTTTGGCCTGAAAATGTCTGCACCTCTAAGCTGTGACACAGTTTCTTTTGGTGCAACTAAAAAAACCGTAACAAATGAAGATAAAAAATCAGGAGTAAACCTTAAAACAGCAAGAGAAGTTCATGATATTGCAGACGAAATGCAACCAAAAGTAAGAGATTTTGCAAACAAAACTTGGGGCAAATATCTTGTTACGCAAATGAACCCTCAAAACCCTATTCTAAAAATCTGCGATAGATGTAAAAGTCCATTATCAATTAAAGAAAAATCACAAGGTAGACATTTTGAGAGTTCAAAAGAAATTCTTGAAAAAATGACCGACTTAAATGGTATGAAACTTGTAATGCGAGATGCTTCAAAACCAACTATCGACAAGATGTTGTTAAAACTTGTTGAACCAATCAAAAAAGGTGAGATAGAACTTATTGAAATTGAAAACAAACGTCCTGCTTGCACTAAAAAAGACAAAGGAGCAAAAGGTAGACGTTTTGACTATGCTTCACCAGAAGTATTATTTGAATTAGCAGATATACAAAACAAAAAGAACGATACCAAAGCAAAAACAAAAGGAAAAGAAGTTCGTGTAGACATGGACGATTATACAGAAGTAAACTATTCTGCAATCCACATGTTATTAAAATTAAAAGGTGAAAAACGTCCATTCGAATTTACTATAATGGGCGCAGATGTTAGTCAGTTAAAAGATTTAGATGATAAATTATTCAAAATATTAAATGGTAAAGATATTGATGATAAATATGCACCAATTAAAAAGCTTGTCAAACCATTAACAGAAGACGGAAACCAAGATTCTTTAGAAAAATTCAATAAATATCGTGGTGAAGCAATGATATTCCAAAGAATGCGTGCTCCAAGCTCATATTCATTACAAAACAAAAACATTCACTTCTTACCAATGATGGAAGATTTAGATCCTAAATTAGATTTGAATGAATTGTACAAATTGATGCAAAGATGCGATGCAAAAGCAAATTCACAAGAAAATAATACTACTACAAAAGAGTAATCCATGAAAATCAATCGTATTTCCAACATCAGAAGTTATCCAACACAAAATAATTCTGCAAAAGCAGAACAGTCTTGTAATGCTTCTGAAAGACAATCAAGGAATAACGGTTTAAATAATATAGCAAATTACAACAAAGTTGGAATAAACTTTAAAGGATATTATGGTGACCAACAACCCGCTAAAAAGCTATTCTGGATACTAACAGGCAGAAACAACATTTGCCGTGATGATGAAACGAACTACAAAACCTATCACACAGGCTCAAACAAACGCTGGGTAGTAACAAACCCTGAAGATTTATTAAAACGTACACCAGAACAAGCTATTCAAAGTATTTGCACCCTTAACGATTATTATGAAATTCCACCGTATATTCTTTCTCCAAACTATGGTGACAAATGGGGTAGGAGAGCCAACTATATAGAAATAAACCCACGAACACTTGCATTAACTCAAGGCAACGAAAAACAAGAAGGTTTTTTAAACATAATAAAACTGCTACCTGCGATACCACCATCATCAAAAAGTTATGCAAACTGTATTGTGCTTTCTCAGCTCTATCCGACAATGGGAAACTATGACGATAACAAAACAGGTGATAGGTCACTTTACGCAGTAGACCTACATTCAGGTATCTCTAAAAACCTAACATCACGTAACCTATCACGTGGACACGATAGAATGGGTGATGATGAGCAAGTGAAAGCCTTTAATGACCTTGCTCACATAAGAGGACTAAAAACAGGGTTCAGAATGCCATTATCAGAAGGGCAGATGACAGTTCAAGGCAGACCTTTTAATTGGGATAAAGACGAAAAAGCATTTATTGATGCTTGCTGTTGGGGTGTAGAACTAGGATTTGATTCAATATTTTTTGACAGTGCAAAACACGTTGGCGACTACGATATGGGTAACTATTGTGGTTGTGGCAGAGTCCCAAATTTTCAACAAATGCAATATATAACTAGCCAAATTCGTGAAAAAACAGGTCGAAACGATATATCACTTGTTGGTGAAAAATGCGACAACAACACACGATTTAACGAATTAGGACTAACTGCAGGCAACGACTGGGGTAGAGCAGATGATTTCAATTCTGTAATGCATGAATTCAAACAACAACGATGGAATGACGAATACGCAGCTGGGCCTGTTATTTCTGACGACAACGATAATGGCAGTTTAAATTTTGAAACAAGGTTACGTAGAATCAAAAACGCATTTAATGCGTATGAAGATATTAGTTACAGACTTCCAACATTTATGCAAATGGCAGATATATTTCCTCTTTCACCATATACAAATACCCATGAACAAATGTTGAAAAGTCAAAATAGAAGTGGCTTTGGAGATATAGACAGTGCTTATAACAATACTTTTAACACTTCTCCTGAAGCGTTCAATTATAGAATGGACGTATATAAAGAATTTGCTAATTCAATTCACCAGTAAGTTTATTGTAGTTTTCTAAATATATTTTTGCTTGTTTTTCTTTGTTTAAACGCTTGAATACATAGGCAAGATTATAGTGAAAATCTGCAACAGTATTTTTCAATTCAACAGCTCTAATAAAAGCATATTTGGCTTTCTTCAAGTCGCCTATTTTTAAGTATGCACAACCAAGATTATAATAAACATAAGCATTATTTGCATTATATTTCACAGCTTGTTTATATTGTTCTATCGCCATATTAAACTTATCATCTGAAAGATAAATATTTCCTAAATTATAGTATGCTTTATAAAAAGTCGGTTCAACCAAAATTGCTCTACCATACATAAAAGAAGCTTCATCATTCTTACCTTTATCCATCAAAATATTACCCATCAACAACCAAATATCAGGAGTTCTTTTATCTTCTGGAATTTTTGCAAAAGTTTTCAAGGCTTCATCAAGATTATTATCAGTATATAATGCTATTGCTTGCTGATTAAGATGTGTTAGTTCTTCAAGCTCTCTACGAAGTTTCTTTTCTTCTTCAATTTTTTGTTCTTTTTTCAATTCTTTTTCTGCCGATTTCAAAGAAGCATTTGTTTCTTTTTCTTCTAACTTCGTTGATTTAGCAGGTTTCACAGAACTTTTTTGAGGCTTTTCAACTTTTTGTTTTTCTTGTTTAAGACTTTGTTGTTGAACCTTTTCCTGCTTTACTTTCTCCTGCCTTACCTTTTCTTGTTTAACACTTGTTTGTTTAACAGGTTTTTGTTCTGATACTTCTTTTTTAGGAACAGAAGTTTTAACCTTTATAGATTTATTTTCTTTTGGTTTTACTGTATTTACAGGTTTTGTAGATTGATTTACCTTTTGATTTTGTTGATTAGTCTGTTTATTATCCTGTTTCTGAGTTTTTATAGGTTCGACAGAATTCTTTTTTGTTGGTTCTTTTATTTCAACTGTAGTTGATTTTTCTTTAGTTGCTTTTTTAAACCAGCGTTGCTTTTTATAATTTTTTGAATCAATAAAAACATTATCAATTTCAGTCATAGAATTTTGAGCAGGCGATTTGGGTTTTAAATCTTCTGCTAATACGATGTTTGTCAACAATACTATCGATAATATCCCTAAAAATAACTTTTTCATACCATTATTATAAAATAAAATTCATTGGAAATCAAAAAGAATACATGTGAAAATATTAGAGAAATGTCTCTTTTACTTAATTAAATTCAATCTGCTCTCATAACTCCTTGATGAGAGCTTTTTATTATTAAAACAATATATTTCAAAACTGTAATAAATTTAGACAAATCATGAATTTTGTACTAAAATAAACATATTATCTACAATGTAGGAGGGGATATTTTGAAAAAAATATTGAGTGCAAAAGAGGCAGTATCACAAATCAAAGATGGCGCATCAATTATGGTTGGTGGATTTTTGAGCTGTGGTGTACCTGATGAATTGCTTAATGAAATAGTTAATCAAGAGAAAAAAGATTTAACAATGGTATGTAATGACACATCATTCCCAGATGCTGACAAAGGAAGATTGATTGTTAATAGACAAGTAAAAAAAGTCATTACAACACACATTGGAACAAACCCTGAAACCTGCAAACAAATGCACAACAAAGAGCTTGATGTAGAATTGATACCAATGGGAACATTTGTAGAAAAAATACGTGCAAAAGGTTCTGGACTTGGTGGAATATTAACTCAAACAGGGGTTGGTACAATTATTGAAGAAAACAAAAAAGTAATGGACGTTGACGGTAAAAGATTTATATTTGAAAAACCATTAGGTGCAGATTTTGCGCTTATTTATGGTACAAAAGTTGACAAGTTCGGCAACATCTCTTATGAAGGAACTACAAGAAATACAAATACAGTTATGGCAACGGCAGCAGATACAGTAATCGTTCAGGCTGATACATTGGTTGATTGCCTTGACCCGAATGAAGTTGTTGTTCCAGGACTGTTTGTCGATTATATTGTTGTAAAAGAAAATAAATAGGAATAAATTATGTCTGCTATGATTGAAACAAAAGAATTAACAAAAGAAAAGATAAGAGAAATTATTGCAAAGCGTACAGCCAAAGAATTTAAACGTGGTGACGTTGTAACATTAGGTATTGGGTTACCTACAGAAGTTGCAAATTACGTACCAGAAGATATGCACGTTATGTTCCAATCAGAAAACGGATTTTTGGGTGTTTCTAAGAATGCTACAGAAGAAACTAAAGATGAAAAAATTATCAATGCTGGTGGAATCTGTGTAGAAGCTCGAGAGGGTGCGTGTTTTTATGATTCACAAATGGCATTTACAATGATGAGAGGTGGACATATTGATGCGACAGTACTTGGAGCTTTGCAGGTTGACCAAGATGGAAGTATAGCTAGTTGGCTTATCCCAAACAAATTTGCACCTGGAATGGGTGGAGCTATGGACTTGGTAGTTGGTTCTAAAAAGGTTATTGTAGCTATGGAACACACTGCAAAGGGTAAAGTTAAAATTGTCAAAAAATGCGATTTACCTTTGACAGCATATAAAGAAGTTAATGTTATTATTACTGAACGTTGCGTATTTAATGTAACTGAGGACGGATTGTTACTATCAGAAATCAACCCTATGTTCACGATTGATGATATTAAAAATTCTGTAACTGCTGAATTTGAGGTTGCAGACGACTTGAAATATATGGAAGTATAGTACACTTGTTGGGGTAGAAACCCCAACCTACAACTACTACCCAAGAAAATTTCAATACGTCATTGCGAGTCGAGAACAACGTGAAACGACGTGGCAATCCATAAATCAACTGTTATGTAAACATAAAACGTCATTCAGAGTGGTTTGCAAGTATTTCTTTAATGCAAGCGAAGAATCCCTGCGAACACTATTACTTTTCTTTTTCAAGTTGAGCTTCATATATTTTTTCTAACAAAGTTTTATCAGAAATTAAATTATATAAAAGTTCACCCAATGTATCAGGCACTATTCGATTCCAAGTTAACATAAAATCAGGTATTGTATAATAATCAATCACTCCGTTTTTAAGGTCATAACAAACGGTTGTTTTAATAGATTGAGTATTATTTTTTGTATTAACTATCCATTGATACATCACATACCAAACCTTTTTATTAAAAGTTTTTTCTAATTTTTTAAAATTATCATTCCCATTATTAAGTTGTTTTATCCAAAATGTTTTTTGCTCAGTTTTTGACGAATCATAATCATCTATATATGTAGATATACTGTCCATATCAATATATAATTTATCACCTAATTGTATCCAAGTTGCAGAAAAAACAGGGGTAACAAAAAATAATAGTAAACTTATTAATACAAAAAACTTTTTCATCATAACTCCTTAAATTTTATGAGCTAAGTATAACATATTATATAAGAATTTACTATATTGATTTGTTATATTTATAATTCATATACCTACGACTATAGAGCCTATCCAAGATAATATTTATATAAAAACAAAAAACATTTGATAAAATAGCAAAGTATTTATATATTCTGAACCCCAAATAAAGTTCAAAAATCCTATTGGCACAGCTATCAATGTTACTAATATACCGATTATTCCAAATACTTTTACTAATTTGTTATTTATAATGAATTCTATCATAAAACAGATAAATAATAATAGACTATTTTTCTTATTATTCTATAGTTAATTCATTCTGTCGGATTCAATCAAACCGTTGAACCCGACCTACTAACTTGTTGGGGTAGAAACCCCAACCTACAACTACTACCCAAGAAAATTTCAATCCGTCATTGCGAGTCGTGAACAACGTGAAACGGCGTGGCAATCCATAAATCAACTTATAAACACACGACCTATTTTGTTGTCACAACTGACATTACATAATTATTATTGAAATACTTATTTGCAACCTCAATAATATCCGATGCCGTAACAGAATTTATCAATTCAGGATACTTGTCAATAAAATTATATCCTCTGCCTGATGCCTCAAACCAACCTAATGTTTCAGCCTTATCAGAATTGGTTTCCAATGCAATCACATATTGACCCAACAAGCGTTCTTTTGCCGCCTTCAATTCCTTATCACTAATAAATTGTGTTTTTAGTTTATTTATCTCAACAAGTACTTTTGATTTTGAATGTTCTAAAGTTGCTGGATTTGTACCAACATAAACAATAAAAGCACCAGCCAACATATTTGGTGAATAATTAGAACCCAACTGATATGCCAATCCTTCTTGTTCTCTCAAATTCACAAACAATCTTGAACTCATGCCTGAACCCAACAAAGTGTTTATTACATTAAGAGTAGCGTATTCCTTCAAATCGCTAATCTTACCAGTCTGCCAACCCAAAATTAACCACGCAGTTTGTTGTTGTGGCAACTTTTTAACAATACTTTCTTTTGAAGTTACTTCAGGGATTGAATATTTACTATAATCAAACACTGAATCTGTTTTGGAATTAAAAATATTCCCCAATTTTTCAAAAGTCTTATCCTTATCCTCTATATTACCCGTTACAGATATAACAATATTTTTAGGGTTTGTAATCCTGTTACTGTAATCTTTTATATTTTCACAAGTAATTGATGGAACATTCTTTTCTAACACAGTAATTGAACTATTATAAGCTGAGTTTCCATAAATCAACGAACGAAATCCATCAAGGCTAAGTTGTAATGGATTATCACGAGTCTGTTTAATCTTATTCAAGGTTTGAGTTTTTATCTTAGCCAATTCATCAGCCTCAAAAGTTGAATTATTAATCATCTCATCTAAAATACTCAAAGTATCTTCTAAATAAGGTTTTGTTGTCTGAATATTAATTCTAAAACTATCAGCACTAGCTGAAGTTGTGATATTAATACCTTTTTCTTCTAAATACTGAGCAATCTCAGTAGCTGAATATTTTTTTGTACCTTTTAAAAGCATTTCACCATACAAAGTAGCAACTCCTTTTTTATCAGACAAGAAATCGCCACCCTTTGCTATAATACTGATAGCTACAATATCATTATAATCAGTGTCATTCATTAGCAAAGTTAATCCGTTATCATAAACATATTTATTTATTGAATTATTTGAAGACACTTGCTTCATCTTATTAGATGTTTTATCGATTGTAACATTAGCGCATTCGTGTTCATTCTCCATTGATTTAGGAAGTACTATTGATACGGCACTATTATTTTGCGTTAAATATTTATTCGCAACACGTTTTACATCATCTGCACTAACTTTATTTATGTTTTTAATATAATCTTTATAATATTGTATATCACCTGATATTGTTGTTATATATCCCATTTCTGTCGCAATATTAGTAACAGATTCTCTTGCATAATATGTATCACTTTCAATCATTTTCTTTGCAGTATTTAGTTCAGTTTCTGTAACACCTTTTGATTTAATATTAGAAATCTCTTCAAAGATTGCTTTTTCAACCTTTTTGCAATTTTGAGGAACAAAAGATGACTGTATAATAAACATTCCATCATCTTTTAACGATGCTTCCATCGCTGAAATAGAATTAACTAATTGCTTTTGTTCTTTCAAAGACTGATAAAGTTTTGATGTTCTTCCAGAACCTAATATAGTTGCTAACACATCGAGTGCATAAGAATCTGATTCTGTAAGACTAACTCCTCTGAAACCAATCATCATATAGCCTGTAGATTTGTCAGCATAAGTCGTTATGCGTTTTTGCTCAGTCAACATTTTTTCACGTTTATACTGCTTTACAACAGGTTTTTTATAAGGAACATTAAATTCTTTCTTGATTACCTCTAATGCATGCGCTGGTTCAACATCACCAACAACAAGTGTTACCATATTAGATGGAGTATAATGAGCTTTATAATAATCTAGAATTTCTTCTCGAGTAATGTTTTCTATCACAGCTTGCGAACCAATCACACGTCTTTTATACGGATGAGTTGCATATAATAGTTTATTCAAATTCTCATAACAAATCGTATTTGGAACATTAGCACTTTTGGCAATTTCTTCAATTACGACCTTACGTTCTTTTTCCATTTCTTTTCTTGGGATTTGAGGGTTAAGCAACATATCTGCATGTAAAGCTAACGCAAGGTCAAAATAATTTGATGCGATTGTTATATAGTAGTGAGTAAAATCTTTGCTTGTTGCAGCATTTGTAATTGCACCCTTTGATTCAAGTATTTTGTCAAACTCTCCGCAAGGGTGGTTTTGAGTACCTTTAAAGAACAAATGTTCCAAAAAATGTGAAATACCTGTATTTTTATCAGTTTCATTTATAGAACCTGTTTTTATCCAAGTATCAATCGTTACAATCGGATTATTTTTAATCTGTTCTATAATAACAGTTTGACCATTATCTAGTTTATAAACCGATAATTCTTTTCCAAACGCTGATGTTGATATAAATAGACAAAATAATAAAACTAAAAATTTCTTCATATAATCCTCACTTTTTCTATATAATACCATACGATACCACAATATAACAGTAGGTCAAATGGATAAATCGTCATCATGAGGTTCAAATGTGACTTGGCAGTCTAAACCTACTGTTCTTCATACACAAACCAATTATTTTATACTATAATCTAAAATATGCGCTACAAATCTAAAGGTTTTTTTAACGGAATATTTGCATCAGTGAGTTATGGTACAAACCCACTATTTGCACTACCTATGTACAAATTGGGACTTGGTGCAAACTCTGTTTTATTCTATAGATACTTTTTTGCAGTATTAATCTACGGAATTTACCTAAAATTCTTTAGAAAAACATCTTTAAAAGTTAGCCCAAAAGAACTATGTTGCATAGCCTTTATCGGCATTTTATTTGGATTTTCTTCAATCGCACTTTTTGAAGCCTTTAACTATATTGACTCAGGTATAGCTTGTACAATTTCATTTGTCTATCCTGTAATTGTAGCACTCATCTCAGGCATTTTCTTTAAAGAAAAAATCACTCCACCTATGATATTTTCTATGATTATAACCCTCTGCGGTATATTCATTCTTAACGGTGGAATAAATGGTCACCTAAACCCTAAAGGCATTAGACTTGTTCTATTATCAGCTTTAGCTTATGCAGTATACATTCTTCTAGTAAAAAACCTAAAACCAATAAAACACCTAAAATACGATAAGCTCAGTTTTTACGTTATGTTATTTGGACTAACTGTATTCATATTTAACCTTAAATTTTGCACTCAGTTGCAACCTATGAACGACATCAGATTATTCTTATGTTCAATCGCTCTAGCAATTTTTCCAACAATAATTTCACTTGAGACAATAAATATAGCAATACGTATAATTGGACCAACTACAACTTCTGTACTTGGTGCTCTTGAACCATTAACAGCTATATTCTTTGGATTATTATTCTTCTCTGAAAAATTAACCCTTAACAACATCTTCGGGATTTTTCTTATCCTATCAGGAGTAATCTTACTTATTTTTAAACAATCTATACACAATTCAAAAAATAATCCTTAACCCTAAAAATATAAATTTTTGTAAAAATTTCATTGTTTTTGAAAATCATAATATTCTAAAACTTTTTATATAATTGAAGTTCTAAATAGAGAGATTTGTGATGTCAGAAAACGGTGTAAATAATCCAGAATTCAAATTTAAAATTCGTGATTTTAGCTTTAACAAAAGCGATTTTAAAGAAAATAAAAAAGAAAAATTTTTATTTAATTACCTATCTGAAAGTCTTAATTTTCTAGAAAAACTCGATATGGCAAAAGAGTCTAAAGGTGTCATAACTTCTAAAGATATAAATATATTCTTAACTAACAAAGAAGTTCAAAAAAACAATATAACAGAAGATGACGTAATAAACTTTTTAAACAAATTAGACAAACTCAACCCAACAGAAGAAACATTGACATACTCTAAAATGAACTTTGTTGATGAAAACAACCAACCAATAATTAACAAAGATTTGAAAAAATATTTCTCTTCCGAAACAAGATATGATTTTGAATTCCAAAAAGATTTTATCAATCAAGATGGAACAATAAAAAAAGGTTTTGAAGTCTTTGACCTCAACTCTGATAAAAAGCTTGATAATTTAGAGCTTGACTATATTTACCAAAACACAGATGTCCCAAAGGGATATAATCAATTAAACAATTATTTATCCTCTCTTGATAATTTAGACGGTTCTGATAACATCATTACAAAACAAGCAAAACAAACTCTTTACCAAAACCTTGAAACAGAAGAAAACAAAAAACTACTTAATAAATTAAAAAATATAACAATAAAAGGCGATTTCGATAAAAAACTTGTCACATCAGAAATAATAAATATGTTTCAAAACGGAAACTCTAACATAAATTTTGATGAAATTTGTGATAACACTGGACGTCTTAAAACTGGATTTGAAATGTTTGATTTAAATGGTGATTTTATGCTTGATAATAATGAAAAAGCATTCTTTTCAAGTGGTGGTCACCCTATTTCTGATGACAATTCAAAACTTTCACTAAAAAATTTAGTCCAATCGATTGAAATGCTTGATAAAATTGGATTTGACAAAGATTACTGTGAAAACAAAGCTGATAATATCGTAACCACTGATGATAAAAAAAGTTTATACAAAATGATAAGCGCATCTAACGAAATGTTAGAAAACATAACCGAATTACCTAAAGAGCTTCAAGAGAAATACAAAAACGCTCTTAAAAATATTTATTTAGGTGATTACACAAACAGTTACGCATTTGGTCACACAAAAGATAATACTATTGCTATAAACTGCGAACTCGCAAACACAACAGAAATATCATCTATTTTAATCCATGAATTAACACACTATCTTCTTAACGAAAACGGTATGGACGCTAGTACAATGCAAGAAGTTGAAACCTTTTATATGGAATACAAACTATATGAACACGAAAGAAAAAATCCTGACTATATGAAAGATAAAAAATCTTTTCATTTTGGAATAGAATCAAATATTATTGATATGAATTATATGAATTATGCTGATAAACTAAAATCTGAAAACCCTAATATTTCAGATAAAGAACTTGCAGTAAAAGCATTTGTTAATACACATTATGATTATTACAAAGATCATTATTTAGACGTAAAATCTCCAGAAGACCTTGAAAATTTAGTTAAACAAAATAATAAATTCATTTATCTTAAATAATGTTACTATTGACAGAAACAAATTAGTATATTATTATAAGTTTATTATGAATTCTATTGAACAAATTTCAAATATAATATCAAAGATGAACTCTGCAGAAATCGAACAATTTTTGACAGAGATGTTAACAGAATCAGAACTTTCTGTTTTATCAAAACGATGGCGTATCTTAAATATGTTATCAGAAGGCATTACTCAACGTGAAATTGCAAAAGAACTAAATGTCAGTCTTTGCAAAGTTACAAGAGGCGCTAAGATTATTAAATTAAATAACAACATCGTTAATAAATACTTGATAAAGGAGAAAGAAAATGACAAAAACACAAAATAATATTATGATGCTACCAACAAAAGAAGGATTTTTCGGGGAATTTGGAGGACAATATCTTCCAGAAGAACTTAAAGATGAATTCAAAAAAATTACAGAAGCGTTTTTAGAATTAAAAGATGACAAAGATTTTAACGATGAACTTAACTATCTATTAAAACACTATGTTGGACGTCCAAGTCCAGTTTATCACGCAAAGAATTTGAGCAAAAAATACAATGCAGATATTTATTTAAAAAGAGAAGACCTAAACCACACAGGCGCTCATAAAATAAACCACTCACTAGGAGAAGCTCTGCTTGCAAAACATCTTGGCAAAAAGAAAATAATTGCAGAAACAGGAGCAGGTCAACACGGTGTCGCAATCGCAACCTCAGCTGCACTTATGGGGTTAGAGTGTGATATATATATGGGTGAAGTTGATGTAAAAAAAGAGAAAGCAAATGTTGATAGAATGAAAATTCTTGGCGCAAATGTAATCTCCGTTACAGACGGCACAAAAACTCTAAAAGAAGCTGTTGATTCAGCCTTCAAAGCATATATGAATGAATATAAGACTGCTATTTATGCAATTGGTTCAGCTGTAGGTCCACACCCATTTCCAATGATTGTTGAACATTTCCAATCTGTAATTGGGAGAGAAGCAAGAGAACAATTTATAGAACTAACAAACACCCTACCTGATTATGTAGTAGCATGTGTTGGTGGTGGTTCAAACGCTATTGGTATATTCAACGGATTTTTAAACGATACAGAAGTAAAAATCTATGGAGCAGAACCACTTGGAAAAGGAAAAGAACTTGGCGAAAATGCAGCAAGTTTAACCTACGGAAAAGAAGGGATTATACACGGGTTTAAAAGCCTTTTATTACAAGATAACAATGGGAACATAGCTAATGCCTATTCGATTGCAAGTGGGCTTGACTACCCAGCAGTTGGACCTAAACACTGTTATTTAAAGAAAATCGGTCGTGTAAATTATGGAACTGTAACAGACAATCAAGCAGTTGATGCGTTTTTTGAACTTTCAAGATTAGAAGGAATTATTCCAGCTCTCGAAAGTTCTCACGCAATCGCATTTGGGATTGAACTTGCGAAACAAAACCCTAATAAAAAAATATTAATAAACCTATCAGGTCGTGGCGATAAAGATATAGAATTTGTCTTGAACTCTAGGTCATAATCCTCTATAATATAAACTATAATATTTTAGGGGGTATGAATGGTTACAAAAGAAAAGTCAGAGATTAAGCCTAATGAAAAACAACAGCTTTGTATTGATAATATTGATGGAAAATTTTTGGTACTAGCTGGTCCAGGAACAGGTAAAACTTTTACAGTTGTTCATAGAATTAGTAAAATGCTTGAAAAAGGAATTAATCCTGAAAAAATTCTTTGTCTAACCTTCTCAGAAGCTGCCGCAAGCGAGATGCGTAACAAAATTGCAAAAGCATTCGGCAAAGTTGATATAGGTGTAAACATTTATACATATCACGGATTCTGTAATGAATTGATTGCAGAACACGCAGAAGAATTTGAATTGAGTGATAACTTTAAAGTTATCACTCAAAATATCTCTAGACAATTTCTAAAAGAATGTATTGATGAATATCACCCTATAGCCTATAGAAACTCTAAAAATGACCCGTATGTTTTTCTAAAAACTATTACCGATAAAATAACAGAGATAAAACAGAATAGACTAACAAAAGAAGAATATTTTAATAACATTGAAACCCACCCAGATTGGAAACCACTTCTTAAAGAATACAAACAAGAATTGGCTGAAAAAATCAAAAAAGGGATAACAAGAACAAAAACCCTTGAAAAAAATATCAAAAACAAAGAATTAGATATTCAAAAAGCAGAAGAAATATGGGAGTTTTACGAACGCTACAAAGCGAAAATGGAAAGTGAACAATATATCGACTTTACCGATATGATTTCTTTAGTACTTGATAAATTTGAAGACAACCCAAGCTTTTTGGATAAAGTTGCAAACAAATATGAATATATACTTGTTGACGAATATCAAGACACAAACAAATCTCAAAACGAGATTGTTTTCAACCTTGTAAAGACACTCAAATCACAAAATATTTTTGTAGTAGGTGATGACGACCAAATAATTTATTCTTTTCAAGGTGCTAGCCTTGACACAGTTGAAGGATTTTTAAAAGAATTTCCTGATACAAGAGTTATTTGCTTGAAAGAAAATATGCGTTCAACTCAATCTATACTTGATGTTGCACGAATAATTGCACAAAAAGATGAAAGACGTTTAGAAATAAATCCAGAATTTAAAAAATATGAAATCGATAAAAACCTAATTGCAAAAAATACAAACCTTGTTGATGAAAAAGTTAGATTAACAAAATACTATAACAAAGAACAAGAATATTTTGAGATAGTAAACGAAATAGAAACGCTCGTTAAAGAACAAAATGGCAAAAATTTAAAAGAAATCGCAATTCTTGCAACCAGCAATGCTGAATTATATGAATTTAGAGAACTTTTAAAAGATAGAAACATTCCTTGTGAAGTAAAAGACGGTGAAAGCATATTTGAAATAAGAAGTTCTGTTGTGCTTTATTATTATCTGCAATTTTTGACAAATCCACTATTAAATGCTGACAAACTACTTAAACTTTTACTTCTTCCACCTTTTAGTTTTAACCCATCAGACTATCTAAAACTATATGAAAACTTATCTTTTCAAACTCCAATGATTGAAAAAATGCGTAAAGAAAAGGATTGGAAAGAACCTAAAAAGATAAAAGAGTTTTTAAAAACCTATGATGAACTAAAAGAATTATCTGCAACAGAGACAGTAAAAAATATAGTCCTTGAAACAGGTGCAAGAACAGGTATTTTTAAATTTTTTATAAACGAAGAAACAAACAAAAACGAAAATATTACAGGATTAAAAAAACTTATAGATGTTGCTAAAGAATTTTTAAGCACACAGAAAAAAATAACACTTGAAGAATTTATTGAATATTTAAACACAATCGAAAACGACAAAGAATTAGATATCTTAACGGACAAACCAGATATTGATATAAATGCAATTCAATTAATTACTTATCACTCGTCAAAAGGTAGAGAATTTAATTATGTTTATATGCCAACCCTACAGGATAAAAAATGGGATAAAAGCGGAAAATCATTTAAGCCAGCAATACCTGTAAACAAATCAGAATACCACGATGAAGAGTATTGGAGATTATATAGATTATCCGACAGAATAAAAACAATGTACGTAGGTATGACTCGAGCAAAACAGCATTTGAGGTTATCTTATCTTGCGAATGCTGGTTCAAGCAACCCTTGTAACTGGTTATTTGATATAGAAAACTTTGTTGAAATTCAAGATTTTAGCGAAAAATATAAAAATACTTTCTTAGAAACAACAAAAAATGCACTAGTTAAAAGAGCTTATGACTACAACAGAGATTTTTCATCATATATTGATACAAAACTAAAAGACCGATATTATTCACCAACAGCAATAAACAAGTATATTGCCTGTCCTAGAAAATTTTTATATGAAGATATCTTAGAGCTTGCAGGTATAAGTGGAAACGCTGATGCACTCCATTATGGTTCATCTATTCACTCAGCCTGCGAATATTTAGTTTCAACAGGAGTTCAAACGGGAACATATCCTTCAAAACAAGAGTTTATCAACAAATTCAAATCAGAACTTTTACAATATCCATTATCTAGTTTACAGCAACGTCAAATTTTAGAAGAACGTGGCGAAAAAGAATTATCGAATTTCTATCATCATCTTACAGATACACCGATATCATCAGTGTTTGCAACAGAATACAAACTTAAAACTGTTATTGATGATATAAAATTTGTTGGGGTAATTGATAGAATTGAAAAAAACTCTGATAACACTTATTCTATCTATGATTACAAAACAGGGTCTGCAAAATCAGCAGGTAAAATTGCACCAGATGAAGCAAATGAAGATTACTATAACCAATTATGTTTGTACAAATATTATTTTGAAAAAACGACAGGCGAAACTGTCCGAGATACAGAGATAATATTTGTTATAGACCCAGAAAAAAATGTAAGAATAGGATTTTTAGATGAAGATACAGAAAAAGTTGTCAATAAATTCAAAACAGCTATAAACGATATTAAAACACACAAATTTGAGCCGACACAAAACTGCAAGAATTGTGAATATTGTAGTTTCAAGAGCTTTTGTAAAATGAACGTATTATAAAGCTAAAAAATATAATGAACTGAACCATAAAAACTAGACAAACTAAACAAAATATCAACCATTTATTGAATCAGTAAATAAATTTACAGACAAAGTCGGGTGGTGAAATCATCGCCCGAGTTTGTTTTATTTATAAATAAATCTTTTGTTAAGCCATTTTTAATTGAATCTTGTAACCTAAACCATTTAATAATTTTAAAGTTGTACTTATTTTAGGTTGCACCTTTCCATTAAGTATATCTGACAAATTACTTCTATCCATTTTTAATTCTCTTGCCAAAGAAGAAATAGCACCACGACCACGAGCTTTTACTACATATTGCAAAGAACGAATAAACGCATTTATATTACCATCTTGTGCGAATTCTTCAAGAGATGTTTCAAGATAAATCCTTTGATAATTTTCATCTTTTAATTTCTCATGCATATAATCATCATGATTTATCGTATTAGCTTTTATTTTATTCATATCTAAATTATATTTTTCTATAAAATCTGTCATTTCGAATTCCTTTCAATAAAATCTTCAAGGTATTTTTCTGCTTGTTTAATAACTCTTTTTTGATTACCTTTATCACTTCCTGCGATGATAATTATTACCACATTAGTTAAATCTTTATAATAAACTCTATATCCTTTACCAATAAAGAATCTTAACTCCGAAAGCAAACTATTAGAAAGTTTTTTGTGATCACCGTACAAACCATCAATTAATCTTTCTATACGACTATCAATTATTGATTTAGTTTTATTATCTAATGACTCCCGCCATTCATCAAATGGACAACGTCCATCAATCGTTTTGTAATATACAATACATTTTGAATATTCATTATCCATCATAGATTCACCTACTATTATTGTAGGCTATATCCTACAATTTGTCAACTGATAAAAATTCTTAAATATCTCTCTTATCAACCCTAAAACAACCTCTGCATACTCAATATATCTAAACAATTTACCATTTTTATCTCCTTATATAATTATACTAACAAGAAGAATTAGCCATAACAAATACTTATAACCTATATTGATTTATGCTCAAAAAGTATTACTAATTAACAAGTTTAACTTCATACTCATCGTTATTAAATTCAATAGTAATCTTTATCAATTCACCTTTATAACCTTGTGGTGGAGTTTTATAAACAGGCAATCTCATCATCATTTTATAAACTTCGTCATTCAAAGATTTGTTATCTGATTGAAAAATAAATGCTCTATTTATCAACTTACCTTCTGAATTCACAGAGAACTGTATTCCACATTTTCCTGAACCATTGATTTGAGAATAATTCAGTTTTGAAAATAGTGCATTTCTTAATCTATATTTATAATTTAAAACCTCTGTAGAATTCGCAACAGTTTTTGTTGCAGGCTTTTTAACCACATTAGTAGTTGTTGTTTTTTTAGTGGTTTGAGTTTGTTTATTACTTGTTGCAGTAGGAGTTGTCTTTGTCACAGTCTTTGTTTGAACAGTTTTCTTTTGCTGAACTGTTTTTTGTTGAACAGGTTCTGATTTAGGCTTAAACCATTGTGTCAAAGTTTTTTGAGGTTCAGATTTTTCTTCAACAACCGTTGTTTCGGTCGATTCAACCGTTTTAACTTTCACAGGGGTATTATCCCAAAATGTTTCGATATCAGGGATTTGTTTTTCATTAATCGGTTTTGTAACCTTACGAGTAACAGTTTCTTCCTGTGGTTTTGGATTAGCAAAAAATATCAAAACCAAAAGTGATAAAATCAAACACCCAACCAAAACCCAAATAGATGAATCAACATTAACTGGCTTAAGTTTAAACTCTTTTTTTTCTTCTTTTATTTCTATAAAACGATCATTTCCACAATCACAATAATCTGGTTTTGTTTTATACTCTGCTCCACAATCACTACATTTATACATAATTATCTATACCTTTTCACTTTTTCATAATCTGAATAATCCTCAGGAGTACTATATTTAGCAGTTCTTGATATTATAAACCCACCTGATACATTAGTTATAACACGTTTTGTTCCTGTTGGAAAATTCAAAATCGGCTTATGACTATAACTTGCTAAAACAGGTTTAATCTTTCTAACACCATAATCTGTATAATTTGAGTTTGGTGACCAAACCTTTATATTTGACATATTACCATACTTATCAACTGTAAACGAGAACTTGAATATTGTTCCTAATGGTGCAGACATAGGTGAAGAATCTCTCATAACTTGGTTTTGAAGATTACTTCTCCATTTGTTCCATGCAATAATTTCTTCTTCTTCAGTCAACTCATGTTTCTTCGCTGGAGTTGGATGTTCAACTGTTTTATTAGGAACTGACTTAACTTGTTGCTTTGGCTGAGTTTTAACAGGAGTTGTAACCTGTTTTTGCGCAGGTTGTTGAACTTTCACAGGCACAGAAGTTTGTACATTTATTTTTGTTTGAACAGGTTGATTTGGCACTCCAACAGTCTTTATAGGTTGTTGTACTGTATTTGTTTGAACGGAGTCAATCGCACCTACCTTAACAGGAGATGTATCAACATTAGAAAACCCCACATTACTAGTCGGAATTTCTTCTTCTACAAATGTGTGATACTCATCTGTAAACATAGTTTGTTTATGTAATCTAGGCTGTCTAACACCAATAATAAGCGTTATCAGAGTTAGCAATCCAATTAAAATTATTGCAACTAACTTTAATCGTCCCATTTATCACCTTAATCTTTGTCAATTTTTGCAATAAGTTCTTCACTTGCATAAATATCAAACTTAGTTTGACTAAGCATATAAGTTTCTGCAATTAATAAAGCAGTTGGAACTAATGCTGCAATTATACTAAGCAAAATACCTTGTAAATCACCACCAATTTCAGTAAAGAAATACGATGTATTCATAGTGAATTCAATAAAAATAATTGAACAACCGATAACCAATGAACGAACTTTTTCAGCTTCAAGCTTTGTAACACCTTGAAGTCCGAAGATATCAACACCGTGAACTAGATAATTACTAAATCCGTCTTGTTTTATAACATCAGATGCTTGAATTTTTCTTGAAGATAAGAATGCGTTTACAAAAGCAAAGAACGCAAAAACAATCATAAATGATGCTAACACAAGAAATACAGGACTAAATCTCAATCCTGAAATTCTCACCCAACCTGCTGCATCAGGGAAACAACTTGCCAAAGTATTTGAAACACCATAAGCCAAGAATGGTGCTGTCAAAATACCTAAAATTGTCTCACCGATTGATTTTAATTGAAGATTAAATAATTTATCTTTTATATTTTGAATTTTTGTAGAACTCATTGAATTAATATAGTTATCAATCCATCTTCTATATTCATTTATCACAAGTTCAAAATCTTCTCTATATTCATATTTATTAAGCTCATAAGACAAAGAATGACCTGTACTTTTGAAATATCCGCAAGCAATAGAAAGCACAACTGTTAATCCTACAAAGAATAATGATATCAATACTGCAAAGATGATATTAACATTTAAATAATATAACAAGTTAATTATATACATGCCTGCGAAAAATGGTAAAGGAATAGCAATCAAAAGCGATTGAGCCAACATAGTTGCAGGATTTGAATGTGTTCTATTTTGAAAATATGTATAAACACCTTGTTTTAATGTCAAAGCTAAACCATAAACAATCAATGCAAAAATTGCTAATATCTTTATATTTGTTGGAAGATGAATAAAGTTTTTTGTTTCTTCAATCTCTAATCCTGTTAAATAATTAGCCACACCAAACGCAGTTACAAAAGAGCATAAAAACAACGAAATGTGGACTAAAACAGATTCCTTAAAATTCAAAGAAAGTCTATTTTTAATATCGTTTATCGCAAAACCTGTTTGTTTTACTACACCAACTCTTTTTGTTTCTATTTCTTCTTTAATTTTATCAGCCTCTGTAACAGCAAAAGAAGGTGCATCTGCAACTATTTTTATAGATAAAAATTCATCACTTCCACCAAACATCAACTTGGCAATTTTTTCAATCTCAAGTTTTTGACCGATTGGGTTACCTTTAAACATAATTTGCTGATTATTAAAAGTGTTTAAGACAGTACATTTTGACGATTTTGCATCGTATTGTAGTGTTAAAACAAACTCATAACCAACATCTAATGTAACATCACAACTAGGATTAGAACCGACATTTATTATTTCTTGATTAAAGGTTTTTTCACTATTTTTAGATGTAATTGTAATCGCCATATATACTAAGTATCCTTTCTTGTATAACCAATATTATATTTATACTATCTTCCTAATGCATCAATAAATTTTCTCAACGATTTATCAACATTTTGTTCAGGTGCAAGAACAAGTTTATGCTCGCCCAAAACAGGACCTAATTTTTCTTTCACCATATCCAATTTTTGAGGATGTGCATATAAAAACATCATCACTAAATCAGGAGCATACTGTCTTACCTTTGAAACATTGGTTGGTAAAGTATCCCAATTAATTTGTTTTGAAGTATCACCTTCATTTTCCAAATCACCAATAACAACCACTGCAGGAGTATAGCCATCTTGCCTCATTGTTAAAGCATAATTAAATGCTTTTTTCAAACCTTCACCATAAGCTGTCCCTAAAGCTTCTGGCTCATATTTAGTAAAAGCTTCCATTGATTTATTTATCGCACTTGAACTTTGAGCAGAACCTTCATAAATCATATATGCGTCCTGAGAAACTTTAATTATCTTAATTTGATCTTCTGGATCAAGTTGAGCGCATATTTGTTTTAAAAACTTCTTTTGCTCGGGCAACTGTTTCTGATTTGATGCTGATGAATCAACCACAAACATAATTGCAGCTGGTTTAAAATCATCAACCTTTATATTCTTTAAACCTGAATACAAAAGTTTCAAGACTACACTTGCACATAAAATTATAATTCCTATTGTTATTATTCTTTTATTCATTTTCTCTTTTCCTATTAAAATCTTTTTTATATAATAACATATTTTTTTGTATATGTTACAATATCCACTGATTTAATAAGAATTAATTTAAAATTCTTTATATTTATCTTATTTAAAAAGCATCTTCAATGATTTATCAGTATTTATCGTTACATAACCAACAACCATTTTTTTAGATTTATTATTAGTTTTCAAATAAAGGTTAAAGTGTCCAAAAACACCTGTAACGCTACTATTTGCTGTTCTTCTTAGAGCAAGCATATCAATATAATCAATTTTATCAAGACTATAATCTTGTTTTTTATCGTTTAATAACAACACACCATTTTTATCAACTCTAACAAATCTTATTTTTGCTTTTCTCAACTCAGCAGAAGTCAGCCTCGTTCTGTCGCCATCAGACTCCAATGATTTTAAATCAGCAAAAAGCGTATTTTTTGTATCGTTTATTCCTAACAAATCTTTTGAAGTCCAATTTTTTGAAGGATTATCCTTTACCATAATATAATTTTTACCATCAATTTGAACTAAGTAAGGGTCTTTTAATGCATTTACAATTCTTCTAGTAACAGTTTTATTAAAACGATTTACATCATCGTTCCACATTTCAGAGAAAGATTTTGAATTTAAGATTATATAATCACTGTTTCCTCTACACTTCACCGTTCCATCAACTTGGACAGACTGAGGTGATGTTATAGAAAAAATTTCTGTAGCATTACAATTCAAACCCAAACATAAAAGAGCAAGTAAACAAACAATTTTCTTCATAATCTAATCTCCAAAATAATTACCTTCATTTATATAACGAAATTTGCACAATAATTGTTCATTTTTAATTTCAATCAGAATAAACATTTGCATTCATAGGTTTTGTAAGCCTAACATTGATAATCGTTCCAGCAGGGATTTCGACATTCTCACCACGAGCAGTTGCAGCAGAAACCAAACCACCTGCAGCACCCATACTTGCGCCCACAGCAAGCCCTCTAGTCACATCACCACCCGAAGCTAGTGCATACAAAACTCCCGTTGCGACACCTACTAACGCACCTGATACAACTCTTATTGTAGACCTAGCTACTCTTTTTGTAGCTTTAGTTTTTATTTTTACAACATTTGCTGTTAATGGCAATTGTTCTCCATTAGGCAATAGAATACTGTCAAAAGTTATAGACATCGTACCGTCAGCAAAGAACATGCCTGCTTTTTTCGTATCTAACGCTCTACCATAAACAACACTACCTCGAGGAGCAATCAATTGTTGGTTATAAATCCAATCATCAACTAATGTACTTGCAATAGCATCACTATTTGCAAGACTACCAGAACTAATAGAAGACTGTAATGCAACGTCAAAAGATTGTCCCTCACTAACACGTACCACACCACCTTTAATTGTTTTTGTTGGTGTAGAAACAATATTTGTCTGAACAGAATTAACAGACTCTATTTTTGTTTTTTTAGTACGCTTCTTTGCTTGTTCAACTTGTGGTTCAGTTTTTATTTCTGTTCTAGCTTTCAAAACACGTTCGGATTGATTAAATTTTTCTTGAGCTTCATCACTAAAATCATACATTGTATCTGCTAACACCATAGATGGTGCTAATAAGATTGATAGACATAGCAATAATGAAATAAAAGTTTTCAAACCTGTTTTAAGCATAATTTAATAATAATGAATTTTTATAATAATTGTCAACATTAATATAACGAATTATATACAATAATTGTTCATTTTAAATTAAATTATATGATTCTATAAATTTAAGCTTATTCGATTTCAGAATCCTTAGTTGCTTTAACCAACAAAGCTTTTGCATCGTCATCCTTACCATCTTTTATTAATTCAATAAATTTTGCAGAATTAGGATCATCAGGATTAGCTTTCAATTTATTTGAAACAATTTGTTTCTTTAATTGTTTAAACTTATTATATGCAAAACCTTCAACGTCACCCATAGTAACATCTGTTTCAATCTCGCCTTCTAAAGTTGAAACCGTTTTTGGAGAATCCCAAGCAACAGCATTTACAACTGCATTAACATCTTTATGCGCCTTGTATCCGTTCCATTTATGCATATCATTTTCATCTATCTTTGCACCACCTTCGTGAACATAAGATTTTTCAAGGATTTTCAAACCCTTATCATTTGCTATTACAGCACAGTCTGTAATTTGGTTATTTTCATCTTTATTTTTTTCTGCCCATTTTTTATCGACATACTCATCATCTGCAGAATATTTACCATATTTTATAACTGCACTATCTCTATCTATTCTGAAATAGCCATCATTTTCCCAAATGTTTTTAACACCCAAGAAATATTCACCCTTTTCATCAGGTACAAGCTCAATATTGATTCCATCACGTTTACCAATATTTATCAAATCTTCTGTTGTCCTTGCATGAGTTAACATTGGAACAACTGTATAAACATTATTTTTAAATTCCTCAGGGTCATCAGGCAAAGATTGACAGAAAGAAATACCTTTTCCTTTAATATTATCAGCCTTCAAAGGATTAAACAATTCTTGAGGAGTTGCCATCAAAACTTCTTCACGATTAGTTTTATCTAACGGACAAACTTTTCTCAAGTCTGCGATATTAGATTGAATTCTATCCATATAAGCATTGTAATATCCCCAATCTCTATAATCACGAGATTTTGGTGGAGTTGCCATTTGATTTTTTAAATCTGCTTGTAATCGCTTAATTTCTGCTTTTGCAGTTTCTTTATCAATAGGTTTTCCTGATTTACCAGTAATATTTGCTAACGCAACATCTGAATTTACAGATTTTGATTCTTTTTTATCTTGATTTGATACAGATTTATCTTCTTTTGAAACTTCAGGTTCACGACCGTTAAATTGAACATTACTAGCTTGAGCAGAAAAAGAATTGATTTTGAACATAACACACACTCCATAATTTTTAATATATATTAGATATTAAGTATTTTTTTCATAAGAATTTGTTAATTTTAATATTTTTATTTACAAACTGTTTACATAGCAAAAAATTTTTTGTTTAATGTTTTAAATAAAAAAATAACCTTAAGGAGAAAAAATGAACATTAGAAATTTATCAAATACCCCTATTACAAAAATCCAACTAAACAATACACAACACTCAAGACGAATTGATACAAGAATGAAAGCTGATGAAGTATCGTTCACAGGAAGCGTTACCCCATCAGATAAGATGTCTGTTTATGCAATAAAATTGCTTGATGAAGCAGGATTAAAAGAAAATCAACCCGTTTATATTGAAGCAGAGTCTAAATATTTACCATTTATGAATAAATTAGCAGAAGAATCATACAAAAAAGGTTCAGGACTTGTTCATGTAGAAACAAAAGAACCCGAGTTAGAAAAATTAAAAGAAAAATATAATATAACCGAAGAATTTGATTATAAAAAAGAAAAACGTGCTGAATTCAAAGACGGATTAAAATTCACTTTTAACGAAACAAATGACCCATATAAAAAAGCAGGAGTAAAAGATTTTGAAGTTAAAGCAGAACTTGAAAAAATTTATCCACCAATACCAAAGAATGTACGCAACGAATTCAAAATGAACCCTGAAGAAATTTTTAAAACTGCACTAGATGTACACGAAGGCGAACCTGTTTTAATATCAGGGGAACGAGAACATTTGCCATATATTGTAGAAATGGTGGACTATTTATATTCGAAAAACAACACAAAACTTGTAGATGTAACTTTTACAGATGAATCAGATAAGGCGTTGTTAAAATACGCTAAAGACGATGTTCTAGAACATGTTCCTCAAAGCAGAATAAATGCAGACAAGGAATATTATGAAAAAGATACAGCAAGATTATTTTTAGATGGAGAAGACCCACATTTTCTAGAAGATGTAGATTCAAATAGGATTGTAAAAAAGATGAAAGCACAGGGTAGTGCACGCAAAAAATATAGAAATTTACAAGCTGCACATAACCCTTGGTTAGTATATTACGCACCTACTACAAAATCATGTAAAGAGGTTTATTCAGAAATTTCTGACCCAATTGAAGCATTAAAAACAGCTTATAAAGATGCAAATAAAATTAACCGTGTCGGCAAACTAGAAGAACACGTAGAAACATTAAAAGCTCGATCAGAAAAGATGAATGATATCATGTCAAAGGGATATAGAACATTACATTATGTAAGTGTTGACCCTATGACAAAAGAACCTGATGGAAAAACAGATTTTAGAGTAACGATGTCAGATAAATCAAGATTCAAAGCAGCACGTGAAAATATGGATAAAACAGGACATAATCCTATCGTAAATATTCCTACAGAAGAAACATTTACTGCACCATTAGCTAGTTCAGCAGAAGGACAAATTGCTGCAACTATGCCACTTTCCTTGAACGGTAAAATTGTAGACGGGATTGTGTTGAAATTTGAAAAGGGCAAAGTTGTTGATGTAAAAGCAAGCAAAAACGAAGATATGTTAAAAGAACATATCAAATCACATAAGAACGCTGATAGATTAGGAGAAGTCGCACTTGTAGCAGGTTCACCTATTGCAAAAACTGGTAGATTATTTAATAGTACATTGTTAGATGAAAACGCAGCCTGCCACCTTGCATTAGGAAATGCTTATCCTGATTGTATAGATGGAGCATTAGAGATACAAGATTATGACGAACAAGAAAAATTTTTAAAAGATATGGACATTAATTCATCAACTACACATAATGACTTTATGGTTGGTGGACCGAATGTTTATATTTACGCAGAGAATAAAGATGGCGATGAGATACCTGTAATCAAAGACGATAAGTTTTTGTTAGAATAAAAATTTATTGTATTTTACAAGTACTTTTGTATAAGATTTAGTGCTTTTGTTGGAATAGAAACCCCAACAGATTTTGTTCTAAGAAGTCCTGAAATGAAGTCAGGACGACGTTTGGGTGTCGGTTACTTACCAATCAGCCACTTGAATCCAAATGAAAGCATTACGCCGTTTCTTCCGCCGTTTCTTATCATTGCTTGTCCAAAGCCTGTAAATCTTTCACCCCATCTGCGTTGTAAACCAATAACATATTCAATGTATGGATCTATGCTCATATCAGGGATTGTTACATCTTGCAATGAGAAGTGTGTCTTATCTATGATATTCCATCTCATATTTACTGCCATATATGGTTGCCA
>CANNUY010000013.1 GCA_947525005.1 uncultured Candidatus Melainabacteria bacterium
GAGAAAACACCTCTTGCCCTCTACAAACTAAAAAAGACTCCCTTTCGGAAGTCTTTTCTTAAAGATTGGGCAGAGGTGGATTCGAACCACCGTACCCTCGCGGGAACAGATTTACAGTCTGTCGCCTTTAGCCACTCGGCCATCTACCCACATTGACTGTTTTTGACATATTCTTTCAAATATGCCCTTGACGAGATTTGAACTCGTGACCTCTCCCTTACCAAGGGAGTGCTCTACCCCTGAGCCACAAGGGCAAAGTTTTAGGAAAAAAGCCGGTAATAGGAATCGAACCTACAACCTACGGTTTACAAAACCGTTGCTCTACCGTTGAGCTATACCGGCGAACCCAGTAAGAATATAATACTAAGAAAAAAATTAAATGTCAATATGATTTTTTTCTTTTTCTTCAAGCTTTGTTTCTACAGGATTTTCAGCACATTTTCTTTCAAACTCTCTTTGTGCTTCCATCATTGATCTTGCTATTATATCAGCTTCTTGTTGTATTTTAATACGTTTCATGACTGCATTCATTTCTTCTTCTGATAAATCTCTTGCAGAACGGAATTCTATAAACATAGGATTTTTTCTAAATACCATGTAACCAATAACCATTATTGCCCATAACAAAACTCCTTGAACCAAAGCAATACTTGGAACCATGCCTGTATAACTAGCAATAAGATTCCACATCGATTTCATGACAAAACCAGGAAATACAACAAAGCCTGCAGTCAAGCATACACCAATACCACATGCCATTAATATTCCTCTTAAACCATTTATTTGAATCATATTAAAATTTTTCATTATATCACCTTTTGTTAATTCGCTATTTATTATAATTAACTAATTTTAGAAAATCGTCCTCATTTAATATTTGTACACCTAAGGTACGTGCTTTGTCAAGTTTTGACCCTGCATTTTCACCTGCTATTACATAAGATGTTTTCTTAGAAACAGAAGAAGATGTTTTTCCACCCATAGATTTCAATATTTCACCAGCTTCATCTCTTGTCATCTTTGATAAAGTACCTGTCAACACAAATACCAATCCTGATAACTCGTTTGAAACAACTTGAGAACTTTCAACAGGTTTTACACCTAACTCAGTTAACTCCTCTAACATTTTTTGCGTTCTTTCAGATTTAAAAAACTCATAAATATTCAAAGCTATCTTTTCACCAATTCCCTCAATAGAAGACAACTGTTCAAGAGTTGCAGACTTAATTCCATCTAGAGTTTTCAACTCATTAACCAATATTTCTGCAGTTTCTTTCCCAACATGTCTAATAGAAAGTGCTGTAACAAACTTTGCCAAAGGACGTTCTTTACTATTCTGAATTGAATTATACATATTAAACGCAGATTTTTCTTTAACCAAATCCAACTGCATAAAATCTTGTTGAGCTAACTTATAAAAATCCTGAGGATACTTGACCATATTTTTATTAAACAACTGCTCAATCACAGATGGTCCAATAAAATCTATATCCATAGCTTCCTTTGAAACCCAATATTCAAGCTTCGCTTTCAACACAGATGGACAATTCGGATTAGAACAATATGCAACCACCTCACCATCTTTATATTCCAACGGAGAATGACACTCAGGACAATCTTTTGGTGGGACATAAACAGGTCTTGTTAAATGTTCATCATCATCAACAACCTTAACAACTTTTGGAATAATTTCAGCAGCTTTTTTAATGAATACCTTATCACCAATTCTGACATCAAGTCTTTGTATCTCATCAAAGTTATGCAAACTTGCTCTTGATACAGTAGACCCAGCCAAAAGCACTGGTTCAAGCACTGCTACAGGTGTCACCGCACCTGTTTTTCCTACTCCTAACTCTATATCTAAAAGAGTTGTTGCTATTTCTTCAGGTGGAAACTTGAAAGCCGTTGCCCACTTTGGAGCTCTTGAGGTATAACCTATTTCATTTTGAGCAGAAAAATCATTTATCTTAATAACAACACCGTCTGTTGCATAATCTAAATCAAATCTTTTTGTCGCCCACTCATCGCAAAATGCGATAGCTTCATCAATACTATGCACCAATCTAATATTAGGGTTAGTCTTAAACCCGAGCTTTTTAACATATTGGATACTGTCCCAATGAGTTTTAATCTCTGTATTTTCTTTAGGCAGAATAACCGTATAAGTAAACATTGATAAATCACGTTTTGCTGTAATTGAACTATCTAATTGTCTTAACGAGCCAGCTGCCGCATTTCTAGGATTAGCGAAAACTTTTTCACCATTCTTCAAACTTTCTTCATTCAATTTGTTAAACGATGATACAGGCATATAAATTTCACCACGTACATCAATATCAACATTTTTAAACAATTTTAAAGGAATAGCCTTAATTGTCTTTAAATTTTGGGTAATATTTTCACCAATAATCCCGTTACCACGAGTTACACCAGTTGTAAAAATACCGTTTTTATAACTCAATGCAATCGCTAGACCATCAATTTTTAGTTCACAAACCAAATCAAGATTAGTTTTTCCATATTCTTTTGTTACACGTTCATACCATTTTCTCAAATCTTCTGGATTATAAGAATTATCCAAACTATAAAGTCTATATTCGTGTTTGTATTCCTCAAAACCTGTACTTACAGAACCTACACGTTGAGTAGGACTATCAGGAGTTTTTAATTCAGGGTGTTCTGATTCAATCTCTTTTAATTCTTTAAACAACATATCGTATTCATAGTCGCTTATTGTTGGATTATCTAAAACATAATAGTTATGATTGTGCTTATTTATCTCAGATTTTAGATATTCTAATCTTTCTTTAATCATCTAATCTTATTCCCCAAATTATTAATAAACATTCTATCATACAAAATATTTTATTTAAACATGTTTATCATATAATAAACTTATGTCACAAAACAATCAAAATACAGAATTTAATCACTATACCGTAATGAAACAAGAAGCCGTAGATGCACTAAACTGCAGAGATGGGCTCATTTATGTTGATTGCACACTTGGTGGTGGTGGTCATAGTGAACTAATTCTTCAAAGAATTTCACCGAACGGCAAACTTTTTGCATTTGACATAGATGATGATGCAATAAATTATGCATCAAAACGTCTTGAAAAATATAAAAATTTAACAATAATAAAAGATTCCTACACAAACATAAAATCAGCATTAAAATCACACGGAATAGAAAAAATAACAGGTGGAGTCTTACTTGATTTAGGAGCATCATATCACCAACTAACAAAACAAGAACGTGGTTTTTCGTTTTCAAAAGAAGCACCACTTGATATGAGATTCAATATGTCAGGAGATTTGACAGCTTATGATGTTGTAAACACTTATAAAGAAGATGAACTTGTAAGAATTTTTAGCGAATATGGTGAAGAAAGGTTTTCAAAACGTATAGCAAAAGCGATTGTCGAAACAAGAAAACACGAAAAAATTAACACAACTACACAATTAAGTGAACTAATTATAAATTCAACACCAAGAATAAAGTCCTCAATACACCCTGCTACACGTGTTTTTCAGGCAATAAGAATTGAAGTAAACCAAGAGTTAACAAATGTAAAAAAAGTTTTAGAAGATGTGTTGGATTTATTAGATTATGGTGCTATAATATCTGTAATCAGTTTTCATTCTTTAGAGGACAGGATAGTTAAAAAACTTTTCAAGTTTGAAGCTCAAAAATGTAGATGTAATAACCCTATATGTAACTGCCCACCACCCAGAATCGAATTGGTGACGAGAAAACCGATAACAGCATCGGAAGATGAAATTAGAATTAATCCACCTTCTAGAAGCGCTAAACTAAGAATCGTTAGATGTGTCAAACAAAATTAGGTTAGATAATTGAACAATTACAGAGTAACAAATCGCAATATAAACAGTGTTCGTGAACCAAGACAAGGTTTCAACACTAATAGTATCCAACAACAACAACGTGATAATCAAATCATTACAGGCTATTTCCCTAAAGAAAATACTGCCAGCGATATCGCATTAAAAAAATTCAATGATACATTATCAGGTCTTTTGTTATGTATTATCGTTATTTCAACAATTAGTTATTACTTCGTTGTTTCTAGCGAAATTAAACTTAACGAATACAGTAGAGAAACAACTCTTTTAAATGTTGAAAACGCAGAACTTCAAAACAAACTTGATAGACTAAAATCATTCAACAACGTAGATTTGACTATGCAAAAGAACAACTTACTTCAACGTCCTGAACAAGTAATTGAAGCAACTGAAGTTGATTCTGATAATATTGTAAACAAGAAAAAATCTAATTCTGTAAAACCAAAAGTTTGGTCTATAGGTTATTAATTATAAACCTATTATATTTTTATCGTTAACTTTTGTAAAACATTACTCCAATATATTATCAAACTAGCAAAAAACTTGAAAAAATTTACTTAAAATACATGTGTGTTAGTTAGAATAAGGTCTTATTATGTCTGTTGCATTAGCAGATCCTATTAGAATGTTAATATTTGGCTGTATGAATACTGATAAAGCCAACAATTCATTACGTGCTGACCAAAAAGAACGTGCACTTGTTGCTGGACTTCAAGTTAAAAACGCAGCAAGCGACGTACTAGAACTTGCACACGGCAAAACTGGTGCTGTTGCAGACGGACTTAACAGAGTTTCTGGAACAATCGAAACAGCTAGAAACTCTAGCAAAATTTTTGATGGAGTATGTAAAAGTGTAAACATCTTATCAAAACTAGTAAACCCTATCCTTTGTGTAGCTAGTGCCGTTCGTGCCTATAAGGCTGATGACAAAAAATCTGCCTCAATAAAAGAACTCGGTGCAATGAGTTTTATGTTCGCAGCCGAAGGTGCATACAAAAAACTCTTTGGGCTAGGTGGAAACGTAGCTCATTATCAAAATAACAAGATACTTAACGGAATAGTAACTGCAGGCAAAAACTTCTGCAAATCAAACAAAATCTTAGGCAAACTTCCACAAGGCAAGCTCGGTGGATTGATAAAAGCACTAGGCTTTATCGCTGTATCTTGTGGTGCGTTTGAACTAGGTAGCAGGACTGGTAAGTTTATAGCAGATAACACAACTGCAAAAGCATACGCAAAAACTCACCCTCAACCTGAACCACAAGCACCACTTGAAAAAACGAACGATAAAGAAAAAGAATCTCAACCAACAAAAGAATTTGTTGCATAAAAGTTTTAGAAAAAACAAGGGCTTCAGTTTTTCAAACTGAAGCCCTTGTTAATTATATATATTCTGATTAAGAATCAAGTAATTCTCTCAAAATTTCATTAACTGTCTTAGGATTTGCTTTACCCTTTGTAGCCTTCATAGCTTGTCCTACAAAGAAACCAAACAAGTTTGTTTTACCAGATTTATACTGTTCGACTTGTGGCTGGTTATTAGCAACAATTTCTTCAACAATTTTTCTAATAGCATTAACGTCAGTAATTTGGCTCAAACCTTTTTCTTCAACAATTTTCTTTGCAGAAGTACCATCGTTCATCATATCAACAATGATTTGTTTACCAACATTATTAGAAATAGTGTTCTTTTCAATCATATCAAGTAATTCAGCCAAGTTTTCAGGTGTCAACTTAGTATCAGAAATTTCGATATGTTCTTCTTTTAAATGAGCTGCAATAGGTCCCATCATAAAGTTTACAGCGCTCTTTGCATCAGCACCAAGTTCTAAAACCTTATCAAAGAACAACGCTGAAGCCATTTGCTCAACAATAACGCTTGCGTCATACTCACTCAAACCAAGTGACATATATCTTTCACGTTTTTGAGCAGGCAATTCAGGAAGTGTTTTTCTAACTTCTTCAACCCATTCTCTTGAAATAGATAATGGCATCAAATCAGGTTCTGGGAAATATCTATAATCGTGAGCATCTTCTTTGCCTCTCATAGATTTTGTAACACCTTCTGCATCGTCCCACAATCTTGTTTCTTGAACAACTTCTTCACCATCTTCAACAAGTTCGATTTGTCTATCTATTTCATATTCAATAGCACGTTGCAAAGCTCTGAAACTGTTTACGTTCTTGATTTCTGCACGTGTACCAAATTCTTTTGAACCCTTTGGCATAATTGAGATATTAGCGTCACATCTCATAGAACCTTCTTCTAGGTTACCGTCACAAACACCAATATATCTAACAATATTTCTCAATTCTTCCATATAGTTTTTAGCTTCTTCTGAACTTCTCATATCAGGTTCAGAAACGATTTCTAATAATGGAGTACCTGCTCTGTTTAAGTCAACCAAAGAATATGTAGAGCCTGCGATACCTGCAGCACCTGCGTGAACAAGTTTACCAGCATCTTCTTCTAAGTGAGCTCTTGTGATACCAATTCTTTTACCATTGATATCCAAGTGACCATTCAAACAGATTGGTTCATCATATTGAGAAATTTGATAACCTTTTGGAAGGTCAGCATAAAAATATTGTTTTCTATCAAACTTACATTTTTCAGGTATATCACAATTTAGAGCTAATCCTAATTTTATACCCATATTTACACATTCTTTATTTAATACAGGTAAAACTCCTGGCATACCTAATGTAATAGCACTGATTTGTGAGTTTTGTTCATTACCAAATTCTGTACTATCAGGTGCAAATATTTTTGATTTTGTTTTTAATTGAGCATGTACTTCTAACCCAATTACAACTTCGTATTTTTCTCTTAAATCTTCCATTGTTACCTCTTTTTCAATTACTATATATATCAATTATACTAACACAAACAAATCTTTATTTTAATAAATATAATTTTAATAGTCTAAAAAATATCAAATAACATGCTCTATGTATATTGATTATAAATTGTCATTGATGTTAAATGAAACTATGAAAAGAAAAGAGCTTGTAATTCTTATACTAACTGTCATTCTTGTAATTCTTTTATACAAGTGTATTACTAATGCCATCTATACTTCACTACCCTTAACAATGGGTGATGACAGTATTAATACAAAGCAAATTTCTTCTCAAAAACTCTTTGAAAAATCTTGGAGTGTTATCAACCAAAAATATATTGATAGCAGTCTTAATTCACAAAATTGGAGCTATTGGAAAAAGCATTATAAAAACAAAATAAAAACAGATGAAGATGCAAAAGTTGCGATTGATACAATGATTGCAAGTCTTAATGACCCTTATAGCAGATTTTTATCAAAACAAGAGTTTGAAGAACAGTTCCGTTCGATTGATGCACACATAACAGGTATAGGCATCAACATAATTAATAATAGTGGAAAAACCGTTATCCATAGTGTTATAGATGGGACACCTGCTCAAAAATCAGGTTTAAAATCAAACGATATTATAACAGAGGTTAACGGTAAAAATATCAACGGTATGGACTTATCCTCTGTTGCAACCTTAATTCGTGGACCTATTGATTCTAAGGTTAAACTAAAAATCAAACGAGGAAATTCTTATTTAATAAAATACATTAAACGTGAAGAAATAGAAATCAAATCTGTAGAAAGCCGAATTGACAAAAACAACATTGGCTACATTAAAATAAAAAGTTTTATCGGTTCAAATACTGCTTCTGATTTTGTAAAAGCACTAAAAGATACCTCTAAAACAGACGGACTAATAATTGACCTACGAGGAAATACAGGTGGGTTACTTTCAAACGCTGTTGTTGTAGCTAATTTATTTATCAATAACGGAAAAATTGTAAGCATAGTTTCTAGAAACGGAAAGAAAAACGATATTTCTGCAAAAACAGATTTTCCTATAATCACAAAGCCAACTGTAGTCTTAGTTGATGAAACAAGCGCAAGTGCTAGTGAAATCCTATCAGGTGCGCTAAAAGACAACCACAAAGCTATCCTTGTAGGCTCTAAAACCTATGGAAAAGGACTTGTTCAACAAATTATTCCACTTGAAAACAGCACAGGATTAAATATTACTATTGCAAAATATCTAACTCCAAACGGGTCTGACATTAACAAAAAAGGTATTGAACCAGATATCAACGTACCTTATTCGATAAGCGAACGCAGAAAACACAACGATATCCAATTAAAAAAAGCTGAAATGATTGTTTATAATATGTGTAAAAAATAGACGCACACAGGGATTAGATATTGAATGTGTATTTCGTAATGTGTGCTTATATTATATTTTAGTCACCCTGAACTGCGGATTTTGTGTAGAGTGAGGACATAGTCCGAAACTTGAAGTGGCACGGAGTAAAGCGAATAATCTTTGCAGAGCAAATAAAATGAGCGACTGCGTAGTGTAAAACAATAATCCAAGACTGTTTCAGGGTCTTTATAAAATGTTTTTTACACGTCATTACGAGGCTCAAACGTAGTGAGAGCCGTGGTAATCCAGAAAAAGCCTTTTTATGTACGCAGAACTATTGATTTATGGATTGCTTCGCTATCGCTGTCTTGGATTATTGTTTCACGCCTTCAAGTCATTCACTTTGTTTTACTTCGTAAAACTATCGTTCATTTTTTCGGCGTTACTTCGGCGTTCCCTCGTTTCGCTCGGTCAGCCTACACAAAATCCGCCGCAATGACTGTTCTTATTTTAACTCTCACCTAATACCCCATTTGTAACAACAACTTTACAAAAAATAACCCCTTAATCTAAAAATACTACAAATTTTATCATTCTACGCAATTTAACCTAAATTATTTGATGTACGGGCATGCTTTTTTATAATCATGGAAATCCTTGCTACGGCATGCTTTGACATGGAAAATAGACCGAATGGTCTAGATAACCTTGTTTACTTCAAAAGGTATAAGATAAATACTCTTATTTATTAAAATCTCATCTAAATAATAGTAGTATAAATAGTGTAGAGGGAACTGAAATAAAAATTTATAATATTTGGGGAGATAAATATGCGTAGAGAATTTAGAAAAAAAACAAGAATTGTTTTAATTGATGATAATTACGATCATCTTATGGGGGTAAAAGAATTATTAACTTTAGAAGGTTGTTATGACACTATTCAAACTGCAACCAACGCTTCAACAGGTATCAATATGATTAAAAAATATAATCCAGATGTTGTTCTTGTTGATATGAATATGCCTGACAAAAACGGTTTACAAGTAATCAATGAAATACAAAGACTTGATCTAAATGTTAAAGTAATCGCTCTTAGTGCTTATGATGATTCAGATTTAATCTTTAGAGCTATGAAAGTCGGTGCTAAAGGTTATGTACTTAAAACTATGGCTTCTGCTCAACTTATTTGCGCTATTGAAGATGTTATCGCTGGTAAAATCTTCTTGCCATCTGCTTTATCACTTAGATTCTTTGAATATTTCCAAAAATCAGTTCAAGAAGAAGAACAAGTTGCAGACGATAAATTACTTAATAGCTTGACTCAACGTGAAGAAGAAGTTCTTGATTTACTTACTCAAGGATTCGGTTATTCAGAAGTTTCTGAAAAATTATTCATTTCTAACACAACTGTTAAAACCCACGTGAATAACATCTTCCAAAAACTTCAAGTGAAAGATAGAACTCAAGCTGTTCTTTACGCTCTAAGACACGGTTTTGACAAGAAAAGAAAATCTAAATTTGTTACTATTTAATTTATGTTATGTTTAGGGATTTGGGGTAAGAGAAAATAAAGAAAGAGAGAAATTTGCGGAACATATAAGTTCCGCAATATTTTTAAATAAACTTGGAGAAATATGAACGAATATAATCTTAACTGTATAAAATTTATCTCTCACGAGATTAAAAATCAATTATCTATATGCGACTTATACACTGAAATCATAAAAAAAACTTGCATTAAAAATGAAATTTATAACCTTCAGATTATGAAATCTTTAGAGTGCATAAAAAACTCTATAAAAATGAGTAATAACTCTCTTATGGAACTGAAATCTTGTAATAAAACAGTCTTATTAGATAAAGAATGTATAAAACTAGTGCTTGAAGAAGCTATTAACCTTTCAAAAGTTTATGGATTACAAAAAAATATTGATATATTATCTGAGTTAAAAACATCGTCCCATGTGTTAATTGACAAAACAAAATTTATAGCCACAATAATCAACTTAATCAAAAATGCTTGTGAAGCATTTAAAGATGAACCTAAAAAAAACATATTTGTCAATGCTACTCAAGAAAAAAATATAATAAAAATTTCTGTATCAAACAACGCAGAACCTATAAAAAACCCTGATGAGATTTTTTCAGAAGGCTATACAACAAAATCAACAGGTAATGGATTAGGATTAGCTATCTGTAAATCAAACATTGAAAAAATGAACGGAAAACTAAAACTGTTGAAATCAGATTTGACCTCAACAGTTTTTGAAATAACTTTAGAATCTGCTTAAGCTAATTTTACTTAGATTTGTGATTAACATCAGTAAACACCAAAGTTAAAGCAGCCGCTACAGCACCAGTAACAACTCCACCAACGACAGCTGTCTTAGCTTGCATTACTTTTGCAGTGGATTTCATCATCTTGAATAATGATTCTGATGTATTTGGATTCTTTTTTAAAACTTGCTTTTCAGCATCGAAATTATCATGAACAAGCTTTAAGGCAGTATTTTTTCCAAACAACTTATCACTCTTTGTCTTATCTTGTAAATTTAATAAATTGTCTTTCAACTTTGCAGTATCAGGTTCAGCAAAAACTCTTTCTATTGCAACATCAATATCCTCTGCAGGATTAGATTTAATAGCTTCAGATAATTCTTTACTTGCCTTTATCTGTGGTTTAACTGTTTTAACATCAACCTCAGGGTCAACAACAGAACGTACAAAACTATTAATGATAGATGCTTCCCTTCTTTGTTCAGGAGTGGCATTTTCTTCTAAATGTTTGCTTACTTTCTTTACAAAAACATCTGATGGATTATTTTTGTATAACCAATTCTTCTTAGTTGCAGTATACGCAGTACCTGCAACTGCACTAGTTGTGGATGCGACTACAATTCTGTTCTTTAAGTCAGAATTTGAGTCTACTCTTCTTATAGACATATCTATACCTCGTAATATTTTTAAATTGTAACAAAAATATTATCACATTAAAAATTAAAGTCAATAGCCACAAGGGATTGAACCAATTAATTAAGTGAAAAATTAGAAATTCCAGTTGTAATCATTGATACTTCAAACTTGTCTGCTTGTTTCAAAACATTTTGAACAACCCCAGGTTGAATAATCAATTTTACTCGACATTGAACAGCTGTATTCAAATCGTGCATCGTCAAAGGTACATCTGTTGCTAAAACAGCATCTTTTGCATTGTCACACGCAATATTCAAGGCATACTCTGAAGCATTAGACTGTAATCCTTGTGAAATACCAACTGTCTTAAAATCCTTTGCAACAACAATTGCTGAACTCTTTAGATACTTAGAAATCTTCCACGCAAAAATAGCGTCTTCTATCTGTTCTACGGTTGGTTTCAATTTTGACACAACTTTGAATGAGTCTTTATCTAATTCTTTTTTATTAACATCTTGAACAATTGTTCCAAATGGCGTTAAAGTAATTTCTTCTTGCAAATAGTTTTTATAGTCCTTTAATGGAGTATCTATTTTAACATATTTAACCTTATTTATTTCTAAAACATTAATTGCTTCTTTTGAAAACTCAGGAGCCAAAACAATATGTTGTGAAGTCAATAAACGAGCTATATCAACATTTACCTCTTTTGTCAAAACCACGACTCCACATATAGAATCAATAGGATTACAGTCAATAGCATTCTTAAACGCATCAAATATAGTTGCACCCAAAGCTGCCGCAGTCAATGTATTGTTTTTAACAAACACCGCTCCACATACGTCATAAAACTCTGATGCTATATTCAAAGCCAATGTAGCATTAATCAAATCAGCATAAGCTAATTCAGAGTCTGTAGTATATTCAATCATATCGTGTGTTCTATATAATTTTGCAGTCTGTGAAATAGTTGCACCTGCACCTAGTTCTTTAACCAATTCCATATTTTCAATCATTTTATATTCTTCCTTTTTAAAAAATTTCAAACAATGTTCAACTAAACTTCAACCAACAAAACCTAATTATTAAAATCCTGTCCTGCTGTTGGAATAGGTGGCTGAGAAGTTTGTGGAACAGGAGGTCTTTGAGAAGCACCCTGTTGCATAACGTGTTCATTAAATCCACTTGGAACATAATTATTTACGTGTACAACATCTTCGGTTGGTGCATTCACATCTGAATCATCAACATATTTAGTTGGTGCTTTTGCATCTGTCAACTTGTTCACTGCTCTACCTTTTTCCTTAAACAATATATCAGGATATCCAAAATCTTCATTTCCATAAGGTTCTGTAGCTTGCAACATTACATTTTTCCAAATAATCGCAGGAACAGTACCACCTGTAAGTCCACCCATACGAGTGTTGTCATCATTACCTACCCAAACACCTGTTACAACACTTGGCGTATAACCAACAAACCACGCATCTTTATAATTATCTGTTGTACCAGTTTTACCTGCACAAGGCTTACCAATATTAGCAGCCATACCGGTACCGTGTTTTACTACTGTTTTTAACATAGATGTCATCATTGCTGCAATATCTGTTTCTATAACTTTTTCAACCTTTGTTCTTGGAGCAGAATACAATATTTTACCTCTTGAAGATTCAACTCTTTCAATAGCATAAGGTTCAACTTTGTATCCTCCACTAGCATAAACACCATAAGCACGAGTAATTTCAAATAATTTAACCCCGTTTGAACCAAGTGCGATTGTGTAATCGTATTGTAATGGAGTGTTTATACCCATCATTCTCGCACATTGGATAACAGGTCTAACCCCAACGTATTCAATCAATCTGACTGCACAAACATTTGATGATACCATCAAAGCTTTATACAAAGGAATTCTTCCTCTATATTTATTACCATAGTTGTGAGGTGCCCAAGAGCCTAATTTATATGGAGTATCGTCTATCATATCATTTGGTGACAACCCCTTTTGCAAAGCAGCTGTATAAATAAATGGTTTAAACGCTGATCCTGGAGGTCTTATTGCTTGAGTAACTCTGTCATATTGGCTTTCTGCATAGTTTTTACCACCTGCATAAACCAATATTTTTCCGTCTATTGGACTAAATGAAAAAACAGCAGCTTGACTATTTTTTCCTCTTAAGCCCCAACCATTAAGGGTATTTATTATAGTTTCATTAGCCTTTAACTGTGCTTTATAATCAAGTGTTGTTATAATTTTATAACCACCTTGTGAAATTTCTTGTTCTGTAAATCCAAGTTTTGAAAGCTCGTTCATTACATAATCACAGAAATAAGGAGCTTTATTTAATGTGTAATATTTGGGTACAGAAGAAAGTCTAATCTCCTCTGATTGTGCAGCTTCCATTGTAGCTTTATCAATGTAATGCATTTTGTACATACGTTCTAGAACTCTGTTTCTACGTTTTTTAGCTAAATCAATGTTGTTAAATGGTGAATAAACTGATGGTGCTTGAGGTAACCCTGCAATAAGTGCCATTTCAGCTAATGTTAATTGATTTAGTTTTTTGTTGAAATATGTTTGAGCAGCACCATCTACACCGTAAGCACCTGAACCTAAGTAAACATTGTTCAAATACATTTCTAATATCTGTGACTTGCTTAATGATTTTTCAATCTTTGCTGCAATAATTATTTCTTTTAATTTTCGAGTATATGTTTGTTCATTTGACAAAAACAACATTCTTGATAATTGCTGAGTAATAGTACTACCACCTTGCACTACACGTCCTGCCAAAATATTTTCTAACATTGATCTTGTTAAACCAAGCAAATCGTATCCATTATGATTATAAAAATTCTTATCTTCTGTTGCAATAACTGCTTGTTGCAACTGTTTTGGAATGTCGTTTATACTAACTTTTGAAAAAGTACAAGCATTGAATGTCTTGATTACTTCTCCATCATTAGAATAAAATGTTGTTACCATATTAGGTCTAAAATCAGATAAATTTGCAATCGGTGGAACTGCCATTAAATAAGCTTTTAAAGAAACCAATCCACCTAAACAAATTGCTACACCTAATATTATCAATCTTTTTAATGTATCAAAAAGGGTATCTTCATCTTGTTGATAAGAACCTCTTGATATTCTTGTACTAAAATCATTATAATTATTTTTTTTGTATCTAGCCATATTTTATTAAACTCCTAAAGTATGTTATTATTTTAACAAAAACATAGAAAAATATAAATTGGTAAAATACACATGTTATTTGATTTTTTAGAAACTCTTAAAAATGAATTTTTATCATATTTTGTCGAGGAACGAGTTGAGTATGAGATTGTCGGCAAATGCAAAAAATGTGGCAAATGCTGTAATTATATGTACAGTTTTGATACCTATACAGAAAAAGAATTTAAAATAATGCAGTTTTTATTCCCTGCTTACAAAAGATTTTACATAAAAGGAAAAGATAAAGATGGCAACCTAATTTTCGCTTGTAAATACGTAACAAAAGAAGGCTTATGCTCCGTCTATGACAAACGACTAGATATGTGCAAAAAATATCCAGCAAGAAAAATATATTTTAAAGCAGGACTTCATGAAGGTTGTGGTTATAAACTTGTCGAAAAAAAATTTGAAGACTATTTAAACAAGAATAAAAACTCTTAAAAATAAAAATGCCGATCTATTGATACGGCACATACTCACGCTTTTTTGCTTGGTTGCATAAACGGATCACAACTACAACCTACCATATACTCGTTAGATAGTTGAAATTATTGTTTACTTCCGTTTTCTGCTCCCTTGCTGTGGAGGAGAAAATAAAGAAAAGAGATTAGATTAGTTATATAAAACATGTACCCATGTATATACTTTATATAACATTTTTGTTCTTATTTTTATTTAAAATACTTTATTATTTTACCATTTTTCTTATTATAACTAAATTACAACTGTTTTTATAAAATCAACAAATATTAAGTTTTATTACAATAGTATATACTCATATAGCAATTATCCCCACTTAAATAACTTTATATATACATAAGAGAGTTTAATGAGGTAATTTATATGACAGCAGAACCAATTGCAAGAGCCAAAGCACCTACTACCATCACAAGCGATATTGCAGGAATAAATAATGGTGATGCAACTACAACACGTAGTATTGACGAAGCACAGTATAATACAAACCCTATTGAACTTTTCCCAAACTCAGTTCAAGAAGAAATTCATCATACACGTAGCTATGCATCTAACCAAAATGGTGATGAATATTATTTGAATAATAATAACCAAGCATTTGCTATCCCTGGATATAGTGAAGTTTTTCAAGCTAAAATGCAAAAAACTGTAAAAAATATGATTGATAATGCACAAGCAAACAATTCTAAAAAACCTGTCATTTCACTACAAACTGTTGATTATGGCGATTATGGACTAAAATCTAATAAAGAATATTTTACAGTTGATGCAACAACTCTACAATCTTTTAAAAGTAGTCGAGCTTTGAGAGAAGCTGGGATTACAGTTCTCGGTATGCCAAGTCCTGGTGCAAAATTTGAACTTGTTGCTTATGACCAAACAGGTAAACCTATTACTGGTAGCGAATGGAATGATTTCTTTGAACAATATGGCGAAATAGTTGCCCAAGAACAAGCTGAAATGGCTTAATAAACGATATTTAAGATAGTTAATTAAAACTTATCACATTCTGTGATAAGTTTTTGCTATAATTAAATTATGAAAGTTTTAATTTTAGATGATAGTTATTCTTGGCAAGAATTTCATAAAAATAATGTTGAAGAAATCTTTATTGAATTAGATATTCAAAACTACCAAATCGATACTGTATCTTGGGCTAGAGAAGGTTATAACTCAATTATGCAAAATATCGACAACCCATACGAACTAATTATTTCTGATTTACAAATGGAAGACGATTTTAGACCCCAACTTGCTGGCGAATGGTTTGTTGAACAAGTTAAAACATTTAAACAATATCTAAATTCAAAAATTATTTTATGTTCTGCTAGCTATAATATAAAACAAATTGCAGAAAATTTAGACGTAAATTTTATACCCAAACGTGTTGCTGTTACTGATACTAATAGCTATAAAAATTCAATAATTGAATTATTAAAATAAGAATTTTTTTTAAGTCCTTACTTCATAGTTTTAAAATATGTAAACTATGAACTATAAGGTTATATAACTATAAAAAACTACTCCTTAAAAAAACAAAAAATCGGGATGACATGATTCGAACATGCGACCCCCTCGTCCCAAGCGAGGTGCGCTACCAAGCTGCGCCACATCCCGATATATTTAGAGTAGTTCGCACTACTGTTATTTAATTTTCAATCTTGTGGCGATCTTGGTAGCGACGCTACCTGCATCCTCCTTCTCGAACGATACTTAATCGTTCTCGTGGAGTTCTTGCCACATCCCGATATATTTAGAGTAGTTCGCACTACTGTTATTAAAATTTCATACACAATCTGTGCAAGTCAATTGTATATTAAACAAATTTTTACGTCAAGTATAAATTTTAAATCATAAAAATAAGGCGATTGATATTTTATATCAATCGCCCTTTATATACTCTTTCTCTTAATTTCTAACCTTCTCTTAGTTTTTCTCGAACAAGTTTTTCTATCTCATCTTTCAATTCAACATTCGCATCTAAAAACTCTTTAGACTTTTCTCTACCTTGTCCAAGTTTCATATCATTATAACTAAACCAAGCTCCTGCCTTGTTTACTATTCCTAAATTTACAGCTACATCTAATATATTACCTGTCTTTGAAATACCTTTTCCAAAAATAATATCAAACTCAGCTGTTCTAAATGGTGGAGCTACCTTGTTTTTCAAAACTCTTACTCTTACATGGTTACCTACGTCTTCTCCGTCACCCTTCAATGACTCAACACGTTTAATCTCCATTCTAATTGATGCATAATATTTCAACGCATTACCACCTGTTGTGGTTTCTGGATTACCATACATAACCCCAATTTTTTGTCTTAATTGGTTGATAAATATTACAGTAGTATTTGTCTTTCCAATTACACCTGTCAATTTTCTCAAAGCCTTTGACATCAATCTTGCTTGAAGACCCATTTGCTGATCTTCCATTGTTCCCTCGATTTCTGCCTTAGGTACAAGCGCTGCTACAGAGTCAACTACAACTATGTCAACAGCTCCTGAACGAACTAATTCTTCTGTTATATCCAATGCTTGTTCACCAGTATCAGGTTGTGAAATCAACAACTCATCAATGTCTACACCTAAATTTTTAGCATATTCAGGGTCTAAAGCATGCTCTGCATCAACAAAAGCTGCTATTCCACCTTTTTTCTGACACTCTGCAACAATATGTTGTGCCAATGTTGTCTTACCTGATGATTCAGGTCCATAAATTTCTATAATTCTTCCTCTTGGTATACCACCAATCCCTAACGCAACGTCCAATGCCAACGCTCCTGTAGGAATTGCATCTACATTTACTGTAGTTTTATCGCCCAATTTCATTATTGAGCCTTTACCAAAATCTTTCTCAATCTTATCAATAGCCAACTTTAACGCTTTTACACGTTCTTCTGATACGTCAGCAGTCTTTTTCTTTGCTTCTGCCATATTTTTTATTCCTTAAAATAAACTTTTCTCTACTGAATCCTTTATATATAAACCAAATATGAATGGTCTATATGATGCATTTTCTTTCTTTAAATCGTAGTTTTCTTTATTCAAATCTTCTATTTGATTTTTTAAATTTTCATTCTCAGTCTTACAACGGATTAATTCAACAACGACTTCGTCCATTCCTTCTAAACGCTCGTCCAATATCTTTGTTACAGAATCTGTTATACTGTTTTCCATATTGTGTAAAGACTTCAACAAACTATCAACCACTAGCTGTGATGCCGTATTTGACATTGTAGAACTAATAGGAGCTAACGTCTCTTTTGCCTTTTTTAAAGCTCTTACATCTTCTAATGAAAAATAAATTTTACCATCATCAGTCTTTTTAGGAGATACATCAGCTTTTTTACATAAACCTACAATCTCTATATTATCACTTTCTAAAATTTTTCTTACGTCTTGTGGCGACAATACACTGTCATTTAATTGATTTACACCCACGAAATCTTCCCCTCAAATATTTTTATCAATATTATACCATAATACATCTTACCATGTATCTTTCAAAAGACGAATTTGTAACAATTTCTTTAAAAAACTTTATATAATTTAAAGGGGCGTGCCTTTTGGGGCACGCCCCTTTAAATCTAATCTGTTATATAACCTTTTATAGCTGTTTTTGCTGCAACAAAAGGTGATGACAAATAAATCTTACCTTCTGTATTTCCCATTCGACCTTGAAAATTTCTATTTTGAGTTGACAAACAAACTTCACCATCAGCCAATGTTCCAGCATGTACCCCAACACAAGGACCACACCCTGGAGGTAATATAACCGCACCGGCTTCCATAAAGATATCTATCAAACCTTCTTTTAAAGAGGCTTTATAAACATCTGGTGATGCTGGACAAATCAACATTCTTACATCAGGGTTTACTTTATTTCCTTTCAAAATACTTGCAACCGTTCTCATATCTTCTAAACGACCGTTTGTACAAGTACCTACAAAAACTTGGTCAACCTTAACATCACTTAATTCAGATACTTTTTTTACATTATCAACCGTATGAGGACAAGAAACAGTTCTTTCAACCTCTGCTGCATTGATATTGATAACTCTATCATAAACCGCATCACTATCAGGTTTAATAACTCTAAACTTATCCTCTCTTCCTCTTGATTTTAAATATTCCCTTGTAGTTTCATCAGCCACAATCAAACCACATTTTGCACCTGCTTCAACTGCCATATTTGATAAAGTAAATCTATCTGACATAGACATTTTTTCAATAGTTTCACCACAGAATTCTAATGCCATATAAGTAGCACCATCTGCACCTATTAAACCTATCAAATGTAAAATCAAATCCTTAGCACATACATCTTTTTTAAACTCACCGTTTACACAAATCTTAATTGTTTTAGGTACTTTTAACCAAGTTTTACCGATTGCCATCGCAATCGCAACGTCCGTTGAACCCATGCCTGTAGCAAATGCACCTAACGCTCCAGAAGTACAAGTATGTGAGTCAGCACCAACAAGTACTTCAGCTGGATTAACATAATCTTCTATCAATCTTTGATGGCAAACACCTTTACCGACATCAGATAAAATTGCTCCGTATTCTTTTGAAAATTCTCTCAATACAGTATGTGTATTAGAAAGCTCTTTTCTTGGACTAGGTGATGCGTGGTCAATAAACAAAATTGTTTTTTCAGGGTTCTTCAACCTATCTTTTCCAAGTTTTTTAAATTCCTGAACTGTTAATGGACCTGTGCCGTCTTGCACTGCACAAACATCAACTCTAGACACAATCAATTCACCAGCGTGAACTTCCTTATCTGCATGTTCTGATAATATTTTTTCTACTAATGTTAATCCCATAATGTATTCCTTTATCTAATCTTATAAATTTAAGCAAAGCCTACACAATATGTTGAGGCAAGGCTTTCTTTCTATCCTTTAATGCTTCTGAAAGTTCGTAATAAGGTGATACCGTCATTACTCTTGCAGCAATTTCAGGATAATAATATATAAACTTTAATTCACTTGATGTCAAAGGTTTTTGAGTATGTACGTTTGCATAACGAGCCAATTCCAATACTGTTCTAGCTTCTTTTTCGTCCTTGAACTCAATTTCAAGTTTGTTATAAACGTTTCTGAACCCTTTAATGCCACCATATTCACCAGTTGTAATCATACGACCAGTTTCAATTATTTCTGGTTCACCTCTTCCTAACTCTTCAAAGTCATAAAGTTCATAATTTCTTCTATCTTTTAAAGCTCCATCTGCATGGATACCTGATTCATGTGCAAAAGCGTTATCTCCAACAGCTGGCTGATTAATAGGAATTGCAACTCCAAATGCATAAGCAGTATATTTTGCAAGTTTCCATGCCTTACTCAAATCAATTCTTTCATCTAGTTGATATTTATTTTTAAACCCTGCTGATTTTAATATAGACAACAAACAAGATACCAAATCAGCATTACCAGCACGTTCTCCCATACCGTTAATTGCAGTGTTTATATATGCGTCAACACCAGCATCAATAGCACCTTTAGCGCCCATTACAGAACACGCAACTGCCATACCCAAATCGTTATGATAATGTACTTCTATTGGCATTTTTGTTGCTTTTGCTATTTCATAAATTCTATTATAAGCAGTCCAAGGATCTTCATATCCTAATGTATCACAATATCTGAACCTGTCGGCACCACACCTTTTAGCCTCAGAAGCTATTTCAATCAAATAATTTATATCACTTCTTGATGCGTCTTCTGCATTTACACCAACAGTTATAGCTCCTTTTTCTTTTGCACATTCAACTGCTTCGCAAGTTGATATTAAAATATCTTTCTTAGTTTTTTTACCTAAATATTTACCAGCAATCATCTGATCAGACGTAGATTGAGAAAGGTTGCAATGTTTAAGTTTTGGAACATTTGTAAACGATTTTTCTACATCAGATGCAATTGCTCTCATCCAACCTGACAAACGAGTGTTTTCTAATACATTTCTTTCTACAAGTTCAAGGTTTGCATTCAAATAATTCAATTCGTGTTGAGTTGTTGGAAACCCAAACTCAGACTGAGTTATACCCATATCATCAAGCATAAGATTGATAATAGTTTTCTGTAATTTTGCAAGACCAAGTCTTGAAGTTTGTACACCATCTCTATTTGTTACATCTACTATGTATATTTTTCCCATAAACAATCCTTCTCATTACATCTACTTCATATTTTCATCTTAATAAATATACCACTTTTTTTCGATAAATAAAAGATATTTTATAATTCATTAATATACGTATTGTGTTCACAGAGCTTCTTAACCCTATTATTATAATATTTATTACAATTTTGAATAACAACTACATTATCACTTAATAACTCAATACCTATTAATAATTTAATAAGCAATAATCCAACAAAAGTTGAAGAACTCATATTGAAGTGATACAATCAAAACGTAAAGTATAGTTAGGGGGGTCCACCCCAAGTAGCTCTTTCAAATGTTGTTGATTGAGCAGAAAGGACAAAAAATGGAAAAAACAAACGAAACATTGTCTATTTTAAGACACTCAACATCTCACGTATTAGCACAGGCTGTACAAAAGTTGTTCCCAGAAGCAAAGTTGGCTATTGGACCAGCTACCGATGAAGGTTTTTATTACGACTTTGATATGACAAACGGTCATACCTTCACCCAAGAAGATTTTGAAAAAATCGAAGCAGAAATGAAAGCTATTGTTAAACAAAACCTTACTTTTGAAAAGGTTGAAGTTGAAGATGTTGATGCTAAAATTGCTGAATTTAAAGCTGAAGGAGAAATCTATAAAGCTGAATTATTAGAAGAGCACAGAAACGATAATCCTACCCTTTATCTAACAAAAGATAAAGATGGGAATGTCTTATTCAACGACTTATGTGCAGGACCTCACGTTCCTAACACATCATATATCAAAGGTAATGCTTTCAAACTTCTAAAAGTTGCTGGTGCTTACTGGAGAGGTAATGAAAAAAACAAGATGTTACAAAGAATCTATGCAACAGCATATTGGAACAAAGAAGATCTTCAAAGCTACTTGACTATGCTTGAAGAAGCTGAAAAACGTGACCACAGAAAACTAGGTAAACAACTAGACCTATTCTCTGTAAGAGAAGAAATCGGTGGTGGTCTTGTACTATGGCACCCAAATCTTGCCGTTGTAAGAGAAGAAATCGAAAACTACTGGAGAACTGAACATAGAAAAAGAGGTTACGTTATCGTAAACACTCCTCAAATCGCTAAATCAAAACTTTGGGAAATCTCTGGACACATGGATCACTACAAAGAAAATATGTTCTTTATCCAAAAGAACGATGAAGACGAAGATCAATTTGTAGTAAAACCAATGAACTGCCCATTCCACATTTTGATTTATCAAGCAAACAGACACTCATACCGTTCATTACCACTAAGAATGGCTGAACTTGGTACAGTATACAGAAAAGAAAAATCAGGCGCTCTAGCAGGTCTAACACGTGTACAAGGTTTCACTCAAGACGATGCTCACATCTTCTGTACACCTGAACAGCTTGTTTCTGAAATCAATGAAATCATCGATTTCGTATCAGATACAATGAAAATCTTCAAGATGAATTTTGAAGTTGAATTGTCAACAAGACCTGAAAGCTACGTTGGTGAACTTGCTAACTGGGATTTGGCAGAAGCAGGTTTGAAAGAAGCTATGGACAAACGTGGTATGAAATATGACATCAATGAAGGTGACGGTGCGTTCTACGGACCTAAAATTGACTTCAAGGTTAAAGATGCTATTGGTAGAACTTGGCAATGTGCAACTATTCAGCTTGATTTCAACCTACCTGAAAGATTTAATATCAAATACCAAGACAAAGATGGCTCTATGAAAACACCTGTTATGTTACACAGAGTAATCTTCGGTTCAATGGAAAGATTTCACGGTATATTGATTGAACACTATGCAGGCGCATTCCCTACTTGGCTTGCTCCTACACAAGTTACAATCGTTCCTATCTCTACTGATAAACATGCTGATTACGCTGAAGAAATCTATAACAAGATGAGAAAAGCTGGTATCAGAGTTCAATTAGATGACCGTTCTGAAAGTATGAATTACAAAATCAGAGAATCTTTAAAAGAACACAAAGTTCCTTACGTTTGCGTAGTTGGTGACAAAGAAAAAGAATCTAACTCTGTTGCCATAAGAAAACGTGCCGTAGGTCAAATCGGAACTTTATCTGTAGATGAATTTATAGAAAAAATTCTTACAGAAATCAAAGATAAAGTGTCTGAATAAACATTTTTGATACTATGTTTAAAAAGGTTGCAAGCATTATGTTTGCAACCTTTTTTATTCTAAATTTATTATAATCTTTTTTATAAAACCAGTTTAAAATGCCAAGCTTTCGCACAAAGCACTACTTGATAATTCAGAACCTGTAAACATCTTTATAAGCTCGTTTTCATCAATACTTGTTCCATATTTAAACAAATGCTCATCAAGATAACCTGCAGTTTTCACTGTTTCAGTCAAATTACCCAACTCACTTTTTAAAAACTTATACATCTGTGATTTTATCAAATCAGCTCTAAAATAGTTCTGATAATAAGCAGGGTGTGACAAATAATGAGGTATTGTCGCCCATTCATTATTTATATCTTCGGTTTCGTTTGCTCCAATGTATTTTTTTCTTAATTCATGCCACAACTGTTTTAAATCTTGTTCAGGGTTTTCATACATCTGTTTTTCAAAATTTATTATCAGCATACTTCTATTAATAAATTTCGCTTCAGATTTCTTATGCTCAGCCTTGAACTTTTTCAAAACATCATCTGATACAACATCTTTTAAGATATCTTCTTTTTGTTGTAAATCACCCATCATCATCGCAACAGCCTCTGTCATTGCTGGATACGCTGTTTTATCCAAAAACGGTAAATCTTGATTTATTCCAATATGATAAACACAATGACCAAGTTCATGACACAATGTATCAATACTTATTGTGTTATTAGTCAAATTAGCCAATATTCTAGCATCTTTTCCAGCTTCTATATCAAAGCAAAATCCGTGTGTGTTCTTATTTTTTCTTGGGAATAAGTCCAATGTAATAGGTAGATTTTTTACATCATACCCCATATTTTTATAAGCATTAATTGCTATATCTACAACTTCTTCCTTTGTTTTTAAAGCCTCATTAACAGCTTTTGCAGGATTATTCTTCAACAACAAACCATAATGGTACGCATTTAATTCACTTGGTTTAATTCCGTATTCTTCTGCCAACTCTTTTTTGTTTTCAGTTTGCAATTTTTGGTTAATATCAAAAGCGTTATTATAAACTTCGTCCAACAAGTTCTGCAAATACTTAGCGTCAACGTCATAACCTTCTTTCAAATTGTATTCAAAGAAATTTTTATACCCCTTAGTCTTTGCAAAATCATTTCTCAGTTTAACCAATTCAACCAAATCATCAGCAATCAAATCACCTGCCAAAACATTAGCCTCATAAGCCTTTTTTCTCAAATCAATATCTTTTTCTGTTTGAAGAATTTTAGTTATTTGTGCCTTATTAACCTCTTTACCGTCAATTTTAGGCACATAAGAATTAAACTTTGATGCAATATCGTTTTCTTTATCTCTCAACTGTTTTTTGATATCGCCAGTATTAAGTTCGTCATCAAAATCCTTTACTAAATCATGTAATTGTTTTGCTAAATGTTTATCTGAAACACCTTCTTTTTCAAGGGTTTCAAACTTGTTAAACAATTCCTTATTCTTATACAAAGCATAAACCTCATCTTGAGATTTTTGATATGCTTCCATATTTTCTTGCGTACTATTTATATAAAAATTCCAACAATCAACACTTGCCTTCAAACTCTTTGGTTCAAGTTCTTTACAGAACTCATCTCTTAACGCAATATACTTATTATCCGTCATTATGCCATTACCTTTGCTTTAAAATTATTCAAATCATCAATAGTATCAATTCCAATAGGCTTATTAGCAACAAAATCCACCTTAATTTTCATACCCATTTGAAGAACTCGTAATTGTTCAAGACTTTCAGTTAATTCTAATGGAGTTTGATTAGCATTAGTCATCTTGAAAAGAGCTTCTCGTTTATAGCCATAAATTCCTATATGTCCATAAAATTTTGAATGTCCTGCATTACGTTCAAAAGGTATTTTAGAACGTGAAAAATAAAGTGCATAATGATTATTATCAAAAACACATTTTACAAGATTAGGGTTTTCCACCTCTTTCATATCAGTAATTTCTGTTATAAGTGTAGAAACATCAGCATTATCATCTTCTTTTACTAATCTAATAACTTTATCAATATTTTCTGATTCAATCATCGGTTCATCACCTTGAAGATTTACGATATAACCGATTTCTGGGTGTCTTTCTACAACTTCTGCAATTCTATCACTTCCGCTATTATGACTTTCTAAAGTCATCTCAGCTTCTGCACCAAACATCAAAGCTGTTTCACATATTTTTTCATTATCAGTAGCAATTATTACTCTGTCTGCTAAATTTGCCTGCACAGCTTTTTCAAAAACCCACTGTATAATAGGTTTTCCACCTACTTCTATAAGTGGTTTCCCTTGTAATCTGCTTGAGCCATATCTTGCTGGTATTATTACTGCTGTTTGTTTTTCCATTTTATTGTCCTCATTTTCTTATTTATAAATTCAAATTCCAAACTATTTTTATACTCTATATTATACTCTTATCATTAAAAAAAGGTAATCAATTTTCAATAAATTCTGATAAAATCATATTACTTAACAAAAAACCGTTATTTTCAACTTCATTATTCAATTTATAACCATTTTCTGTTTTTATAATATGTTTTGAACTCAAATATTTATCAATTACTTTATAATATTTTTTATCAAAATCAATAGAAAATTCCTCGTTGATTTCTTTTATATTAATACCTTCCTCTAATCTAAACCCTAAAAATATTCTTTCTTCTAATTTTTCTTGTTTTGTTAAAAACTTACCCATTAATCTATCTGTCGGGTCGTTCATATACTCAACCAAATTCGTTGTATTAGAATATCTGATATCGCCTTCAAACCCGTGAGCAGAAACTCCAAACCCATAATATTCACCACATCTCCAATAGTTTGAATTATGTCTTGATTGAAAACCAGATTTTGAATAATTACTAATCTCATAATGTTCAAACCCATGTTCCTTTACGAGTTTGTTTGCTAATAAATACATATCAGCTTGACAATCATCATCTGGCAAATTTTCTGGAGAATGTTGATAAAAATATGAGCCTTCATCAATTTTCAACCCATACAAAGAAATGTGCTGAACATCAAGTTCAAAAACCTTTTCTAAATCTGCCTTAAATCCTGATATTGTTTGGTTAGGCAAACCATAGATAAAATCAAGACTGATATTCATAAACCCTGCATTTTTTAAATTTTTCACAGCCGTTATAATCTCAGACGATGTATGACGTCTGCCAATCAACTTCAACAACTTATCATCAAAAGTCTGAGAACCAAGACTAACACGATTAAAACCTAATTCTTTTAAACCATTTGCATAATCTGGTGTAACGTCATTAGGATTAAGTTCTATTGTACGTTCACAAATATCTTCAAAATTAAACTTATCAACAATCTTCTTTAGTTCACCAATTTCCATAACAGAAGGTGTACCACCACCTATATAAAAGGTTTTTAGTGGTTCACCTTTGTAATAATAATCAATTTCTTTCAACAGTGAATATAAATATCCTTTTCTTTTTTCAAGTGTTTCAAACGATGTAAATGAACAATATTTGCATTTTTTAACACAAAAAGGGATATGGATATAAACTGACTGAACCATTTTATTTTGAATCGTCCTTTTGTTTAGAAGCGATTGCATCTAATAAACTAACAACATTCATTTTTTCAAATGCGTCACAGTAGTTCCAAAGCACTGTTGGAAGAATATCTCCAGGAGTTCTGTTCGCAAACTTATATTCACAAAATCCTTTAACTTGGTTAACTGTTCCATCAACATTTGATTTAAAATACTTACAACATTGACATAATAGAAGTGTATAACCATAGCTTTCTAGCTTTTCTGATATTTCTCTGATTGCATCAACAACTCTTAAATGGTTTTTTGTTCTATATTTTTTACGTTTATTTATAAATATAACCCTTGATAAACCTGATTCTGAAACGATTTCTAATCTACAAGGATAATATTTTTTACCATCGAATACATTTACATGAACATTCATTTTTTGGATATTCACAGATTTTCCAGTATTCAAAATTCTTTCTCTTATAAATCTTAAGAACGGCAGATTGTAAACCACTCTACAAAAAGCATACGCAGGATATAAGAACAAATACAAATGCTCTTTTGAATGAATTTTTGCGTGTAGCAAACTTGCACAGAAACCGATTAAGAACAATGCAATTTCGCCACCAATTAAATAATAATTTAACCAATTTGAATCTAATGCACACTTAAATAAAAGCGCAAAACCTAAAGCTAATGTTAAACAATTAGGATAAATCAATGATGTTATAAGTTCAGAATGTCTAAGGTTAGAAAACTTGATATCCTTAAGCATCTTAAAGAACAATCCAATTCTTGTAGTCAAAGAAGGAATTTTCAAATCATAATTATCTATCCCAAGATAAACCTTTACATCACTATTATATCCACATTTATAATTCAATTCAGATAAATACATTGTTAGTCTTAATTCATCTTCAGTAGTTTTTATTCTCAAATCATTAACAGAATCAATGACATTTTTCTTTATAGCCAAAATATCTGAGTTAATGGAATTGTTTAATCCTAAACTATCTCTTGATTTTAAGATAAAGTTATTTTTGTATTGATTATATGAATATTTAATATTATCTACAAGTGTCAATTCATTATTGCAAATCAATGTTGTAGCACCAGTAATTGCATCGACATCTTGTAAAGTTTCGTTGATTTTTTCTAAAAAATCTTGGTTAACATAATATTTTGCATCAAGAAAGACATAAGCATCTAGGTCTTTAATTGGCAAATATTTTTCTGTAAGTATTGAAAAAGCCTGTTCTTTTCCTATTGTATCAACATTTTTTATATTCATTACAGTAACATCTAAATCACCTTGAAAAAGAATTTCAGATTCATCAGTACAATTATCCAAGATAACTTGAATAGTATAGTTGTTCTTTGGATAAGTTTGGTTTTTCAACTGTTTAACCAAATTTTCAATAGTAGTTTTATTGTTATGTGAATAAACTACTACGCATAAATTGTTTTTTCTTTGCTCTACATCACGATTTTTACGTCTTTTTGACTTTAAACCACTATATACAAGTGATAAATAATAAACAGTATAAACTGTTAAATAAATAAATAATAGGTAAATGAATAGTTTCATAATTATAAATCTCCATAAACAGTTTATAATAAATTTTTCAATTATACAACGATAACAACCCTTTTTTACTACTTTAGTATGACTAGATATCCTCTAAATAGTGGAGATTTTGATAAAAAATTAAAGTTCAAATAATCATCAATCGTAAAGATATTAAAAAATAGTTAAAAGTAATTTTGACTTTTTAAAAATTATTATTAAAAAGACAGCAAGAGCAAAGGAAGAAAACATGACAAGCATTAGTAATTCAAGTTCTGTAAATACATCATCATATACAGAAAAATATAAAGCGCAGTTGTCATCTTCAACAAAACGCCAATTAGAAGCACTCGGAATTGATCCAAGTTCAGTAACTTCTGAATCACAGGCTTTGGCATTAATCAAGACAAAGCAATCTGATAAGAAATTTGAAGATGCTATGGTATCAAAAACAGAAACAAGCCAAACCTCTGAAGCACAAGACAGTTCTGAAACACAAATGATTGCACAAGCAAAAACATTAGCTGAACAATTAGGAGTTTCATTGAACTCAGATGCAACATTTGATGAAATCACATCAGCAATCAATGATGCAATCCAAAAATTGATAGATAAGTCAGGTAATGACCCACAAGCACTACAACGTGCACAGTCATATATGACACAACTATCCGAGTTGAACAATCGTTATAGTTCAACGATGACCTCAACAAATAATATGTATGCTGCGATGAATAATCAAGCAGCAAATACCAAATATATGTTGGGATTATAGGGAAAACACCAAACAACGAAAAGAAAAACTAGCCTGAAGAACGTATCTTCAGGCTTTTAATTTTGAAGAGTTAAATTAGGTGTTTACAGGGATTCAATATTTGTATCACAAAGTATTTATCTCAGGTTCTGAATGGCAGTTTATAGTTCTTCGCCATTCAATAACTCAAATAAATACAGAGTCTGATTGATTGACTAATCTTGGGCAGACAAGTACAATAAATACTATGGAGAAGTCAGAACTAGTTGCAAAAGTAAAAGAAGCAATAAATCTTACTAAAGAAAAAGATTTCAATTCAGCAGGTAAAATTTATGTTGAATTACTAAAACACGACAAAAACAATCCAACAATACTGTCACTTCTCGGTCTATTATATCTTAATATCGGAAAAATTAACGGGGCAAAAAAGTTATTAACGAAAGCAAACAAACTCAATCCCAATAATCCAACTACAATAGAGGCTCTTGGGTTTGTTATGTATAATCTATGCGAATTTCAAAAAGCCTGCACATTTTTTGAATCAATAATCGAGCAATCAAAAAACTATGAAGTTTATGAAAAATACATCAATTCATTAATAGAATTAAAATTTTATTCTAAAGCCTATAAAATTTCTGAAAAAGCAATCAAAATGTTTCCATTAAACAAAGAAATTTTATCTTCAATAGTCTATGTTTGCATCTATACAGGTAGACTTCAAGAAGCAGTGAAATACTCTCAGCAACTAATATCTACTTATCCAAAATATTCTAAAAGCTGGCTAAGACAAGGACTTGTCCAAGAAGTTATTTTTCACGATGACAAATCAGCAAAAGATTGCTATAAAATGGCACTTAAATATGGCGAAAAAACATCAGCCTATTACAACCTTGCAATCAGCTCTAACAAGACAAAAGATTATAAAAAAGCAGAATACTACATAAAAAAAGTTATAAAAATAGAAGGCTTAAACTCAAATAACTACTTTATTCTAGCGACTGCGTGTTTTGGACAAAAAAAGCTTAAACTTGGTTACAAATACTACAGCATAAAAGATTCTATGCAAAGCAAAGACCCAACAATATCAAAACTCAAAAACATTTGGGACGGCAAATCCTATAAAGATGAAACCTTATTTGTATATTGTGATCAAGGGATTGGTGATAGTTTGATGTTTTCAAGGTATTTCCCATTCTTAAACAGCAAGTTCAAAAAAGTCATAATAAGTGGTTATCCATACCTAAAAGAACTATTCAAGCGTTCATTCAAGGATTATAAGAACTTAAAATTCAGAGTTCACACAAAAACGTTACCTAAATATGACAAAGCTGTTGTTATGTCAAATCTGCCTTATACACTAAAAAAAGAGCTAGATTTTCCGTTTTCAGAAGGATATTTAATACCTGATAAGAAACAAATTCAACAATTCAAAGAAAAATATTTTAACACGGACAAACTAAAAGTCGGTATCTGTTGGGAAGCTGGCGCAGCAGGAATAAGAGAGCAATTAAATAGAACACTCCACATATCTGTTTTTGATGAAATCTTAAAAATGGACGGCATACAATTTTATTCACTACAATATAAACCTATTCTTGATGACTACAAAAACTATAAAAACATCATTGATTTAAGTCCTGAATTAAAAGATTTTGATGACACATCAAGTCTTATATCAAACCTTGATGTTGTTGTGACGGTTGATACCTCAGTTGCACACCTTGCTGGCGCATTAGGTGCAAAAACATTTATGTTACTTCCATATTGTCCTGATTGGAGATGGTTTGACGATGATAAAACTACTGATTGGTATAAATCTATGCGAATATTTAAACAAGTAGACTCAATGTTTTGGGATAAAGAAATCCACGATATAAAAACAGAACTTGAAAAAATGTTATTAAAATAATATTTATAATATAATAAATCTATGGTTTGCAAAACAATAACTGGAACAACAATAGGATTAAACGCATACAAAATAGAAGTTGAAGTTGATGTCATCAACTCAATTCCGAATATAATCATTGTAGGATTACCTGACAACGCTGTTTCAGAATCAAGAGAAAGAATACGTTCAGCAATCAAAAATTCAAGCTACACTTTCCCAAAAGGAAAAGTTATCATAAACCTTGCACCTGCTGACATAAAAAAAGAAGGTACACATTTTGATTTACCTATGGCAGTTGGAATTTTGCAAGAAGAAGGTGTTATTGAACCTGAAAAAATAAAGAATACTGCATTTATTGGTGAATTATCATTAGACGGTTCATTAAGAGCAGTTGCAGGGGTTCTACCAATCGTTACAGGACTAAAAAAGAACGGAATAACTTCTATTTTTGTACCGAAAGAAAACGCAAAAGAAGCTGCTCTTGTTCAAGATGTAACAATCTATGGTGCTGAACACTTGAGCGATATTGTAAACCACTTTACCGATAATCCAATAACACCAACCGTTGTGGATATCCAAAAATATTTAAACAGTGCTTTAGAAGAAGATTTTCTTTATGATTTTAAGAATGTAAAAGGTCAACAAAAAGCCAAAAAAGCGTTAGAAATAGCAGCTGCAGGTGGACACAATATCCTTATGTCAGGAAGTCCAGGCTCTGGTAAAACCTTGATGGCTAAATGTTTTGCATCAATATTACCACCACTAGAGCTAGAAGAAGCACTTGAACTAACAAAAATTTATAGTATCAGTGGATTATTAACAAGCGACAAACCACTTTTAACCCAACGTCCATTTCGTTCTGTCCACCACACAGCCTCATCTGTAGGTATTATTGGGGGTGGTTCAAACCCAAAACCAGGAGAGATAACATTAGCTCACAGAGGAGTTTTGTTCCTTGATGAAATGGTAGAATTTCCAAGAATGGTGTTAGAAACATTAAGACAACCTCTTGAAGACGGCAAAATTGTTATTTCACGTGCCAAAACATCTGTCACTTATCCTGCTCAATTTATGTTAGTAGGCGCTATGAACCCTTGTCCTTGCGGGTTTTTAGGTGATGTAGAAAAACATTGTACTTGTACAGAAGTTCAAATTCAAAGATACAAATCAAGATTATCTGGCCCATTATTAGATAGAATTGACTTAGTTATTAATATACCAAGACTTACGACTGATGAATTATTGAATATAAATGAAGACTCTGAACCTTCTTCTGAAATAAGAAAACGTGTTATTTCTGCAAGAAAAATTCAGATAGAACGCTATAAAGATGAGGGTATCTTAACTAACGCAGAGCTTAATTCAAACCTTATTGAAAAATATTGCAAACTTGATGAACAATCACAAAATCTTATGAAAATGGCAGCAAGCAAATACAAATTGTCTGGTAGAAAATACGCTAGAATACTAAAACTTGCTAGAACTATTGCTGATTTATCTAATGCAAAAGATATCGAAATGGTTCATCTATCTCAAGCACTACAATATCGTTCAGAGGAATAGACTATGAAAGATTTTCCACTATATGAATTTTATTGGGAAGGTAAAGCTGAATCAAAACTACTTTCAACCTCTACGACATCAAAACAACTTATTCTTGATGAAAAAAGAAGTAAAAATTTGAATTCAACCCAAAATATTTATATAGAAGGTGATAACCTTGATGGATTAAAGCTTTTACTTGCTGATTATAAAAACAAGGTAAAAATGATTTATATAGACCCACCTTATAATACAAGGAATAGCTTTGTTTATAATGATGATTACAAATTAAAAACAAACAAAAGAAAAAGCAAAAACACATCAGAAACAGAAATCTCAAGAAGATATCATATCAACTGGCTAAATATGATTTATCCACGACTTTTAATCGCAAAAGAGCTACTAAAAAAAGACGGAATTATTTTTATCTCAATTGATGATACAGAAGTTTATAACCTAAAACTCATCTGCGACGAAGTTTTTGGAGAAAGCAATTTTATCTCTTGTTGTACACGAATAGCAAAAAGAACATCTAACAAGGGGACGTTTTTTAAATCAACAAAAGACTATGTTTTAGTTTATGCAAAAGAGGTTTCAAACTTAGATGGAGTTCAATTTGAGGTTCAGCCTGATATCAATATTGAAGATTTTAAATATCAAGATGAGCGTGGCAGATACAAAAAAAGTGGAGCATCACTTTATCAGCCGTCACTTGAGCCACGAGTAAATCAACGATATTATATCGAGTGTCCTGACGGAAGTTTTGTAATTCCACCAGGGAATGTTTTTCCTGATGAAGTGTCTGATGGCGCTATTGTAAAACCTGTTTCAAACGAAGATAAATGTTGGAGATGGAGTAGAGAAACATATTTAAAGAAAAAAGATTTTCTTATGTTTTCAAGAGCACGTAAAAACTGTCCATTGATTGATAGTGAGGGTAATCCTTCAAAATGGAATGTTTATGACAAAGTTTATTACAACGAAAAGAAAAAAGAAACATTAAGACCAGAAGATATTATATATGATTATCCAAATTCAAAAGGTACAAAAGAATTACTTGAATTGGGAATATCTTTTAGTTTTGCAAAACCAAGTGGACTAATAAAATATTTAATGAAAATATCGGGTTTAAAAAATGAGGATATTATTCTAGACTTTTTTGGTGGTTCAGGAACAACAGCTCATGCCTGTATGCAATTAAATTCTGAGGACAATGGAAAGAGAAGATTTATTATTATCCAATTAAAAGAATCGCTTGAGGAGAAAACAGAAGCGTATAACAAAGGATATAAAACAATTAGCGAACTTGGAATTGATAGGATAAACAAAGTTGGGGATAAGATTGTACTAAAAAACCCTGACAGTATAATTGATACAGGTTTCAGGGTTTATAAAATTGAGTAAAGAGAGAATACAAACACAACAATTTACGACTTTTCTAAGATTGTTTTAAGGTCTTCTTCTGGTGTTGTAATCGGTTTTATCTTAAACTTTTCTTGAAGCACTTTTAACACATTTGGTGAAACAAACGCAGGCAAAGTTGGACCTAAGAACATATTTTCTATACCTAAAAAAAGAAGTGTCAAAAGGATACATACAGCTTTTTGCTCATACCAAGAAAGTATAAAATATAATGGCAACTCATTTATTGAACAATTAAAAATTTTCGCTAATTCCGATGCTACCATTATCGCAGAATACGCATCATTACATTGACCGACATCTAACAACCTTGGAATACCATCAATTTCGCCAAAATCAATGTCGTTAAATCTATATTTACCACAAGCAAGGGTAAGAATAATTGAATCTTTTGGCACTTTTTTTGCAAAATCTGTATAATAGTTTCGTCCTGGTCTTGCACCGTCACAACCACCGATTAAGAAAATTCGATTTATTTTTCCTGACTTAACTGATTCTATCAATTTATCTGCAACAGACATAATAGTTGAATGACCAAAGCCAACAGTTAATGAATTTCCACCATTGATACCTGTCATTTTTTGAGGTTCTTTATAACCACCTAATTCTAAGGCTTTTTCTATAACAGGTGTAAAGTCTTTGTTTTCTCCAATATGTTGAACGTTTGGATATTCCACAACTGAGGTTGTAAAAATTCTGTCTGCATAATTATCTTTTACTGGCATTATGCAATTTGTCGTAAACAAAACTGGAGCAGGGATATCAATAAACTCTTTTTGTTGGTTTTGCCAAGCAGTGCCGAAGTTTCCTTTTAGATGTGGGTATTTTTTCAATTCTGGATAAGCGTGACAAGGCAACATTTCCCCGTGTGTATAAATATTTATGTTTTTGTCTTTTGTTTGCTCTAATAACAAGGCTAAATCACGCAAGTCGTGACCTGAAACAACGATAAATGGCCCTGCTTCAATCTCTGTTGAAACAGTTGTTGGAGCTGGTGTTCCGTAGGTTTCAGTGTTTGCTTTGTCCAGTAGTTCCATTGCGTACAAATTTATCTTACCTGTTTCTAAAACAAGATTAAGAAGTTCATCTTGAGAAAGGTTTTGAGGAAGTTTTTGAAGTGCTTTATAAAAGAATTCATCAACTTTAGAGTTTGTATAACCCAAAATTTTTGCGTGATAAGTATACGCAGCCATACCTTTTAAACCAAATAGGATTAGAGATTTAAGACTTCTTATATCTTCATTTGCTGACCAGATAGAATTCATATCAAATTTGTTATCACAAGGAATTTTTGAAGATATTTCATCTATTAAAATTTGAATAGATTCGTTATCAAAATTGACATTTGTAACAGTTGTAAAAAGTGCCTTTAGGATTAAGTTTATATTTTCTTCAGATTGAGAGGTACAAGAGGCAAACTCTATAATTTTATCTAACAAGACATCTTGAAGATTAGCAGTATCAGGTTGTTTTCCACAAACACCTTGAATTGTGCAACCTTTAGAATGAGCAGTTTGTTCACATTGAAAGCAAAACATTTTATCAGACATAATATTCTCCTTTTGTTATTTTAGGCTTCTTTTTTTAATATTTTATTAAAGAACCATAATTGATATAATTAAACAGTTGGGGAATATTATATAATTTTTAAACAATTAGTACTCGTCATTCATAGCGTGCTATGTATATTCTGTAACGCTAGCGTAGAATTCCTGCAAAACTTTACCCTACCACTCTTCGTCGGTTTCGTCCCTAAATCTATCTCTTTCATCAGGAGCTAAGTAATTGTCATAAGAACGGTTGCGTTCTTCTAGTTCTAACTTTCTTGCTCGTAAATACTTTTCTTCATCGTGTCTATATTTTTCTGATAACCTGTCGTCCTCGTCCCAATCAGGATCAAACCCACTTTCAAACCTATATTCCCGATTTAAACGATTAACATCTTTTTTCAAATTTTTAATGCGTTTTTGTTTTGCAGAATTACGGTTTTCATTCCAATTTGGTTGCTCGTAATCATCGTCATCATCATATTCATCATATTCATCATATTCGTCATAATCATCGTAATCATCATATACTTGGTTTGTTTGATTTCTAGAATTTTCCCTTTCTACAGCATCTTGCATTTCTTCTTCTGTAGCAAAACCTGACATAAGTTCTCTAGCCGTCACAAATTCAAAAGATTCTAAATCTTTTGAATTCAGCATATCTCTATATGAAATAAAGAAATTTCTTGCAGTATTCAAATCAATATTTTTTAACCTTGTTGCTGTTTCATTATCAAATTGAGAACTTTTAACTGGTAACAATTTTCCTATAATTTCATCTCGTGTATCTTTTGTAAATTCACCTGATAAATCAATTAAATTCAAGATATTTCTAAGTTTTATCAATTCTTGTGTAGGGATTTTTTCATCAAGTATATCATCACTTTTCTTATTTGGTTCATTCTTATCAACTGATTGACTCCAATCTTTAAAACTTGAAATCTTACCCGTATTTTTAACTGATTGATTAGAAGTTTTATGGCTGGAAGATTGTCTTACATCATTTGAGCTTGTATTAAACAAATCAAGAATACCTGCAATCACAAAAATAACTACTATTCCTAGAAGAATCCAAGTGACTGGACTTGAAAATATTGTTGTTAGAACGTACGCAACAACTACAAAAACAAGAAAATACTGCATAAAATACCTCTGCACTTATTATATACAATTTTTAAAAAATTTCAAATAATTCAATTCAACAAGAAGATTTTATTATTTTTGTAACGAATTGTAAAACATGTAAACCATGATGAAATCAGGGTTTGCGCTAAAACTTTATATATTTAAGAGAGCAAAATAGCAATCGATATATGTAAGATTTACCTGAGTTAAGTTTGGGTATAAATACAGGAGAGTTCAGAATGACAGGTCCAGTAAACAACAACATCAATGATACTGCATACAAAGGCATTGACAATACAAAAAAAGCCTATGCTAGTGCTGATAAATCAAAAGATGAAAAAATCACTGCGCAAGAAGCTCAAGAGTATTCTGGCTCAGCTAGTGTATTTACTGATGCTAAAGCAAAAGGTGAACAGCAAATCGATGATGCAATAAAGAATTCAAAACGTTTATCTCAAGAGAATCAAGGAAACGCAAAATCAGTTGTTCAAAAATATCTTGGCGGTATTTCATTCTCATCTCTACTCAACAATTGGTCTGGATTTGGTGAAATTTCATATCAAGCAAAAGAGCTACAAGATGCTGAATTTGAAGGCGATGTTCAACAACAAATCAACGAACTTGTTGACCCTAAAATTGAATCAAGAGTGAAATCATTATCTCAACAAATCACAACTCAATACAAAGCTGAATTAGACAAAGCACTTATTCAAGCTGAAAACGAACTTGTTGGTGACAAAGATATAAAAAATGCTGATGGCACAATTCCTACTGATGGTGATGGCTACGCAAAATTAAATGATTTAATATACAAACGTCCTGCAGATGAAGGCAAAAACGGGGAACACACAGAAGTTTCAACATTTAATAGCAGCGTAAAAGATGCTCAATCTGCAACACAAGGCTATAAAAATACTGTTGAATACCTAGAGGCAAATGGTGCTAAAGCTAAAACTAAGCTTGTAAACGGTCAAGAACAAACTGTTTATAAAATTAAAGATAATCAAGGTACAAGATATGTAACAGTTGATGATGCAGGTCAAGTTCACGATTTGGATAAAAACAAAGGATTTTTACGTTCAAGCAAATTTACTACAATGGACTCAATAGAAGATGCTAAAGCCGATGCAACAGCATATGAAAAAGCAAATCCAGATGGACAAAAAGGAATCAATGACGTAAAAGTTAAAGTTAGAAACGTCGACGGACAAAAACAATCTGTTATGACTTGGAGAGATGACGACGGAAACAAACACTCACGTGTAATCGATCATAATGAACAAACTGGCACAAACTCTTCTACTATTGTTCACAAAGTAAACGCAGGTGGTCGTGCAAAATACTCAAGCGATGTATCTGGATTAGGCGCATTGGCTAGTCAAAGTAAAGACGATCAAATCATGTTTAATGACGAGAAACATCGTTTCCAAAATGGAACTTGGACAGATGAAACTGGTGAAACTCACGATAACAATGTTACAACTCAACACGGACGTATGAAGCTTGATAAGGCTAATACCGGCTTAGCAGTTGATAATATCATAAAAAGTGCAGCTAAATCAGGTGCAACGGCTACTCAACAGGGTAATATTACCGAAATAAAATTCCCTAACGGTCACACATATACTATTGATAAATCTGACAATGTTAGTGCAAATAGAACAATGCGATTAATTCAAGGTGAGATTAATAGACTCGGAAAACAAGAAAACAATTTCTCTGTGAAAAACGAAGCTGTTGATACAACAAAAGTTGTTGAAGACGGCAGAGCTGATACCAACCTAGCAGGTTCACATACTGGCGAAAAATGGAGAGTAGGCTCAGGCAATGTCGAAGGAGTTGGCGTTGATTCACCTGCGACACATACTCCATCTGCAGCTGGCAAAGGTAAAGTAAACTCTGTTAGATATGGAAGTAATATTTCAAGAGCCCAATTTGCACAAGAAGGCTGGAAAGCAAGTTCTGGCAGAACCGCTGAAAACGATATTTTAGCAACAATGGATTCAGAAGCAATCAAAGGCAATGGAAAATCTGTAAGAAACTTGAAAACAGCAAATGAATTTGCTGAAAGATTTGTAAAAACAATGCAAGCTAAACACACCGAACTAGGTGGCAAAAAATATAATACAGAAATGCTTGCAAAAGCGATAGCTGATGCAAACCCAAGTTTCTTTGACAGTCAAGGTAATATGTATAAAAACGCAGATTTCTCTAGATTAAATTTACCTAAGAAACTTGAAAGATATGAACAATCATAAATAATGATAATTCAAACAAAAACAAGGGCGATTTTTCTTTTGAAAAATCGCCCTTGTTTTATATCTTTAAAATATTTTTATAATCAATTAGCTTTCATATTGCTCAGTCAATTCAAAAGCTTTTTCTTCAACTTGCTTAGTTTCTTCATCAAGAATACCACGTTTTAGTTGTGTAAATGAAGCCTTTTTAGAATCAAATTTTTTCTTCAAATACTCATACGCTACTTTTGGATCACATTTTGGACCACAAGTAAACAAATCAACTGCTGCATAACCAAGTTCTGGCCAAGTGTGGATAGCCAAGTGGCTTTCAGAGATAATTACAACACCACTAACCCCATAAGGTGAAAACATATGAAAACATTTTTGCACAACAGTTGCACCACACTCAATTGCAGCGTCAACCATAAGGTTTTCTATTTTATCTCTATTATTCAATATATTTGGGTTGCATTCAAAAAATTCTGCTAATACGTGTCTACCTAAGTAAGTTTCACTCAAACTATCTTGTATTTCCAATATTCTTCTCCATTTCCCATTTTGTCTATGTACTTATAACATATTACAATAAACAAAATAAAAAATGCATAGACTTTAAGCAAATGTTAAGGATAATAAGGAAAGTTGACAAGGAAGAAATTTTATTTTATTCAGGTAGATTTTTCAAGCACTTTGTCTGCCGATAAATCATACGGTAACATTTAAGTTTTCGACATAACAAATCTTTGGATAGCTAAAAATTAGAAGTTAAAAAAATGAGTAACACATAAAAATAGGACGGGTTGCAAATGCAACCCGTCCTATACTTAAAGATTTAAAATTTTACTTTTTCAACTTGTTCAAAGCGTCAACATCGTGCACTCTTATTGCAAAATAAGGTACTTTTTGACCTTTTTCAACCAAGAATAATATAAAATTATCGTTAAACATAAATTCTCTACCCGTTCTCGGAGAAAGTGAAGTACATCTTGCCATTAACCCAGCTTCACTTTTTAGTTTAACTCCTGTATTATTCATACTAAAATCAATCGTTTCAATAGTTTTATCAATCCTAAACTTAGTATCCTTAATCTCATGTCCTTCTAATTCTTCAAAGCTTGCCATCTTAAATAACTTGATATCAGGAACAAGCAAACTATCACCTTTTATAAAACGTCTATTTCCTACGTATTTTTCAGTCTTGTCATTCAAGTCTTTAAAATATTTATCGAAAGTAGAATTGTCTTCTGTTCTATATAGCAAAACTTCATCATTTGACTTTGTGAACAACTTAATAGCATAGTCGTTATAATCATTAAAAAATAGAACTTCTACATTTTTATACAATTTTTCGCTACTATTATCATTGATACCAAAGTACTTAACAGGTTTTCTTACATCACCGAAGAACCCATCAGGCAGTTTATCAAACGCAGTCAAGAACTTAAAATCTTTCTTCAACATTGAATAAACAAAAATCTTATCAGGTTGGTTTGAAAAATCAAACATATCTAAAATATCGCTTTTTTCTCTAAACTTTTTTCTTATACCACGTTCTATTTCTTTTTTAAGTTTAGGACAAACAACCCCATATTTAGTATAATAAGCGTTTGAGCTTAAATTATCTTTTGTAAACTCTTGTTGGTTCAAATTTTGAGCCATCTTTGACTCATATCCACAAAACTCAATCGGTTTATTAGTGATATTAGCCAAAATATCATTCCATACAAGTTGAAAAGTTCCAACCCACGCTCTATTTTCAGTACTACTTTCTGTAGTCATCGTAGGCAAAATTTCAAGGGTATCATCAGCAGCAAAATTTTTGTTTGGAACAAGCGCCAAACCTATCAAAAGTACTAATACAAAACTCAAAAACTTTTTCATAATTTTCTCCTATAATCTAGTAGAGGTATTATACTATAAATAAACAAATTTTACTAAACAAATCTTCCTACTATCAGGGTCAAATGCAGATATCTATTATTAATATTAACGATTAAAATAACGAACGAAAAATTGTGGAATTCTCTTTAGAAGCTTCTTGCATAGTTTCTATTAAAGCTTCTCTAATAAACTCCATTTTAGATTGAATCTTATGAAAATCTGATCTATTATCTTCTTCACCTTTTACACATTTAAACAAACTACAAACATGAGCTTTTTTATCTGGCTTATTAATGTTAACTAAATTATATTCTTCAATATTTTTGTTATCTACTTTTTTCAATTCAACAACATCATTTTTTGCAACGTGTGAAAAAAGGTTTATATGTTTTTGGAACAAATCTTTATTATGATTATCAGTTACCGAATATAAATCATCAATAACTTTATTTATTTTAAGAGTCGCTTTAAAATTTGGCTTATTAAAATTTGTATTAGTGTTAATTGAGTTTATTTTCATTGTTAAATCCTAGAATACAGTTAGCTTTTAAATAAATTATTATATATTGATACAAACAATTTGAGTTTAACACAAACCTTTTATTTAAAGAAGTCTTTTTAGAATAAAGTGTAAATTATATTTACAAAAAATAAATATAACAAATTACTATAAGAAATATTAAATTTTTTCCAAAATTATTTCTTATTAAAAATTTTTATTCTAAAATAATTATGTATTGTGTATCAAAATATTAATTAGGAGTGTCAACATGAATAATAAAATCGGGGGATTGATTACAAAATCAATGATTGCATTATCAAGTTTAACAGCTTGTGAAAGTACACCTAAAACTGCAAAAACATTAGAACATTATATGGCTAATAGACCAGTAAAAGAATATAGAGCAATAACTTCAAATATTCGCAAAGATTTTGCACAAGCTGCTGATGAACAGCACGCACTTGATTCTGTAGCATTCACTAGACTTTTACAAAAGACATATATGGCTAACGATTCTCAAAAAGTTAAAGAATTCAATAATATTGCAAAAGAAACAAAACTCAAAAACGCAAACACCTATGCTGATGCATTTAATGAATTAGATGAAAAAATGGTTAGTGCAAACATCACAAATAGTGAATTTAAAAATAACAAAAAAGAATATTCAAAATATCAATTAAATTTACCACAAAATCTAAGACTAAGACAATTCAAGTTAGACAGCTTAAGATATGGTCAATTTTTTGAGCAAAATAGTAAATACAATTGGTCTGTTATGAGTAGTTTTAAAGACACAGCAAAAGAAATAAAACCACAATAATAAATAACTTAGACAATCATTATATAATGCATAAAATAACTCTAGTAAGATACTCATTAGAGTTATTTTTTATTATTTACATAAACCTTAGATTTAATATACACCATTTGTATCAAATTAGGATATTTTGCGTTACAAATCATTAAAAAATATAAAAAATATAGGACCTCTTAAAAGATACTTATCCACTACTTTATATTTAGGAGTAAGCCCTTTTACTTCTTTTAATCCCGTTATCCCATCTAGCATTAAACTTAAAACCTTTATAAAAATAAAATTGTGTCTTTCATAAGACAATTATAGTCATTGATTTAGTCATTAAAAAAGAGCCTTTCGGCTCTTAATTTAATTGGTGGAGGTTAGGAGATTCGAACTCCTGACCCCCTGCGTGCAAAGCAGGTGCTCTACCAACTGAGCTAAACCCCCACGAGTTCTCTAACAAGTTTATTATAATATGCTGATTTTTTTTTGTAAAGTACTTTTTCTTCTTTTTTTATTTTTAATCTTAACTTTTGTAAAAATTACACTTATTTTCCCCTTTCTTTGTTATTTCTTCTATTATTCTGGGTATCTTAATAATATAAGCTTATTTATATATTTTAAGTTTTGTAACACTCGCAACCCTAAATATGCAACTTTCCAATCAATAAATACTTTATATACATGTAAGATTATATTTATTTATGTATTGGGAAATTAAGGAAAATTAAAATGGTTCTAGAAGCTTTAAAATTCAATCCACAGGTTCAAAATAATCCTTTCACAAGCAAAGTTGCTTTTACAGGTAGCGATTATCAACCTACGGCTACTGCTACTCAAACAAGCTACGGTACAGGTAAAGGTATCAATGCAGAAAGTAGTACTGGTGTCATTGGCGAAGTCACAGGCACAGGAGAAAATGGTAAACATAGATTGAATACTTATTTTTAAACTTTAAAAATATAAAAATTTTCAGTAATCATGGTGTACTTAATATTAAGTACACCTACTTTGTTATCATAAAAACTTTTCTATTTTCACATAAACTTTTTTGTAAACAAATGTAAAAAAAGTTTTAATAATGAAATTTAAAGAATTTTATTTACTTTATATATAAGAGAGCATTTATAAAAAAGGATATTTTATGGCAGTTGGTGCAATTAAAAATCCAAATATGTCATTTGATGAGTGGCTAAAAGCCGAAAACAAAACCGGCGAAGTCAAACAACCTCCTGTGCGACAAGGACAAGTCACCGAAAATGGTGTACCTGTTCATCTAGCACAAGAGTTACACTCTGGAAAAACAATTTTTCAGGTGGCAAATGAAAACCCTACAAAAGAAACAGCAAAAGCTGGTGGAGCTAGTGCTGTCGGGGTTTCACCACAACCACAAGGCATAGGGGATAATGCACCTTCAAATCCAAGCAACGTAAATACTGATAACAATAACCCAACTGTTTTATCAGCAGGTGCAACTGGACACACAGCCCAATCACAAGCCCCAACTCTTGCATCAGGACTTCAAGCGTCACAAGGTAACGAAAACTCTGGAGCAAGTGGTGGATCTACAAGCAAACAGTTAAATCAGAACCTCTATGCTCAATATGAACGAGCAATGGCTGAGGCTAAACTCGCTGACAAAAACAATGAAGTTTCAACAGGAGAAGGCACATTGTCAACGGGTAGCACAGAAGGTGCTGGAAAATCTGGTGGTACTGAAGGTGTCACAGGAGCTGGTATTCCTAACGGAGTAGAATCACCAAAAGACACTGAGAACGCTCCTCCAGCTGACAACACTACTCCTACAAATAATGCAAATGACGTCCCTGACGAAGTTGGAAATAAAGAAAATCCAAATGACGCATCAAACGATACTACAGCCGATATAAACAAACAAGAAGAACAACGACAAGAAGAAATACTTAACTCTCGTAGATTCAAAAAGTTTGAAGAAGAAAATGCAGCATAATTTATTGAATTTTATTCAATAAATTATGCTCTTTTCTCTTTATAACATGCCTGTTTTTTTATCTTCATTACTAAACATCAGAACCTACGATTAAAGATAGCTTTAAACTTATGCTCTTTTCATCAATCTTTTATATTCGTTCTGTAAAATTTTTTTTCCAGGATTAGTTATAATGATTACGTCCCAAGCCAATTCATCTTCTAATTTACTATCCATCAAGACATACTCATCAGTATTTATACCCAACTCTTTTGCACATTTTTTAAATGCACCAAGTTTTCCACCCTCTTTATAAACATTTATCAAATAATCCGTCAAATTAGAATCTCCTTTTGACAACAAAGTTTGATAATAATCCCATTTTGGACTAGAAAATTTTGCATCAACTCCTAATTTATGAAAAACCTTCGTAAGATATTTAATCTTTGAGTCTATAATCTTTGTGTCTTCTCTACCAAACCACTGAAAAGGGGTATGTGGTTTTGGAACAAATGTTGAGAACGAAAACGTAATTCCAAACCCTTTAAATTCTGTTTTCAAATCTTTTGCCAACCTCAAAAACTCATCAATATCAGCTTGTGTTTCTGTAGGTAAGCCTAGCATACAATATATTTTAACACCTTTCAAACCGTTTTCTTTGGCTATCTTTATAGCATTTCTCAACTGTTCTTCTGTAACGTTTTTATTAATAACCTTTCTCAATCGTTCACTAGCAGCTTCGATTGCAATAGTAAGATGTTTTTGACCTGTCTTAACCAACATATTAACAATCTCAGGAGAAATAGTGTCAACTCGTAAAGATGAAACACTCATCTCTATATCTATACCTGAATTTATTTTATCCATAATAAACTTACAAATATCGTCAAATCTAGGGTGAGCCGTAACTAAAGCACCTAAAAGTGCAATCTTGTTTGTATATTTTAACCCCATCTCTAATTTTTCAATAATAGTATCATAGTCTACAAATCTTGCAGGCAAGTTTAAATACGAAGCTATACAAAATCCACAACGGTTATAACAACCTCTTGAACTTTCTACGATAAATGTATCTTTAAAAAAACTCTCATCACTAATAATAGGAGTATAAACACAATGATTTAATTCAACAGAAGATTTTTTTACAGGATTATCTATCGTATGAATACTTGGAACATATACCCCCTCAACCTCTGATAAAAGTTTTAAGACATCTTCTTTAGGCAAATTCCTGTTTTCTCTACAAATCTGAACAGCCTTTGTATTAACACCTTCTCCATCACCAATAATTATAAAGTCAAAGATTTCACTATACGGCATTGGATTACAAGTCAAAACAGGTCCACCTGCAAATACAAATGGATAATCCTCTCCACGTTCACTTCTTTTTAATGGGATATTATATTTGTCCAAGATTTTAAATATATTCAAGAAATCCAAATCAAACGAGAAAGAAAATGCAACACAATCAACATTAGAAACATTTATCTTTGTCAATTCTGTATCTGTATTAATCATCTCAACAGCTACATTTTCAAGCTCCTCTAATTCTTTATATAGCCATAAATAACCTAATGATGACAACGAAAAAGCTCGACATTCAGGAAATGCAAACCATACATTGTAATCAGTATTACTATTCAACTTTTTATTGTACAGACAAATCTCCGTCATCAGTTGTAATCTCACTATTTTTGTTTATCGGTTTAATATACAATTCATCAAGCAATACGCAAACAGTTGCTGCAATAGCAGGAGCAAATATTACTCCAACTGCACCTAAAAATTTTGCTGTAACAAATATTGAAAAGAATATAATCAATGGGTGTAAATCCATAAATTTTCCGAACACATAAGGACGAACGAAATTGTTTTCTATCCATTGTGCTAACAAGAAAAAGAATATTACTAACCCAACTGTCACTGGTCCAAGGTGATAACACATCAAAATACATATAACAAGTGCAATAGTAGGACCTACAACTGGAATTAAATCCAAAACTGCTGATAAAAACCCTAATAAAATAGCACAGTCAATCTTCATAATCATCAATGGTATCATTACACAAATTCCAACTCCTGCAATTACAGTAAGTTGAGCAATAATATAACTACCTATTTTTTCTGAAATTGTTGTAATAATAAGTCCTGCCTTACGTTTTATATGAGCAGGAAAAAGTAACATTACACCATTTCTGATAGATTTTTTATCCACTATAAAATAATACGTAATGATACACACAGCTAACAAATAAATCAAAGCTGAGACAATATTCAAGCCTATTGCAATAGATTGATCAAGCAAACTTTTTGTAAAATTAGTCACAGGTTCAAACATCATAGGAATATCAATCATTGAAACAATCGTTTTTCCAAGTATTTGTTTATTGTAGACAAAGTTCTTAAATAGCTCTATTTTGTTAGGTAAAGCTACTAAAAAGACCTCAATTTGTTTTATTGCTATAACAATCAATGGTAACAAAACTGCAAATAATACAACGGTTATTCCACCCATAACAATACTCGCAGCCATTGGACGACTAATTTTTTTGCTAAATTTATCCACTAAAGGATTTAAAGAACACGCAAACACAAATGAAGCAAAAAATAACATTACGATAGTTGTAATCTGAGAAAAGAATTTCAACAGAAAAATCACCATCAATAAAAATATAATATTTTTAACGGTTATACTATTTTTTATAGACATAATTACCTCAAGATTTCTTTTACTTTATTGATAATAGCAAAAATTTCAAAGAAAATAAATAGACCAGATAATTTTATTTTGTTCTATTTAATAACTTTACGTACTTATAGTGAGTCAATAACAAACAAGAGGTTGGTTGGTTGGTTGGGTTGGTTGGGTGGTTGGTTGGGTGGGTGAGTTGGTGCGTTGGTGGATTTGTGAGAAAAATCATTTGTTTTTATTTGTAAACCCTAGTCGCTCGGCCAAAAATGTAGAAACTAAAGGTATCATCGTATAATAAACCCCTGCATACAACAAGGTCGGTTTTGCAATCTTTATACCCTCAATATACTTACTCAATTTTTTATCGTGTTTATTTATCTCTGAAAACTTTTTTATAAACTTTTCTGTTGGTTTATCAGTCAATTTATCAACAAAATACCCAGATAAAATTCCTAAACCTGTTGAAATTAAAGCATTATTATTAAGAACTTTTTTTCTATCATTATCGATTTTTTTGTTCTTATTCACCTCATAACACAACGTAGCAGTAGTCAGAGTATCAGTAACTGCCATTGTATGCATAGGAAAATTTGTATCCTTAAACCGTTCTGAAAACTTTTGCATAAACGGTGTGTCAATAATTTTCCCCATCTTTTTAGCTATATTTAATCCTTTTAATCCACCTTTAAAACTTGGCGAAGTGTTTTTTATATCAGAAATTTCATTCAATTTTCTATCAATCAAATTCTTTTCTTCTCCTAAAACACTGTTCTCATCAATTTGAAAATCTTGATTATTTTCACGATTTGTACCAAGCTTATCTTCCTTACCCAATTTATCCAATTTACCACTTTGTCCTTTTATAAGGGCTAACATAGGTGGTATCATAGCACAAGTAACAACTGCTCTAGGAACTGCTGTCAATGCGTTTGAACCTAATTTAAACATCTGCGTTGCAAACTGATAAGTTTTTGATTGAACAAGAGGTTTTCCACCCTCTTTCATCTTATTTATTGTAGATGTTTTCAAATACTTTTCAGGATTATTATCGATTTTTTTTATATTCCTTGCAATCGGTAAAGATACAGCAAGCACCATCAAATAATTCGTCAAAGAAGATGCAAACGATTTTGCACATGCCAGCTTTTTATTCTCTTTATCAGTCTTCGGGGTAGAAATAATAGACATAGGACGAACAACTGTTGCAAATGCCAACTGAGTGCCTGCCATAAAGCCTGCACCATTATTTGCAACTAACTCTAACCCCTTTTTAACAGAGTCACTTTTGCATATTTTAGTTGTTATCGAACCTATTTTCATCTATATTAATTAGATAACAGAAACTTTTAAAAGTAAGTATTTATAAAGAAGTATTAAGATGCAAACAGCCATATCAATAATTTATACAATCTCAGGAATACTCTACACCTTTATTGCAGGTAGAGGAAAAGTTTATTGTTATCTTTTTGGAATAATTGCAACCTGTTGCTACTCATACCTTGCTTTTCAGAACCACATATTTGGGAATTTTTTACTTAATATAGGATATTATTTACCAATGCAAATAATCGGGATTTTTGAATGGAAAAAACACCTTAAAAAAGATAAACAAGAAATAATAAAACAAAACTTAACCAATAAAGAACGCTTTTTTTTAGGCTCGATTTCAGTCATAGCCTGCATAATATTAGTAAGCTACTTAAATTATTCAAAAGAAACTACCCCACTATTAGACAGCATAACAACTGTATTATCAATTTTAGGAATGTACCTCACAGTCAAACGCTGTATCGAGCAATGGATAATATGGATTATAGTAAACTCGCTTACAATAATTATGTGGATAAAATTATCTCTAAAAAATACTCAAACTTATTCAACCATAATAGTTTGGACAATATATTTAATACTTGGAATTTATTTTTATATCCAATGGAAAAAAGAACTTACTCAAGAGGAATAAACTTATCTTACATAAACTCTAGGTAAACGAACCTTTAAACGACAGGTCAATTCATAGTTTATCGTGCCGACAATTTTTGCCCAATTATCAATCGACAAATCCTTGTCTGAATCATTCAACAAAGTAATTATATCGCCCTCAGTTGCATCAATACCAGTAATATCAAACATCATTTGATCCATTGTAATATTACCGATTTGTTTAATTTTATAACCATTCAATTCTGCAAAAATTTTATTAGACAAAGCTCTTGGAACACCATCAGCATAGCCTATCGGAATAGTCGCTACCTTTATATCCTTATCTGCTACATAAGAATAACCATAACTAATACCTTGCCCCTTTTTCATCATATGAATATTAGTAATACGACCTTTCAATCCCATAACCTGTTTCAATTCAGGTTTAAATTTCACGCCCTCTGGCAAGTCAGGTTCTAATCCGTATATAGCAATTCCCATTCTTACCATATTAGATTTAATTTCATCATAATATTTCATTGAACCTGCTGTATTCAAAGCATGTAACAACAAACCTTTTGTATCAACAGCATTAGTTATCCTATTCCAAATTTCAAACTGTTTTTCTGTTTTTTCTATATCTTCAGCATTCGCTAAATGTGTAAAAATACCTTTCAAATCAAGATAATCAGCAGTTTGAGCCTTTTTAATAAATTCTACTGCATTTTCTGGTTCTAAACCTATTCTATTCATGCCTGTATTAAGTTTAATATGGACTTTTGGCTTAATTCCAGTTCTTTCATAAGCCTGCTTACAAGCGTTTAAATGAGCTTCTGAAAATATTGAAATAGAAATATCGTTTTCTGTAGCCACTTCAAATGACCAAACAGGAACAGCACCTACAACAAGAATGTCACAACTTATTTTTTCATTTCTTAAATCCAATCCTTCATCAATAGATGCAACACCCAACATATCAATTCCTGATGCCAACATTATTGGAGCTGTCATAATAGAACCATGACCATAAGCATCTGCTTTTACTATCCCCAACATCTTTTTATCAGCTGGAATATTTTTTCTAAACTCTCTTATATTATGCGCAATAGATTCTAAATTTATCTCTACCCACGCATCTCTATGTATATTTATTTGCGACTGTCTTATATTCTTCATATTCTATATTATATAACAAGAGATTAAAAAAATATCATTTGTCAACCATGAAAACCTACAAATTTTTCAAAAATAGCCTGTATTTACAAATATTAAGTTTGTAAATTAGGACATGCCCCCCTGATATCAAAAGGCATGCTTGTATGTAAAAAAATTAACTTTATTCTTTACTTGAAAAGAGCAGTCAAACATTTTAATATATAAATACGTTGGAAGGAGTGATGGCTACTAGATTAAGAACGGGAAGAATGAAAATATCCAAAACACAAAGAAAAAGAAATTAAAAAGAAAAAGAAAGCTAAATAACTAAAAGTTAATGAATAAATTATAATCGTAGGAGATTAGGGTAGTTTTAAAAAAATTTATAAAAGATTATATTAAGGGAAGATATAGAAAAAGAATTTCAAAATAAACATAACATAAATTAAATAGTAGTACTTATACTTGTCATTCGACAAGTTTTTTTTTGCAAAAATTAGATAAAATATCAGATGTTATAAACTTGACAAAATTGGGTATATAGCAAATACTAATAAAAGTAGGGGGAACCCTAAAGAAATGCTACTTCAATAGAGTTCCACTTCATACCTACTTAGATTCTATGATTGCTAAAAGAATTTTAGCTAAAAGCCTTAGGACATCTAAGGCTTTTATAATTATATATAGGCTTTAATTATGAATATTGATATTATTGTACATAAAGAAGATAATGGATATTGTGCAGAAGTTCCTGCTCTAAAAGGTTGCTATTCACAAGGTGATACAATAGATGAATTAAAAGAAAACATAAAAGAGGCAATTTATTGTTGGTTATCAACTTAACATAACTTGTCATTTGTTAAGTTTTTTCTTATTATAAGTACTATGGAAGAACTTGAAAGCAAAAAAATAATAGGACTTATGTCAGGAACCTCTTGCGACTCAATAGATGCAGGACTTTGTGAAGTTTACCCTGATTTGAGTTGCAAACTCATCAAAGGGATAAATTATCCTTACCCAGAAAAAATAAGACAAAAAATATTCAAAGCATTCTCTACAGAGATATCTCTAAAAGAACTTTGCCAACTCAATTTTGAAATAGGTGAGTGTTTCGGAAATGCCTGCATTGAACTAATCAATGAGTTTGGGAAACCTGATTTTATATCAAGTCACGGACAAACAGTTTATCATTACCCATTTGACGAAAAAGAAGACGGTATAAATTTAAAAAGCACACTACAAATCGGTGAAAGCTCAGTAATATCTGCTAAAACAGGTTGCCCAACAATATCAAATTTTAGAGAATTAGATATAGCTTATGGTGGTCAAGGTGCACCCTTAGTTTGCTTTGCAGACAAAACTTGGTTTAAAAACTCAGCTGTTCAAAACATCGGTGGAATCTCAAACGTAACCGTAGTATCTGATGACTGTCTACCTTTTGGATTTGATAACGGTTGTGGAAACATAATGATTGATTATTGTGTTAAAAAATTCTTTAATAAACGCTATGATAAAGATGGCGAAATCGCAAAAAGTGGAACAATCTCTGATTACTGGCTTAATTGCCTACTTGAAGATGAATATTATTACCAAGACCCTCCTAAAACAACTGGCAGAGAATATTTTTCACCTAAATATATAGAAAACATTCTAAAAATAGCGCCAGAAAACAAAGCTGACATCATAGCTACTCTAACAGCACTCACAGCTAAAACAATCGCACAAAGTTATGAAAGGTTCGTTTACCCTAATGCACATATTAACACTGTTATTTTAGGTGGTGGTGGTGCTTACAATAAATATATGAAAGAACTATTGAGAACATATCTTCCTAAACGATTAGAACTCAAAACCCACGAAGATTTTGGTATCTCTAATAACTTTAAAGAAGTTATGGCGTTTGCACTTCTTGGATACTGTAAATATTATAACATTCCGAATAATGTGCCGTCTTGCACAGGTGCTAATCAGTCAGTGGTTCTTGGTAAATTCTGCGGATAAATTTTTAAACAAATAAATAAAAGGGCGGTTTCAGTAAACTGAAACCGCCCTTTTAAAATATAAATTATAATTATTTCCAACTGTTCAAATAAATTTGTTGTTCATCTGTCAAGCTATCAATTTGAATATTCATAGATTCAAGTTTTAAAGAAGCGATTTTTTCATCAACTTCTCTTGGTAAAGTATACAATTTATTTTCTAATTTACCACGATTTTTAACAATAAATTCCATACCCAAAGCTTGATTAGCAAAACTCATATCCATAACACTCGCAGGGTGACCTTCTGCTGCTACCAAGTTAACCAATCTACCTTCTGCTAATACATAAATAGACTTTCCATTTTCCAACTTGTATTCATCTAAGAATGGTCTAATTTTATTGATTTCTACAGTTTGTTCTTTCAATCCAGGAACATTAACCTCATGATCGAAGTGACCTGCATTACAAACCATAGCCCCATCTTTCATATTCATAATATGTTCAACGTCAATAACGTGCATATTACCTGTTACTGTTAAGAAGATATCACCATACTTAACTGCATCATTAATAGGCATAACTCTGTAGCCTTCCATAGCTGCTTCTAATGCTTTCAATGGATCAACTTCACAAACAATAACGTTTGCACCTAGAGCTTTTGCTCTCAAAGCACAACCACGACCACACCAGCCATAACCTGATACAACAACTGTTTTACCAGCAATAAGAACATTTGCAGCTCTCATAATACCGTCTAAAGCACTTTGACCAGTACCATATCTATTATCGTAAAGGTGTTTTGTTAAACTTGTATTAACTCCAACTGCTGGGAATGCTAGCTTGCCTTCTTTTTCTAATGCTTCAAGTCTAATAATACCAGTTGTAGTTTCTTCAGTCGAACCTATCAATTTTTTAGCGATATCAGGACGTTCTGAATGGATTGCTGCAACCAAATCACAACCATCATCAATAACTAAATCAGGATTATGGTTCATTGCATCTCTTAAGTGCATACGATAAACATCAGCAGGTTCACCAGTATAACCCAAAACAGGAATACCCCAATATTTTACCAACGCCGCAGCAACATCATCTTGTGTTGACAATGGGTTTGATGCAATTAAAACCGTATCAGCACCACCTGCTTGCATTACTGTACACAAAGCAGCAGTTTCTTTGGTAATATGAACACGTGCTGATAACTTTAAGCCCTCAAAAGGTCTTTCTTTCGCAAATCGTTCTTTTATCTTCATCAAAACAGGCATGTTTTTAAATGCCCATTCTATATTATTTTTGCCTTGTTTTGCAAGAGTAATATCTTTTATATCAGATTTATCAAAAATACTTTCATTAGTAGCAATCATTGTTGGTTCCTTTTCTATTACGCTGCTAGTCATTGATTCCTTCTTTCCCTTTAGCCATCATTGAATTATTTAGTGTTAAAATTACACACATTACAACGTAATAATTTTATCATAAGCAACATTTATAGTAAAAAAATCTTTGCTAATCTTTACAATTGCCCACCTCAAAGGTTCAATCCCACGTTTTTTTAGCTCACACTCAACATATTCTGTCGATGGATTGTTGTTATTTTTAATTTCTAATATCTCTGAAACTATACTCATGACTGTTATTCAACCGTTACTGATTTTGCCAAGTTTCTTGGTTGGTCAACATCTTTTCCTAAAAATTCAGCAATATAATATGCTAACAATTGTAAAGGAATTATTGCAAGAATTGGTGATAAATATTCATCTGTTTCAGGAATTCTTATAATATTATCAAATAAATCATCTAATTTTTCATCAGTAGAGTTTGTTAGAGCAATCATCTTGGCATCTCTAGCTTTTGCTTCTTCTGAGTTTGAAAGAATTTTATCATAAACTTTACCTTTCATCATAATTGATAATACAGGTAATGTTTCATCTAACATAGCAATAGGGCCATGTTTCAATTCGCCAGCTGGATAACCTGTTGCATTAATATAGCTGATTTCTTTTAACTTCAAAGCGCCTTCTAATGCTGTTGGGAAATTTATTCCTCTTGCTATATAAACAAAATTCTTTGCATTTGCATAAGTTCTTGCACATGCTTTTACCACATTTTCATGTGATAAAATTTCATCAGCTTTTTCAGGAAGTTTAATTAAATCCTTTTTAAGTTTTACAAGGGTTTCTTTTTCCATAGAACCTTTTATTTCAGCCATATAAAGAGCTAACAAATAGAAAGAAACAAGTTGTGCCATATAAGATTTTGTAGCGGCAACACTAACTTCTATACCTGCACAAACAGAAATCAAACTATCTGCTTCTCTTGCCATTGTTGAATCAGGACGGTTCGTAATAATTAAGATATGAGAATCTCTTTCCTTAGATTGTTTAATCGCTGTAATTGTATCAGCTGTTTCACCAGATTGAGAAACACCAATAACAAGAGTATGCTCATCAGTAACAGTTTTTCTATAAATATATTCACTTGATGGTTCAACATCAACAGCAATACCACAGAAATCTTCTAAAATATATTTACCAACCATTGCAGCATGTAATGAAGTACCGCAAGCCACAATCTGAACTCTGTTTAATTTTTTAATATTTTCAACGTTTAAATTAACTTCTGGAAGATATAAAGGTTCTTCTAAATCGCTAATTTTTCCACTCAACAAGTTTCTTATAATACTTGGTTGTTCATGAATTTCTTTCATCATGAAATGTTTATAACCCATTTTACTCAAAGAAACTGACTCCCAAGGTAAAACCTCTATTTTACAAGGAAGTTTTGTACCTTCTGCATCAATCAAAACCATACTATCTGGAGTAAGAGTAACAATCTGATTATCATCAAGATACATAGCTTTTTTAGTATAATCTATTGTAGCTGGAACATCTGACGCAACATAATATTCATGTTCACCAATACCGACTAACAATGGAGCATTTCTTTTTGTTGCAACTATAGTGTCTTTAACATCTTGATGCATAACACATAACGCATAGGCACCTTCAATTCTCTTTGTTGCAATTCTAACAGCTTCTGTTAAATTCTTCACCTTTCCAAACTCTCTAGCAATTAGGTGAGCAACAGTTTCAGTATCTGTTTGAGAACGGAACACACAGCCATCTTTTTCTAATTCTTCTCTTAGTTCTTTAAAGTTTTCAATAATACCGTTATGAACAAGAACTAACTTTCCACAATTACAAGAATGTGGGTGAGCATTAACGGTAGTAGGAGCACCATGCGTTGCCCAACGAATATGTCCAATACCAATAGTTGATTTTTCAACAGTCTGTTTTATTGGTAAAAGTAAATCTTTTAGGTTTTGAAGCTTGCCTTCTGCCTTATACATTTCAACTTTTCCATCAATATTAAGAGCAACTCCTGATGAATCATAACCTCTATATTCAAGCTTAGTTAACCCGTTTAAAAGTATATCTATTGCTGATTTATTTCCAATATATCCTACTATTCCGCACATACAACTCTCCTTCGTTGATTTATATCAAATATTCTAACATGGAAAAATTTTAATAAAAGCACTTTGTAACAAAACAAGTATTTTATTCCATTAATGAATAACGTAGCAAATTAGTTACATCTCCTAAGCCATCAAGCCTAATGCTTCTTTTTCACAATTACCCAAAACTTTTCTAGAAGAACTTGCAGCTGAATCATTAATAATAGTTTGTTTAACAGTTTGATTAGCTAATTTATCAGCACTAGAAATTCCATAAACAGTTCCACCAACAACTGCACCAACTGTTCCTGAAACAAGAGCTGATGTAAATGTATTTTTCGCTAAATCACCAGCATTAAAATATTTATCATCATCAAGTGCAACATCTGTTAAATAACTTGTAGCACCAGAAACACCACCACATATAGCACCACATTTTGTACCGTTTTTCACTGATACTAAAAATTTGCCTGATTTTATACCTGCACCTATACCAGATGAAACAGCACTTGTCATACCTGTAACAGCACCAGATACAACATCTTTTGTAATAGCTTTTGAATCAAATTCATCATTTTTTACATTGTTTGTTGCTCTGTCAGCAATTTTCAAGCTTGTTTTTACAGTTGCACCAACAGGAGCACCTAAAGCAAACGCTGTAACCCAACCGATTGGACCACCGGCTACAGCTGCTGTAACTAACGCAATAGAAGCAATACCCGTTGTAATATTAGCGAACAAATCTGTCATTGTAGATTGTTTTTCATCATAACCTTTTATTGTTTCTAAAGCTTCTTCAAATGATATTTCACCATTTTTATATTTATTAATAGTTTCATCACAATCAGATTCAGACAATCCTGCATCAAAAGTTTCTTTAATACCGTTCCATGACTTTCCAATAAAACCTTGTTTATCTTTAACATTATTTAGTTCTTTTTCTAAAAAGATAGATTTATCAGTGTCTTCAACCTTTCCTATTGGATTTATAATAGGTGTTTGTTGAACTAAACCTGTATTTAATTGATTGATTGCTTCTACCATAACTAACCTGAAATAATCTATAACACACTTACTCTTATATAAAGTTATTTTTGAGTTAGAAATTGATTTTTAAAGATAAATTATTAACAAATATTAATAAAATTAATATCGATATAAAGAATAGATAAAGAAATCTAATATTTTAAATTTTAATATTATAATTAAAATGTGAAATACGATAATTGGAGTTATGAAATGCAATCAGTAAAAGAAATTTTATCAATGTTAAATGATTCAGATAAAAATGAAATTGAAAATATGTTAGTAGATATTGGAACACCTGCAGTTCCTGAACTTGTTGAACAATTACAAGTAGTAAGAGGTCTAACAAGAGGTGTAGTTGCAATGACACTTATCAGAATTGGTGATTCATCAATCGATTACCTTAAAAAAGCTGCTAACAATAACAAAGATTTTGAATGGGTAGCTGAATATCTTATTACAGAAATCAAAGGTAACAAAGCAGCCTAACTAAAAATATTACAATTAACACACAACACAACAAAAAACGGCTAAAATGCCGTTTTTTGTTATTTATAGAGTATATAAAAAGTATATTTCGGTAAACTTTTGTAACATTATCCAAAATAACTAATTCTAAAGTATTATTTTTTTTCATCATTTGTACTATACTAAAATAGAGGATATTACATAATAATATAATAACTAATATATAAATTACAAAAACAAATGTAAGGAGAAAAACATGTCAGTAGGACAATTCGTATTTATGTTACACAGTCACCTACCATACTATAGAAAAGCAGGTATGTGGCCATTTGGTGAAGAAAATTTATATGAATGTATGGCAGAAACATACGTTCCATTATTAAATGCAATATCTGAGCTTTGGGACGAAGGTATTAAAGCAAAACTAACCGTTGGTATTACACCTATTTTGGCTGAACAACTTAATGACGAACACCTACAACACGGTTTCGTAAAATATATTGATGCACAAATAAAGGCAGTATCTAAAGATTTAGAAAGATATCCTGACCCAAAAGTGCCTCATTCACAACATTTGAAATACTTAGCAAAATATTATTTTGATTTATGGAACAAATTAAAAGATGATTTTGTAAACAAATACGAAATGAACCTTATTAAGTATTTCAAAAAATATCAAGATTTAGGTTGTATAGAAATAACAACATCAGGTGCAACACACGGATTTTCACCATTGTTGGCTACTGACAACAACTTGAATGCACAGTTCAAAGTTGGTTCTGACACAACAAAAAGATTGTTCGGTAAAAAAGCAATGGGAGCATGGTTACCTGAATGTGCATATAGACAAGGTTATGAATACGTTGGCAAAGATGGTAAAAAACATTGGCGACCAGCGATTGAAGTTACATTACAAAACAATGATATTGAATACTTCTTTACAGAATCACACGTAATAGAAGGTGGTAATTCAATTGGTAACAGACGTGTAATCGGTGTTTACGGAAACATTGAATACATTCCACTACCTGAAAGAGAAGCTACTGGATATGATACATATTCTGCTTATTGGTTACCTGATGCACAAGTTGCAGTAATGGGTAGAAACGATAGAGCAGGGTATCAAGTATGGTCAGCTGCTGACGGATACCCAGGAGACGGAGTATTCAGAGAATTCCACAAAAAAGATGACAAATCTGGTATGCACTATTGGAGAATTACTTCATCTAAAACTGATTTAGGTGACAAAATGTTATATGATCCAGTATTAGCATTAAACAAGATTAACGAAAACTCTGATCACTATACAACAATGATTTATCACTTGTTGAACGATTACAAGAAATCACACAATGGTAAAGAAGGTCTTGTAATGGTTTCATTCGATACAGAATTGTTTGGACACTGGTGGTTTGAAGGCGTTGAATTTATTAAACAAGTTATCAAAAAATTCAACCAATATTTACCAGAAGTTGAAATTATGACAGCTGGTGAATACATCAAGAAACACCCACCAAAAGAAGCTATCCAAATTCCTGAAAGTTCTTGGGGACAAGGTGGACACTTCTATGTATGGCAAAACCACTTAACAGAATGGATGTGGCCAATCATACATTCTTGTGAAAAAAGAATTACAGACGTTGTTTCAAAATATGAAGAAATACCTGAAGATAAATTATTGCATAGAGCATTAAACCAATTAGCAAGAGAAAACTTGTTATTACAAAGCTCTGACTGGCCATTCTTGATTACAACATGGCAAGCTAAGGATTATGCAACTGATAGATTCAACGAACACGTTGAAAGATTCAGTACTATTGCAGATATGATTGAATCAGGTCATATTGACGAGGCTAAACTTCAAGAAATCGAAAGTATAGATAACTGTTTCCCTGTAATTGATTACAGAGTTTATCTACCGATTGAAGAAGGTGTAATTCCTCAACAAGCAAAGAAATTAGCGCCTTTGTATAAGGACTAATTCAAAGAATTATCAAAAGAGTGGGGTTTGTTTCTCAAACCCCACTCTTTTTTGTTTAAATAATGATTTATTGGGGTAGGAAACCAAACCTTACTGGTCATTCAGAGGGAGTGCAACGACCGAAGAATCCCTATAAACAGTGTTTGCAGGGGTCCTGAAATCGTCTTGAATTTACTCCATGCTCACAGAGTTTCACCTTTTGTGACGTTGTCACAGTCGGTTCAATCTGTTCGCTATCCGAACTAACTTCGTGTCGTTCGTCCCTAAATTCGCAAGTTCAGGACGACTGTTAGGTGGTTAGTGTTTACTTACCAATCAGCCATTTGAATCCGAATGAAAGCATTACGCCGTTACGTCCACCGTTTCTTATCATTGCTTGTCCAAAGCCTGTAAATCTTTCACCCCATCTGCGTTGTAAACCAAGACCATATTCAATATATGGGTCTATACTCATATCAGGTATTGTTACATCTTGCAATGAGAAGTGTGTCTTATCTATAATATTCCATCTCATATTTACTGCCATATATGGTTGCCAACCATTCTTCAAGTTCGCTATAAACTTAACCCCTGGAGCTACCTGTATTGCATTCAATGGTGATGAGCCTACATGGTTTCCTCGTCCATTATCATGTGCAAACGTATGGATAAATGAGTATGAGATTAGTAAACTTGGTTGTACTATAAATTTACCGTTCTTAAACTCAAAATTATATCC
>CANNUY010000014.1 GCA_947525005.1 uncultured Candidatus Melainabacteria bacterium
TAATCTCTGTACAGAGTCTGAAGAGTTAGTTCCACTAGCTTGATAAACATGCATCATCACTTCATAATTATAATTATCATATATAATAAAAATATATGGAAAAATATAAATCATTTTTAGATAAGCAAGATTTAAGTAAAAACACACGGTATGTTTATTTTTCAACGGTAAAATTGTATTATCAAAAATTCAAAGAGCTTACTAAACGAAATTTGATTAAATACAAGGAATTTTTAATAGCTAATTACAAGCCACAGACGGTTAATTTACGACTCAATTCTATGAATTACTACTTACGGTACCTGAAAAAAGGAAAATGGTCTTTAAAACTCGTTAAAACATCACATTCTACATTTGTTGATAATGTTATATCAGTTGCTGATTATGAATTTTTAAAACAACGTTTGAAACGTTCTAAAAACTATCAAGATTATTTTTTGATAAGACTACTAGCTTCAACTGGTGCAAGAATTTCAGAATTTGTTAATATAAAAATTGAGCATATAATACAAGGTTATTTTGATATATATGGTAAAGGTAACAAATATAGACGTATATATATACCTTTAAAAGTTAGAAGAGAAATATTGAAATATATCAAACGTGACAGTGGCTTTCTTTTTCTTACAGAACGTGGAAGTCCATATAAGCCAATAAACGTTATACAACGTTTAAAACACCTTGCTAATAAATATAAAATTGATGAACGTGTAATGTACCCACATTCTTTTAGGCACAGATTCGCTAAGAACTTTATTTTCAAATATAACGATATTTGTTTGCTTGCAGATTTATTAGGACATGAAAGTATCGAAACAACAAGAATTTATTTGCGAAAAACAAGCACTGAACAAAAAGACATCATCGATAAAATAATTGACTGGTAAAAATAGTATAAAAGAAAAGGAGCTAAAGCAATGACATATTATGCACAAGTTGACACACGTAGTAACGAGTTATACAAAGCTCAATGCAAGTGTCTATCTGACTTTATTATCAATATTGAAATCACCGAAGATGTATATAATAATCTTGAAAAATATATCTATTCAGGTGGTGTGATAATTCCAAACCCTGAATATCCAACAATCGAATTGAATAACAAAAAAGAAGAAAAGATTGCTGAAAACGACCATTTAAGAGATGAAAAACTACTTGAGGGTGTAACATATAATAATGTTTTGTTTGACAGTGATACCGACCAAAAGACTAACTTGCTTGCAACGTATCAAATGCTTTCAGATGAAGATACAATCACATGGTACGGCAAGGATAATAAGGCTTTATTATGTACAAAACAAGACTTGTTAGCTATAGGTAACTTAATTATTCAATTACACTCTTATTGTTGGAATATGAATGCTTATATTAAAGAGCAGATTGAAAACGCAAAAGCTATAGATGAATTAAATAATATTGTAATTAAATACTAGGATAATAAAATGAACAAATATATGAATTGCCCTATTATAAATAGGGAGTTAGCGAGGGATAAAACCCTCGCTTATCGTTTTGACAATATTTTAAAAAGAAAGGTGGTTACAATGAATGAAGTATTGAAAAATTTGTTATTATTTGCAATTCCTTTTATTAAAGAATTGATTGAATCAAAGGTTGTTCCAACGTTGAAAAGAAAAGCTTATGAACGTTTAGACGATTTTACAAATGACCGCATTGAAGATTTAGCAGTTTTAGTTGATAAAATCAATGCAACTAATGATCCTATCAAAAAGAAAGCACATATTGAAGGTTTAAAACTTGGTGTTGCAACGTTAAAAGCAATCGCTGAAAAAATAACTCTAGCATGTGAAGAGTTTGATAAAATTTTAAAATAATGTACGTATCAAAAAGAGCAGAGAAATCTGCTCTTTTATTTTATTGCTAAAAAGTAGAGGGAAAGAAAGGATTTTATGGATAAGTTTGTTGAATATGGACCACTAATAATTGTGGTATTAGGTTTTCTATGGCAACACAACGTTTTTACAACTCCAGAACAATTGGAAAAAAAACACAGAGAAATATTAGATGATTGCTTTGCAAAATTCGTATCAATGGAGGTATTTAAAGAATTTCAATCTGAGACAAAAGAAGATTTTAAAGAAATTAAAGGTGGTATCAATGACCTTTATAAAAACACAAATGAAATCAAGCAAATTTTGATGACAAGAGGTGAAAAGAATGAATAAAACAACAAGCCAAAACGGAATCAATTTAATTAAAAAATATGAAGGCTGTAGACTTACTGCGTATAAATGTCCTGCAGGTATATGGACAATAGGATATGGTCATACTGGTGGTGTAAAACGAGGCATGACAATAACACAATCACAAGCAGATAATTATTTAAAACAAGATTTGAAACGTTTTGAAACCTCTGTTAATACATTAATAAAGGTAGAATTGAACCAAAACCAGTTTGATGCTTTAGTTTCGTTTACATATAATTGTGGTCCAGGAAATTTACAGACTTTGATAAAAAATAGAACTTTAACGCAAATAGCAGATGCTCTGCTCTTGTATAACAAAGGTGGTGCAAAAGTTCTTGCAGGTCTAACAAAACGCAGAAATGATGAGCGTACATTGTTTTTAAAAGGTTGTACAACGGTTACAACACGTTATAAAGTTACTGCGACAGTATTAAACGTAAGAGCAGGTGCTGGAACTAAATACAACGTTGTTAAAACTTTAAAACAAAATACAATCATTCAATTAACGACGACATCAAACGGTTGGGGCAAACTCTCCGATGGTTCTGGCTGGGTATCAATGAGTTACCTAACCAAAATATAAACTCCTTTCTTAATAAACACTAAATTCAAGGGCTGTATTATTACAGCCCTCTTTTTTGTTGTCTAAATTCTTTTAGTGCTTTTTCAAGAAATTCTTTTTCTTCAGGAGTTACATTTCTGTGAAAACTAACTGTAGGTGGTTTTATTCTGCCAATTTTCTTTCCTGCTTTACGTCCTGCACCTTTGGGATTAAAAGTTTCTTTATATAGTTGATACATTTTTTCATCAACACCATTAAAGCCCTTCATAACATCCTTTAAGGATATCTCAGGAAATACTGTGCAGAACTTTGCACATGCTTCTTTTTTTAATTCGACAAGTTCATCTTCTGATAAGCCTTCAACGTTATAAAAAACGTTATGTAATAACGTTTCACCACGATAAAATCCTATCTCTAAAACGTCATCTTCAGGAGTTGAATATCTTATGTTTATTTTTAAATTCATTTTTTCTCCTAATCTTACAAATTCCAAACTATCAATAATTGAATTACCATCAGCTCTAAGTTCTTCGTAATCATTCACAAATGTTTAAAAATCCTTATCAGATGTTACCATTGTGAAGAAACCGTCTGGTCTTTCTTTGTAAATTCTTTCATCTGAATCTGAAAAATAATAATTATTCATGATTTAATCCTTTCTGTTAAGTTTTGTTGCTAAACACTTGAAAAATTTGAGAAATAGATTAAAATATGAATAAAGGCAAGGGTGTCATTACCACCCTCACCACCATTTTAAAAAATGGATTTGATAGTTTGAACTATTACTAATATTAGTAATAGTTCTTTTTCATTGATTTCAATTAGCATATATTCCTCCTTTCGATTGCTAACTGAATTTTGCCTTTATTCAATTTTCAACGTTCTCTATACCTTTATTATACAGTATATTTAATTAAAATACAACTGATTAAAATAAAAAGGTTACAATTGTTTACAATTAAAACTCAACTGTTTTAATTATTTAACATTTGCCATTGCGTTGATTAAAAGAATAATAAGTAATATTGCTGTTGTTGAGACCGATGTTAATACAATTTTCATTATCTCATAACGTTTTGACAACGTTTTATTTTTAGCAGAAAGTTCTAAAAATTCTGTTTTCTTTTGTTCTTCAGAAGTAGTTAGTAAATACAACTGTTTGTCTTTTTCATTTAATTGTTGTTGATAACGTTGTTGCAACGTTGCAAAATCATTTAAATAATTTTTTGTAAAGTTGTATAACTTTTCTTCCAAAAGGTCAGCTTTGTTTTCATTTTCAATAATAACAGGCTCAACTTGGTTATTTCGTTTATTAAACCCTCTTGAACGTGATTTTTCAGCTTCTAAATCTTCATCAGAAAGTAATATGTATGTAATGTTGTTCTCTACAACAGTTTCAAATTCATCTCTATAAAGTTTATTATTAGGATTCTTTGGGTCTACTTTTAATTTTTTGCTCACTGCTGTAACGGAACACCCCAAAATGTTTGATAATTCTTTTACAGAATACTTGTTTTTCATATCTATCTACCCCTTTTAACGTTTAAAACCTTTTATTGATGTTAAGACGATTTAACATCTGCTTGACTTTATTTAAACATGTAATATACCATGTGTAAAGCAACAAAGATGTTGCTTTAATAAAATTTAATAAACGAAAAAAGCCTTTGCGATGCAAAAGCTTTAATAAATCCCTGAACAAGATTATTAAAGCATAGTTTTCCGCAGAAGGCAAGTAACGGCGATGTAAAATTTTTTAAGGGGGAGACTATGGAGAGAGACAACACCGCTAAAAAGCATGCCACTCATGCTTTTTCACAATTTAGGCTGACAAATTATCTGCTTAACAATTTGTCACAATTTAAACTTACACCAACGGCAAAACTTGTTTTATTGGAGTTATCAACGTGTTATAACCCTAATAAACTGGATATGTTCCCAAAACAGAAAACGTTGGCACATAAAATAGGAGTATCTGAGCGATCTGTAGTTAGAGCCGTTCAGGAGCTTTTAAATGAAAAATTGATAATAATTGAATACAAATACTCTAACAGATATCGTTTTACCTCTAATATAGGCGGAGAGTGGTCTGTATTTAAAAATTTTTACGTGGACAAAATGTCAGAAGATAAAGGACAAAATGACAGTTTAAAAGATGACAAATTGTCACCACATGATATAGAACCTATAAAAGAACCTATAAAAGAACCAACTCGGGTAGAAGATTTTAAAATATTAAAAAATTACGCAATAAAGCATGGTGCGAAAAATATCAATGCTTATATAAAGAAATTGGAATCTAACGGAAGTTCAAAAGAAATTATAGAAAATTACAGAAATATTCATGAAAAAGAACAAAATTATAAAGAATGGTTAAGTCAAGAAACTTTGAAAAGGAGGGAATATTATAAAAAAATAAAAGAAAATACGGTTCCGCCTGAAAGTTGTGAAGCTTTGCAAAAATGGTTAGAACAAAGACGAATGAGAAAAAACAACGTTTAAAACGTTAAAAGGTTTTTCTTTGGATGTATAAAGTGGTGATTTAACGTACCATAATGTGATTCCGTATTGGTTGCATAAAGGTTTTAAACGTTTATAATAAACAAAATCTTTAGGTTTCTCTATGATTAAAACAATTGCGGGTTTTTTACCAGTCATGCGACCATAATGGAGTGATTGTCCTACAGCCTCTGCCCATTTTGGTGCAAAATCAAACTCTACGGCATAGTTTTTAGTAACGACGTCAACACGTGTGCCGTCAGGCAGTTTGTATTCTGCCTGACCATGCCATTTATTACACCATTCATATTGGTATATAAACTTCATTTTATACTTGTTTTTACTTGTAGTAAAGGCAGCCAAATTGTATTATAAATATTTAGGGTCTATAACCCTTTTTTCAACAAAAAATACGCCATCTTCATCGAATTCTTTAATTTTAGGAAATTTAATAGATAGATTTTTGTGAAGTTGTCTTATTATTGGGGTTAAATCAGGTGAAAATTTGTAAAAATAATTACTTTTTCTGCCTTTATCCATTTTTTTAAATGATTTTAAATCTTTTGAGATTTCTGTTGGAACCAAATAACCTTTTTCTACAAATTCATTTAAAAACTTTGGTTCTTCACAATATCTAAAGCCAATATCTTTTGAATTATAGGCATGGCATAATAATTCAAAAAACTCAAATTGTTTATGAATATCAATGTTGTCGATATCATCGATTATTGATTTTGTAATATCTTGTTTTTTTAATGGTTCTTCTTTGAAGTGAGCAGAATTTTTAAATGATGCTTGAGCAATATCTTTGTTTGAATAAATAAGTTTATTAGAGAGTGATTTAAACGCTTCAATGTCGTGTATTCTATCATTTTTCGTTTCAAGAAGTGTAATCAATTCATTATAAAAATTAATATTTTTTTGTTTAATTAGTTCTAAATTGTTATGAATGACAGAAATTAAGTGTTTACACAATGTTTTTCTACCACCTGCTGGGCATGTGCAGCTTATACAATTATCATAAATAGTGGCTATATAAATATTGTTAGAAGAAGAACTTTTAATTTCTTCTTGAGCTAATATTTCTCCAGGGATAATCTTTTCCATTTAATATTCCTTTCTTTTAAGCATGTCTTATCTGTTCTAATAGTGTTACTGGCATGTTGTTATTAAAATCGTCACATTCAATGTGTTCAAGTTCGTGAAAATAGGCTTGTATATTTTGATAATAAGAAAGCCTTGAATTCAGAACTATTGTATAGTAATCCTCACAAGAATTATAGACTGTAAAGCCTTTAACTTTGCAAGGCAAATTCATGTAGATAGTTGAATAATTATCAACCATTTCTATTGTTTCCTTGTAACATTGTTATCATTTCTGTAATCTTTTTTAAATCTTCAGGTGCTAGATCTCTTGTTGAATCAAGCAAAACCTTTAATTCATGATTGTCTTTTAGCTCTTGTGCAAGTTGAGCTGTTTTTTTGTCTAAAAAATATGGTTCTACACCATCAGTATAATCTAACAATTCTTCTACAGAGCAATCTAATGCCTTTGCGAGTAATGTTGCTGTTTTAATTGTTGGACTTTTTGTCTTTCCAGAACAAATACGAGCAATTGTTGTGACAGGTAATCCTGTTTTTAGAGCAAGTTCATTGTTTGATATATCAAACTTAGCCTTATAAAGACGTATTTTTTGTGCAAAATCAGTCATAAAAATACTCCTTTCTTTGTTATTATAATTAATTTTATTGTTTTTTACAAGCATTTATATACCCAAAAAATACATAATTTCGTGAATATAATATTCTAAAATGTAATTTTTAAACGCACGCTTGACAAAAATGAATACATGTTGTAAATTTATTTGTAATATAAATGTGTCTAAAAATTACATTAAAGTTTATAATAATTTTTAACATTACTTAAAAAAACACATGAGAGGTAATAAAATTGCTAAAAATTGAAAGTGAATATGTATACCATAATTTAAGAGCAGAAATTTATAGAACTGGTGTAAGAAAAGAAGATGATTTTGCAAGAATTATTGGAATGAATCCACGAACATTAAAAAGTCGTTTAAAGGGTCAAACGACTTTTACAGTACCAGAAGTTAATTTGATTTCTGAAACATTAAAAGAAATATCAGGTAATACAAATAGATTGGATTATAAGTATTTGTTTATTCCTCAAGATATTTCAAAATAGTCCTGTTGGACTTGTTAAAAGATACAAACACCCTCTGTGATTTGTTAAATGGGTGTTTAAAAATAGATTAAATATTGTTCATTGACAATTTAATAGATTTGACAGATGCGGAGTAGTAAGCCTGAAAAGTCCTACAAACGAAGTACGGTGAAACGAAAGCTAGAAACTGCAAGTATGAAATTACTATAGTATTTCTTTTTGCCGATTGGTTTCCCTTTAGTCATACCAGTCGGCATCAAAAAATATTAAAGAGAGGAGCTGGCATGGTTGGTGATGAAGAATTATTAAAGAAATCATATTATGCCATTATACCTGCAAATGTAAGGTACGATGACCGTTTGTCTATGGGTGCAAGATTTATGTACGGTGAAATTACTGCCCTTTGTAATGAAAAGGGTTATTGCTGGGCATCAAACAAATACTTTGCAACGTTATACAACGTTGCAGAACGCACAATACAACGTTGGATATCAGATTTGATAAAATGTGGGTATGTTTTTTCTGATGTTAAATATAAAATGGCATCAAAAGAGATTGAAGCTAGGTATTTAAAAATATTAAACGGTATTCATAGTGTTCAAGAATTAACTATACCCCCTGACAATATTGTCACCACCCCCACGACAAAAATGTCACCACCCCACGACAAAAATGTCGTAGATAATAATACATGTGAATATATTAATGTATTATCTAAAGATAATACATGTCAAAAAGATGAAAAATTTGATTATAACAATTTTTTTGAATTATATAACAGTATTTGCACTAATTTTCCTAAAGCAGTAAAAATGACTGATGATAGACATAAAAAAATAAATTTACGATTAAAATCATACCCTGAACAGAAATGGTGGAATAAAGTTTTCACCAAAGCGAATATTTCGGATTTCTGCAAAAAAGGTAATTGGTGTAATTTAGATTGGTTTATAAGCAATGACACCAATCCTTTAAAAGTTTTTGAGGGTAAATATGACAATAAGGAGCAAAAGAATGACGGAACCAACAAATACTCAACCGATTACTCGAAAGGGTGGCGATAATAGAGTAGTAAAATATTGCCAATATTGTGGTAAAGAGTTGGAACAGTTGAGTTTCAACTTAAGTGGAATGGTGAAGTACGTACCATCATACAAAAAATGTGATTGTGATGGACAAAAAAAAGCTGACGAGCTTGAGTTAAAAGAACAAAAACGTTTGTTAGAACTTCAGAAGGCTCAAAAACTAAAAGAAAAAGAATTGAAAGCTGAAGAAAAAAGAAAAGCTCTAATACAAGAACTTATTGGACAAAGCGGACTACACAAGAAGGCATTAACAAGAACGTTTGATAATTTTCAGCTTGGGTTTGCATCACAAGATGCAGCTCAAAAATGTCGTGAATATGTGGACAATTTCCACAATATAAGAGAAACCGAGAAAAACGGTTTATTTATTGCAGGACCTTGTGGAGTAGGAAAATCACATCTAGCGTATGCGATTGCCAATGATTTGATTAAAAAACACAATATAGATGTTGTTTGTGCAACGATGATTGAGTTATTGTTTAAGCTCAAAGAGAGCTTTAAAGACAATGATAAAGAAATTTTGAACCTTTATAAAAATTGTTCATTATTAATCATTGATGATCTTGGCAAAGAAAGACCATCTGAGTGGGTAGCATCAAAAATATATGAAATTATCGATGCGAGAGCTAACAACATTAAACCTACGATTGTAACTACAAACTATGTATCAGAGGATTTGATAAAGAAAATGACACCGAACGAAGATGATTTAACAGCAAGAGCAACAGTTGATAGGTTGTATGAAACTTGTGAGTATATAGCAATCGACGGTGAAAGTTTGAGAGGTAGATTATAATGAGTGAAATTCCAATATATTGTGCCTTTGATAAGGAGGTTAAGGTTAGTGATTTAACTCCTAATCCCCGAAACCCAAATAAACACCCTGATTCACAAATTGAGCTGTTGGCGGAAATAATAAAACAAACAGGTTGGAGAGCACCAATTACTGTTTCCAACCTCTCGGGTTTAATTGTTAAAGGTCATGGTCGTTTACAAGCAGCAAAACTTCTCGGTGTTGAAACCGTTCCTGTTGATTTTCAGGATTACGATACGGAAGAGCTAGAGCTTGCTGACCTTATGGCTGATAACAGAATTTCTGAGCTTTCTAAAATTGATAATAGAAAATTATTAAATTTGTTTGAAGAATTCGATACTGGCGAGGTTGATTTTGAATTGTCAGGCTATGATGAAGAGTTTTATAGAGATTTGGCTCATTCATTCGATGAATATGAAAAAAAAGAAGATGATGAAACTGTTGAGAAAAAGAAAATAATAGTTTGCCCTGATTGTGGGTGCGAGATAGAGGTATAGGAAATGATTGAATGTGTTGATAAAAAGAGGCTATCTCAGCAAATGTATAGAATTCGAGAAATTAGAAGACTACAAGCTGAGGTGGAAAACATAGAAATTCAGTTAAAAAGTCCAAAAGGTATTCAATTAACAGACATGCCTCGTTCACAAAATCCATTTGATAAAATTGGTAGTTTAATTTCTCGAAAAATAGAAAAAGAGGAGAAAATTCAGCACTTAATAAAAAAGGCTGAAACTGAAAAAACTATATTAGAAGCAGTCATTTCTAATATGGCAACTTTACCAGAAAACCCAAAAGGTCCATTGAATTCAGTGTTTCAGGATATACTGAGATACAAATACTTAGATGACTATAGTTGGGAAGAAATAAATAACGTTCTAAATTCTTATAAAAAGGATTTTGACGACAAAGCTGATAGTAAATTACGTTTACTTTACCGTTGGCACGGTCAAGCTTTGCTAAAGTTTGAAAAATCTCAAAAAATGGGTTAAACGGCTTTATTTATTTTTATTGTTTTAGATTAAAATAGTTTTAACAAAGGAGAGTAAATATGTTAAAACTATGTTTGATTGAGTTACAAGACCTTGAAAGTCTTGGAAATGTTGGAATTCAAGATTTAAAAGAGCTGAAAATGGCAAAGCATTTACCTTTAATTGATTTAACTGAACGTGAAAAGGATATTTTAACTGAGTTAGTAAAAGGTAAAACAAACGAAGAAATCTCTAAAGAATTGTATTTGAGTGCATTTACTGTGAAAAATTATGTGTCACGCATAATAGAGAAAATGGAAGTTAAAAACAGAATTCAAGCAGCGGTAAAAGCGATACAATCTGGTATTGTATAGAATAAATAAAAAAGGGACTTATACAAGTCCCAGCCAGTATGAAAAGATTCTAAAATAATTTTATTGTTTTAGTTTTAAAAAAATAAGTGCCGTTCGGTAGATAAAAATTAGCCGAAAGGACTAAAATGAGTACCCAATAAAATGGGTGCTTTTTGTTTTTATAAAAAAGGAGTGAATATGAGTGATGAAAACGCTATACAACATTTGAAATGGTTTATTGAGAAATATTTGCAACTGACTCCGAAAGAAAAGGAAATAGAGAAAATGCTGTTTAATAAAAATCGCTCAAATATAATGGCGATAAGACGAAAATACGAAAAACAAGACGAAAGAATTGAAAAAGAGTTTTTAAGATCCTGTGAAGAGGATTTTAAATGCACAAACAAGACCGAAAAAGAACAGCAAATTCTGGAATTGTTGTGCAAGGGTTATGATTACAATGAGTGCGGACAGGTATTAGGTGTAAAGAAGCCAACTATAGTTACTCATGTTAACCATTTGTTTGAAAAAGAACATGTTAACAGTTTGCAAAAATTAATTGTAAAAACGTTAACAGGAAAGTGTTATAACGTTTCAAACGTTGAAAAGAAGAAAAACAGTGTACAAACACCTAGTTTTCTTGTCGATGCTGAAAGTTTTATAGATGAATTATTTAGTTAGAAGAAAGGATTTTAATAATGAGTAAAAATTTAACTGATTTGAATGAATTGTTGTTTAAGCAAATGGAAAAATTAACAGATGATAATTTGACTGAAAAAGAAATAAAAGCCGAAATTGAAAAATCACAAGCAATAACAAATGTTGCAGAGACCATTATAAAAAACGGTGAACTTGCATTAAAAGCAACTGTTTTAAAAACTAAGTTTACAGGTAATTCTAAAGTGCCAGAAATGTTAACTGATAAAGGTGAAAATAATGCGTAAGTATAATGAGGATATTCTGAAATTTGTTGTTGATAATGTAAAAGGCAGAACAAACGAATGTTTAGCCAATATGGTTAATGAAAAGTTCGGAACAGAATTTACTGTATCATCAATGATTGCTTATAAGGCAAATCATAAGTTGAAATCGGGTATTCGTTACAATGGTTCAGACAAAAAGCCAAGATTGTTCAGTCCTGAAATAACTGAATTTATCAGAAAAAATGTAAAAGGCTTGTACAATGCAGAACTAACAGCCCTTGTCAATAAAACGTTTAAAACGTGTTATAACGTTGACCAGATTGGAAATTATAAAATGAGATTACATTTATCAAGTGGATTGACAGGGCACTTCGAAAAAGGGCATGTTCCAGTAAATAAAGGTAAAAAGATGAGCCCTGAACAATACAAAAAATGTAAGGCTACAATGTTTAAAAAGGGTCATAAAAATAAAAATGAAAGACCTGTAGGTAGTGAACGCATTGATAGTAAAGATGGTTATACTTATGTGAAAGTTGCAAATCCAAACGTGTGGAAATTAAAACACGTTAAAGTGTGGGAATCGGTGCATGGACCAGTTAAACCTGGACATATTGTTATTTTTTTAGATAATGACAAGTCTAATTTTAACATTGAAAATCTTGCAATGATTTCTAAGAAAATAAACGCAAGATTAAACCAAAACAAAAGAAGAAGTGATTTTTCAGAAGTTACAAAGGCTGGAATAGTCTTAGAACAATATAAAGATAAGTTAAGAAAGAGGTTGAAATGATAGATTTTATTATAGTGTTAGCTTTTTGTGGGGCAATAGTCCTTGCTATTGCTCTTGATGAGATAGAAGAACAAAAGCAATATAAAAAGAAATTTAATTACATAGTTAAATCGATATTCGATGATTTATGTAAATGGAGCGAAGTTCCAAATTTTATGAATAAGTTTGCTTATATCCAAGCTCAAAGTTATACGAAAAAAATTGCAAAGCTTGGTAAAGTTGAGGAGTTGTATAAACGTTTAAAGGTTGAAAACGTTGCAAAGGTTTCTAATTAAAATAGAAAACAGTGCTCCCCCGATAGTATGATCCATTGAACTCCTTTTCTGGCATGTTCTTCATTTCTTTTTGGTTTTTCACATAAAACATGTCAGTTCTTTTTATCGGGGGTTGTTGCTGTTTATGAGGTGATTATGAATAAGTATTTTAAAAGTTTTAAAGATAGATATAAAAAGAAAAAAAATTACAAGGTTGATTCTTATACGAAAAAATTGAATAAAGAACAACTCATTCATCTTTATATAACAGCACAAGATAGTTGTGCAAATTGGCAAGAGATGGTTGAAAGTATATTTTTTGCTTTAAAAAACAATATGACAACTTTGGATGAAATAAAAGAATACATTGAAACAAACAAAGGTTATATGACAATATACCCTAAAGTTGATTTGAAACTACCAAGTTGTTAACCCTTTTGTGATAGTACGGCAAGCAAGTGTTTATATCTGAATATGCATACATAAAATCCAACTGGAATGCTTGCCCCAGTTGGTGAGGGGAATGAGGATAAGATTATGGGAAAAGATAAGCGAATGTTACAACAGGCTTTTAATAGTTTACGAGATAGCCAAGATAGTCCAAGAGAGTTTTATAGAATAGAACGAGAAAAAATAGACTTTATAAAGAGATTTCAGAAGATGAAAAGTGACCTTAGAATCCTAACGGCAAAGTTAAGTGCGTATGAAGGGTGTGATGAAGAAAGGAATAATGATGGCAACAGGTAAAATTACAATCGAAAGTGGAAAAAATAAAGCAGTTTTTAATATTTCCTATGGAGATGATGGGAAACAAAACGTTGAAATAACGTTTGAACCTGAACTAAAAAAGGTGCAGGAAACTGATGAGGAAGTATTTGTGGCTAATTTAGCAGTACATTTTATAAAATTCTTGCAGGGGGAATAAGATGTATAAAAATTGTTTATATCGTTGTGTCTGAATGATACGAAACCAGTGTAATAGGCTTGAATAGTTGTTGAATTCATTTGATTAATGTCAGTGTAAAAAATAAAAAGAAAGGACAAACTAATGGGTATTTGTTTAGAAGACAAAGAAGAACAAAATTATCAAGCATTTATTACAGAGTTTGAGAGAATTTCAAGAAAATATGGCATTGCATTTAAAGCTGTTGGAGGTTTAACTTTTAGTGATGTAAACGGTTTCAAAGAAATAGAATATTCAAGAGATTCCTCAAGTGGAGATTTGATAATAAAGAAGTTAATATTTTCAGATGGTGCAAAAGCGGAAATGTAGAGGTTTTAATAGTAATGAAAGAATTTATAAAAATACTAAAATCGATAGACTATTCAAAAAATATTTATAATGTTTTTGCCGATTTTGTGAAATTATCAGCTTTAAGTATTGCAAATTCAGTATTTTTTAATCAAGCTTTTGAAGATGAATATTTAAGTATTGTCAAAAGATATGATGACGTTGAAAAATTTCTCCAATTGTTTGTAATGTTAACTGAAAAATTAGAAACGAATCCTTTTCAAGATTTTTTAGGAGAACTTTATATGAATTTGGGCACTTATAATAAAAATACAGGACAGTTTTTTACACCTTATCATATTTCAAAAGTTATGGCTTTATGTAGTTTTAATGAGAAAATTTTAAATAAAAATGGTTTTTTAACAATGAATGAAAGTGCATGTGGTTCAGGAGCCAATATTATCGCACTTGCAGAAATAATAAAAGATAAAGGTTATAATCCGTCAACGAGTTTTTTGTTCAAAGCACAAGATTTAGATGAAATTTGTGTTTATATGTGTTACGTACAAACATCTTTAATAGGTTTAAGTGGTTCTGTTGTGTTGGGTAATACATTATCTGATGAAAACAAAAAAACTCTTGTTACACCAATGTTTTTTAATAAAATATGGGATTTAAAACATTGTGAACAACAAGTAAAAAAAATAATAGAAGCTTTTAAAATTTTATCAAAGCCACAAAATCAGTATGTTTACAAGCAATTAAATTTAGATTTTAAATTTTAGAAAGAGGAAAAAATGAGTAAAACAATAAAAATAGATGGTAAAGTAATAAAATGTCCTAGTTATATTGATAGACCATGGTATAGATATAACAAAGGTTGCTTAGTTCCACCGCAAGTATTCAGTGAACAACAAACACAAGAAAAACCTATATTAAGATGTGATGAAATTAAAAATTGTCCTATTAAAGAACAATACAAACAACTCAAACGAGCAGAGCAGAAATTGGAAAAAATAAGAGAATACTGTAATAACTGCAATTTAAAAGCCGATTTTACGGCTTGTGACGTTTTAAAGATAATCGAGGGTAGATAAAATGGTGATGAAAATTATTCAAGACGTATTTATAACTAACACCGTAATATGTTTATCTATATTAGAATGGGCGTTAATTGAGTGGTTAATACAACGGTTAGATATAAGGAATTTAAAAAAATGAATAAAGAAGAATTAGAAAAAGAAATAGCTAAAACAAAAGAGCAACTAGATAAATTACAAAAAGCATTAGAAAGTAAAGAATATGAAAGATGGAGACCACAATATACAGAAAAATATTGGTATGTTACAGCTCAGGGTGGAGTAAACTGTTATAATTTTGTAAGGGATCATAAAGATTATGAACTATATGATGCCTTTAACTGCTTCCAAACCAAAGAACAAGCAGAACAAGAAGCTGAAAGGATTTTAGTCTATAGGCAATTAGAAGATATTGCTAGACGTTTAAACAAGAACAAAACATTAAATTGGAAAAGCCAATGTCAACACAAATATTCAATATATTTTGATTATAGAGAGGATAAAATAGATACATATCCAACAACTGTACCATATAAAGAGCAAGGTGCTGTTTACTGCTTAGAACAAAATTTCAAGGATGTCGCAACTCAAGAAATTGGTGAAGAACGACTAATTAAGTATTTGAAAGGTGAATAATGAAAGATAAAGAAATAAAACGGGAAATAAAAGAAATGGTAACTAAATTAGCAAACGTAAATTTGGAATTTACTATTGAAGATGAACTTGAATTTGCCAAAGTTGCCGTCAAGAAAGCAGAGCAAAAATTAAGAGAAAAAGAGCAAAAACTGGATAAGATAAAAGAATACTGTAATGACTGTAATTTAAAAGCTGATTTTACAGCTTGTGACGTTTTACAAATAATCGAGGGTAAAGAAAATGAGTAAAAATAGAGAAATACAATGTGAATATTCAACAACTAGAAGTAATGAAAACAAATGCAAAGCATTGGAAATTGAATTTCATAATTGTTTGAATATTTTGGAACAAAAGAAATGTCCAATTTATAAATTAAAGCAACAACTTCAAATCGTAGAGCAGAAACTGGAAATTGCACAACAGGGGTTGAGCTTAATTTTGACAGTGCAAAAAGAATGTACGAAATGCCCACACCAAAAATTAGACGTTGACATATTGGTTTGCGATTTAGATTGTGCAACAGCGTTCAAAAAGATTGCAAAACAAACATTAGAAAAAATCGAAGGGAAAGAAAATGAGTAAAAATAAAATAAGAAATGCACATTGTACTTATTATGAGGGACAGACAGGTTTATGTAAAGCAAAAGAATTTGTTAAATGTAATCCTGTTAATTGCAAATTATACACTATTGATGAATTATCAACAATTTTAGATTTACAAGAACAATTAAAGAACAAAGAGCAAGAGTACAAAGAACTAAAGAAAGAAATAAAAAAATGGAAACACCAAGCAGATTTAGGTAGTGATACTACTGATAAATTAGCAGAGAAATTCCAATCCAAAGAACAGGAGTGCGAAAAACTTAAAACACAAATTCTGTTGTTACAAACAATGGAAATTGAAGAAAATAAAAAGTTAAAGCAAAAGATTACCGAATTAAACCAAGAATGTCAAAATTTTATAAATACACAATATCATTTAAAAAATGAACTAAAGAAATATAAAAAGGCTGTACATAAATATAAAGTTGTTCTTCAAGATAAAATCAAACAATTATACTTAAGTCGTAGAGAATTTTTAAAAGAGATTAACTCTGTACCAACAAGAATTGCTTGTAAAGGCGAAGAATTTAAAAACGCTTTGGATAAGTTTAATAATGCTATTCAAGTGATAAATAACGAAGATAAATATAAGCAAGCTATTGATAAGATAGAAGAAATAGCAAGTGGTACTTATTATGAAACTGAACAAACGGTAAAATTTAAAATGCAGGATATCCAAGACATCATAAATAGAACAAAGGAGCAGGAATGAAAAATCTTATAATAAACATTACAAAAGTTTTTTTGCTGATTTTATTTCTTGCATTTTTAGTGGTGTATTCACCGATAGCGATATTAAGTAGTTTAGTAATGGTATTTGATAAGTTATGTATAAAATTTGGTGATTTTTTTTATTTGTAAATTGGGTAATTTGTTAGATTGGTTGAATTCCAAGATAAATGAATAGCAAAGGAGCAGAAATGTATAAAGAAAATGTAGTTATAGAGTCTTGAGATAGCGAAAGCAAGACTGTTAATATTGAAAGTGTTGGTCGAAGAGTTGATTGTTATAGATATTATTTTCGTTGCGTAAACTGTAAAAATCAAAGCATTGCAGACGATGAGGGTACTATATATTCTTGTAATAATTGCAATACATTTACTGATTCTAATGATGAAAAGGTTTATTGTGAAAACTACTGCAAAGAAAGTGAGCAGTAAATGAAGTATGAAGTTGAATTTAAAGAAGTAAATATATACGATTTTGTCATTGAAGCAGATAGTGAAGAACAAGCTGAAAGTAAAGCCTATGAATTTTACGAACAGGCATTAGGAAACGATACTCTTTCTGAATATGGATATGATAGTTATACAGAAGTATCAGATGTGGGAATAATAAAGGAGCAGTAATGAGTTATATTTCAGAAACGAAACAAGATGAAGTTTTGGAAACTTCGGAAGATACGTACGATATTGTTTGTCCTTATTGTAATAAGCACGTTGAGAACAAAAATATGATATCAATGCCGTGGGATAAAGATGATGAATTAAAAGTTGATTGTCCTCATTGTAAACATAATTTTGAGATACGTCCACAATATAAGTTTAAAGGCTTTTTTATTTATTCTGATGATGAACAAATGGAAGAATATACGGAGGGTAGCAATAATGACAACAAATAGAGAAAAATTGAATAATTTAACAAATGAGGAGTTGGCAGAACTTCTAAGTAAACAAGATTGTAGTTTTTGTATATCTAAAAAAAGAGACTGTTACAGATATAATGATTATGACTGTGAAAGAGACATTTTACAATGGTTAAACCAAGAAAGCGAGGAGTAAATGAAATATAGAAAGAAACCAGTAATAATAGAGGCTGTCCAATGGACAGGTGAGAATATAGATGAAGTAAAAAATTTTATGGGAAATGAATCACATTTCAACTTAGCACCTATAAAGGCTTGTTTCAACGTATCACTTAAAACTATTGAGATAGAAACCTTAGAAGGCACAATGGTTGCAAGCATAGGTGATTACATTATAAAGGGTATAAAAGGTGAGTACTACCCTTGTAAACCTGACATATTTGAACAAACTTATGAATTGGTAAAGGAGATAAATAATGCAAGATAGATTTAAGTTTAGATGTTGGCACGAGCCGACGAAAACAATGTACGAAGTTTTTGATTTTAATGAAAATTTTATAAGAGCAACTCCTGATTTAGTAGTTCCAAGTATAAGAACACTTAACGCAACGAATTGTGTTCTTATACAATGCACTGGCTTAAAAGATAAACACGAAAGATTGATTTTCGAGGGAGATATAGTTAAGGATTTAATAATACCAGAGATTTTTTATGTAGTTAAGTGGTTCAATAGTGGTTTTTATTTGGAGTCCACAATTAGCGGTTCTTTTTTAAAGTTTAACGATACACAACAAGAAGTTGTAGGCAACATCTACGACAACCAAGAGTTATTAAAAGAGGTGGAATGATGGGTGAAGTAAAATGTAGAGAATGTAAGCATTCTTTTTTTGAAATGAATAAATTAAAATGTGAAAAGAAAAATATTAAATCTATTGAACTTGATAATACTTGTCAATGTGATAGTTTTATTGATGATAATGCAAAATACATTGACGCAGAAAAAACGAAAATATTTTGTTTGACATTTGATGAAATAGACAAATTGTATAACGAAATGTTGCGAATCAAAACGGCTAGGAATTTTATGATGCCTGTAATGATGATTAGAATTGAAAGTGATAAGTGTTGGGAAGAAAAAGAGTATGTTTCAACAACGTTACTGAATTGGCAGGTAGACATATTGTGTAATGACGGATTAACAAGAGAAGAAAAGAGGCAAGCATCCGAAGACAAATGGATAGATATAAACGATGAAATGAAATGGGATTTTATATAGTGAGGTGAAATAATGACAGTAAAAACAAGCCATATATTTGATAAAAAGCATATAAATAAAGGTTGGGAAAAGATAGAAAAATGGATAGAAGACGAAGATGTTTGTGTGAATGATTTATTGGCTCTTGTTTGTACAAAATTTGGAGCGGTGCCACAAGTACGCAGTAACGAGGTAACAAAAGACGAAACACGTTTATTTGTTGCTGGCGATACTTACAAAATAACAATAGAAAAAGAGGTCAAATAATGAAAATTGGAATTATATGTATTCTTTGGTTCATAGTTGGGTGGATGTGGAACGATATAGTAAAAAGCATAATTGAGAGGTTAAAGTAAATGCAAAAAGAACATAAGTTTGAAATATTAGCAAGAGAGAATGGAACTCTAATAACAAGTTTTGAAGTAACAGACAACTTAAGGCTTGAGGTACCTACTCCAAAAGGTAATTTAATAATATCTTATACAAAATATAAGGATGAAAAAGAAAATGATAACATTCAATCTTAAAAAGGTATGGTTTGATAAAATCAAATCGGGTGAGAAAACACACGAATACAGAGAGGTTAAGGACTTCTGGTCTGATAGATTTGTGAAAGAATTTTTTAATATTGACAAAAAAGTAAAACCATTTACTTTTGAAACTCTAAAAAGAAAAATGCTTGAAAATTTGCAATATACAAAAGAATCCTACAATGGACCGTTTATTTGTTTTATGAACGGTATGTTTTCAGAAGAAAAACGACCACGTTTGTATGCAAGGATGAAGTCAATAAGTATAAAATACGGGCAAAATACAGACTTAGATATTGATAAGTCCGTTTATGATGTCGAGTTTGAATTAATAGATAAGGAGAGTATAAATGGGATATAGACATTATTTAGGTATTATTCCAAAAGAAGATTTTAAAAAGATTGATTCTATTTTTATTATAAATAATAAAAATGAAGATGAGGATTTAGACCCAATTATTCATGAATTGTTGCAAAAAGCAGGCATGCAAGAAGTTTTTGAACTCGGCAAATGGTCTGTAGAGGGGGGTAGATTAGAATTAAAAGACAGTGATATTCCAACAGATTTATTCGATGCATATAACGTTGTTAAAACGTATGCAAAAGGTAAAGAATGTGGGTTTAACGTTTTAACACCTCGTGATTTGTTGTTTTTGATACGTTCGTATAAAAGACGTATTTATAAGTATTTCAAAGGGTTACTAAATAAATCTGAAAATGAAAAGAAAGAATATATAAGGCATAGATTGAATTGGTTGAAATTCAGTTATAATACAAAATTGGATAAAAAAATGGCTGTTTCTGATTGTTGGGATTATGAAAGTGAAATATTTAACCTTTTACATATTTATAAAACTGTTGATTGGGATAAATATTTATTAGTAATTTATGGGTGGTAATAATGGAAACAATAAAAAATATAATTTTGTGTCTTTCGTTTTTCTGTATGGGTTATAAAATCGGTGAAAAACTCTACGATATATTGGGTCTTAAGAATAGAAAGGGATACATACGTGGCTATTTATTAGGTAAAAGATTAAGAAGGTTGTTAAAACGTTTGAAAGGGTTGTAATGGATAAACAGTTAAAATTATTTCAAGTTCAAGAACCGTTATTGGAAGATATTTCAAATGATTGGTTGCTCGAATACTTACAAAATGAATATCCTGAAATGGAATTCAAAAAATATAAACACTTCGGCAAAGAAGTTGTTGGTGTAACTTGTTCGCCCAAAATACAATTATATTTTTATGTTTATTATCGAACTCAAAATGATATACATTGGTGCAGAGATAAAAATGTATATATTGGTGTTGATGGACAAAAGAATTTCGGCTCATTTGAGGGGTTCGGTTGTGGAGTAGATAGCATAGAAGAATTTAAAACAGAGGCTTTGAACGTTGTAGAACGTTGCAAGAAATGGTTAAAAGAATGGTCGTGCAAACAAAAAAAGAGTGTAGAGAAAGGAAAATACTGATAAAAAAATAAAAAACTCTATAAATTATATTAATGTATTGTGATAATTTGTGATAGTGAGCCGTTATTACGGCTCCTTTTCTTTTGAAAGGCGGTAAAAATGCAAGATATTGAAATTAAACAATATAACGCAACTGTAAGACAGAATCAAAGTTTCTTTAGGGAAACTCAAGAATATAGAAAAACTTTAACTTATATAAAAGATGCGAAAATAGACCAATATAGTGGGTTTAAAGAGATGTTGGAAGATTTGCAGAAAAAAGCAAGAGAGGTTTTATTATGATAGTAGCAAACAAATTGACTAAGTTGGCACATTTATCCTATGTGATAGAGAATATAGAAAAAACTCCGAATGGTTATTTCCATTCGATTTGTGTGGTAGATGATGAAGAAAAAGAAACGTTGTGTTCCGTTTGTAAGATTGATGAAGATGTTGCATTACAAGTGATTGGAAAGTGGGTGAAAGAATGTTGAATTTAACAGATAGAGAAACTGATGTGATAGAACTCTTATCGCAAGGGCTGTCTGATAAAGAAATCGCAAAAAGGCTTGTTGTATCAGTTACTACAGTACATGCTCATAAAAACAGTATATATTCAAAAATTAAGTCTAAGATAGGTGACGAAAAAATTTATAGTATACGTGTAAAATCTGTGTTGTATTACTTAGACAATAAAAGAACAAAGGAGTAAATTATGGTATGGCTTCCTTATCCACCGTTGGATTTTGATTATTCTATCAATAATAAAGTAACGAAGACAAATAAGGTCCAAGAAATGAGAAGTTCGCTATTGGATATATAACTCAATCAAATGACAGTAAAGGCTTGCTGTATAGGTATATCGATAAACAACTCGGTATAATATCACCACCTTGCAACGTTGTACAACTTGCTCAAGAACAATTTTTCGAAATAGTATCAAAAAATGTGTTAGAGAGGTGATAATGAGAAAAAGAAACGTAAAAGAGGAACTCGGCAAATATCCCTGTTATAAATACGTTAATGGTGCATTGATAAGGATTGCTCCACCAACAAACTGGCATGGATACCATTTACATCATTACATTACAACCCAATGGCAACAAACACATCTTGAAACGTTTAAAAACGTTGAAAACTTGCAAAAGTTAATATTTTTGCCACCACAGATGCACATGGAACTTCATGCAAAACACAGTAAGTTTAAAGAAAAATATGGGATAGATATAAAAGAATTATTATTTAATTGGAGGGAATATATGATTTCAGCAAAAAAAGCTAGAGAGAAAAGCGAAAAGAATTCTATAACAATTCGCACAGAGGAAGTTGAAAAGGCGATAACAAAAGCAATAGAAAAAGGCAGAACTAATTTGAATTTATTAGGTGAGCTCCCTGATGAAATAATTAAGCTATTAGAAGAAAATGGCTATGGTTGTGAAAAGGTTTCAAACGGTTATAAGGTATGGTGGTAATATGGGAAAAGTTTTAATTTGTGATATAGATGGTTGTGTGATTGATACTAGTTCAATTTGGATAGATGCAGGATTGTCAATGATCCCCGAAGATAAAAAATTTGAATTTTTTGAAAAACAAGCAAATAACTATGATAACCCTGTTTGCTGGGAATGTGTCAATTTTGTAAATGCGTTTAAGCATGCTGTCGATAAAATAATGTTTATGACAGCACGTTCTGAAGTTTTGAGAGAGGGAACGTTGCAACGTTTAAAAGATGTTATAAACGTTGATTTTACGTTAATGATGCGACCACTAGACAATAAAGATAATCCAGCATTATTAAAAGAGAGCATGCTAATGTGCGTGCAGGATGAACACAAAGTAGTGTTAGCAATAGATGATAACAAAGAGATTTGCGAAATGTATGAAGAACACGGCATTCCAAGTATATTATGGGAAATCGGAAAGTATAAGTAGGAGCGAGTATGGAATATGTTGAACCGATAAGTTAGAAGAAACGATTGTTGATTTGTTTGATTATGTATTTAAGGAGAGGAGAAAACATGCGAGATTATGAGAATGTAACAGTTTCAGCTGGTATAAGTGTAAAGTTGAAGCTGTTGAAAGACTTTGATATGGTGGCTTTGAAAAAGGGTTATAAACGTTCAACTATGATTTCAATGTTGATGCAACGTGTTGTTGATAAAGATAAAAGCGATTCTGAAAAGAAAAATACAACTTCTGGAAAAAGTTAATAAAAGTATATATTTTTTTACTTGATTAATTGTTAAATTGTTTAATCATTAATTTTATTAATTCATAATTAATAAATTAATTTAATTATTAGAATGTGTCGAACTGATACAAAAGAGAATTTAAATACTTGAAGTAATAGAATTTGTTAGTTAATGTGTTAGTACAATAATGAAAGGATAATAAAATGGAAAAAGATAACACATTGTTCGGTGAATTAGCATTTGATGAAGAAAAGAAACAAATGGTTGTTATTCTTAATATTTGGGATAACAAATTTGCTGACGGCATATTCACTTATGCAGATGTTGTTGAAAAAAATGATTATAAAAAGTATTCAACAGATTTTAGAAATTTAACTTATATCGAAAAATAGAGGTGTAATATGATTATCAAAAATAAATCGACAAAAGAAATTTTAAAGCTTACGGAAATAGAATTCAAAAGGAAATTCGCAAAAGAAATTCAAGAAGCTTTTGAAAGTTATAAGCGAACGGTTCAAGCAAAACCGTATTTTATGAAACGAAATATAGAATCAGAATTTTATAATGATATAATATGGAACTTTAACCATTTTGGAATTTCCTACTGGTATATAGAAAAAATATAAATTGCAGATTGTAATAAGAGGCTCATGTCAATACTGGCATGAGCTCTTTTTTTTGCATTTAGTAATCTTGTTGTTGAAAGTTAAAACGTGTTAACACGTCTTAAGAAATATTATATGCTTTAGTTCATTTGTCATTATGTGTCACCATGTGTCATTATGTTTCACTAAATTTCACCTTTTGTCATTGAAAGTCATTAGTTTTATGCATTATAGTTAAAATGCAAAGCAATTTGAGAGTTTTGTATAAATGAACAAAATATTTACTCTATTTAATGTTTGTACAAAAAGAACACATCTCTTTTGATGTGTTCTATCTTTTTTGGAGCTTTTATGAGTCACTTAACACCTTTTATTAACGTTTCAACCGTTGCAAATACGTTGAACAAAATTCAAAAAACGTACGAAACTAGTCCAAGAGTTTTTGAACGTACTATAAAAGACATGGTTTCACGTGCTCCAGGAAAAATTGCTAGTGCTGTAACATCTGTTTACGGTATAAAGAAAAGTGAAATACGTTGCAAACGTGGAGAAATAAAAACTTCTGCTGGTACAATTTATTCCAGTGGTAAAGAAATAGCAAGTTTGCAATACCTTTATAAAGGTAGAGTTCTTACTCCGTTACATTTTAGTATGACTCCTAAAAATAGACCTGATAAAAAGAAATATAAAATCAAGGCAAAAATAAAAAAACAATCAAAAATATTTACTGCTCCTGATGGTGGTGGTGTTTTTCTTGCCCAAGCAAGTAAAAGTTTGACAACAATTCCGTGGCTAAGAAACTCTTCTGATAGGCTCGATATCTCACCTATTAAAACTATATCTTTGCCGCAAATGGTTGATAATAAAGATGTTAGAGAAGTTATCGATCAAGAATTAGGAGATTTGTATTATAAACGTTTTAATAACCATATGCATCAGCATTTGATGAAAAATCTTAAATAAAAAGTATGTGGTTTAATTAGATAATAATTAACTCTTTCCAGTATGAAAAAGGTTCGGGAGGAGTTGATTAAATGAATAAAATTAGTATAAATGAGTTATTCTCAGGCATTGGTGCTCAAAGAAAAGCCTTTGAACGTATTGGAATAACATACGAAGTTGTCGGAATTTCTGAAATTGATAAATATGCGATTCAATCGTATGAAGCAATGTTCGGAGAAACTAGAAATTATGGAGATATTACTAAAATTGAACGACTTGATTATGCTGATTTGTGGACATATTCATTTCCATGTCAAGATATTTCAGTCGCAGGTAATCAAAAAGGTATATCTAAAGATACACGTTCGGGTTTACTCTATGAGGTACAACGTTTATTAAACGTTGCAAAAGATGATGGAACGTTACCTAAATATTTATTATTGGAAAATGTTAAAAACCTAGTTGGGAAAAAGTTTAAAAGCCAGTTTGATAATTGGCTTTTTTATCTGAAAGAATTGGGTTATAAAACCTATTGGCAAGTGCTTAATGCAAAAGATTATGGAATACCTCAAAATCGTGAGCGTGTGTTCGCTCTTAGTATTCGTAATGATTTAAATGTAAAATATAAATTCCCTGAAAAAGAAAAACTTTTTAAAAGGCTTGCAGATATTCTTGAAAATGATGTTGATGATAAATTTTATTTGAAGCAATCAACTGTAGATTTTTTTATAAAAAATTCTCTATTAAATGAAGAAAAGGGAAATGGATTTAGGTTTAAACCTCATAATCCCAATAATGCAAATCTTGCTTTTGCTGTAACGACAAAAGCTGGTGCAAGAATGGATGATAATTTTGTATCTAATAAAAATTTGAATGATGGACCATTTTTTCAATTTGATAAAAAGGGTATTTTGTCAGTTAGAGAGGCTACCATAAAAGGTTATACCAACGTTGATATCGGTGACAGTATAAATATTGAACGACCAAACTCAAAAACTCGTAGAGGAAGAGTCGGTCGTGGTGTCGCTCAAACTCTTACAACTGCACCTCAGCAAGTTGTTATTGAAAAATATATTGGAGCAAGTAGAGGGAGAAATCCTGATAATCTGTCCGATAGAACTGTTGGAATCCCTACCAAACAAAGACTTGAAATAAATTCACAAGGTTTATCAAATACGATAACCACAGTTCAAAAAGACAATCTTGTTATCGAAAATAAAGTTAATCTTGATAAACCAATTAGGTTAGGTGGAATTTTTGATAAACTTAATCAAAAACATCAAGCAGGGTCAATATGGGATATAGATGCCGTATCTCCAACAATAGATACAATGCAGGGTGGTTATAGACAGCCATTAGTTATTTCTTCTCTACGAATTAGAAAACTAACACCAAAAGAATGTTGGAGGCTCATGGGCTTCGATGATGAGGATTTCGAAAAAGCACAATTAAGTGGTGTATCTAACTCTCAACTTTATAAACAAGCAGGTAATTCGATAGTAGTTGATGTTTTAGAAAAAATATTTATAAATTTAATAAAAAATAGTTGATATTATTGTCTAAGGACTAGTTCTCTTTGCCAGTATGAAAAAGATTTTATGGCAAAGGAGTGTTTTTATGGCAAATGAAAATGTTAAGGCACGTCATCTTATTGATGGAGTGTCTGTTTTCTGTGCATTCGATGAAATTGTACAGATTGATAAATTAAAAGAAAACCCACGAAATCCTAATACTCATCCACAATCTCAGATTGAGTTATTAGCGGAAATAATAAAACAAACAGGTTGGAGAGCACCAATTACTGTTTCCAACCTCTCGGGTTTAATTGTTAAAGGACATGGAAGATTGCAAGCTGCTAAACTTGCAGGTTTGAACAATGTCCCTGTTGAATATCAAAATTTTAAAGATGAAGAGGAAGAACTCGCTGCTCTTCTTGCAGATAACAAAATCGCTGAACTTGCAGAAATCGATAAAGATAAATTAACAGAATTGTTTAAAAATATTGATTTTAATGACCTTGATTTAACAGGTTATTCACAAGATGAATATAACGACTTAATTGATGATTTTGAAGAAATTGATTTATCTGAAGATGATATTGAAGTTGAAGAAGATGTAGAGCCGTTCACTAAGCAAGGTGATATATGGCATCTAGGAAAACATAAACTTATTTGTGGTGATGCAACGTTATTAAACGTTTATAAAACGTTGTTAGAAGATGAAAAAGTTGATTTGTTATTAACGGACCCACCTTATAATGTTAATTACGAAGGTGGCACTGATGATAAGTTAACAATACAAAATGACAATATGGCTGATGAGGATTTCCGTAATTTCTTAACAAGTGCATTCGGTTGTATTAATGAAGTCTTGCGTGAGGGTGCAAGTTTTTATATATGGCACGCAGATTCTGAACGTTATAACTTTCAAGGTGCATGTCGTGACATTGGTTGGAAAATCAGACAATGTGTAATTTGGATAAAGAACACGTTCGTTATGGGTAGGCAAGACTATCAGTGGAAACACGAACCTTGTCTATACGGTTGGAAAGATGGTGCGGCTCATTACTTCATCAATGATAGAACTCTTACAACGTGTTTTGAATTTGACAAGCCTTTAAGAAATGATATTCATCCAACAATGAAACCTGTTGAGTTGTTTGCGTTTCAAATCAATAACAGCTCTCGCAAGGGTGATATCGTGCTTGATGCGTTCGGAGGTTCGGGGACAACACTCATTGCTTGTCAGCAATATGGTAGGCTAGCAAGGTTAATTGAACTTGATGAGAAGTATTGTGATGCAATTGTTAAAAGATTTATTAAACTATTCCCAAGTGAAGAAGTTCAATGCATAAGAGATGCTGAAACGGTACAATGGAATTTTGACTGAATGCACACGTAGAATGAATTATAAGAAGAGTTAAACGTCTATTAGGTATAAAACAATCATGAAAAGGAATTAACAACCGTTAAGAGCGATTTAAACGGCTCTGAGGTCAAAAGGTACTGTGACGGGAAAAATCTTTTTGTGGTGCTGGCGAGCCCAAAAACCGTGTAGATTTTAAAAAATTTTTTTTTGGCATTTCGTTTCGTTTTAGGAAATTTATAAAAAATAAAAGGAAAGTTAAGATATATGGAAAAAAAGAAGAATGAATCAGATAAAGGATTGCGAGATACAAAATTTGTTGCAAAATTCTTTTTTTTAAGTCCAAGACGAATTCAGCAGTTAACGAGTGAGGGAATATTGCCATCGGTTAAACGTACAAAAGATGGTAATATGTACGACTTTATTCCGACTATACAGCGATACATTAAGTATTTGCAAGATGTGGTTAATAACCGAACAAGAAATACTGAAGAGCAGGAAAAAGCAAAACTTGAAGCTGAAATCAAATATAAAGAGGCAAAGGCTGAATATGCGAATTTAGAACTTGCTGAATTAAAAGGTAATATGCACAGAGCGGAAGATGTTCAAGCAATGGTTGAGGATTTAGCAGCAACAACGAAAAGTATGTTGAGTGCATTACCTGGACGATTGGCACTTGATGTTATTAACAAATCTAGTGCGGCAGAGGCATCAGTTGTAATAGAAGATGCAATAAATGACGTTTTGAATTCGTTGGCAGCTTACGAATACAATCCTGATTTTTTTAAGGAACGGGTGGCTGAACGTGAAGGATGGACAGTAGATGAAAAGGACGACGAGTAATAACTCAATATCAATAATGTCGTGTCCTGTAAAAAGTGAACAGCAAGTTGTCAAAGAATTAAATAAGACAATAAAATCAGCTTTAGAGTTATATAGACCACCTGAAAAATTAACAGTTGATGAGTGGGCTGATAAATATAGAATCCTAAGTCCTGAGAGTTCGGCAGAAGCAGGACCCTGGAGGACAGCAAGAACGTTGTATTTACAGAAACCAATGCAATGTTTTACAGACCCGAAGGTTCAAAGTATTACAATGGCATCATCTTCTCAGGTCGGGAAATCAGAACTTGAGATTAATATAATCGGTTACATTATGGATAATGCTCCAGGGACTATCTTGTACGTTCATCCTAATTTGGATGCAGCAAGAGATTTTTCTCGAGAGAGAGTAAGTCCGATGATTAGAGATAGTAAACGACTTTCCAAAAAGGTTAAGAACTTGAAAAGTCGTGACGGTGCAAATACTATATTGAGGAAAACATTTCCTGGTGGGACTTTGAAAATGACAGGGAGTGAAAGTCCTGCGGCATTGGCATCAACACCAGCAAGGTATATTATCGGCGATGAAATGGACAGATGGACATTGTCTGCTGGTAAAGAGGGCGACCCTTGGGAGCTATTAAAAGCTAGACAGACAACGTTTTATAATTCGAAGTCAGTTGAGGTATCAACTCCTACGATAAAAGGACAAAGTAGAATTGAGTATTCATATTTATTAGGCACTCAAGAACGTTGGTGTCATAAATGCCCACATTGTAATGAATATTTTAATATTGTATGGGATACAATCAGATTCAAGCCAACAGTAAAGAAGATTAACAATAAAAAATTCTATGAAGTTACAGACATTGGTTGTGCCTGTCCGCATTGCGGATGCATAACTGATGAGCATACGATGAAAAATCAGCCTGCTAAATGGATAGCAGAGAATCCTGATGCATATAATGACGGACGTGTTTCGTTTTGGTTGAATGCTTTTTCTAGCCCGTGGGCGAGTTGGGAAAGTATTATAAAAGCTTTTCTTGAAGCGAAAGATGACCCACAAAGATTGCAGGTTGTGTTTAACACAAAACTTGGTGAATTATGGGAAGATCGAGGCGACTTGATGGAAGAAGATGAAATGCTTGCTCGAAGAGAGAACTACGAAGCAGAACTTCCAGATGGTGTACTTGCTTTGACTTGTGGAGTAGATACACAGGATGACAGACTAGAATATGAGGTTGTTGGCTATGGTTTTAACCGTGAGACTTGGGGGATTTACAAAGGATATATCTTAGGCGACCCTGAGAAAGTTGAAACATGGCAAGGACTCGATGAAGTAATCGATAGAACTTATCAATTTAAAAACGGTCAAGGCTTGAAGATTGGTTTAACATTCGTTGATTCAGGCGGTCATAGAACGCAGTCTGTATATGAACAATGTCGAATACGACAAGAAAAACGAGTGTTTGCGATAAAAGGTAAAGGTGGTGAGGGATATCCATATATTACGACAAAACCGTCAAAGGTTGCCGTTAATGGTAATCCTCGCAAAAATGCATGGTTATACATAATCGGTGTTGATGAAGGAAAGACAACTATTATGAGTAATCTGAAAGTGTTAGAACCTGGAGCAAATTTTTGTCACTTTCCAAGAGGTGATGAAAGAGGCTATGACTCATATTTTTTCAATGGCTTGCTTTCTGAAAAATTAACACTATCCCGAACAAAGACGGGGAACAAGTGGATATGGGAAAAACTACCTGGTCACCAAAGGAATGAGGCACTCGATTGTAGAAATTATGCAAATGCAGCATTCAGACTTTGGAATCCTGACTTAGACGGAATAAAACAAAGGTTGTCACAACCTAAACCACAACATTCACAAACGCAAATTGTTAAACAGAAAAAGAAGAAAAGGAACGTTTCTTATAATTCTGATTGGTAGATATAAATAACGTTTAAAACGTTTATACAACGTTTTAACACTGATGAGGTTTATATGAGCAAAAAAGAACAATATCAAGCCGACCTTACGGTTAAACGTGAGAGGCTTAATTTATATTATGAACAAGAAAAAAAAATGCTGACGGGGGGAGTGCAAAGCTATGGTGTCGGGTCAAGGAATTTAGCACGATACAATACTGAATTGGCACAAGTTAGAGCAGCAATTAAACAGCTTGAGGAAGAGATTAAGGAGCTGGATAGTTTGATAAACGGGGAACGTTCACGCAAATGCGTGCAAGTTATTCCCCGTTTTTAGTTTGAAAGTGAAGGTTTAATCAATGGCAAAAAATAAATATAAAAGGAACCATATTGCTGACTCCAGCAATATGGTTCCAAAAAGAATAAATAAAGGATATTCAGAAACTGGTGCAAGCCGTACACGTAAATCTTTGAAAGGTTTTACGGCTAGTTCAGGCTCACCTAATGAAGATATAAACTACAATAATATGACACTGCGAAAACGTTCAAGAGTTCTTGCTATGTCTGGTGGCATTCCTTTATCTGCACTAAAAACGAATAGAACTAACGTAATCGGATGTGGCTTGATTTTAAAATCACAAGTTGATAGAGATGTTCTTGGCTTAACATTGGAAGAAGCAAGCATTTGGCAAAAACAAGCTGAAAGAGAATTTGCTCTATGGGCAGAAAAAAAAGAAAACTGTGATTCGATATGCATGAATGATTTTTATAAAATACAACAACTTGTATTTTATAGTGCCTTGCTTAATGGTGATAGTTTTGCATTTATTCAACGTGAGGAATCTACCGTCAATAAAATGTCTCCATACTCTTTGAGATTAAATATTATTGAAGCTGATAGAGTCGCAACTCCTGATAATGCATCCTGTGGTGGTTCTATTGTTGGAGCGACAGATGGCAAAGCTAAAAACGGTAATCGTATTTATGACGGCGTTGAAGTTAATAAAGTCGGTAAAGTTCTAGCATATCATGTCCGAAGTAATTATTTGTATGAAATTAATGCTGGACCAATAGTGTGGACAAGAGTTGAAGCCTACGGAAAAGAAACGGGGTTGCCTAACGTAATTCACGTAGTGGCTGATGTTGAAAGAGCAGGACAATATAGAGGTGTTTCTCTCCTTGCTCCAGTGATAGAAATGGTATTGCAAATTAGACAATACACTAATGCAGAACTTACTGCTGCATTGGTTGAGAGTTTGTTTACGGCATTTGTTACAACTGAGGCTAGAACAGATGAAATGCCATTCAATCAAATTCAACAGGAAGAAGAACCTCTTGATTTAGATGACGATGAATATGAAATGGGACCAGGTAATATTAATGTTATGAAACCTGGTGAGAGTATTACATTTGGTGACCCTAAGAGACCAGCGGGTGGTTTCTCTGCATTCGTTGAGGCTGTTGCAGTTCAGATTGGTGCATCATTAGAAATTCCAAAAGAAATGTTACTTAAACAGTTTAATTCTAGTTATTCAGCATCAAGAGCAGCACTTCTTGAATTTTGGAAGTTAGTCAAGATGCGTAGAGAGTGGTTTGTATCCGATTTTTGCAGACCAATATATGAAATCTTTATATATGAGGCAGTCGCACGTGGCAGATTGAAAGCTCCAGGCTTTTTTGACGACCCTATCAAGCGAATGGCTTGGTTGGGTGCTGAATTTACTGGACCTGCACAAGGTATGCTAGACCCTACAAAAGAGATTACTGCAGAACAGATGATGTGTGAAAACGGTTTTAGCACAAGAGCAGAAAGTGCAATTAGACTTAATGGCTCTGAGTATAACAAGAATGTTGATACATTGAACGATGAAAACACGTTATTGGAAGAAGCAAGGAAGTTTGAAGCACAAACAAATGAACTAGTTTCCGAATATAGAAAACAGAGTGTAAAAATGGGGGGTAACAATGAACCGTAGAAGATTTATTAATTCTGCTTTGATTGATAATGACATTGGTAGAATTGAATTATGGGGCGAAGTCGTTAAGGAACGACCAACTGATTGGTGGACTGGTAAAAAAATTGAGGGAAATTTTATAACTCTTAACGAATTTAAAGAAGCACTTGCAAATATTAAAACGTGTAATAAAATTGAAATTCATCTTAACTCTGGTGGAGGAGAGGTTGATACAGCAATCACTATTCATAATCTATTAAAGGCTGAAAACAAACATATAACTTGTATTGTTGATGGAATTGCAGCAAGTGCAGCATTCACAATTATGACTGCAGCAGATGATGTTCAAGTATATCCTGGTTCAGTAATGATGTGTCACGAAGTTATGGCTGGTTTATGTGGATATTATAATAATGCAAATTTGAACAAAATAGTTAATGCTAATGAAACTTATAGCAATTCTGCGGCGGCAATGTATGCAGAAAAAACGGGAATGACACAGACACAGTGCCGTAATTTGATGAAAAAAGAAACGTGGATGACTGGTCAAGAAGCTATTGATTATGGCTTCGCAAATACTCTTATTACATCTGATGTAAAAAGTGGGCCACAAATTGAGCTTACTAATAAAAATCAACTTATTGTAAATGGTGTAAAGCACGATATCAGAGGTTTGCACATATCACAAGAGGTTATGAATTCTATTGCAAAACAAACAGGAGGACAAAAACAAATGGCAAAAACAAAAGTAGAAGAGTTTATGAATTACATGGCATCTTTCTTTAATAAAGAAGATGACGACAACGAAGAAAAAACAAAAACTAACGCTGATAAAAATGGCACTGCCGATGATGAAGCGAAGAAAAAAGAAGAAGAAAAACAAAAAGAAGAGCAAGAAAACGCTATGCGTGTGAAAGTTGCAAATGATGCAAAGGCTGAAGAAAGAAAAAGACTTCAAGAAATCGATTCAATCGCAAACACAATTGATGAAGATTTAGTGAAAGAAGCAAAATTTGGCGAAACTGCTTGTGATGCAAAAGAATTGGCATTTCGTTCAATGCAAAGAGAAGCTCAAAAATCTAATAAAGCACTAGAAAAAATGACTCAAGACACAAAAAACAGCAAGGTTAATAGTGTTGCATCTGAATCTGCACAAAACGACAATCCGACAGAATTAGAAAACCAAACAAATATTAAAAATGCTGTAAAAGCAGTGTTTAACAAAATCGATAAAATCAAGGAGGGTAAATAATGGTAGAAAAATTAAACAGAACTGTTGCTGATGTAATACCTGATAATCTTGTAAACTCAGCATTTAAAACAGATTCATTTGGTGTAACTGTTGCATCAGGTCAAGGTGAACTTAAAAGAGGTACGGTTTTAGCTCTTAATTCTTCAGGTAAAGCAGTAATTTTAGGCACAGAAGAGGAAATCAAAAGTGTTGCAACAAAATGCGTAGCAAACTGCATCTTGCAAAAAAATGTAGATGCAACATCAGCAGATGTTGTGACTATTGCATATAGAGAAGGACATTTTAATAAAGATGCTTTAATTGTTAAATCTGATTACACATTAACAGCAGACGATATCGATGTATTGAGAACACATAATATCATTTTATCAGATGAAATCTAGGAGGGGATGAGATGGGATATAATTTAGACTATACACAAACTGCCGTACTTTTAGCGGCATACGAACAAATGGAAAAACCAACTACGTTCTTGCAATCAAGATATTTCCCAGTTGGAACAACATTCGGAACGGATGAAGTTCTAGTTGAATATAAAGAGGGAACTAAAAAACTTGCACCATTTGTAGCACCTGAAGTTGGCGGTAAGGTGGTAAAAAGACAAGGTTATACTGCGAAAGCATATCAACCAGCATTTATTGCACCAAAAAGAACATTGACAATTGATGTGTTGAAGAAAAAAGGCTTCGGCGAAGCATATTACAATCAATTAAGCCCTGAAGAAAGAGCATTGGCAATTACTGCTAAGGATTTAGTTGATATGGACGATATGATTGTAAGACGTGAAGAAGCAATGTGTGCAGAAGTGTTACAAACAAATGCATTAACTATGAAACATTATACTGATGACAATGTTTTATATGCAACTAAGAATATTGCATATTATGATGGTGTTTCAAATCCAGCAGTTTATACACCTGCAAAATCTTGGGGTACAGCTGATGCTGATGTTATTGGTGACTGTGCAGCTATGGCTTTAAGTTTAAAACATAGAAGTTTACCTGCGACAGATGTAATTTTGGGAACAGAAGCAGCAGATGCATTTTTGAACGATGAGAAACTCCAAAAGTTATTAGATAACAGAAATTATAATATCGGTGTTATTGATCCAACTGAACAGTTTGAGGATGCAGTATTACTTGCTCAGATAAATTGTAAAGGTCATAAATTGAACTTCATTCAATATACTGGTACTTATGAAGATGAAAACGGAATAATTAAAGATTATATCAATTCAAAAGATATTATAGTAACTGCTCCAGGCTGTGGTGTTATCAATTATGGTGCAATTACTCAAATTGATTACGGTTCAGCTGATTTTAACACATACGTTGGTAAACGTGTGCCACTTTACGAAGTTGAAAAACAAGTCAAGAGCGTTGCTTTAAGAGCGGCTCCACTTGTTCAACCAGTAAATAAAGACCCATTTATTAAAGCGACTGTAATTTTTAGTTAATTAAGTCTTTCTTCTTGAATAGAGCGGGGAAACCCGCTCTTTTAGAAGAGAGAAAAGAAAGGAAATAATATGATTAAAATAATTCAAGGTGTGTATGGATACCGTCAAGGTCATTCTGTTATACCAAAAACATCAAAAGATGAGCCTTTTTCTTTAGACGAAAAAGAAGAAAAGAGACTAGTGAATCTTGGTGTTGCAGAATTTACAGATGAAGTAGCAGAAAAAGCACATGAAGAAGTTGTAAAAGAAGAAACTCCTGCAGATAATCAAGACGAAAAAGTTATCGATGAAGATAAAAAAGAAGATGTTAAGGAGGAACTAGATAAGGCTGAACTTATCGCAAGATATAAAGAATTAGGTCTTGGTGGTAATCCTGCAGCATGGAAACCTGAAACAATTTTAAGAAAAATCAAGGAAGCAGAAGAAGTACTTGAAGAAGTAGCAGAAGAAACTCCTGATTTATCAGATATTGACGGAGTTGTGTAATGACGTTAAAAGAAGAGATTTTAACTGATATAGATGATGTATTTTTAAATCTTGACGAATTCGGTGAAACTCAACTTGTAGAGGGCAAAGAAATAACTTGTATCTTTGATGATGAAGTTTTAAAAACTCGTCAGGGTAGTTCAGAACTAGCCATTGATGAAAGTACGGCTTTGCTTTTTGCAAAAGTTGAGGATTTACCGAAGAAAAAAGCAGGAGCATTGCTTAATATCAATAATAAAGAATACCTTATTGATGATTGGAAAACAAATCTCGGAATGGCAGAAATAGCACTTCATCAAAATGTTACTACTTATTAGGAGGTTATATGACAGTAGTTAAGCAACTTGATAATATAAAAGATTGGTTAGAAACTGAAATATGTCCGAATTTTAAGTTTAAACGACCTAGTGATGATAATGTAGATGCTACATATCAATACGAAATGGTCAAGCCTAATGTATTTATTTTGTACGTTCCACCTGAAGAAATATGCAAAACTCATAGAGTACCTTCTATATGTATTCAATTTGATGATGTAGAGGAAAAAATGACGGATGCAGGCGGTAAATTAACTATAAAATTACAATTTACTACTTTTAATCCTGGGGAACATTCAGAATATGGTTATACAAGAAATACAGAAGGGTGGCGAGATGTTTGGAATTTTGTTGATTTTATTATCGAGAAGATTCGAAACACTGAACAAATAAAAGATTTAAGGATAGTAAAAGAGGATGGTATCAAGTGCGGGCCTGCATCTGATAACGGACAAATTCCTAGTTATTATCCTTATTACCTAGCTTGGATGACATTTTCTGTCGAATACGGAATTCCATCATCTAAGAAAGATATTAGACACTTATTGTAAGTATACAGGAGGAATAAAGAGAAATGGCTAATACGTACCAACACGGCAGTTTTGCCTTGCTGGGCGATTCCGTTGCAAAAAGTGCAATTCAAGCAGGAACCGTTCCAGTATATATCGGTTTAGCACCCGTGAACTTGATTAAAAATTATAAAAACAGTGAAATTATTAACCTACCTGTTAAATTATCTGACTTTATGAATTCACAAAAGACTGTCGGATATTCAACAGATTGGGATAAATTCACATTATGTGAAGCAATCGGAGCACACTTTGATAATAAATTGGGTGGAATTGGACCTATTTATGTTATAAACGTGCTTGACCCTGATAAACATAAAAAAGAACAAGCAACTCAATTCTCTATAACATTTAAAAATGGTGTTGCAGAATTCAAGAGTGATACTGTTATTCTTGATACTATTGCATTGGGTGAAAAAGTTCAAGATACAGACTTTACAGTATCTTATAATTTTACAAGTGGTAAAGTTATATTAACTTCTATCGCAGAAGAACAACTTGACGGTCAAATAGATGGCTCATATTATGAAGTTGATACTGATGCAGTAACAGAGGATGACATTATTGGTGCTGAAGTTAATGGTGTTTATACAGGCATGAAAGCCGTTAGTTTGCTATATACAAGGGAAAATCAAGTAGCAAACTTGTTATCATGTTTGAAATTTAATACTCATAAAAAAGTATATAATGCAATGGCTACATTCTGTAATGGAATTAATGGACATTGGCAAGCATATTTTGTCGCAGATATTCCTGTGGTGGATAATTCTTCAAATATTGATACTTTTGTTAAAGCACGTAATTGGCGAGATACAAACGGTTATGATTCAGAACGTTCTGACGTATACTGGCCAATGGCTTATGATAATTCAACCGAAAGAATTTATCACACATCAACTCTTGCTATTGTTGAGTATATGAGAATAGATAATGAACATGATTCTATACCGATGGAATCTTGTTCAAACAAAGAAATTCCAGTTACAAAACAATATTTTGGTCCAACATCTAAAAATCAAGGTTTTGACCAAGTAACAGCATCAACAGAGCTTAATGCTTATGGTATCGGAACATTGGTATATTGGGGTGGTAAATGGGTATTATGGTGTGGACACACTGCTAAATACAAGTTTGGCAAAGATATTGACCCAAGAGCGATTGATTCTCATTATATGAGAATGTTGTTCAATTGCATGAACTGGTTCCAACGCAGACAAGCAAACAAAATTGATAAACCATTTAACGCTCAATTAAGAGATAGTATCTTGAACGAAGAACAAGACTATATCGATGGTTATATTGCAGTTGGTGCATTGCTTGAAGGTTCAAAGATTTTATTCTTAGCAAGTGAAAACAGTACAACAGACATGATGAACGGTGATTTTAAGTTTGATTTGCCTGTGACAGTAACACCTCGTGCTAAATCATTAACAGGTAGGGTTTACTACACCGATGAAGGTTTAGCAAGTTTAGTAGAAGAGGAGGAATAAGACATGACAAATCTAGACATAAAAGGAACTATACTTGGAACGTCAGTTTATGTTGATAATAAGCCAGTAGCTGAAGATGTATCAATCACTTTACCAGAAGTTACTCCCAAAACACAAACTTTTAATTCAATGGGAGAGATTGAAATACCTTTGCCAATAATAGAAAAAATGGAGGCAACGATCAACAAAGTCGGTATGGATAATGGTTTAGCAAACCTTTTAATACCAGAAAAGAGAATATTTGAAGTAAGGTGGGCTCAGTCTGTTATAAAGAAAGACGGAACCCAAGATTTAGAAGGAGCAAAAGCTTTTATTACTGGTACACCTAAAAAAATCTTCCCTGGGGGTGATATCGCTCCTGGAGAAAATTGGGAAGGTGGTATTCCTATTTCTGTTACAAGATATCAAGTCTATGTAAATGGAAAAGAACTAATCCTTGTTGATCAGGTCAAAAAAATTCTGAAGATAAATGGCAAGGATTACGCAAAGTCACTCACAAGTTTATTATAAACGTTGTATAAACGTTTATAACGGTATAAAGGTATCAGGTATTAAAACCCTGATGCCTTTTTTAGTGAAAAAGTAAGGAGGAAAAATGAGTAAAAAAACAATTAAATTAAGAACACCTTTATTAATTAATGGGGTTGAAAAAACAGAATTAACGTATGATATCAGTGAATTGACAGTAAATCATTTAGCTAAAGCAGAAGGATTGAAAGCTAAGATTGGTGGTAAGGATTTAGTAGGTTCAATTCATATTGCACAGGCAGATTATACATTGCATATATTTATTGGTATGATGGCAGTTATTGCAGTTAATCCTGAGATTGCAGTTGAAGATTTACAACGTTTAAAAGGTTATGACATCACAAAATTAGCGAATATTGGTGCAAGTTTTTTTATCGAACCGGCGGAGCAGATTCAAAAACAATCAAACGAGCAGCAAGAGGTTACGCAAGATACTACCAGTGTTCAGTGTTAGATGTCTTTAATATGGGTATTTTAGAATTCTTTGAAGAATGTAAAGAAGCTGTGAAACAAAAAGAAGAAGAAGAAAATAATCAAGATACCCAACAACGCAGGAATAGACAAATAAACCATTACAGGAGACGATAATAATGTCAAACGGTAAAGTTATGGAAACGGTTGTTAAGCTAGCAGGGTCAATTGACCCTAGCTTAGCAAAAAGCGTACAAGAAGCACAAAAACAACTAGGAACTATGAACAAAACTGCTTTTACTGCAAAAGCAGGGATGGTTGCATTTGGTGTTGCAGCAGTGACGGCTACATATAAAATTGGTAAACAACTTTATGAATTAGGTGCTCAATTTGATAAATCATATGATGCTATTAGAATAGGTACTGGTGCAACTGGCGAAGCTTTAAAAAATTTAAAAACAGATTTTAAAGCTGTATATTCATCAATTCCAGGTTCAATGGAAGATGCATCTAAAGCAATTGCAGATTATAACACACGTTTAGGTCTTACTGGTAATGAGCTTCAAGGTCTATCAAAACAAGCAATAACCGTTAGCGGAATGCTCGGAGAAGATTTAAACTCAACGATTGAAAGTTCATCAAAAGCTTTTCAACAATGGGGTATAAATTCGCAAGATATGGGCAATAAAATGGACTATATCTTTAAAGTTTCTCAATCGACTGGTACAGGTTTTAACGAATTAATGGCAAATATGAAGCAGTTTGGACCGCAACTACAAAATATGGGTTATTCGTTCGAGCAAGCATCTGCTCTTATGGGACAAATGGACAAAGCTGGTGTTAATACTACAGAAGTTCTTGCAGCAATGAAAAAAAGTGTTACAACTTTAGCTAAAAAAGGCATTTCAGCAACAGACGGAATGAAGATGTATTACGAGCAAATTAAAAATGCAGGTAATGAAGCAAAAGCAGCTTCAATAGCAAGCGAAGTCTTTGGTGCTAGAGCTGGTTCTACAATGGCAAATGCTATCAGGAAAGGCACTCTAAACGTTGAAGCATTTACAAAGTCGCTTGAAAATAATGGCGAAACAATAATGGGTGCAATGTGGGACACAGCGGATGCAGCTGAAAGATGGGAAATAATACAACATCAATTACAGGTAGCATTTGAGCCTTTTGCATCGGCTGTATTTGATTTTGTTAATAGTCTTTTGCCTATTTTAACCAAAATAATACAACTATTAATTCCTGCAATAACTTTCTTGGCAGAACACATGACCACATTAATTCCTATTATAGTTGCTGTTGCAAGTAGTTTTGGTAGCTTTTCTGTTATACAATCAGTCGTTGGAATGATGAACTTCTTAAATGTTAGTACAATTGCTGCAACATTAGCCAACGGAGGATTATTGGCATCACTTCAAGCAGTATGGGTAGCAATGACAACAAACCCTATAGGTTGGATTGCCATTGCAATAGGTGCTCTCATCGGAGTTATTGTTGCATGTGTTATTCATTGGGAAGAGATAAAGAATGCTTTTATAAGATTTTGGGATGTTTGCAAAGTTGGAATGGAACAGATTAAAAATGGTGCTATTCAATTATGGCAAAACATTAAAACCTCTTTTGGAGCAATGGGGAATTTTATTAAAGAACATTTTGTTGATATTCTTCTTTTTGCACTTGGACCATTGGGACAAATCATTACAGCTGTAAGGTTGTTAAAGAACGGTTTAAGCGCATTAAGAGGTGGAGGCGGAAATAAGTCTATCCCTGCACTTGCTTCAGGTGGTTTTACTCAAGGTTTGAGTTTTGCAGGTGAAGCAGGAACAGAAGCTGTTATTTCTTTTGACCCTGCATATCGTGCCAATAATATATCAACATGGATGAAAGCAGGACAAATGCTAGGGGTTAGTGAAAACGGTTCCAATTCATATAATCTTGGTGGGTTCTCATTCTCACCTAATATTTATATAACAGAGTCAATGAGTTCTGATGATGTAATCAACAAATTAAAAAGTGCAGAGGGTGAGTTCTGCGATATGATAGATAGCTGGATGGAACGTAAAACAGCAGGTAGTTATAAATCTGCCTCATTCTCATATTAGGAGGTTTTAATGGAGGTCGTACAATATATTAAACATATTGCAAGTGCTGGTGAAACTCCTGATATACTTGCCTTAAAATATTACGATGATGAATATTTATCAAGTTATATAATAGAGGCGAATGTTAAATATAATGACGTAATGATATATGAGGGCGGGGAGGAGTTATACATTCCCGTCTTCGATACATTAGAAAATGACGAAACACTCGCACCATGGCGAAGAAGTTAAAAGGAATAGCAAATGGAACAAGCAAAATGGAAAGATAGAACATTTTCTTTAACTCCTACGAGCCTAAAACTTTTGCAAGAAGTAGGAATAAGTTATAAAATCAAAAAGAAAACTGATAATACCAGTTCAAAAACAAAAATACGCGGTGGTGAGCTACAAACTTTTAACATAGAATACAACGTTAGTATTGTTGTAGGTGTTGTTCCGTTGACTGAATATAAAACTATGCGATCATACTTAGGTTTGTACGGGCCTTTATTATTACAAGGAACTTTATTTGGTCCAGCCAATGTAATTCTTAATAATGTTTCACTAGAAAGTGAAAATATTACTGCGGACGGGAAAATCTTAACAGGTAAAATTACTTTAAGTTTTGAAGAATATAGTGCAAAATCCAAAACAAAAGCTACTCAATATAAAAGTCCTATAAAACGTTCTTGTTTTAAGGACGAACCACATGCGGTTGAGGATGATATATTAAAAGTTTTTTATAATCAAAAAGAAATAACAGACAGTATATCTGTAAATAGTTGTATTCACGATATGTACGCATGTTCGACAGCTGATACGTTAACTTTAACTTTCAACGATATTAAACGTTTATGGGACGGTTGGAAAGCTCAAAAAGAAGATGTAATATCTGTTGTATATGGTTTAGCAAAAACAGGTGCAATGTTTATCAACTCTGTTGAGCCAGAAAACGGATTGATGACAATAAGAGCGTCCTCAATCCCGCCAACTGCTAAAAATAAACATAATAAGTCATGGGAAAATGTAAAACTATTACAGTTGGCTAAAGAAATAGCAGATAGAAACAATTTAAGTTTTAAAAATTACGGAGTTACTGACCGTTTATATTCTTATGTAAGACAAGAAAATCTGTCAGATTTTGAGTTTTTACAAAAGAGATGTGAGCTTGAAAGCTTAGCCTTTGTTGTCTATGACAAAACATTGGTACTCTATTCAGAAGAATACTTAGAGAAACAATCTCCTGCAAAAACAATTCAAATTGAAGCGGATACAGATTTTACATATACGGACAATGGGCAAAAAGGATATGGCAAGATAAATGTAAGAAATGGCGACATTACAGGAACATATACCAGTAAAAATGGATTATCAAAAGCTAAAGATATAGTTATATCAACGTTTATTAGTGGTCAAGATGAGGCTAATAGATTTGCACAAGGTATTCTGAGACAAGAAAACAAGAATCTTGCATCGGGAATTTTTAAAGATGCAATTATGCAAGAATTCTCAGCAGGTTCAATTATAGATTTAAAAACGATAGGTGCAAATAGTTGGAATGGCAATGTTTTTGTTTCTCATCTTCGTCAGGATTATATTAACTTAAAAACAAAAATGTTTTTTAGAAAGGCAGAGGTTTTATAATGCCGACAACTATTGATAAAGGTAAAATTTCATCATTTGAAGCTGCTGTGGACAGAAATGGAGACCCGATAAAAGCAAGAGTTTTACCTTGTACAGCGGAAGCAATGCCAACACGTCCACTTGTTATTTCATGGCATTTACGTGGGAAGATGGGAGCTTTAAAAGTCGGTGATGAAGTCTGGTATGCCGTTGCGAATGATTTGACGGGGATAATATTAGAACGTGCTGATGGAGAATGGAGCGGAACTATACCAGGAGCCGTTGAAACAACTGGGCAGATTAAAACCACTGATGTTACGACAACTTCTATTGCTAGTATAAACAGCCACGTCCACTCAAATGGTAATAATGGAGCAGACACAGGTGCTGCAACAGGTTAAAACGTTTAATAAACGTTTTAAACGTTAAGAGGACTTTTATGAAGCAAGCTGAATGGAATGGTATAACTTGGGGTAACGATTTGCAACAAATGGCAAATATTAAAAGTATAAAACTATCCCAAAGTATAAAAACAGAGAAAAAAGAGAACGACAAAGGTTCTGATAAAACAATTGTAAAAGGTTTAGAATCAGAACAATTGACTATATCTTACGATACAGGGTTTGTAATAGGCATTGACCCTAGAGGCGAATTCGAAATGTTAAAGAAAAACGCAGGGAAACAAGATTATTTTGTTTTGGGGGGAGAGCAAATTAGTAAAAGTGACTTTACTCTTGATGAAATAAACTTGGCTAATACTGTAACCGATTGTGATGGTCAAATATTAACAGGTGAAATGACTTTGACTTTTACTACTGATAGTAAAGTAAGCTCAAAAGGTGGCAAAGCAACCAAAAAGAAAAAAAAGAAAAAAGGTAAAAAAAAGAAAAAGAAAAAAAGTTCAATAACTTTAAACCCTGCAGATATCGCAAAAGCAAAAAAATTATAGTGAGGACACTTATGAAAGCAAAGGGAAATGGTACACCACAACAGTGTATTTCAAATTTATTACACTTGTATCAATACGAAGTACACCACGCTAGATTAAAAGGCATGGACCCAGGGATTATTGATATGCCCCAAGAGGATGCAGAAATTACCGCCAAAAACCATGCGAGTTGGTTAATAGAAACGTATGAGCCAAGAGTAACAGTAAATGATATAAAAATCAGTTACTCAGAATCTGGAACAATGATTATTACTCCAGATGTAATTGTAAACGAGGTATAAAATGTCAAAATTAGATTTATTTGTAGTGGATGATAATAGTATTCATGACGACATAGTTAATAACGTTGAAACAACGTTAGAAGAAACGTTGTATAGTGGCGATGAACGAATGATATTTATGGAGGCTTTGACCGGTTGGACAATCCAATTTTTAATAACGTTAAACGAACTATTTAACCAACGTTTTGCTCAATATGCAAAAGGAGTTAATTTAGATGCTCATGGAGAAAACGAAAACTGTGAACGTTTACCGAAAACAAAAGCAAAAACTACAGAAAGATTCTATCTATCTTCAGAACTAAGTTTTAACGTTGTAATTCCTAAAGGAACTCGTGTTACAGGCGATAATGAAAAATACTTTGCAACAGAAGAGGCTGCAGTTATATATGCTGGTAATACTTATGTTGATGCAACTGTATATGCAGAAGAGGGTGGAGTATCTTATAACGGTTATAAACCTGGTCAATTAAACAATTTAGTAGATAAGGTTGCATACGTTTCAAACGTTTCAAACCTTGATGAAACAATTGGAGGTGATGATGGAGAACCGTACCCTGATGAAGATGGCGGCATTGGTGATTCTCACTACTATGAAAGAATCAGACTTGCGAAAAGCTCAAAAACGACAGCAGGAGCAGAAAGTCTTTATGAATATTACGCAAAATCAGCAGACCCGAGTATATCAGATGTATTCATTGAATCCAATCAAACTGCAGGAACAATAAATATTATAGTTTGCTGTAAAGATGGGACTTTACCAAGTCAAGAAATTTTAAAAAAGGTTGAAAACGTTTGCAACTCTAAAGAGGTACGACCATTAAATGATAAGGTTGTTGTGAGTGGCATTTCGCAAGTTAATTACGATATAGAATTTGTATACTATACCAATGAAAACGAAGAAAATGATGTAATTGCTGAAGTTGAAGGAACTGGTGGAGCAATTGAACGTTTTAACACATGGCAATCTTCTCAAATAGGAAAAGCTATCAATCCTGATAGATTGAGAGCTGAAATATTGAAGTCTGATACAAAATCTGTTGGAGCTGATTATGTTGAAATTGTTAAACCAGTGTACAAACAATTAACAAGTGGTCAAGTTGCTAAATGGTCAGGGAAAATGACAGTTACACATAAGACAACTGCACCAACAACGGAGGCTAATTAATGAAATTAAAAGATGTTAATATTTATCAAATGCTTCCTTCTTTTATGAAAAAGGATTCTTTTGATAAAGCTTTCGCTGATAGTTTATCTAATTTGTTTCAAAAACTGTCAATAAATATGGACAAAACTATTATTTTAGGACATATTGACGAATTGAATGAAGCTGAGTTAGATCAGCTGGCACAAGATTGGAATGTTTTTTGGTACATTAAATCTATAACAATTGAGAAAAAACGCCAACTGTTAAAAGATGCTCCACTCGTCTTTAGTCGGTTGGGTACAGTATGGGCTGTTGAAAAAGTCATAAATGAATATTTGCCAGAGACGGAATTAAAAGAATGGTTTGATTATAATGGTAATCCTCATTATTTTAAATTGTATACAAATAACAAAGATATCTTACAAACAGATATTTCAACTTTTTTGTTTATATTAGAAAAAATCAAACGTAAATCTCAATGGTTAGAATCAATCGTTTTAGAATTGCGTGCAAAAGGTATGATATATCCTGCTTGTGGTTTTATCGAAAAATCTATCGATATATTAAAATTTGGGATAGATAATAGTATAGAAGAAACGGAGATATAGTGATGTCAGAAGAATATATATCATTTGTAATGACAAATGCTGGAGAGAATATTGTTACAAGAATGCTTGCAGGTTTAGATATAACCTTTAAACGTATAGCATTAGGAGATGGTTTTGATTATGACGTAGAAAATTTTGTAACTCGTCAAAATTTAGTAAATGAAGTGATTTCCTTAGACAATCTAACAATGGTTGAAAAAGCATCAAATATTGTAGAGCTTGGTTCAAGTTTTTCAAAAACAGATATTACTAAATCTTTCTGGTATCGAGAAATAGGAATTTATATCATAGATCCTGATAACCCTGAAAACGAAATTTTATATGCATATGGCAATAGAAACGATAATGCTGAATATATCACTCCACATATTGATAACTACGCTATTTCTAAAGAAATTAAATGTTTATTAAAAGTTGGATCAAGTGCGAATGTGCATATTTATATATCAAGCTCAACAATAACAACAACTATTGATTTTGCAGAATCTGATTGGATTTATGATGAAATAAATAACGTTTATAATCTATCAATAGGAGCTGTGCAAGATTGTATGAAAGTATTGAAAAACACTGAAAATGGGAAATGTGATACTGCATTAGTTGATATAATAAAAGACAGTTCTAACGTAACCTCATTGCGAGCATTAAAATCATTTAATGGCTCAGTTATATGTATATAAAGGAGATAATTATGTCTGAAATATTAAAATTAATAGGTACAGAGAGTCCTATCGAAGTTGGGAAAAAAATAAATGAAATTGTTGAAAAAAAATGCGATTCAAATGTTGCAGTTACTCACGTAAAGTCAACTGCTGTAGGTAGTGCTGTAACTCCAGTATATTGTGATGAAAATGGGAATTTGCAATCAACTGAAAAATCAATCGCAAATGATAGATTTGATGGACAATGGGTAGCAAAGGAGCAGGTTTTGAGTACTGCAACAGCAGTAGGAACGTACACAATAGACTTATCTGATTATTTACCTAATGATAATTATAATTATGAAATACTTATAAATGGTCGATTAGGTGCTGTTACTAATAGTGCAGGTCATATTACATCAAGTTACATTACAGAAATTAGTGGCAAAGCTCTTATTAATAGCTTTTATATTGGTTCTGCGAGAAGTGATGGAATGGATAGTTATTGTTTTAGCATTCCAATCTTATCAAGCAACAGAAATTTTAAGTATAGAATTGTCACACTTAAACAAAACAATGCCATAATGAATGCAATGATGTACAGACGTATAGGAGTGAATACTTAAGTATTTGTTCCTATTCTACGATATCCATTTGCAACAAAATTAAAAGCAGACGATTTACGTCCAACTCTTTCAATAGTTACTCTTCTTGAATTATTTTTTATTATATTTATAAAATCGTTATCAGCCCATATACCATTCACGCTTGTTGATACCATCAATTTATTATCAATATATAATCTCTGTACAGAGTCTGAAGAGTTAGTTCCACTAGCTTGATAAACATGCATCATCACTTCATAATTATAATTATGAAGTATCTTTAACAGCATTTGGTTGGCGTGATTCAGGAAATACAAACACACAAATTACACTTAGTCCAAATATCATACCTAGTCCTGTATCTGATTTATCAAATTATGGGAAAGCCTCTTGTTTTATGTCGTTGGACGGCACGCAGAATGAAACCGATAATAATTGTTGTATTATTCCTATTATAAACAGTCGTAAATTATATTTACAAATATTTTCGGTAAAAGCAAAAGGTTACTATTTATTTGCAAAAGGTTACAGACGTATAGGTATTAATATTTAACTGTTAGTGCCTATTCTGCGATATCCAACACAAAAGAATTGATTTTCACTATTTGCATCTGTTAATTTAAAAAAAACTTTATTCTTAATAGGTATTGTAAATATAAAGCCATTATGTCTTGCATATTTATTTCCTTGTGCTAAATACCAATTATTATTTGAATTTCCAAATATGTCAGACCAGATATAAATAAGACCACATATATCACCAGCATCATAAAAATTAAAACTAAACATCACCTCATAATTATAATTATGAGGTGCAAATGTGTGGACAACTAATTAGTACATCTGCTGATGGCAGTGCATGTTTTATAAAAGGAAGTTTATACGATGATTTTATGTTTCTAGTACGTTCATCTAGTAATTTTGGAATTAGAAACCAGTATCATTTTAACTATACCATTTTGCAAGATAGATTATTGGAGTATAAGATACATCTAGGTAAGGCAATATCACCAAGTACAGAATTAAGGGCTATCGCATATAGACGTATTGGAACTAATTATTAATTCCTATTCTTCTGTAAGAATACGCAGTTAAACTATTACTATCAGCTTTTCTAGCAGAAATAACTAACTTAATTTTTCTTGTATTATCTACTGGGAATACTGCTGAATTTGTTGCATAAACTGATGCACTATTTGCCCTCACAAAATATATTGATACCCCACCTGCAACTATATCAATATGAGTAGTATCAGTAACAGACTTCTGCATCAACGAATCGTGAAGAAATACTTCATAATTATAATTATGAAATACTTATAAATGGTCGATTAGGTGCTGTTACTAATAGTGCAGGTCATATTACATCAAGTTACATTACAGAAATTAGTGGCAAAGCTCTTATTAATAGCTTTTATATTGGTTCTGCGAGAAGTGATGGAATGGATAGTTATTGTTTTAGCATTCCAATCTTATCAAGCAACAGAAATTTTAAGTATAGAATTGTCACACTTAAACAAAACAATGCCATAATGAATGCAATGATGTACAGACGTATAGGAGTGAATACTTAAGTATTTGTTCCTATTCTACGATATCCATTTGCAACAAAATTAAAAGCAGACGATTTACGTCCAACTCTTTCAATAGTTACTCTTCTTGAATTATTTTTTATTATATTTATAAAATCGTTATCAGCCCATATACCATTCACGCTTGTTGATACCATCAATTTATTATCAATATATAATCTCTGTACAGAGTCTGAAGAGTTAGTTCCACTAGCTTGATAAACATGCATCATCACTTCATAATTATAATTAT
>CANNUY010000015.1 GCA_947525005.1 uncultured Candidatus Melainabacteria bacterium
AAATTTTACAAAAATCGACTGTTTTCGGAGTAAATTGTTACAGTTCTTAATGATTGTTTGTTACAAAAATTAATAATAAAAAGTCGAGAAATTATTTCTCGACTCTTTTAATTTTATTTTTAATAAATTATAAATTTATTATTCTGCTAATGCTTGAGCACCAGTTTTATATGATTTTAGAGTTACACCACGTTTAGATGTTTGAACGAATTCAATCATATCTTCAACAATGCTGTTCACTTTACCTTCTTCTCTGATTTTTTCAATGGCTTGAGTTGTGTTGTAGTTTGGAGAAATTAAGTATTTGAAAGCGTGACGAGCAACGTCGATATCAGTCATAGAGTAACCTCTACGTTTTAGAGCTACAACATTAAGACCTCTAGCTACAGGTGGACGACCTTCGCCTTTTGAGTAAGGAAGAATGTCTTGTCTTGCAGCAGAGAAACCACTTATTATAGCCATTTTACCAATTCTGATGTTTTGGTGGAATACACTCATACCACCAATAAATGCGCCAAATCCAACGTGAACGTGACCACCTAATGTTACAAGGTTAGCTAAGATAACTTCATCATCTAGCACGCAGTTGTGAGCAACGTGAGAACCAACCATTAACAAGCATTTGTTACCAACTCTTGTTGTAAAGTCACCACAAGCTGCACCTCTGTGGATTGTTACGTTTTCTTTGATAATTGTACCGTTACCAATTACAACTTTTGTTTCTTCACCTTTGTAACCTAAATCTTGAGGTTCAGAACCGATTGTTGCAAATGGGCTTATTGTACAATCTTCGCCAATTTCTGTGTATTCAATATATGCGTTTGCAATAACTCTTGTTCTTGCACCAATTTTTACGTTTTTTCCAATAATTACATTAGGACCTATTATAGCATCTTCTGCGATAACTGCTGAAGGATCTATAATTGCAGTTTTGTCAATCATTTTTATCTCCCATCTTATTCTAATCTACTTTATTAGTATAATATAAATAAATTGAAAACTAGGTTTTGTTTATATAATTTTAATATGAGGGTAATAATCTGTAAGTTATTAGTTATTAAGTTATAGCTAATATATTTTACAGAGATTCAGAAATAAATTCAGAATCTCTGTAAATATTTAAAATTAAAAATATGAACTCTCTTACCAAACAACTTTTTCGATAAGTTCAATTTCGTATCCATCAGGATCTTTTACAAATGCAATCATTGTACCTTTTCCTGTCAAATCAAAAGGTTCATATAAATATTCATAACCTAATGAATGAAGTTTTTCACTGAATTTATCAAGGTCATCACAGCTAAATCCAAAGTGTCCAAATCCATTACCGTTTTCATATCCATTTTCTGGAGTTTCGTCATTATGAGTCAATTCAATTTGACAAGTGTTTTCTTCGTCAGACAAAAAATATAATGTGCAATCTTCTAGTCTTTTCTTGTCTGTAAGTTTCATGTTTAAAAGTTCTGTATAAAACTTTAGAGAAGCATCGATATCTTTAACTCTTATCATTGAATGTAAAAATTTCATTTGTAATCCTTTCTATATTTTGTAAAGCAAAACAACTGCGTTCGTTTCAATCGCTAGCTTTTCGCCTACTGCATCAAGTTTTTCTTTTGTTTTCGCTTTTACAGAAATTAAATCAGCATCAATCTTCATAACCTCTGCAAGTTTTTGTTTTATAGCTGGAATATGTGGCATCATTTTAGGTGCTTGTGCGATGATGTTTGAATCAATATTTCCTATCTTATATCCTTTTTCTGTGACAAGTTCTATTACCGATTTTAATAATAAAGTACTATCTGCTCCTTTGTATTTAGGGTCAGTGTCAGGAAATAATGTCCCAATATCTTGCAAATTAAGTGCTCCTAAAAGTGCATCGATTATTGCGTGAATAAGTACATCTGCATCAGAATGACCGAGTAGTCCTTTTTCATAAGGGATTTTTATTCCACCAAGAATTAAATCTCTATTTTCAACAAGTTTGTGGATATCATAACCTATACCAATCCTAAAAGGTAATAAATTGTTTCTCATTATGCCTTAGTCCTTTCTAAAACAAATTTTTCAATAGCTTTAACAAAACCGTCATTTTCTACAGTATCGGTTATATAGTCTGCATATCGTTTTAGGTTGTTAGAAGCATTACCCATAGCAACACTTATTTCACCAGCTTTTAGAAGTTCAATGTCGTTATCTTGATCGCCGATAGTTAATATTTCGTCATTCTTTAATCCCCAATATTTTTGTAAGAATTTTACTGCGCAATATTTTGTCGCATTTTTTGTTGAAAATTCGCAGAAAAATGGAGTCGATTTTACTATACTTAATTCAGGAAATTCTTTCTTCATTTCTTCAACCCAACCTGTAACTCGGTTTGCATCTTTGAAGTCTATCCCAAGAAGTTTGTGAACATTGTTGTGAGGAAGTTCGCTGAATGGCTTAATTACGTAATCTAACTTTTGATATTCTGCGTAGCGTTGAATCTCATAATTATCATTTTCAGCATATAAAGTTTCATTAGCGTAAAAGTTCAAATGGACATTATTTTTATGCGCCCAATTTATAATTCTATCAACAATTTCTTCAGGTAAAAGTTCTTCATATAAAACTCTGTTATTTGCATCAACAATATATCCACCGTTATATGATACAACAGGAGTTTTTAGTCCTAATTCGTTTACAATTCGTTTTGCAGCTGTGTGCATGCGTCCTGTTACAAGTACAACTTTTACTCCATTTTCGTCAAGCTCTTTCAAGCAATTTAAAAGACCTTTTGTGAAAATTCTACTTGGTCCAAGTATTGTTCCATCAATATCTGTAGCTACTAATTTAATCATTTATATATTCTCTCGCTCTTAACAATGCACACAATGTTTTTGCATCGTTTATTTTACCGTTATCAATCATTTCAAAAACTTCTTTTATTGGATATTCTTTGGGTTCAATTATTTCATCTTCATCAGGATTGACTTGTTTGTATTCTAAATCTGTTGCGAGGTAAAGGTAAAGTTTTTCATTACAGAAACCAACAGATGTGTAAATATACCCAAGTGATTTCCAGTTTTTAGCAGTATATCCTGTTTCTTCTTCAAGTTCTCTTTTTGATGCAAAATCAGGGTCCTCACCTATTTCAAGTTTTCCTGCAGGAAGTTCTATAGAGGTTGTTTTTATGGGGTATCTAAACTGGTTTACAGTCAAAATTTTCCCATCTTTTATTGCAAGTATAACAACTCCTCCAGAGTGTTCAACAACTTCTCTAATTGACTTATGTCCATTAGAAACAAGGATATCATCTCTTTTTACATCAATGACTTTCCCTCTAAAAACGTATTCTGATGATAATGTCTTTTCTTCAAAATTCATACAATTATTTTATCATGAAATATTTGAGTTTTGACTAGAATTATTTTGAGATTTTTGTTTTAATTTTTTGTCAATATTACTACAAATTTGGTTTGTAATAAGAGTTGATAAAAGACCAAGTGCAAGAGATTTGCCACCAGATACAAGTTTAACGGTTGCGAGCGTTGAAGTGATTGCACCTGTAACAATAGGAATACCATATTTAAGCGCAACTGATTGTTTTTTCTCTTTTGTGTCAGCAGCTGAAACTGCAATTGATGTTGAAACAAGCGGTAATGCCATACTTAGAGCAACATCAGTAAGTGCAGAACCATCTGTCAGGTCACGAACCTTATCAACGTATTCTGAGCCTTCTAGTTTTGTTGCAGAATTCAAACTGTTTACAGCTTTTTGTGCAGCAGATTTTAGTTTTGCGTATTCTTCTGGAGGAAGAATTTCTTTGTATGTTGTAAGTAGTTCTTCAACGAGCCCTTTTTTATCTGAGTTGAGGATATTTCCTATCTCTTTGAGTAATGAATTTATTTCTGTTGCTTTTTCTGGCAAATAGTTTACATCTTTCGTAACAGTTTTTCCGTTTTTTAGAATTTTATTTATTTGAGCGATTATTTCTTTTCTCATTGAAGGTTCGTTTACACCTGAAACTCCTATATAGCTTTGAGAAAGTGTTTTTAAATTTTTTACAATATCTCTAGCTGTTTTATCGGTTGGGTCTATTGTAGTTTCAAGTTTAAATAAAATATCTGAGATTTTCTTATAGTTATCTTGTGGGTTGTTTGTGATAACTCTTTTTTTAGCGATAATTGAATTGAAAAATTTACCTTTGTCTTTTTCAATCAATGCTTCTGGAATAAATGTTGTCCACGATTTTACGTCCTTAAGGAAGTTTTTAAAGTTTCCATAAATTCTATCATAAACTCTTGAATTAAGGTTTTTACAAATTTTAGAAACGATATTATCTCTTGAGTTAAGAATCGGTTCAGAGAAATTAGAAGTAAATTCTGTTCCGATTTGAGATGTTTTTTGAGTTAATGTATCAAGTACAGTTTGAGAAACAGGTTTCGCACCCACAATATTTCCTGATTGAAGAGCTTTGTTTGTTTCTGAGAACAAATCCGTCATTTTTGATATATCAGTTCCAGCTTTTTTATAAGAATTTTTTACGGTTGCAAAAGATAGATTTCTAAACCCTTTCGTTATAGCATCACAAGGTTTCCTTAAATGTAGGTAATCACAAACAATCTTGTCAAAAAGCACATCTTTTAAAGGAGTAGTATTAAATACAAGCCCTCTAGCCATCATTAAACCCTTGCTAAGTCCTTGAAGCAAGGTTAGTTTTATTGTAGATTTGTTAGCAAGTCTTGGGTCAGACTTTACAACATCTACCATTTGGGTAAGGTTTTGAGATTGTTCTGTTAAGAATGAAGTGAGTTTTTTTGTAGCTTTCCCTTTTGTTAAAAGTAGAGTTGTAGCACCGATTGCGCCTGCAGCACCTACGATTATCCCAGCGGCTTTGAGTTTATCCTTGTTTGATTTTGGTTCTGTAGTTACTGTATCAACAATTACTTGGTTCGATTTATCAACAATAGGTTTAAGGTTGTTCATATTTAAAGAATATGTGTTCCCTAAATATTGGTCATTATATGTGGTTGTTTTTTTGTTTACTGTTTTTGAGGATTCTTCTTTGGTTGATTGTGTTTGGGTTTGTTGAGGTAGTGGTTTTTGAGAAACAGCTTGATTTGATGCTTCAAGAGTTTGTCCTTGTTGTTGATAGCTTGAAATAGGACGTCTAAAAGCATTATCAAAAGTTGAACCTATTTGTATTGAACCTACATTACCCATACTGATTTAATATATATAAATTTTATTAATTGCTATATATCTTTTAAATTTTACATTTTTATCATAAAATTTTACAAAAGAAACAAAAATATCTAACAGAGGGCAAAATGGTAGAAGTAAAACATATAAGAAGTGGATTGGTTGAAGAAGAACATTCAGGATATGCTTTAACATTGAATAAAGGTGAATCACCTGATACTTTGTATTATTTAAGGTCTTGTGCAAAACCTTTGCAAGCGTCTTTGATGATAGATTATGAGATTGATAAAAAGTTTGATTTGACAAGCGAAGAAATAGCTTTATGTTGTGCTTCTCATGCCGGTGAAAAATGTCATACAGATATTGCTGAACGTTTGTTGAATAAGTTTGGTTTAAAATATGATGATTTAAAATGCGGATTGCATAGACCTCTATCAAGAACAAGACAAGATGAGATGTTATTAAATAATGAGGAATACAATTATTTTCATAACAATTGCGTGGGAAAGCATCTTTTGTTTTTAGCTTTGTGCAAAGTTAATGACTGGGATATATCGAATTATGACGAATACAATCACCCATTACAAGTGTTAGTAAAAGAAAAAATTAACAGATTGTGTGAGGTGAGAGAAGAATATCCAATAACAAAAGATGGTTGTGGAGTGCCTATTCTATCAATGCCTTTAAAGAATATGTTAAAAGGGTTTATTAATCTTTTTTGTGATGAGAAGTATGCAAAGATTAAAAAAGCGTATTTAGAAAATCCGTATATAATTGGTGGTGAAAATAGATTAGATACTGAAATAATAGAAAATTCAAACGGACTTGTTGCAAAAGTTGGTGCAGGCGGGCTTTGTGTAGTTGTTAATCCTGAAAAGAAAGACGGACTTGTTGTAAAAATAAACGATTGTAATATGGATACAAGAAGATTAGTTGTATTCGAGTGCTTAAATAAGCTTGGTTGGTCTGATTATAAACCATCTAAGTTGATAAAGACTTTGCATGGCGAAACAGTAGGCGAGATAGTGATAGATTTAGGCTGGGGTGACTAACCCCAAATATATACAGTCATTCCGAGCGTGCTGTAAAGATTCTGTATCGCATGTGTGGAATCCCTGTAAAGTATTTAGGGAAATGTTGAATCAACTTCCTCTTACTCGTATAAACAAATGTTACAAACTGGAATTAGCTTGAATGCTTGATATAATTATAATGTATGCAAGATTTTACTTTTAAAAAAACAGTAACATATTCTGTATATAGAGCTTTTAAAACGCAATTTGTCAACTTGGTTTCAACAATAGGTGATATAGTGCGTTATGCAACTCAAGTTTTTTTGCACATTATAAAATTAAACATAAGAAAAGATGAGTTGATATCTCAATGTTCAAGGTTTGGAGTGAGTTCATTACCAATCACATTATCAATAGTTGGTATGACTTCTGTAATCGTTTCAATGCAGGTTGCAGGTGAAATGGTTAAACAAGGTGGTGGAAACTACGTTGGGCTTTTGATGGCTATGTTGATTGTTCGTGAAGCAGGTATTATTATGTCAGGTTTTGCGATTATATCTATGATTGGTTCGTCATTAGCTTCTGAGATTGCGACAATGCGTGTAACTGAACAAATAGATGCGATAAGAGTTTTAGACGTAGACCCTATTGAATATTTATTTGTACCAAGAGTTTTGTCAGGCGTGATTATGATGCCACCTGTTTTGGTTGTAGCATCACTTGTAGGCATCTTGTGTGGTGCAGTGTCTTCTAATTTAGCATCAGGACTTAGTTACAAAGCTTACTTCGATTCTGTATGGCAAGGGTTGTATCTTAAAGATATGAATGTCGCTTTGTTGAAAGCTGTCGTTTTTGGTTTTACGATTGCATTGATTAGCTGTACTTGTGGTTATCAAGCAAATGGTGGAGCAAAAGGTGTTGGTATTGCTACAACAAAGGCTGTTGTTTGGTCGTTCGTTGCAATAGTTATTTGGGATTTGATATTCTCAATAGTGTTCTTCTTTTAGAGGTAAAATAGGTTTATTTATGGGTATAAAAGTCAAAAATTTAATAAAAACATTCGGTAAAAATACGGTAATTGATGATTTGTCGTTTGAAGTTGAAAATGGTAAAATTCTTGCAATTGTTGGCTTTAGTGGGTCAGGAAAAAGTACTGTGTTGAAGTTGATTAGTGGTTTGATACCAAAGGATAGTGGTGAGATTATTACCACAGGTGATATTGCTATGGTATTCCAATATTCAGCTTTAATCGATTCACTGAATGTTTTTGACAATATCTCTTTTGCATTGAGAGAAAGAAAAGATTTAAGAAAAAAATATACAGATGAGCAAGTTAAAAATATAGTAAGAGAAAAACTAGAACTAGTTGGATTATCAGGGATTGAAAGAAAATTTCCATCTGAATTGTCTGGAGGTATGCAAAAACGTGTAAGTTTTGCTCGTGCGATTGTGACAGAACCTAAGATAATTCTTTATGATGAACCAACAGCTGGGCTTGACCCGATGTCATCAACTCTTATAGAAAATTATATTGTTCGTTTGAAACAAGAAACAAATGCGGCATCAATCGTTGTAACTCACCAAATGTCAACAATTAAAAGAACTGCTGATGAGGTTTTGATGTTGTATGGTGGAAAAAGTGTGTTTTATGGAACTCCTGATGAATTGTGTAGAGAGGAAACTCCATATACGAAACAATTTGTTTCGGCTGATTTAGAAGGTCCAATGAAAATGATTAGGGAATAATTGAAAAAAATAAAAATTAAATAAGAAAAGGAAATATATATGAAATTATCATCATCGTTTAAAGTAGGAATATTAGCATTATTAGCATTATTTATATTCTTTTGCACAGTTTTATGGGTAAAAGGTAGAGCTTTTTCTAATGCTGAAAGAATAGAGGTAATGTTTAAGGACGTTAATGGTATTCGACCAGGTTCAGCTGTTCAAATGATGGGGCTAAGAGTTGGACAGGTTGAAGAAATTAAACCTGTTGTAACGGGTGATTCTAGTTATATTAAGTTGAAATTTGTTATAACTGAAAAAAATATTAAAATACCAAGAGCTTCTATGATTTCTATTCAACAATCAGGTTTGATAGGAGAACAGTTCTTGGAAATCACTCCTCCAAAATTGAAGTCAGTATATATTCCTGATACAAGAATGGCATTAAAAAAAGGTGCTAAAATTGAAATAAAATTAGATGATAAGTATTATGATGTAGGGATAGTTAAACGAGCACAAATTTTAAGCCGTTCAGTGTTGCCATTAAATGTTCAACCAAGAATAAGCACTCTTTATGCCTATAAGTATGATTATATTATTGATCTTCCAGGGTTGATATTACCAGAGTTTATGGAAGGTGAAATTGTTAATGTTAACGGAGAGATGAAGTTAAGAATTAAACCGTTAGATAATATGCCAATACCTTATCCTATCCAAAATTCGCCATATACAATATTAGAACCAATGAGGATAGCAGATTTTCTTGATTTACAATATCAAGCAGCTGAGTCATTGACTGAAACTAATAAGAAAATAAATGAAATCTTAGACGATAGATTGGTAATGGATTTGAAACAGTCAGTTGAAAATATCAAGCGTTTGACAGCGCAAGCAACATCAACTTTGAGCAAGGCTGAATTATTGATTGATGATTCAAGAAAAGATTTGAATTCAGTCATGAACATGATGAACACGGTTTCTAATAACTTTAATTCATTGTCAAGTAATGTTAATAATATTATTGGTGATCCTAAGTTTAAGCCTACTATGTTGCAAACAGCAAATTCAATGAATAATTTAGCTGATAAATTAACTCCTATTTTAGGTTCTGTTGATGCTCAAAAATTTGCATCTGATTTGAATGTGACAATGAGTAATGTTGCTGAAATAAGTAATTCTGTAAACAGAATGTCAAATGATACAAAATTAAAGAATAATTTGTTAGTGACAATAGATAATGTGAATAGAGCATTGTGTAATATTTCTGCAACATTAGAAGTTGTAAATAGTACAAAAGATAAGGCTAATATTAAACAGGTGATGGAAGATACAGCTACAACTGTTCATAATTTGAGAACCTTCTCTGAAAAATTGAATAAGAGATTCTTGATATTTAGACTGTTGTTCTAATAGATTTATAAACTAAAAAAAGGACTTTTTTAAAAGTCCTTTTTTTATTGTTTTATTCAAAAAATCCTTTAATTCCTTGAACAATAGGATTATTTGTAATTATTTTGACAAAGCTTTGATTTCTTTTTGAAACTGTTTCAACTGGATCTTGATTTTTAAGTTCTTTTCCTAGTTCTTGTCCAAAACTCATAATTGGTCCACCGTTTTCATATATTTCCTTTGCGGATTTTTCTGAAGTAGCTTTTAACGCTTTTCCTCCAGGTGTGTTTGCTAACATATTTGCTAATTCTTCATAATTTTCTTCTGTTGCTTTTGCCCATTCATTTACACCATTTGTAATTCTTTCTGAGATTGATTTTCCTCCATCAGCTCCAGATATTCCACCTGCTATTCCGTCGCATACCATACTCGTTTCTCCTTTCGTGTTTTACTTCACTTTTAATTACTCTGTATATACATATAAAGTATTTTGGATATATTAAATTGCGTAAAATATAGAAGTTTTAATTGTAAATCTATGAGATATAGAAATAATGCTACGTTACAGATTTACAAAACTTAATATATAATGCTAGTAATATGAAATTAAACTTCTAAAAGAAGGTTTTCTATGGGTATAAAATCATTACTTGGTAAAAAAATTAAAGAATTAAGACTTCTAAAAGGTTTTACGCAAGAAGAATTATCAGAAAGAATAAATATATCTCAACGTGCGTTAAGTGGAATTGAAACAGGACTTAATTTTTTAACTGCGGAAACACTTGATAATATTGTAAGAGTTTTGAATATCCAATATGAAGATTTGTTTTATGTAGAACATTTAAAATCTGATGATATTTTAATAAGTGAATTGATTGAAAAAATTCAAAGATTAAAAAATAATCCACAAAAATTGCAAGAAGTTTATAAAGTTGTAAATGCAATCCTTAATGTTTAGGTAGTAAACTTTATTTCTTAACTACGTATGAAATCCAAGGTTCCATATAATTTGTCTTTAATATAGTTAAATTATTCTTTTCAATGGCTTCTAAAACAATATCTTTTTTAGTTTCTAGAATTCCTGATAATGCAATAACTCCGTCATCTTTTAAAATTCGTTTTAAATCAGGCATGATGTCATATAAAACATTGTGCAAAATGTTTGCGCAAATAAAATCGTATTGTTTTGTGATTTTGTCGGCTGAACCGAGTTCAAATGTACACTCAACGTTATTTTTCTTTGCATTTTCTTTTGCGACTTCTATAACTGTTTCATCTATATCACAACCATAAACAGATTTTGCACCTTTTTTCTTTGCAATAATAGATAAAATTCCAGAACCCATACCAATATCAGCAACTTCTTTGTCTAATATGTTTTCAGGATATTGTTCCATTGCAACAACGCAAAGTTGAGTGGTCTGATGTGTACCTGTTCCAAAAGCACACCCTGGATCAAGTGACACAGTCACTTCGTTTTCTTTTTTGTTATATTCAAGCCAAGATGGAACTATTACAACGCTATCAGTGATATGTGTAACGTCCCAGTTCTCTTTCCATTTTTTAGACCAATCTTCATTCTCTTTTTCTAATAAAGCACAATCCCAACTGCCAAGTTCATCTTCTGTGAACCCAGCCTCAAGGAGTTCTTGTTTCTTAGCTTTTATAAACTCACAAACTCCTATATTATCAGGTGAATACAAATCTGTTAGAAAAACTTTCAATGTGCCTTTTGATGTTTCTGTCATCTCAAGGTCTTTGAATTTTTGTTCTTCTAATAAAACTCCTTCGCAGTGAAAATTTTCAAAACAAATATTTGCAACATCATCTTCCATAATTGGATTGATATTGATATATAGTTCGTAATAATTATTGTTGCTCATTGGTTTAGACTCTATTGTTCGATAAATCTGCCCATAGCTCTGAACTTGTTATAACGTTGGTTTTTAAGTTCTTCTGCTGACATACCTTCAAGTTCTTTCAAAGAGTCAAGAATAGCAGTTTTCATATTATCACTCATTTCTGAATAACAAGTATGAGCTCCACCTACAGGTTCTTTGATAGCTCCATCAACAATACCTAATTCAATTAAGTCATCTGATGTGATTTTTAGAGCTTGAGCTGCATCAGGATATTTAGATGCATCTCTCCAAAGGATAGAAGCACAACCTTCTGGTGAAATAACTGTGTAATAGGCGTGTTCAAGCATAAGAACTTTGTTTGCAACTGCAAGTCCTAAAGCACCACCACTACAGCCTTCGCCCATAATGATTGCAATAACAGGAACATCAAGTTTAGCCATTTCTCTAAGGTTTACAGCGATAGCAACACCTTGACCTGTTTCTTCAGCACTAATTCCTGGATAGGCCCCTGGGGTATCAATCAATGTAACGATTGGCATTTTGAATTTGTTTGCGTGTTTAAATAATCTTAGCGCTTTTCTATAACCTTGTGGTTGAGGCATACCGAAATTATATTCTAAGTTTTCTTTTGTTGACTTACCTTTTTGAGTACCAATCAACATAACTTTTTTATCACCGATTTTTGCAAGACCACCAATGATAGCTCTATCATCAGTACCTTCTCTATCCCCGTGAAGTTCTACAAACTCATCACAGATTAGTTTTGTATAGTTCAAGAAGTTAGGACGTTCTTGATGTCTTGCGATTTGTAACTTTTGGAAAGGTTGTAAGTTTGAGTACAACTCTTTTTTGTAATCATTCGCTTGTTGTTCAAAAGTTTCTATTTCTTTATTTAGGTCCATGCCTGACTCCAAACTTATTTTCTTTAGTTCTTTAATTTTTTCTTGTATTTCTACTAACGGTTTTTCAAAATCTAAAACTACCATATTACACCTCGTGCATTTCTAAAATTGATGACAATGTATTTCTAAGCTCTGAACGTTTTGAAACGATATCAACTTGACCATATTTCAAAAGATACTCAGCAGTTTGGAAATCAGCCGGCAATTTTTGTCTAATAGTTTGTTCAATAACACGTCTGCCTGCAAATCCGATTCTAGCACCTTGTTCTGCAACGATAATGTCACCTAGAGTGCCGAAACTAGCAGTGATTCCACCAAAAGTTGGTTCTGTTAAAAGGTTGATGTATAGCAATCCAGCTTCATCAAGTCTGGCAACTGCACAAGAGGTTTTTGCCATTTGCATCAAACTCAATGCACTTTCTTGCATTCTCGCACCACCAGATGATGTGATTACAAGAACTGGTAATCTTCTTTTGATAGCTTCTTCAATAATACGTGTAACTTTTTCACCAACTACACTACCCATTGAACCACCCATAAATTCAAAGTCCATAACTGCTGTTGCAAGTTTGTGACCGTTTATTGATGCGATACCAGTTATTACTGCTTCATCTAAACCTGTTTTAGCGTGAGCTTGTTCAAGTCGGTCTTTGTATGAAACTGTATCAACAAAATCTAATGGGTCTGTTGGTAAAACATTTTTGAATAATTCTTCAAAAGAGTCTTTATCAAATAATTGACAGATTCTTGTTCTAGCGTTTATTCTAAAGTGGTAGTCACAAACAGGACATACCATCATATTTTCTTCGAGTTCTTTTTTTGTTATTTGAGATTCACAATGAACGCATTTTGTCCATAAACCAGTGTTTACGTCTTCTGTTCTAGTTTCCATTTGTCTGCGTTGAATTTGTGCTTCTTTACGTTTTTCAAACCAGTCTTGTATTGTCATAAGTTATATTATACAGTTTAAAAACTGTCCTCCTATTCCCTAACTCACTAAATGTACACTCCATTATATTTCAAACAAACCATAAATTCCATAATTGTAAAGAAATCCTTAATATTTTTACACTTGTTTACCCTCGGTTTGTATGCTGTATTGTTTGTATTATAATTGTTTCAAAAGAGTATAAAAGAGGTTTAAAAATGAGTAAATATTTATTAGAAATCGGGGTAGAAGAACTACCATACAAATTTATCACATCTGTAAAATCACAATTAGAAACAAGTTTTAAAAAGTTTTTAGATTCAAATAATGTTGGTTATTCAAATATTGAAGTTCTAACGACTCCAAGAAGATTAACAGTAATTATTGATAACATTGCAGATTCTCAACCTGATTCTACTAAAATATTCAAAGGTCCTATTAAAAAAATCGCTTATGATGAAAACGGTAACTTGTCAAAAGCAGGTGAAGGTTTTGCTAAGAAAAACGGTATTAATCCAGAAGATTTATATGTTGATGGAGATTATGTTTATGCAAAAGTTGAAGTAAAAGGTCAATCTACAAAAACTTTGATAGCAGAAAATGTTCAATCACTTGTTCTTAAACTTCAAGGCTCTCACTTTATGAGATGGTCAACAAATGATGAAAAATTCTCAAGACCAATCCGTTGGGTTGTATCTTTATACAACAACGACGAATTAAAAGTAAATATATTAGGAATTGAATCTTCAAGAGTAACAAGAGGACATCGTTCATATAAAGAAGAAATTGTAATTAACACTTCTGATGAATACAAAGAAAAGTTGAGAAAAGGTTATGTCATTGTTGATCAAGACGAAAGACGTAAAAAAATATTAGAATTAGTGAAAGTAGAAGCTGACAAAATCGGTGCTACAACCAGAATTTCTGATGATTTATTAGAAGAAGTTACAAATATTTGTGAATGGCCGGTTGCTGTATTGTGCAATTTCGATGAAAAATATTTATCGATTCCTGATGAAGTTACTATTACAGTAATGGAAACACATCAGCGTTATTTTGCTTTATTTAAAGATGGCAAATTAACAAATAACTTCATCACTATCGCAAACTACATTGGTGATGAATTTGAAAACATAAAAGCCGGTAACTTAAGAGTTATTAAGGCTAGACTTGATGATGCTGTATTCTTCGTTAAAAACGATACAAAGAAAAAATTAGAAGAATATGTTGAAAAACTAAAAGGCATGACTTTCCAAAAAGGTATGGGTTCTGTTTACGATAAGACTCAAAGAATTATCAAAATTTCTAAGTTATTGTCAGAAGAACTTAATGTTCCAGAAGAAGATGTTATAAGAACAGCATATCTTTGTAAGGCTGATTTAGCAACAAACCTTGTGTTTGAATTTACTGAACTCCAAGGATATATTGGCTCAGATTATGCAAAATTGTCTGGTGAAAACGATAAAGTTGTAGAAGGTATTAAAGAACACTACTTCCCATTGAATGCTGAAAGCGAAATCGCAAAAGGTATAGAAGGTCAAATTGTTGGTATTGCAGATAAAATTGATACTATTTGTGCAGTGTTTGCCGCAGGTAAAAAACCTACAGGTTCATCTGACCCATTAGGAGTAAGGAGAGCTGCTTTAGGTATTATTAAAACAATTATTGAAAACTCTTTGAAAATCAATGTTGTTGATTTGATTAAGACTGCTGTTGCTGAATTACCTGTTGAATCATATTGTGAAAAAGATGTTGAAGAATTCTTTGTTCAAAGATTGGTTATATTCTTGGCTGAAAAATATTCAAAAGACGTTTTGGAAGCTTGTTTGAACAAAAATCCATTAGAAAATATTAGTGATTATTTAAAACGTGTAGAAGTTGTTTCAAAATTTGATAATCAAATGACTATTGAAAATGCAAACAGAATTTCTCGTATATTGAAGGATAATTCTTTTGATACAATCGATGAATCTTTGTTTACAACAGATGAAGAACGCAACTTGTTTACTGCTGTTGCAGGGGTTAAAGATGTTGATTCTTATGAAGAATATTTACAACAATTAGTTGGTTTGAATTCTAAAATTGATGCATTCTTTGAAAAAGTTTTGGTAATGGATAAAGACGAAAAAATTAAAAACAACAGAATTGCATTGTTATCAGTACTCAGACGTTATTATGATAAAGTTGCTGATTTTAGTAAAATTAAATAAAAATATTTTGATAAACTAGCAAAAAATTCTTTTTAGATGTTTTCTATTAATGAATTCATGAATAAAGGGGAACTTATGGTATCAGGTTTATCAAATAATAATGCAACAAGCTTTAAAGCACTATCTATAAAGCCTAAGGCTTCTGAGTGGAATAAAGAGGTCTTGAATGCAGCATTAGAATCTAGGATTGTTCAAGATTATGTAAAACACAGTGCTGATGTAAAAGAAGATGTTGTCATGTCGTTATCTGAAACTATCCCTGATGGTTGTATTCCTTATGGCTACAGAATTATGAATTTCAAACTCAATAGTAAAGGTCAATCTTTATCTTTAAAAAGTGTTGCAAAACCTATGATGAAAAAACATGAGGTTGTATATACTGATATATATGGAGAAAAAGAGAAAGACGTAGCAAAAGATATGGCTGAACAGTTGAGAAACTTTGGAGTCGTGAAAACTGGTGATACAGAAGCTGATAAAATTAAAAATTTATACATTTTAGGAGCTTTTAAAAAATAATTATTGCATGACTCTATAAAAACGAGTATGATTAATCCATAGATACAGATGAGAGAGGTTTGTTATGGATTTAATTGAAAATAGAAAATCTATTCGTAAATACTTAGATAAAAATATACCTAATGATGTAATAAAAAAGGTTTTAGATGCAGGTAGATTAGCACCATCTTGGGTAAATGTTCAACCTTGGCATTTTATTGTTGTTAGAAAAAATAAAGAAATTTTATCAGAACTTTCAAATAATCAGCCACAAGTTAGAAAAGCTGATGTAGTTATAGTTTGTGTAGCTGATACAGGCGCTTGGGATAAGGAAAGATTTTCAGAAGTGTTGAAACAAAAAGGAATGAATGAGTCAGGGATTGATTCGTTGTTGCAGTTACCTGTTTTGTACCCACCATTACTAGGTGAACAAATGACTTTGTTAAGAACTGTTGAACAAGTTACTTATGCAATTGCTTATATGACGTTAGAAGCAGAAAAACAAGGATTGGGAGCTTGTGTTATTGGTGCTTTAGGAAATGAACTTACTCAAATTCTTCCAGAGTTATCAGAAAAAGTTAAGCGTGATTTGAACTTGAATGATAGACAAGTAATTTTAGCTATGTTGACATTGGGTTATCCTGATGACAATAGAGAAACTGTAAAACTAAGAAAAGATTTTGATGAAGTTGTTTCTGAAGAAAAATTGGGGCAACCATTTGTTGTTTAAGCTATGTCTAGAGTAAAAATATTTGTAACGTATCATAATGACAATTATCCTATTTTTCAAAACGAAGTTTTTGAACCAATTTTTTGTGGACTAGATTTGTACGATGGAAATACAAATCTTTTAGGTGATAATACTGGTGATAATATTTCTAAAAAAAATAGAATGTATTGTGAGAACACTGCTCATTATTGGGTTTGGAAAAATTATCTTGATAATGCAAAAGAGGATTATATTGGATTTTGTCATTATAGAAGGTTTTTAGATTTATCAAAAATATCAGCTTCTGAAGATGTTGGTATGTATGTTTTGAAGTATGAAAATCTTAGATATATTTTTGATAGGTTTAGTGGTGATTATTATGACAATATGAAAGGTTTTGACTGCATTGTACCTGCTAGAGATTTTTATTATGAAGGTGGTATAACGACTCCGAATAATAAAAATTTACCTCATATTACTTGTATAGAGGAATTAAATATAACGAGAAAACCTGATGTATTAGATGCAATGATTACATCAATAGAAACATTGACACCAGAATTTGTACCTGCAATGACAAAAGTTTTCTTGAAAGAATATGCGCATTTATACAATATTTATATTCTAAAAAAAGAACATTTGAAGGAATATTTAGAATGGAAGTTCAAAATATTTGCCGAAATGGAAAAGAAAACAAATTATTGGAATAATGGTCAATATAAAAGAGAAGCAGGCTATTTTGCAGAAAAGTTTATAAACATTTGGATAGAGTATAAAAAAGAGAATGATTCAAGTTTTAGGGTTGGTTATTGTCCTGTTTATACGTATGATATTGTAAAAGAATCTATTGAGAGGTTTAGGCTTTTTAACTCTATAGGACGCTATGATTTAGAAATAGAGGTGATGGAGTATTTAACAAAGCTTATTCCTGAACAAGCATCATTGTATAGGATTTTATCACAGGCATATTCAAGACAAAACATGTTTGAAAAAGCGTATACTTCATTATTGAGGTTCTCTGAATTAAATCCTGAAGAAGATGTTTCTGTAGAATTAGAACGTTATAAGAATCTAAGATGAGATTATAGTTTAATCAAGTAAAAATAACATAAAAAAGAGCAGTTCCTTTAGGAACTGCTTATATAATTTCTCCCATAATATTTAGATTATAAATCTTTATACAATAGTTACTCTGCCTGATTGGTTTATATCAATAGGTTTGTTAAGATGTTTGATATAATCACAAACTAGAGTGTCTTTATCGAAATCAAAAACTTTTTCTTCTTTACCAACATAGTTTAAAGAAGTTACTTTATCGCCACCTCTCATTACGAATGAGTCAGCAGATATTCTATAAGTTTTGGTGTCGCTAGGGTTTTTGATATCGATTGGTGTTTCTTTTCCGTCATTATCTACTTTTGAGAGTGATAACAATTCACCGTCAGATTTTCTTACTGTATATTTAAGTCCTGAAACTGCAAACAATCCAGGTCTTGTATTAACCATAGTTTTACAAGTGAATTTGAATGCATCAACAAGGTCTTTTTCTGTAACGTTTGCAATAACCATTTGGTTGTGGAATGGTGAAATCATCTTTGCATCAAGTCTTGTGAATGTACCTGGTTCAAAAGATGAACGAAGGTTTGCAGAGTTCAAGAATGCAATTTCTACTCCAAGTTCGTTTTTGATAGCGTCTGCAACGAAGTTCGCTTGAGGATTTTCTTCTATAAGTCTGTTTTTTGGTTGTGGAAGAACAGATCTTATGTAGCCAACTTTTTCGTTTTCGTCCATATCATTTTCAAGAATTTTTGCATAAATAAGATTTCTGCCAAATTTACTTGTTTCTAAAATATCATTTTTTGCATCAGTGATAACACCATTTTTGTCAAATTCAACGCTTAGATTTCCGAAGTGTTCACCATCTTTTCCACCGTTTGTTATGATTACAGGTTCTCCTGTCTTAGATTTAAGAAGGTTTTCTCCTTCAGTTAGACCTTCAACTAAGTTATGTGAGTGTCCACCAATAATTATGTCAACGCCAGAAGTTTTTTGTGCCATCTCTTTGTCTAGCTTATATCCCAAGTGAGATAACAATATAATTTTGTTAATTCCTTGTTTATGGAATTCATCAACTTCTTTTTGAACATCGTTTATAGATTCGTCCATTGTATCGACTTTGCAGTCATCATAATAGTCTGCGTGAGTGTATCTATCGTTCATATCAACAGGTGATACACCAATGATTCCGTATTTATGTCCGTTTACCTCTTTTACAATAGAATTGATAAATCTATCATTGATAGGTGCTTTATTTGTTTCGTTGTAAAGTTTTTCAGCTTCTTTAGGATCAACAACTTGTCTGTAGTTGCAATCAACTAATGTTGTCTTAAGTCCATTTGTGACATCCATAAATGTTTTTTGATTCATATCAAGTTCGTGATTGCCGACAGGTGAAGCATCTATGTTAGCAAGGTTCATATACTTTGCAACACCTTTGTTTAAACTTATATTTCTTTCATCACCTAAGAAGTTGTCCCCACCAGATAACCTGATATCACAGTTTTGAAGAGGAATAATTGTTCTTTCCATCTTTGTTAATTGCCCGTGAAAATCGTTGATGTATCCAATCTTGATTTTTGTTGAACCATCGTTTGGATTGTTTGATTTAGGAGCATAGATACTTGTAAAATTATTATTCCATAAAGACTTTTGATTTGAATTTGCTGGTGCGTTGTTAGACGCAGAAGCTTGGTTTGTGGTTACAGATTGAGGTTGTGAATTGAGTCTTGTATGGTTTGGAGAGATTACATTAGAAGAAAAATTTATCATACATCACCTTTTCTTTATGTTTGATTAATGTACATGAAGAAAAAATTTTGCTAGTTATAATCCGTTTTATAAACAAATTGTTACATTGATAAATACTTTAATGATTCTCTTAAGATTTCTTCGTGGTCATTCGGGTTATCACATTTATTAAGTATGATAGGTAGTGCTGTGTTGATTTCTTCTTCTGTGTAACCAAGTGATAAAAGTATCGCATTTGTTTCTTTACATGCTTCAGTGTATTTTGTTTGAGGCATGTTATTAGGAACTATTGAGATATTTGCTTTTATTAGTTTATCACGAAGTTCAAGGATTATTTTTTGAGCAAGTTTTGTACCTATACCCTTTGCAAGAGTTAGTTCTTTATAGTTTTCGTTTATGACAATAGAAATCAGTTTTGACGTATTAAATTGTCCTAATAGACCTAGTGCCATTTTTGAACCCACTCCAGAAACAGAAGTAAGGTATGAGAAAATATCACGTGTTTCTTTTCTCAAAAACCCACATAATGTCATTGAATCTTCTTTATGAAGAAGTTTTGAATATATTTTAATCTCTGACTCGATAGAGCTACAATTTTCATAATCACTTTGAGAAACTTCTAGTTTGTAGCCAATACCGTTTACTTCGATAATTAAAAAATAGCCATTGTTTGATGTGAATTTATCTGTTAAAACTCCTTTTAGATATTCAAACATAGATGTTCCTTTTTGATAAGTTCATTAGTTTTAGCACGAACTTCAGCATCAACTTCAAAAATTTCATCAATAGATGGATTTTTGATAATATTGTGGCTTGAATATATTTTTTCTGTGATTTCATAGATATCAAACAGTTTTATTTGTCCTTTTAAGAATGCAAAAACAGCTTCTTCATCAGCTCCATTAAGAGCAACAGTTGCTGTTCCTCCAGTTCTACCTGCTGAGTATGCAAGGTTTAGAAATGGGAATTTATCAAAATCTGGAGCAAGAAAGTCAAGTCTTGCAATTTCTGAAAAACTAAAGCTTTTAGATTTAATTCCTTCAAATCTTTCTGGATAGCAGATTGCATATTGGATAGGAATATGCATGCTTGGTAATCCTAATTGAGCGATTACGCTACCATCTACATATTCAATAGCAGAATGAACGATGCTTTGTGGGTGAACAACTACATCGATTTTGTCATAAGGCATATCAAATAAATGATGAGCTTCTATTATTTCTAAGCCTTTGTTCATAAGTGTAGCGCTATCAACCGTGATTTTTCTACCCATATTCCAACGTGGGTGAGCAAGTGCTTGTTCAACAGTTGCAGATTTCATGTCATCTACTGTTTTGTGAAGGAATGGTCCACCTGAAGCTGTTATTATTAGTTTTGAAACTTGAGAAATATCTTTTATACATTGATGGATTGCACAGTGTTCACTATCTACAGGAACGATTGCAACATTGTTTTCTTTTGCAAGTTTCATAACAATATCACCTGCCATAACAAGAGTTTCTTTGTTTGCAAGCGCTATATTTATATGGTTTTTGATAGCTGTTATAGTTGGACGTAATCCAATTTTTCCAGATACTGCAACTAAGATTATATCGTTTTCTGTGTTTGAACAAATTTCTTCAAGTCCATCATTCCCAACAAGGACTTTGTCACAACCAACAACTTTGTCTGCATCTTTTGATACACAAACTGATTGAGGGTGAAATTTTGCAATTTGTTCGTTTAGTTTATCAATATTTCCACCTGCAGTAAGTGAAATAATTTCAAACTTGTCTTGTAACTTCTCTATAACTTCTAATGCTTGAGTTCCTATTGAACCCGTAGACCCTAATATACTAATTTTCTTTTTCATAATAATTTTATTTTACTACAAAAAAAGTCTTATTATTTTTAATTTTCAAATCTTTTTACTTCTTGAAACATTGTTGATATTAATAATAAATAATTTTAATTAAAACGCAAAAAAAAACCACTCAGAAAATGGGTGGTTTGGAATTTTTTGTGTAATTCCTCGTGTAGAAGGTTAGTGTGTGTAGGTTGTGTATGAAAGGTTTTTATTATAATCGTCTTATGTATATATAAAGTACTTTTGTATATACAAATTGCATAAAAGATATATATTGTAACATTTGTTTACAATAGGAGTTTGCAACTCTTAAAAGAAAGAAAATAGTTAAATCAAAAACACTTTATATGTTCGTATGGATTCTTCGTTTGCATTAAAGAAGTACTTGCAAACCACTCTGAATAACAACTTAAATTATCATGGACAGTAGTGGAATTTATTTCAGGGTCTCTATAATATCCTTTCAGGGATTCCACGCTTGCGATGCAGAATATTTATAGCACGCTCTGAATGACATTTAAATATTGTTTAAATTATCATGGACAGTATTTGAAATAAGTTCAGAATCCTTGTGTACATAGAATTTAATTAAACAAAAACTATCCTTGAGTATACTTAACCAATTTCTTTTGTTCAAGTTTAAGTTTATTCATTCTCCAGTCGATTTGTTCGATATGTTTAAGTTTTTGTCGTTGGTCGTTTATAATATCCATTTGTTCATGGAGTTGTCTGTTTTGAGCTTCTAAAACAGTATGCATTTTTTGAAGTAAATCTTGATCTTTTTTTATTCTGCCTTCAAGAATTTTTATTGTTTCAATTCTTTTATGAAGTGCAAGTTCAAGCATCTTCACTTTGTCAATTAATCCATCAACAAAATCTTTTGGAATGTATTTTATTCCAGAAAGTGTGAGCGTTGGTATTTCTCCGTCATCAGTAACGGAATATATGTTCTTCAAAAAATCTCTAATCATACTTTATATTTTAATGGTTATTATTTGTTTTTCAATAGTTTTTCTAAAAAGTTTATACTTTAGTTATAGACATATTTTGGTTATAATAATTTGTATGAAATACATTGATTATCAAATACATACAGGGCTTGAAAATATGAAGATTGATTCTGAAATTTTAGAAGAAGCAATCCTTTTAAATTCAAAAGAACCTGTTTTTAGATTTTATGGTTGGTCGCCTGCGTGTGTATCATTAGGTAAAAACCAAGACGATAGTTTCATTGATTATGAGTTTTTAAAATCAATTAAAGTTGATTGTGTACGGCGTCAAACTGGTGGTAGAGCTCTTTTTCACGATAATGAACTTACATATAGTTATGTTACACCGATTTCAATTATTGAAAATGGACAAAATGTATCGGACTCTTATAAATATATTTCATCAATTTTAATAAATGTATTTAAAAATCTAGGTATAGAACTTACAATCGGTGGTTGTCCAAGACATATTACAAAAAATAATTATTGTATGTCTATCTCAACAGGTGCTGATTTGTGCTGGAACGGCAAAAAATTCATAGGTTCTGCTCAATCTAGGAAAAATGGATATATTCTTCAACACGGTTCAATTTTATTAGATTATGATAAAAATATGTTGTCTAAAATATTTGCTGAATCTACAGAGTTTGATACAATAGTTACTTTAAAAGAAATTTCTCCGACTATTAAATTGGAAGACATAATAAGCTCTTTTAAAGAATTATATCTATAAAAAATAAAAAACCACTTTTAAAAAGTGGTATATGTGTAAAATTATAGGAAAATTATAGGGAAAATTATATTATAAGTGTCTTGTCTTAATTCTGTGAAAACTCACAGAACTTAGTTATGAGTCATTATGAGAACAATTTGAAGGTTCTATCAACGTTCTCTTTAGCTACACTTTTTAATGTTTCCATTTCGCTCTTGATAGCGTTACGTTCTGTATCAAGTGCAGCTAAATCTGAGTCATATTTTCTATCTTTGTTATCAATCTTTTTCATATCGGCTTCATATTTAGCCTCTGCCTTTTTCAATAAAGATTCGTCAGAAACTTCTTGAAGTCCAGTATTTGTAGCAACGCTTGTTTCATAAACGGTGAAGGTTGCATCATCTACACCTGTTGGAAATGCATTTGTTTTAGGGTTTTTAGTTACAATAGTAACTTCACCTGAATTGATAACATTAGTTAATGTTGTTTCAAAATTATTTTCTGTTTGGATACCTAAAGCTGTTTTTAAGTCGTCCCAACTTTTATTAGCTCCACCATCGTATATTACACCATCATGAACAAGTGCATAACCAGCTCCTGTAAATTCTGTATAATTTTCTAAATCTTTATAAGTGATAGAACCATCTGTAGTAAGGACTTTTCTTTGAATTTTTGTTTTATCTAAAGCTTCAAGGTAGTCTTCATAAACTCTTGATGACTCGTTCGCCATTTGTAATTTTTCAGCTTCAAGTTTTGCAGCCTTATATTCAATTTGGTGCATTCTTGATGTTAAATTAAGTAGTCTTGCTTGTGATGATGATAAACCCATTTTTTTAATCCTTACTTATTCTTACAAGAATGTTTACGGCAATCTTTTATGAAAACTTTAGTCTTTAATGTTCTATTGTTACATTTGTTTACAAATCTCTTTGTAACAATTATTATAAAAAAGGGCAAAAAAGCCGTAGATATTGTTTTATATATAGTAAAGCGTTGGTAGAAATTTTATGTATAATTATACAAATTCATTAAGTAATAATTTTAAAAAAGATATAGCAAAGGTTGGAAACAATACTCAGTTAACAGCCTCTGTTCAACAAACTTTGCCTAAATTAACAGGCGAAGTTCAGTCCATGCCTGCAGTTACACCTGATTATAATGTTGTTGTCCCAACTGGATATACAAAAACAGGTGTGCAAAAACTTAGAAATGGTCAAGAAATTCATTGTTATAAATTAAATAATGGACAAAAAGTTTATATAGCGCCAAGAGAATCAGCTATGACGACCTTGAATACTTATGTAAATACTGGTTCAATGAATGAAAAAGATTCTGAACGTGGTATAAGCCATTTTTGTGAACACATGATGTTCAATGGAACTAAAGGTACTGATAACTATATGAAATTAGGTATTGGTGATGTCTTTAGAAAAGTCGAGCAAATGGGTGGTTACGCAAATGCTTCTACTGGACATGCTGAAACAAATTATACAATATCAATTCCTCAGTTTAATAAAGAGGATTTTGAAACAATTGTAAAAATGCAGTCTTCTATGTTGAACAATTATGAAATGTCTGATGCTATGGTTGATAAAGAACATGGTCCTGTTTGTTCAGAGATAAACATGTATTCCGATATGCCATCAACAATTGTTCAAAATACTGCAATAAAGAATTTATATAATATAAATTCATCGTCTGATGATGTAATTGCAGGGACAGTAGATAATATCTTAAATGTGGATAGGAACAAAGTTCTTGATTATATGAAAAATAATTATTATCCTGCGAATATGTCTACTGTTGTAACAGGAGATGTTAATCCTGATGAAGCAATAGAAATTATTGCAAAGAATTTTAGAGGTCAAAATCCTGCAAATATAGATAGAACATTTGAACCGTTAAAACCGATAGAGAAAACTGTAAGAAAAGATATCCTATCATCAAAAGCTGTTGGAACAACAGGAGCTATCTGCTTTAATGGGCCTGCTTATGACAATTTAAAAGATAATGTTGCAGTAAGTGTTATAAATAGATATTTATTTAACAAAAAAAATTCAAAAGTTGAATCTGATTTGAAAGATTATAATGTAGATGTACATTCTGATGTTGAAAAATTTAGTGCAAATCCAAAAGATGGTAGACTTATAACTATTCAATATGATTCAACAGAGGAAAATTCTGAAATTGCTCTAAGAAATATTTTTAATAATTTAGCAAATTTTCAACCACCTTCTTTACGTGAGCTTGAAAACTTAAAAACAGAGATTAGAATGAAAACTGAAAAAAACTATGAAAGAGGTGAATTATTAAACCTTGATATAGGTAATAATGTTTTAACGGGTAATATAGATAATACTGTTCATGAACTAGATGCATTGGATAGTTTGACACCACAAGATTTGGTTAATGTTGTACATAAATATTTTGATATAAATAAAGCTTCTGTAGCTGTTATTCACCCTGATAACATATCAAATGTAGATACGATTAATGAAAACTATAAAAAGGCACAAAATATATCTTTTAAAGGATTAGAACAAACAAAGAATCTTTCTCAAAAGTCTAATAAATTACCTATAAAAGAGGCAGATGTAAACCAATATACTTTAAATAATAATATTCAAGTTGCAATTATGAATTCAAAAAACGATATTGCAAACTATTCAGTTGCGATGAAACCAACCTTTCCCGCAAATGTTAAACCAGCTACTGTTTCATTGTTGACAACGATGTTATCTAATAATTTAACAAAGTATAAGGATTTTACAAATAATAACAATATCTCTTTAAATATAAGTTCTTCGGAAAATTATATGACTTTTGATACAGAAGTTCCTGCTAAAAACTTAGATGCATCAATGAATTTGGTGAAGGAAATTTTGTTAAATCCTGATTTATCACAAGATAATTTTGAAGAATCAAAGAAAAAAATTGTTGATAATTTGAAAATTACTCAACCAAATGCCTATGACAATGCCTTAAATACGTTGTTCCCTGATAGTCCAAGAGGGTATACAAATGAAGATGTCTATAAAAACATAAACAATGTTGAATTAGCAGATGTTAGAGGATTGTATCAGTATTTGATGGATAATTCTTCTGCTGTTTGTTCTGCAAGTTTGCCAGTGGGAAAATATCCTGCATCAAAAAATGTTTTTGATAATCAGTTATCAACAATAAAACCGATGAAACCTGTTGCATATCATTTGTTTAATGATTTTAAACCTGTAGAAAAAACAAAAGTTATAAAAGATTCAGCAAATACGGCACAGGCAGATGTGGTTGAGTTGTTTAAGTTTTATAATGATCATTCTCCGAAATCTAATGCGACTAATGCGATTGTAAAATCTATTTTATCAAAAGGAGATGAAACAGGGTTATTTAATAATTTACGTGAAAAAGAAAAATTAGCGTATAGTGTTTATTCTGATTTGGATATATCTAAAAATTCAAGTTCTGTCTTGTCGTGTAATATTTTGACTACGACTGATAGCTCAGATATGAAATCGTATGATAATGTTCAAAAATCGATAGATGGATTTAATAGACAAATTAGTAAAATGGTAAATGGTGAATTTACAGATGATGAGTTAAAAACTGCAAAGATGAATTTAAAACGTAGTTTGTTAGAACAAAACGATGTTAAACAAGATAAGGTTATAAATTTGTCAGATACAATGCTTAACGCTCAAGGTGGAATATTCAACGCTAATAGAACATACGAATTGATTGATACAATTACAAAAGAAGATGTTATAAAAGCATCAAAAAACATATTTTCACAAAAACCTATTTATTCAGTAAGGGCTTCACAAGCAACACTAGATGCAAATAAAGAGTTCTTTGATAAATTAGAGGGATAGTTCTTTATATAGTTATGTTGAATTGTTTATTGAGTTATCTTGAAATTGTCCCAGCACTCCTGTAAACACTTTATCTTTCTATTAGTGTAAACCTTAAAGCATCAGCTTTTGGAACATATTCATTCCACATAATAATTGGTCGTACCCAAATTTGTCCGTCTTTTTGAGATTGGTAAACAACCATATCTTCGCAGGTTTCAGAGTGTTTTGCAACCCCTATAACCTTGTAGATATTCCCTTTGTAATGTTTGTATATCCCACCAATTATAATTTTTTGTGGTGTATTAAAATCCGAATTTGTCATATATTTTGTTAATGTTTTTTAAGTATTCTGACTGAACAAAACAGTCGTCTAATTCATCGACAGATAATGTTCCTAGAATATCGTCATCGTGTTCAAGATTTTCTTTGAAATCACCGTTGTTTTCAAAAGCATCGATAGCGTTTCTTTGAACAATTCTGTATGCTTCTTCTCTTGTCAAACCTTTGTCTACAAGTTCTAACATAACTTTTTGAGAATAAACAATTCCTCCAAAAAGGTTAGTATTATTAAGCATGTTGTCTTCTTTTATGACAAGGTTAGATAATACAGAGTTCAATCTTGTAATCATAAAATCAACAAGAGTAAGGCTATCAGGGAAAATTATGCGTTCAGCAGAGCTGTGAGATATATCTCTTTCGTGCCAAAGAACAATGTTTTCCATAGCAGTTGATACATTGTTTCTAACGACTCTTGCTAATCCACAAAGGTTTTCTGATAATACAGGGTTTTTTTTGTGTGGCATAGCTGATGAGCCTTTTTGCTTTTTAGAGAACCCTTCTTCAACCTCTCTTACTTCAGTTCTTTGAAGATGTCTTATTTCTGTAGCAATTTGTTCAATTACCGTTGCAATTAGTCCAAGTGATTGCATAAATCTGGCATGGTAATCTCTTGCGATGATTTGCGTTGAAATTCTAGCAGGTTTAAGTCCTAGTTTTTCGCAAACTATTGGTTCAAGTTCTATTGGAATATTGCTGTAAGTTCCAACTGGGCCTGAAATCTGACCTATTCTAATTTCTTCTTTTGCTTCTAAAAAGTTTTTGTAAGCTCTTTCTAAAATATCGTAGAAATTGAGCATTTTAACACCAAATGTTGTGACTTCTGCGTGAATTCCGTGAGAACGTCCTATGCACACAGTCTTTTTGTGTTTTATTGCAAGTGATTTAACCGTTTCTAATAGTGTTTCAAACTCTTTTTGGATAATATCGCTACTATCTTTAATTTGTAGTGCAAAAGCTGTATCAATGACATCAGAGCTAGTCATTCCAACGTGTATATATTTTGAAAGACTTTTTCCAACTGATTCGTTTACGTTTGTTAAAAATGCAATTACATCGTGATGTACTTCTTTTTCAATCTTGTCAATTCGCTCAACAGAAAATTTCGCTTTTTTATAAAGCTTGGGAATAACATCATTTGGGAAAATCCCAAGTTCAGCGTATCCCTCACATACTGCAAGTTCAACTTTTAAATAATAATCGAATTTTGAGTTTAAATCCCAAATATTTTTTAGCTCTGGTCGGCAATATCTATCAATCATAGTTTGATTATATCATATAGTGTCAAATTGAGTGAAATGTTAAGTTTACAAAACATTACAAAATTAGACAAATGTAAGAAAAAATGATAGAATATAATTGGTTATAAGAGGTGTTTATTATGAAAGTTTCTGCTGTTAGTTTTGCATCAGCGAAGGTCAGTACTTCTGCTGTTAATTCCTTGAATGAAGGTCTTGGTGTTAATCCTGTAAAGATGACTAAACCAAAACGAAACCACGTTAAATTTAATAAGGTTTCTGATATTTTACCTGTTACAGTTGGTTTAGGCGCTGGTTTAATGGTTGCTTATGGGATTAAGTCAGGGAAATTAAAAGAAGCTAAAAATCTTGTAAAAAACTTTATGAGAATAGCTTAAAAATTTAATAATGTTACAATTTAATAACGAGTGCTAGAATTTTGTCTAAAGAAGCTTGTTAGTGCTATAATTATCATGTAAAGAATTTATTTATTGATGGGGTATGAAATGGCACATATTGTAATCGATGAAAACAGATGCAAGTCTTGTTTTATTTGCGTGAACACTTGTCCGAAAAAATTGATTAAAAAAAGCGATAAGGTTAGTAATCTTGGAGATAATCTTGTTGAATTTTGTGATGAAAATAATGAATGTATAGGTTGTGGAATGTGTGCTACAAGATGTCCTGATATGGCGATTGTTGAGGTGCATAAATAATGCAAAATAAAGAATTAATAAAGGGTAATATAGCGATAGCACAAGCAGCTTTGAATGCTGGTTGTCAATGCTATTTTGGGTATCCAATCACACCACAAACAGAAATTGGTGAATATTTAAGTCAAAAAATGTATGATGAAAAGAAAGGTTATGTTTGTGCAGAAAGCGAAGTTTCAGCAATAAATATGGTTATTGGTGCAGCAGCTACTGGTACAAAAGCTATGACTTCATCATCTTCTTGTGCTGTTGGACTTATGCAAGAAGGCTTATCTTATGCTTGTGCAGATGAAGTTCCTGTTGTTTTAGTAAATGTTATGAGAGCAGGTCCTGGACAAGGTTATATTTATCCATCTCAAGGAGATTATAACCAAGCCGTTTATGGTGGTGGAAATGGTGATTATAAACTTATTGTTCTAGCTCCATCAACAGTTCAAGAATGTATAGATTTGACGTATAAAACATTCTATTATGCTCATAAATACAAAAATCCTACTATGTTGTTGGCTGATGGTTTGTTGGGTCAAATGATGGAACCTGCAACTTATGGTGAATACCCATATCCTGAAGTTGATAATTCTAGTTGGGCTTTGACAGGTGCTAAAGGTAGAGAATCAAGAGTAATTAAATCTTTAGAACCTGATGATGAAAAGCAAGTGGTACGTATTCATAAACTTTTTGATAAGTATCAAAAGATTGCTGACGAAATTACTGAATGGGAAGAAATAAATACCGGAGATGCAGACATTATTCTTTGTGCGTTCGGTAGTTTGTCAAGAACCATAAAAGCAACTATGACAGAATTGAGAAAACAAGGGTTGAAAGTTGGCGTATTTAGACCGATTACGTTGTCACCATATCCTCATAAACGATTAAAAGAATTGGCAGAAAAGTGTAAGAATTTTGTCGTTGTTGAAATGAATATGGGACAAATGGCAAAAGACGTTAAATTTGCTGTTGAAGGAAAAGCAGATGTTTATCAAGTGAATAGACCTGTTGGTCAATGGCTAAGTGTAGAGGAAATTATTCAAGAAATGAATAACCAATTAGGAGAAAAAGTATATGCAAGTATTTAAGATTCCAGAGTCAATAAAGAAGGGTTCAAAGTTTACTTTTTGTCCTGGTTGTGATCACGGTATAGCAATAAGGTTAGTAGCAGAAGTCCTTGATGAATTGGGATTAAGAGATAAAACGATTGCAGTATCATCAAGTGGTTGTTCTGTGTTTTTATATGACTTTTTAGATGTCGATTGTGTGGAAGCACCTCATGGTAGAGCTGTGGCTGTAGGAACAGGTGTTAAACGCTCAAAACCTGAAAATTTTGTATTTAGTTATCAAGGTGATGGTGATTTTGCTGCAATCGGAATAGCTGAGTCAACTTATGGTGCTCTTAGAGGTGAAAACTTGAGTGCTATTTGTATAAATAATACAAACTATGGTATGACAGGTGGACAATTAGCTCCTACTACCTTAATGGGACAAAAAACCACAACATCACCTATGGGTAGATTTAAAGAAACTTATGGATATCCTATTAAGATTGCAGAACATATTGCGTTGTGTGAAGGAACAGCTTATAGCGCAAGAGTTGCTCTTGATACTGTCCCTCATATAAATCAAGCTAAGAAAGCTATTAAAAAAGCTTTTCAGGTTCAATTAGATGGGGTTGGTTTTGGATTTGTTGAAATATTAGCAACTTGTCCTACTAACTGGAAAATGACTCCTGAAGATGCTCATAAACGTGTAAAAGAAGAAATGATTCCTGTATTTCCTTTGGGAGTATGTAAGGATATAACAGCTAATTAAGGATAAATTATTTATGGAAAGAAATTATATAATAGCAGGATTTGGTGGACAAGGTGTATTATTTGCAGGTAAAACTCTTGCAAATGCATTTATGATAGCTGATAAAAATGTAACTTGGTATCCTTGCTATGGTGCTGAAATGCGTGGTGGTACTGTAAATTGTGAAATTGTTGTTTCTGATGATGAAGTTAGCGCTGTTCATAAACAAGAGGTTGATTGTGTATTGGCATTGAACCAATTATCATTAAACAAGTTTGAAAAGAAGGTTAAATCTGGTGGAACTATGATTTATAATTCTTCTTTAGCAAAAGTTGAAAATAAAAGAGATGATATCAAATATATATCAGCACCTATTTCAGAAATTGCATTAAAGTTAGGTAGTCCTAAGTTCACAAACATGGTTGCATTAGGTGTGTTGGGTTCAGCAGAACCAAATTTAAAAATCGATTTATATGAAAAAGCTTTAAAACTCGTATTAACAGGTAAAAAAGAGTCAATGATTGAAGTGAATTTGAACGCCATAAAGGAAGCTGAAAAATCAATTTTAGCAGGTAATTTCACCTAAAAGTCTGATGACATATTTTATAGAAAAAGCTATTCTTAAAATATCTTAAATGAGGTATAAAGTGAAAAAAGAAGAAATTTTAAAGAAAATAGAAGAAAAAGAACAACAAATCGAGATGTTTAGAAAAAGAATGAAGACTTCTGATTTATGTGCCGATTTGTATGATAAAGCTATTTTAGAAAAAGCTATATTAAAAAAAGAATTAGAAGAATGTGAAAAGAGTCAGATTATGAAGATGGTTAAAAAATTTATACCAAAACATAAGATGAAAAAAGTTCTTATTTGTGATTATTTTAAAGATTAACCATTTCGGTTAATCTTTTTTTATATAGATTGAACAAAAGTGGAATTTATTATAAAAGGATTGATTTTAAATTGTATAAAAGGAGTTTAATCATGGATTTAATTATACAATGGATAATATTAGCGCTTGCAGTAATGCTGACTGCGTGGATTGTTCCAGGAATTGTTGTAACAAATTTTCAATCAGCGATGGTTGCATCAATAGTGATAGCTTTGATAAATGTCTTTATAAGACCTGTAATTTTGTTATTGCTATTACCTATAAATATTATGACGCTTGGAATATCCGTCCTTGTAGTAAATGCGTTATTATTGATGTTTGTAGCACATGTAGTGTCTGGAGTAACTATAAGTAATTTCTGGAGTGCATTTGCAGGAGCAATAATATTGTCGTTACTAACTATTTTAATTTCGTAGATTAGCGGGTTTCATAATAAACAGTATATGTTTCGCTAGTTAACAGTTTAGCGTGACCACCGTGTATTGGAACGAATGCAAATCCCGCGACATATAAAACAAGGTTTCCTGCTTGATAAAGGGGATAAACCCAAACAGCTCTATTTGCACCTGCTTTTGATATTGTTCCGTGAAATCTGATTGAATTATCGTTTTCATTATTAACTTCTGGGTCTTTCACGTTGAAGTTATCAATAACTATGTTGAATGGTGTTCCCATTTTGTCTGAAGCTGATACAAGTTCAACTTTGCCTGTAACTTTTGTCCCACGAGGAAGAACTTTTCCATTTATTACAACATCATTTACTGTTTTGAAGGTGATAGTTTTGCCTTCTTTAAGTTCACGTTTTGTTGAGATGTTTCTAATAACTTTTAGCTCAATCGGCACTTGATCTTTTGTAAAATCGTAGTTTTCTTTACGTTTAAGAATTCCAATTTTTTTTATGTCGATAGAATTCCTTGCAAATGTATCTTCGATAGGACTTTTTGCTCTTTTTAGGAAGAAATTCTTTGTGTTTTTCTTCTTAAATACGTTAGTTATGAGTTCATCTTCTATAGGGGTAGAAATCTTTTCGCCTTTCTTTTGAGCCCAAAGCATAAGAGTTTTTCCAGCTTGTTGAAAAGGTTCTACTACATCATCAACGATAGGTGCTTTATCTTGAAGATAAACAGGATTTACACCGTTGAATTTTTCAGATTTTATAAGTTCGTCTTCAATAGGTGGATACTGACTACTTATTTTAACAGATTCTGATTCATCTGCAAAACAGTTTACGCTAGTTAATATTACTAGAGATAGAACCAAATATACAAATTTTGATTTTAGATTAGTAATCATATTTTATTTTACCTTGTTGGTGATTTTCAATTTTGTTTTGGAATTTAAGTCTGTTTTTTCTTGAGGTTAACAAGAAGTTTTGATAATAAACATTGTCTTTATACTCATTTTCTGCAAGAATTGCAGGGTATTTAGTATAAATATGTTGGTAAATTTTCATCATTCTTCGTGTTATAAGGTCATGATTAGAAAATACATCATAACGATATTGTTTGCCGATTTTGTTCATTACAACGATTATTGCAAGAGGGTTATATCCTGCATTTACCATGTAATCAACTGAACGCATATCAGCTTTTTCATCATATTTGTTAGGTGCAACCCAATAGTTTAGTATAGAAATATAACCTCTAAAAATACCTTCATAAGTATCTACACCGTGTGAAATTTGGTGGCTAAGAACAGCGGCTAATTCATCATCGCTATCAAGATAAGGTATTATTTCAGGTTTTACCCAAACAGTCCTGTTTACAGAACTTACATCAGAATACATGTCACGAGTGTAAACTCTGTTTATTGTTTTAAAAATAAGTCTGTGCTCAATTCTGCTAGAATTTAGTAAATTGAACCCAACTTCATTCATTCTGATTTGTAGTTCTTGAGGTGTTTTTACGTCCCATTGAGCAAATGATGGTAGACTAAGCACCATTGTTAATATTACCCCAATTATATATTTCTTCATTTCCTAACCAACCTTAATATTATGATAGATGTACCTTTAGATTGTATAACAAAGCTTTTTTTTTCTCAAATGTTTACAAAAATAAAAAATGGCTGTATTATAGTTATATTAAAGTTTTATATAACAATAAAATTTAAATTGTTACATAACTTCATAATCAGAAAATAAAAAGTCAATTTTTGAAAGGGTATATACTTTATATATATACGAGGTACAAATGAAAAAAGAGAGCGATAAAGATATGAAACTTGTTATTTCAAACCCAACAGAAGTTGATAATAATACTGATTATAAAGAGCCTGTAGAAACAAACTATCAATCTGATCCTATTAAGATTGCTTTGTATTCAAAATTGTTGGCATTTAGTAAATCACAGAAAAAGTTTGGAATAAAGGACTTGATTAAAGATAGTCTAAAATAATCTATGTATAATGTAAAACAACAGATTTATTTATATTTTGATAAAACGCAAAAAAGTCATCTTTGTTCTTTTTTGCGTTCTTTTGTTAAACAAAAATTTCGATTAACGATTGATGAAATATATGATGAATTTGTGGAAGATCAGGATTATTATTTAAAAATCAATAGTTCAAGATTTGAGTTTTTAACGGATTATTTGTATGATGAGGAGTTCGCTAGAGAAACAAAGCGATTTATTGGAGCATGTAAAGTTTATTATGAGCAAAAAGAGGCTCAAAAACCATATATAGAAAAACAAAAAGAGTTTGAACGAGAAAAACGTCGGTTTTTGCAAAATGTAAAAATGTCAAAGGAAAAACCTACAAAAAAGCAAATATATTATTATGAAAAATTATGTAAGAGGTATAATATAGAAAAAAAAGACATAGAAACATTGTCAAAGCTTGATTTAAAAAATGAAATAGCAGGAATAATAGATGAACATTCAACAGATTGTAGAAATTTTAACGAATAGTGGAATAGAGCCAAGAGAAGCAACTATAGAGATAAAAATGTTGATAGAACATTTTTGTAATTATACAGCTATGGATATTGTCATGGGTCGACCTTTGGACTATGAAAAATTAAAAATAGTAGAAGAAAAAGCTAAATTAAGAGCTGAAACAAAGATGCCTATTCAATATATAATTGGACAAGCTTTTTTCATGGGTGATTATTATAAAGTTACAAAAGATGTCCTTATTCCACGAGATGAAACGGAGTTGGTTGTTACAAAGGCATTAGATATAATAAATCAATATGGTTTAAAATCTGTTCTTGATATAGGTTCTGGTTCAGGTTGTATAGCCTGCTCATTGGCAAAACATGGTGGTGTTGATGTTGTATCGGTTGATGTTTCTAAAAAAGCGTTAGAAATAGCAAAAGAGAATGCTAAAAGGTTGAATTTGAAAAATGTTGAATTTCTTCAATCAGATTTATATGAAAATCTTAAAGATGCAAAAATTGATAGATTTGATGTTATCATTTCAAATCCTCCATATATTCCTAAAGGTACAAAGTTGCAAGAAGAAGTTTGCTTTGAACCTGAGTTAGCTTTGTTTGCTGAGGGTGATGGAACAGGATTTTATAAAAAAATCATTGAAAATTCTAAAAAATATTTAAAAACAAATGGGTTTATCATATTTGAGCTAGGAATAAATCAATCAGAGATTGTTAAATCGTATTTCAAAGAATATGGGTTTAAGAATATTACGATAGAAAAAGATTTAGCAGGTATAGATAGAATTATTTTTGCGCATTTGTAGATTTTTTAGCTGTCAAAATTTTATAGATATGATTGATTTTATCAAAGTCAAAAGTTAGTGTATCTCTGCTTAAAACTGCTTGTTGGAGTGCAAGATAGGAGTTTTCATCGTTTCCCATTAGCTGAAACACTCTAGAGGATAGGTAAAATAAATCGCCGTTATTTATATTAGCTTCTAATCCAGCTTGAAGTGTATCAAGAGCTTCTGTATAGCGTTCTTGTTTTGTGTATATTTGAACAATTATTTTTATAGCTTCTATATCTTTAGGATTGTATTGAAGTGTTTTTTGAAGATATTGTAGTGCAGATTCTGTTTCCCCGAGTTCATAAGCTATTTGACCAAGATTAAAGTATGCCCAGCTATAATCGGGGATTATATTTATAACTGTTTGATATTCATTAATTGCAAGGTCATATTGTCCAAAATGTTTAAGAATATTGGCAAGATAAAAATGAGCAAAAACGTCTTCGTTGTTGAGTTCTATTGCTTTTTTAAAATAATCAATCGCAACTTCATATTCTTCGATATTATAAAAACAAAGTCCTATATTGAAGTTTGTGTTCGCATCATCAGGTTCTTCATCAATAACGTGTTTTAAAGGAACAATAGCTTTTGAAAATTCCTTCATCTCAATATAGGTTAGACCGAGATTATAATAAAAATCTGTTTCTGGAGATAGTTCAATAGCTTTTAAATAAGCTCTTTCTGCGTGTTCAAATTCACCTGACTTTTCACAAGCTATACCAAGATTGTAATGTAATTCAGCATTATCAGGAAAAGTTCTTACTAGGTATAAAAGATTTTTTTTTGCTTCTAGATTAAATCCATTATCAAGTAATGCAAGTGAAAGAGTCCTTCTTGCTTGGAAATTATAGGGGTCGTCCCTCAATATAGCCTGTAATTCTTCTATCTCATTGTCCATATCTTCATAATAGCATGGTTTTTTTGTTTTATTCAAGTTATGAAGGTTTGAAACTTTATTTATTGGTAAATATATGATAAGATTGTTTTATAATAAACTTAGATAGTAAATAAGGGAAAAATAATGCGTGAACTAATAAAAAAAGATCAAATCGTTACAATTATTCCTCACGATTTTAAGGATACAAATAAAGGAAAAGTTACAGATGTTTCATTAGAAGGGTTTTCAATGCAGTTGAAATATGTTCCTCGTGGAATGTTAAAACAAAATGTATGTGATTTTTATTCTTTGACAGATAATGGTTATTTGTATTTTGAATCTTATATAAAAGACGTTAAGGGAAATGTTGTTTCTATTGCGAATCCAAAGAAACATAGATTTTTACAAAGACGTAAGTTTACACGTATTGATTTCTTAGAAAACTTAGAACTTACATATAACGATATAGTTCATCATGTTCAAGCGTTAGACTTGTCAGCAGGTGGCATGAAGTTAAAAACAACTGAAAATATTAATATGGAATATGCTTATAGAGTTTGCATAAAGTTAAACGATGAAATAGAGATTAATTGCAAATATCAATTAATAAGAATGGAAAAGAATAATGCAGGTGAATATATTATTTCTGGTCAATTTACTAACTTGAGTAATGTTGATAAAATGTCACTTGTACATTTCTGTATGAAAAAGAGTATGGAAACATCAAACAAGTAAATTATGTTATTTAAGGATTTATATAGAAAGAAAAATACAAAATCGTTGTTTACTACGCCTTCGCATGCTCAACGGTTTTGTATTTTTAATAAGTTTAGGCAGTTTTATAAGTATGATATTTCAGAAACAGAAGCGCATTGTCCAGAAGAAGTGCTTTTAAATTCTCAAAAAAGAGCATCTGAAATATATGGAACAAAACAGACGTTATATCTTACAAATGGCTCATCTTCAGGAATAATTACTGCTGTTTTATCTCTTGTAGAACAGGGTGAAAAAGTTCTTTTATGGGAGAATTCTCATAGGTGTCATAAAAACGCAATCGATTTAGCAGGTGGAGTTCCTGTGTATTATCAATTATCGCAGAATAAGGATTGGGATATACCAGAAGCTTTTTCTCCGAATGATTTAGAAACGAAATTAAAACAAGATAAGATAAAAGCTGTTATTGTCACATCGCCATCTTATGAGGGAATTGTGTCTGATGTTAAAGCTTTAAAAGAAGTTTGCAAAAAATATGGAGTGTATTTGATTGTTGATGAAGCACACGGTGCGTTGTATCCGTTTTCAGATAGATTACCTGAAACTGCAATAAAAAATGCTGATATTGTTGTTCAATCTTTACACAAGACGGCTGGAGGACTTAATCCGACTGCTTTAATCCATTCGAATTTAGATATCGATTTGCAACCTGCTTTGGACAAAATATCGACAACTTCTCCATCGTATCCAATTTTAGCATCGATTGAAAAAAATATTGATTTTTTGAATTCAAAACGAGGCAAAAAGGTTATTGATAGTTTGTTAGACGAATTAGAACAGATGAGAGTAAATTGTAAAAATGTAGATTTTTACGGAGATGACATTACAAAAATACTTATAAAAAAAGAAGGTTTAACAGGTGAGGAACTCTCAGAATGTTTATTTGATAAATATGACATTGAAGATGAAAAAACAAATTCAAAATCAACAATGTTATTGTGTGGGGTTGGAACGTCATTAGCTAAATTAAAAAAGCTTGCTGATGTTCTCAACAAGCTTTAAAGAAATATTTATACTCAATTCTTTCTAGTTATATTCAAGGTTAATTTGAGAGAATTGAACAACTTTGTTTCGACCTCTGTGTTTTGCGTTATACAAAGCATGTTCTGCGTAACGAATAAGCGTATTAGCATCTTCAGTTACGTTTTCCAAGCAAGGATATGTTGCAATTCCACCTGAGATTGTTACAGGGTGACGTTCTTCTTCACCAGCAGGAATGAATTCCATTTTTTCAACTTCACGTCTGAATCGTTCAGCGAAGATAAACGCATTGTCTTCAGAAGTGTTAGGTAAAATAAGTAGGAATTCTTCATCACCGTAACGTGTAACGATATCTTCTTTTCTTGCAGAAACGTCAAGTTTTCCTGCAATATTTCTAAGCAAAATATCGCCCCATTCGTAGCCATAAATGTCATTTACAGCTTTAAAGAAGTCAAGGTCGAATAAGATACAAGAAACTTTTGTTTTGTAACGTCTTGCACGAGAAATTTCTGCTTCAAGAGCTTCTTGTAAGTATTTTCTGTTATGAAGACCAGTTAGTTCGTCAGTTGTACTAACTTCGTTCATTCTATTTCTGTAATAAGAAATTTTTAATAAAGCATTCGCTCTAACACGAAGCTCGTCTTCGTTTACAGGAGTTGAGATGAAATCATAACCTTCTGCTCTAACGATTGAATTGAATCTTGGACCTACAAACAAGATTGGACAAACGAACTTTGTAGTCATTAAGACATTGTTCAAGTCGTCAAATGGCTCAACCACGATTAAAGATGGGTTAAGCATTGAGTGTTCTCTCATAATTGCAGGACTTTCAACTCTTACAGATACTTCGTCAATAGTTTCTAATATAGATTTTAGTGCTGTGTTTCTATCATTTGAATAAATAACTATATTTGTCATTTTTTGTTCCCTTCTTATGACTTAAGTATAGCATAAATTATTGTTATTCACAATATAGTTAATTATTAAAATTTAAACAAGATTTGAATAGTCTTATATTTTTCTAGTTGTTGAATTATTTTTTTTAGAATAAATCTTATTATTAAATAGAGTTTATGAGTTTATGAAAGGTGGTTATGATGGATAAAGTTAAATATATAGTAGCAATTTGTTGTGTTTTGATGTTTTCACAAATAGGATTTGCATCAGAAAAAATAGGTGTTGTTGATATTCAATCAATCGTTAATAATTCATCAGAAGTTAGAGCTTTAAAAAATGAGCGTTCTAATCAAATGGAATGTTTGAACAGAATTGTTACAGATGCACAAAATGCTATTTCAAAAGAGAATGATCCTCAAAAGATTATACAGTTACAAGATAGGTATACATCTGAATTTAATTCTAAAAAAGAAGCTATTGATAGAGAGTATTCTCGAAAATTATCGGCAATAGAGTGTAGGTTGAATAACCAAATCGCAGAAAGTGCAAGAAAAAATAATTATGATTATGTGTTTGCTAAAAGTGTTGTATTTTTAGGTGGAGATGATATAACATCGTTAGTTTCAAAGGATATAAGATAGTGTAATATTTCCATATATGTAATATAATCATTATATGGAAATATGTAAGGAGTTAAAATATTTAGATAATACAGTTGTTGGTCTAGGATTCTTTGATGGGGTTCATATAGGTCATAAGGAACTGATTAACTCGCTTGTCAAAACAGCAAAAGAAAATAATCTTAAATCAGTACTCGTAACTTTTAATAAAAGTCCTGCAGAAAAATTTGTAGAACATGTTGAATATATTTCAACTAATTTTGAAAAAGAAAAACTTCTTGAAAATTTAGGGGTTGATTATCTATTTGAACTTGAGTTTGATGAAAAACTTATGAACCTTTCGGCTCAAGATTATCTAGAAAAGAAGATTGTTAAATACCTAAAGCCAAAGTATATTTTTACTGGGTTTAATCATACATTTGGTAAAAATAAACTTGGCACTCCTGAGATGTTGACGAAATTTTCAACAAAGTTTGGGTATAGATATGTACGAATTAATCCAATAAAATATGATGACAAAGTTGTAAGCTCTACACGAATACGTGCGCTTCTTTCAAAAGGAGATATTGATAAAGTAAATAAACTTTTAGATAGACCTTATTCTGTTGAAGGAGTTGTAAAAATAGGTCAAAAACTCGGAAGAACAATAGGGTTTCCTACTATAAATATTGATTATCCAGATGTTAAAGTTAAGTTACCTTACGGAGTTTATTCTGTATCTGTTGAACTCGATGGTTGTATATATAAAGGGATTATGAACTTTGGTATAAAGCCGACAGTTAATGATTTGAAAAAAACTCCAATTGTAGAAGTTCATATTTTAAATTTTGATAAAAATGTTTACAATAAACCTGTAAAAATAAATCTGTTAAAATGGATAAGAGAAGAACGAAAGTTTGCTTCTATAGAAGATTTAAAATCACAAATTGAAAAGGATATCAAAAATGCTTAAAGTGGTGATTATTGGTTATGGCGAGATGCTTTCTAATGTAATAGCAGGTACACTTGATTCAGGCTCAAAGATTGTTGGCGTATTCAGGCATGATAGGATAAAATTGTCTAAACCTGTATTATTTTTGAAGGATATGATTAGCCCAGAACAAGAGTATAACTATATAAAAAGTTATAAGTTGCCAGAAATTAAATCAAATAGTGTTAATTCAGAAGATTTTAGAAAAAAACTTCTTAAATTAAACCCAGATATAATGATAGTTGCGTCTTGGAGTGAAAAGATAGATAAGAAAACATTTGATATTCCAAAGATTGCGACCATAAATGTTCACCCATCATTGTTGCCAAAGTATAGAGGTCCTAATCCTTATGTGCAAGTTATTAAAAATAGAGAGAAAAAGTCAGGTGTTACATTACATTTAGTAGATGAAGGTTTTGATACAGGAGCAATTTTAGACTCGAGAGAGGTTGAGATTGATTCTTGTGATACAGGAAAAGAATTAAAGACAAAAATTACATTAAAGGCAAGAGGTGCAATTTGTGAACTTCTTCAAAAAATGGACGAAGATGTTGTTTTCCCTATCGAACAAAAAGAAGATTGTGCTACTTATTATTCCAATGATTTTGATTCAGATATAAATTTTAAAGATGATGCTGAAAATATTGTGGCGAAAATAAAATCAATTTACCCTTGGGGCAGAACATATTTTTATCATAAAAATGCTGTGTTTTACCCAAATCCTTACAGGGTAGTTGTTATAGATACAGAGATTGATGCACCTGTCGGTTCAGTTGTGGCAACTGATTATAAAGATAAAAGTATTACTGTTTTCTGTGGTAATAAAAAACTTTTGAAAATGTCAGGAGTTAATTTGTATGGTACATATAGAAGATTTTTGACTAAAGGTTATATAAAAAGATTTGTGTCTATTGGAGATATGTTGAATGAGGAAACAATAAAATAGTGGAAATTAAAGAAAAAGAAATAGTTGTAAAGATAGAAAAATTAGCATCAAATTCTCAAGGAATAGCACGTTCAGAAGGGGTTGTTATATTTGTTGATGACGAAGTTTGTCCAGAAGATGAATGCAAAGTTGAGATTGTCAAAAAACATAAATCTTACTATATTGCTAAAGTAAAAGAGTTAATAAAACCGTCACCATATAGAGTTAAACCATTTTGCCCTATGCACAAAGTTTGTGGTGCGTGTCAGTTACAACACATTGATTATAAGGAACAACTTGTTATTAAACGTCAGTTAGTTGAAGATGTTATGAGAGGATTAGACGTTGATGTAAAAGAGGTTGTCCCTAGTCCACAGATTAAAGAGTTTAGACATAAAATTCAGTATCCAATTCGACAGACTTCTGTTTCAAAACGCTTGTTGGCTGGTTATTTTAAACCGAAGTCACACGATTTAGTAAATATAAAATATTGTCCTATTCAGCCTAAAATTTGTGATGAAATAGTAGAGTTTATAAGAGATAATTCTTCAAAATATGGAATTGATGGTTATGATGAAAAACATCATAAAGGATTATTAAAGCACGTTGTAATAAGATCTTCAGTCCTTGATAGTACCCAGTTGGTTGTATTGGTTGTTAATGAAAAAAAAGAAACTAAGGAGTTAAGAACTTTTGCAGAGGTTTTGTTTGAAAATTTTGAATCAATAGTCGGAGTGTCTTTAAATTTTAATCCTAATAAAATAAATTTAATTATGACAAAGGATACAAAATCTGTTATTGGTAAAGAGTATATCAAAGAAAAATTATGTGATACTGTCTTTAAAATTGGTGCAAATACTTTCTTTCAGGTAAACCCAGAAAGTGCAAATAATATTTTTCAATATGTAAAAAATTATATTTCTGATAATTTTAAAAATCCAATTATATTAGATGCTTATGCAGGGATTTCAGCTTTTGGGTTGAGTTTATCAAAAGTTGCTAAAACGGTGGTAACTGTTGAGGAAAATAAAGAGTCTGTTGAGTTAGCAAAATCTTTAAAAAATGAAAATGGTATTGAAAATATTTATATATACAATTCAGATTGTTCAGAGTTTTTTGAAAAAGAGTTTGAAGAACATAAGAAAGGTTATGATGTAACTATTCTTGATCCACCGAGAAAAGGTTGTAGTCAAGAGAGTTTGGATTATGCGTTAAAATTGACTAAATCAAAAATTGTTTATGTAAGTTGTAATCCTGCTACATTAGCAAGAGATTTGAAATATTTAAAAGAACATGGTGCAAAGATAATATCCCTAAAACCTTTTGATATGTTTTGCCATACTACACATATTGAAACTGTTGCTATTATTGATGTGGAAGATTTATAAACGTAAAAACGGACGAGTGGTGACAAGTCACTCGTCCGTTAAAAATAATATGAATTTCAAAGAAGTTTCAACTTAATTCCTAAAAAGGTTTTATATAATGTTTGTAAATCTTACTTAATCAACTGAAAAGTTATCTTAAATCCCGCTTACATTTATATA
>CANNUY010000016.1 GCA_947525005.1 uncultured Candidatus Melainabacteria bacterium
TTTATCCATACATTTGCACACGATAATGGACGAGGAAACCATGTAGGCTCATCACCATTGAATGCAATACAGGTAGCACCAGGGGTTAAGTTTATAGCGAACTTGAAGAATGGTTGGCAACCATATATGGCAGTAAATATGAGATGGAATATTATAGATAAGACCCATTTTTCAATGCAAGATGTTACTATACCTGATATGAGTATTGATCCATACATTGAATATGGACTTGGTTTACAACGCAGATGGGGTGAAAGATTTACAGGCTTTGGACAAGCTATGATAAGAAACGGTGGCAGAAACGGCGTAATGCTTTCATTCGGCTTCAAGTGGCTGATTGGTAAGTAAACACTAACCACCTAACAGTCGTCCTGAATTCATTTTAGGACTTCTCAGAACACAATTATTACACATACTGCATGAAAAGCACTATTGCTTAAATAATGACAACTGGTTATCAGGTAAATTCTCTAATGTTTTCTTTCTCGTAGATAAATCTTTAGAAAAATCTTTTTGTAGTTTTAAAATCAAATCTTGAGAGCGTTTAATAACTTTGTCAGGCAATCCTGCCATCTGTGCAACGTGAGTACCATAACTTTTACTTGCACCTCCAGGAACAATTTTTCTTAAAAACTCAATTTTTCCATTGTTTTCAGAGATAGTAATTCTATAATTTTTGATTTGTGGATAAGTTTTTGTCATTACGTTTAATTCGTGGTAATGAGTTGCAAATATACATCTTGCGTTAATTTCAGTCGCAATATATTCAGCTACAGACCAAGCAATAGCAACACCGTCATAAGTGCTTGTTCCACGACCTATCTCATCAATCAAGATTAAACTATTTTTTGTTGCATTATTAAGTATGTATGCTGTTTCTACCATTTCAACCATAAACGTAGATTGACCTAATGACAAGTCATCACTAGCTCCAACCCTTGTAAATATCTTGTCAGCAATGCCCAATCTAACGTAATCAGCAGGCACAAATGACCCGATTTGAGCCAAAATTGTAATCAATGCATTTTGTCGCATATATGTTGATTTACCTGCCATATTTGGACCTGTCAAAATCATAAACCTTGTAGTATCTGCATTTATGTCATCAGATAGTTCTAAATCGTTTGCGACGTATGTTCCCAATGGTAAAATCTTTTCTAAAACAGGGTGTCGACCATTTTTAACAATAAATTCTGAGTTTTTTGTAAGTTTAGGTCTGGTGTAATTTGATTCTAATGCTATTACTGCAAAGGATGTTAAAACATCTAGTTTTGCTATGCAATCCGCTGTCTTTTTAACGATATTTACAAATTCCTGAGCGTATTTTCTTAAATCTGTAAATAATTTGTATTCAAGTTCAAACGCTTTTGTTTTTGCGTTTAAGACTTCGTCTTCTTGTTTTTTTAGTTCATCAGTTATAAATCTTTCGCCACCCGTCAAGGTTTGTTTTCTAACGTAATTTGATGGGATTAAGTTTAGGTTAGAGTTTGTGACTTCAATATAGTATCCAAAAACCTTGTTATAGCCTATTTTTAAGTTTTTAATACCGGTTCTTTCTTTTTCAGAGTTTTCAAAGTTTCTTAACCAATCCTCTGCATTGAACATCAAAGAGCGGTAGTAGTCTAGAGTTTCATTAACTCCAGAATTGATTATTCCACCCTCTTTAATTTGGTTAGTCGCATTTTCGTTTATTGTTTTATCAATAATAGATGCAAACTCCATTAAACTAGGAATCTCATCAGATATTTCATCAAAAATATCTAGGTCGCAATCTCTCATTATTTCATCTAGTCTAGGCAACGATAAAAGCGAATTCTTAAGGCTCAAAAAATCTCTAGGTAGAGCAACTCCACTATTGAGCCTTGTTCCAAGCCTTTGAATATCATAAATTTGTTCTAGAATTTCAGTTATTTCATAACGCTTTTCATTGTTGTTTATAAGTTTAAGGACAGAGTCTTGTCTAGCTGTGATTTTATCTAGCTCTTTTAATGGCTGACAAATCCAGTTTTTTAGCAATCTTGCACCCATATTGGTTTTTGTTCTGTTTATTGCCCAATATAGTGAACCAAACTTGTTTTTATCACGCATTGTTTCTGTTAGTTCAAGGTTTTTGCGTGTTGCAGAATCCATTAAAACATATTCAGAAAGTTCGTATTGCTCAATTCTTTCAATTTGTTTAGGGAATGCTTCTTTAAGGTTTTCCCAAATGTATGCAAGAAGTGCTGCAGCAGCTCTAAATCCTAGTTTACAAGTGTCATATCCGAGCATGTCAAGATTGTTTATTTTTAGTGCATTTTTAAGGTTTTCTTTAGCAAAATTTTCTGAATAAACTTTTGCAGGAATTTTTGAACAGTTATAAATTTCCGTTATTTCGTTTGGTAAATCAATTTTTTCATCGGGTACTATTTGAAAAGGTAGAGCTTTTTGAGCAACAGATGGAGCGATAATTTCAACGGGTTTAACTCTTGCAAGTTCGGAGATAATCATATTTAATGGAGCTTGAGTAACTTTGAATTCTCCTGTACTGATATCAGAGTAAGCAAAACCAAACACACCTTTTTCTTCAAAAATAGAACAGATATAGTTGTTTGAAGTTTGTTCAAGATAATCGTTTTCAATAATTGTTCCAGGGGTAATTACACGTACAACCCCTCTTTCGACAATTCCTTTTGCTTCTTTCGGGTCTTGGAGTTGTTCGCAAACGGCAACTTTAAACCCTTTTTCAATAAGACGTTTAATGTAATTGTCAGCAGCCTTGAATGGGATTCCTGCAAGCGGAATTCTGCCGAGTTTGCCTGCATCACGTCCTGTTAGAGTTAGTTCAAGTTCTCTTGACATAGTATGAGCATCTTCAAAAAAAGTTTCGTAGAAGTCACCTAGTCTGTACAACAAAATTGTGTCAGGGTGCTCTTGTTTAACCTTAAGATATTGTTGCATTACAGGTGTTGTATCTTCAAGATTAACTTCAAAACTATTAATGTTATTGATTTCTGCCTTTGCCATGTCTATAATTGTAATATAAGAATAAGTCGAGGTGCAATAATTGTATAGATTTTTTAAAAATATTGTTAATACTTTAATAATTATTCTTGCTGTTTTTGGTTGTTTTTCTTTGTATAAGAACCATTCTTTTGAAAACATTGGTGGAGCGATAATGAATTTATTTTCATTAGATAAAGAAAAAACAGTTGAACAAGTTGGAGATTTTTCACAAGTTGATGAAGAATTTAAGATTGATACTGCAGTAAATGTTTTAGGTTATAAAACAGTAGTTGCAAAACATTCAAGCTCTGGTCAAAAAATGATTATTGTTGATTCGGGAAAAAAGAAATTATTGACAAAAAACGATTTAAAAAATGATAATGTTAAAATTAAACTAGAAGACTTATGTAAAAAATATGCAAAAAATAGAGCTGATGTCGAAAAAATTGAAATAATAGATAGAGGTTATATGACAACTTATGGTCAAAAAGTGCCTTATGTAAAGATAAATGCAAAGATGTCGAAGTTCCCTAATTCTAATTTCACAGGGATAGTTTCTGTAGTAGATGAAGATGCTAATAATCAAAGAATAATTGTTTCTTTAAACGATAATAAACATTATTCACAACTTATAACAACAGAATTTTATAAAAATGTAAAAGATTCAAGACAAAGATAAACGAGGTTAAATAAATGGCTCAATTAAAACTCAAACTTGTACACTTATATCCATTATTTTTAAATTTATATGGTGATGCTGGTAATATTCTAACCTTAAAAAAGCGTTGTGAATGGAGAGGAATAGATCTTGAAATTGAGCATATAAATATAGATGACAAAATAGAAGAAGGTACAGACATTTATTTTATAGGTGGAGGACAGGATAGACAACAAGTTGAGGTGTCTGAAGAACTACAAAAACACAAATCTATCTTAACAGCAGAATATCATAATGATGCAGTGTTTTTAGGTATTTGTGGTGGATATCAGTTAATGGGAGAATATTATCAACCACACGATGCAAAAAGACTAGAGGGTATTGGGTTGCTTGATGCTTATACTGTAGCAGGTTCTACAAGATTTATCGGAAATGTAACAGCTGAGGTTAATTATTTAATGCCAACAACTATTGTTGGATTTGAAAATCATAGTGGTTTAACATATTTGAATACTGATAATAATGATACAAAACCAATGGCAACAATAATGACAGGTAAAGGTAATAATGGTCAAGATAAAACAGAAGGAGCACGTTCAAGAAACGCTTTTGGTACTTACTTGCATGGTTCATTCTTGCCTAAGAATCCTCATTTTGCAGATTACTTAATTAAACTTGCGTTGAGAAAACGTTATAATGATGATATTGAACTTGCATCATTAGATGATTCTTTAGAATTTAATGCTCATAATTCTGTTTTGAATAAACAATATTAGTCGTATATTTGATTGATTTTTGTAACAATTTTTAAAAAAGTGTAAAGTTTTCACTAAAATTGACGTTTATATCTATATAAGCTTATATGGAGTGTTGGAACTGTGACGTCAACAAGTAGTGTTCAAGATAAAATACAAGTATTTATTAATTCTCACCCTGAGTATGAGGGAAAACCTTTATCAGAGATATCTTCTGAATTAGTTTCAGCAGGTATCTTGACAACAGAAGAACTCGGAACATTAGATTCTACGAGTACATTTAGTATAGCTAATAAAACTCCACAAAAAGATGATAATGTGGATAGTTTTGAACATGCTGAAAATACAGACCCTTCTCAGTCGACAGAAACTACTGAAACGATTATTGAACATGGTAATGAAGTCATCCTTAAGAAAAAAGGCGATGAGCTTGTAGAAAAAGTTATAAAAGAAAAAATCCCTAATTCAGAAGAAGTTAAAACGACAACCATTAGTTATATAAAAGGCAAACCTTTTACTAAAAAAGTTCAGTCAGGTGATGAGGTAATAGAAACATCTCTTTATACATCAGAAACGCTTGAAAACGGTGAAGAAGTCATTGCTATTAAGACGATGAAGGGTGATGGTAAAAGTGTTGAGCAAACTATTGCTAAAAATGTTGATGAAAATGGCGATTATACTGATGAGGATTTTGAATACAGAAAGACTTTGTATTTAGAAGATACTACGACTGACTCTAATGTCGGAGTTAAGGCAGGTAGTGTAAAGGAAGTTGGTAAATCTAAAACTGGTGATTTGATAGAATCAGTGAGTGATTCTACTGGCGAGCACGTTGTTACAACGCAGTTCAATGGTGGAAGTGTTACAAAATATGATGAAAATAATCTGTATTTTAAACGTCAAGAAATAATTGATGGTGAAAAAGTTTCTAATATCGCAGATTATGATGGAAAAGGTAATACTTATGTAACCATTAGAAACGGTGATGGCCCTGCAACTATCACGAAATATTTTAATGATTATATTAAAAAACATGGTTTGGATAAATCAAGACAATTTACGACTGCTGATTTTGAAAAATTAAATAAACGTGCGTTGCAGACTACTGGGTTACAAGTTGGTAAAAGAGCACTTGTTCCAACTCAGTATAATGCTAATGCGCCTATTTTGACAAAAAGAGGAACTCCTCAACAAGCTATGAATAAGTATGCGCAATTCGCATTTGAACAAACAAAAGAAAGATTGGCTAGTTCTACAATTGTTGAAACAACGCTTAATAAGACTTATTCAAGTTATGATGAATTAGCGAGAGAACAGTTGATTGCTCAAGGGGTTCATAATCCAACGAATGACCAAGTAAATGACAGAGCAAATGAATTGATTGCGTTGAATACAAAGAATGGAAAACCAGCAAAATTAAATAAAGGCGCAAAGTTTTCTGTTGTATCTAATCAAGCAAGTGCATCTGATGTTAGTAAATTAAAATCAGCTGGCTTAAATCCGACATTTGAAAATAATGCTTTTTATAAAAAGTTTAATGGCTTAAATTCTAATGACAAGCAAAAAGTTATGAATGTAATCAATGCTTGTAAGGGTATGAAAGATATTAACAAAGTTAAGGCTATTGTTTATGAAAACACTGGCGTTAATTTGTATGATACGAATCTTACAGTTAACGAATATGGAACTACTTCTGCTGTTGGTATGAATATGCGAGAAGAATTTAAACAAAAGATGCCTCTTGAATATTTTTTGACTAAGAGAATGGGATTAGATTTGACTTCTGCTAAGGGTAAAGAAGTTTATAACAGAATGAAATCATTATCTCAAGCAGAATTAGATAAGATATCAGCGTCACAATTTACACCAGAAGGTGTTCCTAATTTCGGACGTTCTGCAACAGGTTCTATTCCTATATCTAAGAATGCAACTGCAAAAGATATCATTGGAACTATGCAGACTCAAGGGGTTGAACTAAGAACAGTTGACGAGATTAGAGCAGAACGTTCTAATCCAAGATATCAAGAACGTCAAAGAAAAGAACAAGCTATTTCAATGTTGTACGATTCTGTAAAGAGTGCGTATGATTTGATTAATGATCATTTAGATGAATTAAAATCTCATATGATTAAAAATGCTGGAGAAATTGCATTTGAAGATTTGAAAATTTATGGTGTTCCTGATGTTGTAAAACAGTTAGCAAGCTATTTGTCTAACGGTGATGGAACGGTTGAAGGTTTGACCAAATCTATTTATGATAAACGTGATGAATTACAAAGAACTTTATTCCAAATTAACCAACTTAGAAATAGCAAGAATTTTGAAGCTGATTATAAAAAATTAACTGGTCACGATTACAATTCAAAAGATATTCAAGCATACATGGATATGAAATCATCTTTGAAGAATCCTGTGACAAGAACTATAAAGACCCCTAAACAATTAGAACAAATGCAAGAACAAGCAGGTAATATGTTTGTGAAACTTGTTGGTGGGGATAGAGCTCACGAAGCACAAAAGTTCAAAAAAGTGGGTGAAACAGGTGGTTCTGTACTTGAGATGGCCGCTATGATTTATCTGACAGGTGGAATGGGTGAACTTGGTTATATCAAAAATGCAGGTTCAGCTGCGTTAAAAGCTACTGGTTCTAGAGCATTGGCTACCGGCGTAAGAGGTGCATTGACACTTGGAACCTATACAGCAGGTAGAGAATCCTTGAATGTGATTGATGATTTTGCAAACGCAAATAATCTAGAAGAATTAACAATTGCGTTAGGTGAAAGAAAATCAATCATATTAGAAAAAACTGCTTCAAGTGAATTATTTGGTTTTGTAGGGGGTGCTACAGCTCAAAAAATCTTTACGATGAGTAAAGCTGCTCAAAACTTTGTATCAAAAGGATTTTCAAAAATATTTGGAAAAGGTTCTGAAAAAGCTGTTTCAACTTTTGTAGCTGATTCATCATCAACAGCAGGTGCATTTAAGCCTAGTGCGGAGCTTGTTGCTGCTGCAGACAAGGCTTTGGGTAAAGGCGCCGAATTAACTGGTGCGCAGTTTATGACAAAAGCAATGGTTGGTGCAAATTCATTGAATGCTGTTGGAAAAACTGCATCAATAATTCTTGAAACCTTGACTTTTAGTGGAGTTGAAATATCTGAACAGGTTGCTCTCGGATTGGCAAATGAACTCTTTACTCCTGAAAGTGAACTTAAACAGGCGATTGCTAATAATACCTTAGAGGATTATGTTAAAACAAAGATTAAGAATGCGCCTGAATCTGTTATTAATACTTTAAAAGAACAGGGTATTAATATGCTTATGTTAAAGGCTGTTTCGTTTGCTGTTGGTGCACATGCAGCAAACAATATGGATGGTCAATATGAAACATTAGACAAATCAAAGGTATATAAAACGGAGATTAATGGTGAAACAAAGGTAGTTGTTGAAACCACTAATGGTAAATTGTATTGTAATTCAACAGCAGATGCATTAACGTTTTTAAATCAATCTATGGCTGTTGAAACAATGATGAAATCAGCAGAAACAACAAAACCTGAGAGTGAGTTCGAATGGGCTCAGGCAACTGAAGTTACGGGCGAAAATTCAAAGGGTACTGTTACTCCTATGAGTGATAATCTACCTGTTTATACAAGAGCTAATCTTCCGAAAAATGCAGTTATTATGCCATCAACTAATTTGGTTATTTCGACTGTTACGAATAAACCTATTGGTCGATTAGAGGTTAAACAAACTCCTGTTGATGAGGCAAGAACAAAAGGCTTTACTGATGAGCAGATTAAAATGCTTGAAGCAAAAGGCTTAGATGTTAATGCTATTAATGAATATATGAGAATAGGATTAAAACCTGTATCAACAGAGGTTGCTTATGAAGGCGCTCCTGTTGGTGTAGTTGGTGCTGTTCCTGTGAGTCCTGAACCAAGTGTTTCAACAGGCTCTGTTTACAAACCAAACTCTAATCCTGCGACAATCAAACGTCCTCAAAAAGAAGTGTTTAGAATTAATGAAGTATTGACAGATGAAGAATTATCAATAAAAGCTAGTGATATATTAGAAAAAGTTGGCGATAGATATAAACTAAATAAAAAAGGTGATGAAATTGCCTTTAAATTAGCTGAACAAATCCATAAGGTTGCACAAGAAGCTGAACCTGATATTGTTAGTACAATAAAGAAAATGGGATTGGCTGACGGTGAAAGATTTAGTTTTAGAAGTAAGAGTGTTCAAAGTTTGCACGACAAAATTCAAAATGCTCTTGCTGATTCTATGGAAAAGGGCGGTAGTTTGACATTTGAACAAGCGTTAGATGATGTTCGTGATGCTGAGGGTATCAGAACAATATTTGAGGCTAAGGATTATACGAGCCACCCAGAAGTACAAGAACTTTTGCAAAAAGGTGATAGAGAAGGAGCAATAAGACGTGCTAGTGAACTTCAATCAAACGATACTTTTGAAGCATTGAAGCGATATATTGATTCTGTTGCTGACGGTACAAACGATGTCGAATTATTCAAGATGTCTAATTATATGGGTAAAGATGGTATTCCATATTTCTCAGAAGAACAGTTAATGACATTGAAACATTACGCAGCTTCTAAGGGTGTAAAAATGCCTATCTTTGAACGTGTAACTATTAAGGAAGAAGCTGACGGCTCAAGAACAGAAGAAAAAAATCCTAAAGCTACTACAAAAGTTAGAGGTTCAGGTTATACTGCACTTCAAGCAAACTTTAGAACTAAAGATGGATTTATATTTGAAGGACAATGGAGAGGTCCAATAGTTGACCCATTTGCTGAAGCTGAACACGTACCTTATGATATCAGAACGGGTAAAGATATTATTGGAGTTCACACGGAACTTACAAATATTTATAAACCTATCATTGAATCATTAGCCGGAGAGAATAAAATTTCTGATGTTATGTTTGATGAACATACAAATTATTTAACGGAATATTATGAATATTCAAGAAAAACAGAACTCGGTTTTGAAGACGGTAAAAATCCTCCAAAATTCCCAGCGGGATTAGATACGAGATTGCGTGCTGAAAACTTATTGTTGTTGCACGAATATGTTGAAAAGATTAAGAAAGAACCTGAACGTGAAGCAGAATTAAGAGCAGAATATGAATCTAAGTTGGTTCAAAATACTCCTGAAAACACAAAACCATTAAATAAAAGACAGATAGATGATATAGCAGAACATCTTGACCTTTCAAAAGATGGAAAGTATCTTGATTTGGTTTTTGAACAATACGGAAAAGATATTGAAAAATTATCTGATGTTCAGACTACAGAACAACATATTGAATTGAATAAATCATTAAATGAAAATTATTCTAAAATCTTAAACAAAATAAATGAATTGACAAAAAGTCCAAAGCCAGATATTAGTGCAAAAGCACTAGATGTATTACAAAATAAAGTTTTACCTTTAGCAGAACGTTATCAACAAATAGCCTCTGTTGTGGATAATAGAGCCTCTGTAAAGGACGGTTATTTTAAAAAAGAACATTCTACCGTTGGTGTTCTTGGTGCTTCGCCAACTGTTGAAAAATTATCAGCAGAAGAAGTTGAAAATAGATTGTTGAAAATTGAAGATGAGAACGGTTCTCCAATATTTGGGAAATATATTTTGGCAGAATTAAAAGATGTTATAGAATCTCATGGCGATTTGGTTTTGAAATTGACTGAAATGAAAGACCTATTTGGTTTATATAGGAATAATCCTTTCTTTTTGGAAAAATTAGTAGTAGCAATAAAAGACAGTCCAGAAACGGGCTTAGCTTTATTGAAAATGAAAAATCCAGATGGTACGAATAGATTTAGCGCTCTTTTATTACCAGATATAATGGAATTAAGAACAAAAAATCCTGAGTTATTTGATGCTATCCTAGAAATGAAAAATTCCGATGGGTCAATTGCAGTTGATGATTCTAAAATGGAAAGTGTATTAAGAAATATTGATGAATCAAATGACAAAGAATATATCTTATCATTGATAAACGAAAAAGATGCACAGGGAACTTCAAGATTTGCTAATGTTTTTGTTTTTGATGTTGTTGCACGTGTATTAGATACTCCTGAAAAAAGAGCTAAATTCAAAGAAATCTATGACACAAGAACCTCTGATGGTAGATATAAATACACAATAGAGATGGTTGATAATTTATATGAAGCATCACAAAGTGAAAATGGTGATTATGAAGGATTAAAATCTCGTTATGATGCTATATCTGACTATATGAGAAAGAATAACATTCCTTTAGAAACTAAGATTGAGGAGAATGTTGACAATAGAAAATGGAATCCTTTGTCACAAAGTAATGAAAAAACTGTTGTACTTTCTTATGAAAATAATGGTGTAACTTCACAAATTATTTTTGATACAAATGGTAATTTTGTTAACAAATGTGTTATTGAAAAAAATAATGGTGTAACTTCACAAATTCTTTTTGATGCAAATGGTAATTTAGTAAACAAATTAGTTGTTGAAGTAAATGATGGAGTGGCTTCACAAATTGTTTTTGATGCAAATGATAATATAGTAAACAAACGTATTATTGAACGTCAAAACGATTTAGATGAAGAAGTTTTGGTTACAAATGATAAATCTTCTAAAATGTCTGTTTCGTATGATGCAAATGTAACCGAATTTAAGAAGATGTTGTCTTCAACAAAAGAGGTTCGTGATAATCAAGGTAATCTTTTATATATAGAAAAATACGTTGAATCAAAAGATGCTCCTGAAAAATATAATATTGTAAGAACTGATGCTAGTGGTAGAGAATGGATAGTTGGTCTTGCAGAACACTCTGAATCAGGAAATCTTGTAATCGAAAAATCTTTGCAAGGTACTGATGGTACAAAAACAGATTATTTCTATTCAGAATCACCAAAAGGTGAACGATTATCTGTTACCAAAATTACTGATAAAGATGGCAAAGTTCTTTTGAATAATTCTCAAAAATTCAGGGTTATTGATGGAAACCATTTCCAATCAGTAGAAAATGGCGAAACTTACGATATCCAATTTTCTGAAGATAAAATCGTTGTCAAAAAAGACAACGGTGAAACTGTAGAGTTAAAAATAGATGATCCTAATGCTAAAACTTATATTCATTCAAATATTGTACCGTTATTAAAAAATTTACCTGGATCTATCTTAATGGATATTGATAAAGTTTCATTAAGTGAAATTGGGGTTGGAATAAATAATGTAGCTCCAGATAATGCACATTTTGATTTTAATAAGAATATTGTAAGTATGTCAGAGAACGTTTTTGCTAATGGTAAAGAATTCGTTTTGCTTCATGAACTTGGTCATATGAAGGATTTAAACAGTAAAGATAGGATAGCAAATAATCAAGAACTTGTTAAAATATTCAATGATGAATTTGCAGATTTTAGTCGCAATCAATCATCAATGGAAGCTGATGCAATCTCTTATTTGACTACACGTGTAGCAGGACACGGTGGCTTAGAGGAAATGGTTGCTGAGACAAATGCATTTTTGTATAGCAATAACAAATGGGATGCTGTTGAACAACGTGGACAGTATTTACAACAATATTTCCCTAAATCATTTGCAAAGATTGCAGAACTTTTAAAAGATTTTAAACCAAAAGATAATCTTGCTACAAATTCATCAACTGATAGCACTAGTGGTGTTATGGGTGCTGCACCAACAACTACAGTGTTCGATGAAGTAGCTTTTAGAGAAACTTTGAAATCTTATACGCAACATAAAACAAACAATATTCCAAGATTTACGGACAAAGAAGTTGATGAACTTGTTGATTTGAGAAAAAAATATCCAGAAGTAGAATCTTTATTAAATCATAAAAAAGGTATCCCATTACAATTAAGACTTGATGAAATTAGATATCTTGTTTCTTATGCTGAAAAGAAACCTGAATTATATAATGTTGTAATTAACAATTTTGATAAATTAGGATTAGCTTATGCAACTGAAATGCTAGAATCAAGAGTTACAGATGCGAAAGACATAAAGTTCTTAGAAAATATATCTGGATTAAAAGGAATAAATTTTAGAGGAGAAGAAGCTCCTATGTTTTCAGGAGAAGTTATGTCAAAATTGACATTACTCCATCAAAAAGATCCAGTGCTTGCAGAAAATCTTGTAGAAAGATTTAAGGTTACAAAAGATCAGAATTTTGTAATGCAAACAATTAATAAAATATCACCAAGTTTATATGAAAAAGCTAATGAATTAATTAGTGAAAAAGAAACTCTAGCTGACGGAACTGAACAATATGCACTAAGTTCTGGACAGATAAATTTGTTGATGACTGTTTTTGAAGGATCGCCTGAAATAGCAGAAAAACTTAAAACAATTATTCAAGATAAGACTATTGATGATAAAGTAAAATCAAGTTTCCAAAAACAACTTTTCCCTCTTTTAAGAGAAACAGGTGTCATAAAATCTATTATCACAAGAGGTGGAAACGAGTTTGCACTTGCAACAGAAAACTTAAATCATGTTAAAAATCCAACAACTCCAGAAGAACAACTTATAGCGAGAACAGGTGTTTCTGCTGATTTTGTTGTTGATAAATATTCTGAAAAATATGGTGATAATTCGTTTGCGAATTTCTCTACTCAAACAATATCGTTGTTGAATGATTTTTATAGAACAAATAAAGATCCTTATTACGTAAAATATGTAGATGGATTGTTAGAAGGCAATATTGATGAACATACTGTTTTAGAATTCTTGACAAAAGATGATGCAGGTAAAAAAGATATTCTTAATGATTTCTTTAATACTCAATCAAAAATCAATAATACTTATTTTAGCTTACAATCTGAGACAGCTAAACAAGCCTTAGCAAATAGTAAAATCCCTACAAATTTAGCCTTGATGAAAATGTATAATCCAGAAAACTTTGAAAAATTATTACATTCTAAGGGCTTTAAGATGATTCAACAAGGAAGAATGAATGCTAATGTGCTTTCTTCTGTTCGTCCTATGGATAAGGTAGATGATAATTATTTTTATAATTTGTTTGAAGCAAAAGAACAAAATTTTAATGCAAGATATGAATCTAGCACTGCATTAAAAGAATATGATAAAGATATGTTATTCAAAATTATAGATCTTGATCCGGCAAAACAAGACGAAGTCTTGAACTATATTGAAAAAGCTAAAGATCCAAGATTGATGAAGGCTTTGATTGAAAAGAGAATAAATAAAATTGTTGAAAAGCAAGAAGAAATTGATTCAACAAATTCTTTTGAAACTCCTGATGCAGCTCAAAAAAGGAAAGAAAATGCTATTGAATTGATTAGAATAGCATCTCGTTCACCAGAAATTATAAATAAAGTATTAAAATTTAATGGTACAAGCGTAGATGCTTTGACTTCATTGGCACAAACTGATTTATCATCAAAATTAAACGCAAACGAGAAAAATGCTGTTTATACTTTGTTTAATGAAGCTCAACAAAAATTTAAGAATATATCCATTAATGATGTTGAAGCAGCTTTAAAATATTTTGAAAAAAATAAAGATTTTGATTTATTAAAACAATTGACATCTTCAATCCAAGACTTTAGATATTCATTCATATTAAAATCTGTAACCCAAAATAATGTGGATTTATTAAAAAATGCTTTAAAAAATATTGGAGGAAAGGTTTCTGTTTCTCAATTATCAATGCTAGAAGCAGCAAAAGATTACCCTGAAATGAAAGATTTTAGAAGTGAAGTTGCTCAAGGAATTTTACAAACAATAGATGAAGTTTGTAGAAATTCTAAGGCAAATGTTCTTAATAAAATTAAAGGGTTGAAGGATGAATTAAAATTAGAGTTAGATAGAATTAAAAATGATGAAACTCTTTCTATGGAACAAAAAGCTTCTGCTTCGAATAAAGCATTTTCAAATATGTATAAACAAATGTCTATACTTTCAGGTGAAATATATGTAGAAACAGCAAATCGTAAAGGTCTTGTTGAAATCAAACTTAAAGACCCTGCAAAATACGAAAGACTAAAAGAATCTGGAATATTGGATATGGTTGATTCTGGTGAATTAGATTCTAGCATATTAAAACATTTGAATGTTAATTCTGATTTGACTCCAGAAGTTTATGCAGATTTAGAAGCTGTTAAAAATGGTGAATCTATTGTTCCAGAATTTAGAGAAGGTACAACTATTCCTTACGCATTTTCTAAAACAAAAGTCGGAGATGCTGTTGCTATCGGTGATAAAATGTATATCAACGATGGAAAAAGTCTTGTTGAATGGAAGATGACAAAAGAGAAGTATTTAGAGTTGTTCCCTCCTGTAAAACGATTTTTGACTCAACAACGTGGTTTAGGAGATTGTTATTTTGTATCATCTCTTACAAATAGTATGTATAATCCACAAGCCCGTGTTGGAATTTATCAATCTTTTGAACAAAACGGAAATGATGTTTCTGTAACAATCAAGGATTACAATGAATATGGTGGAACTAAAACATATAAAGATAGCAAAATAGATTTGGATAACCGCAGATTGCACGTTGCGGGGGCAAAGGGTATCCAAATGTATGAACAAACTTATGCAAAAGTAGCACTAAGAGATGCAAGACTTGACGTTACACCTATGTCTGATGAATGGAATTCTGATTATAGTATGAGAAGAATTGCTGGAGGCTACATACCAGTTGCTATGTCAGAAATCCATAGTACAGGTGTTCCACAAAGATACAATGAAGTTCCTAGTGATTTCAAAACAGGTTCTATCAGTATATATCAAATTACACCAGAAAAATTAACAAATTTATTATCAAGATTTGGAAATAAAAACGATGTGATGATTGGATTTGGTACAAATCCAAAACCTAATGCAAAAGCTGAAAGCACACTTGATTCAAAATATAACCTTGTATCGAGCCATGCTTATATAATACGTGGTTATAATCAAGAAAAGGGTACTGTAATTATCAATAACCCTCACAATAGCGGTACAAATACAGAAGTACCTATTGATGTTCTTGCAAAACATATGGCGACCTTTGATATAACAGTTCTTGGTGATTCTCAAACTAATAATGCAAGTATAAAGCCTCAAAGTGTTTCAAGTGTAGAATCATCTGAAATATCAGCACTAGAGTCTGCAGAAAGAGAATCGGCTGATGAAACTATAACTGAACATCAATCAGGAACAAAACTTCCTGAATTAACGTATGATTATTTTCGTTCATTAAAATTTGAAGATCCACTTCAAGGAAAGCAACATCATCGTTTCTCAGAAAGAGAATCAATGAAACTTTCTGAATTGGCAAAAGAATACCCTGAACTTGTCTATAATTTGGTTAATCAAACATATTTAGACTATAGCCTTTCTTTACAAGGATATGAAACTCCAAGATTTGATTTTAATGGTGTAAACGCTGTTGTTGGATATGCAAAGGAAAATCCAGAACTTGTTTCAAGATTGTTAAACTATCAAAATAAAAGTGCTTTGAGTGAAACAGAATATACAAGATTTGATCTTAGTGATATAAAATCAATTGTTAACTCTTATAAAGTAAACCCTGAACTTGTTGAGTTATTATTAGAAAATAAACGTTATAGTCATAATGGGGTGCCTTCATACAAGATGACGGCTTCTGATATTGCAGAAATTATTGAAAAAGCTGGTTCTGATAAATCGTTAACTAAAAAAGTGCAATCTTTGATAAAGAGAAATTACGCTTCTTATTATATTGCTGCAAACATTGATAAAGCTAGAGTTGATGAAGTAATTGCAAATGCTAGAAAGGACTCTTTAGCATATGATTTAGAACCTCTTACAAGTGTTCAAAACCAATTCTTTGATATGTTATTAGAGGTGACAAAAAATTCTCCGTTGACAATTGAGATGTTAACTGATAAGGATTTCCTTAAAGCTATTAGAGAATTGAAGCCTGAAAATTATAGCAAAGTGCTTTCTTTTGTGGAAAAATTCCCAAATTCTGTTGATAATTTAGATGTAATTATAGATAGATTAAATCAAGATGAAAAAACAGAAATGGAAGAATTTATGACAAGTCCTTCTTATATGGAGGAAATGAAGCGTAATTCTGCCGGTAAATATCAAAAAGAATTATTAGAGATGTTTGCTCCAGAAAATATACAAGGAAATGATGTATTTAGAATGCTAAGAATGGCAACTACAAAAGACGATTTCTTGAACGGTATTAAAAAGATGTCAAAATCAACCTTCAAGTTGGCTTACGATAGACCAAACCAATACTTAAGCGATATTGATACAAAATATACAGATCCTGTTAATGGTAAACTTCCAGAGTTAGAACCAGAAATTTTGGAAGGTCAAAGAAATCATATTAAGAATTTCTTCTTTAGAAATTTAGAAGACTTAGTAAGAATTCTTAAGTATGTTGATACAGATACTGTTTCACATATGATGGATAGACGTACCGATTTATTTGAAGAAAATATGGAGAAATTGAACGGTATTTCTGATGAAAATTACGAATTGTTGTCAAAGGCTCTTCAATGTAAATCTAGCGTAAGTGGTAAACAACTTTCTCCAAAAGAAAAAATGCAATTGACTCAAATTATGTATATATTTGATATTGGAAAAATAGATACAACTGATTTGCAAAATGAAGTAAAAACAGGCTCTGTTGATATAAACAATTCTAAAAACACTATTCAAAATGCAGTATTGAAAGCTGCAGGTGTTGATGTGACGGATTCTTCAATTCCTGCTGAAAAGAAACAGTTTAATCCAGAATACGCATATCTTGCATTGATGAATCAGGCAGAAACTTTTGAAAACTCAATTGATAGCCAAATTGAAACATTAAAGCCAAAAATGAAAGAAAGAATTTCTCTTTTAAGAAGTGATAGAGAACTTTTAAAACAACAGATTGAGCAAAGCGAATCTATGCTGGAATATGTTCCTGAAATGATGAAGGAAAAAAATATTGAATTGCTTGATATGTTTAAGAACATAGATAATTATACAGATGAAGAAATCTTGACTACAATGTTATCTACCATAAACGTTGCTCTTAAATATACTCAAGCAATTACGGGTAGAAACAGCTTATTCACTGTTATCAACGCTTCTACAACTGGCGATTTTAAAGCGTTTATCAATGATACATCAAACAAATATGGTCAAGCTAATGCAAACACAGCACAAATCTTTAAAGATAACGGACTTGATTATAATCAATGGTTAAAACCAAGCGTAGAAGATGTAAAATTGAATGTTGCAGGAAAAGACATGTCTATCAGATTGTGGGATAGAAACCCACAGGAAGATTTATTTATGGGTAACAAGACAACTTGCTGTACGGCAATAGGTACAGGTTGTAACGCCGCAGCAACTCCATTATATCTTTTGAATACATCATATAACGTTGCGATGTTACACGATTCTAAGGGTAATGTTGTTGGTATGTCAAGAGTATTTATGACAAATATTGATGGTAAACCATGTTTGACAATGGATAATATCGAGTTGAATAAAACTTATATTAAGGGTATGTCTGCTAAAGAAAGAACACAAATCCGTGATGGTTTCTTTGAATATATGAACAGATATGCTACTCAAGTGACAGGTGATAACAATTCACAAGTATATTTCTATTCAGGCGATATAGGTGATAGATTCCCAACAATGGATCTTGAACCTACTAAGAAAACTGTTGATTTTATCGGCGATTTTTCTGACCCACAAGTTTATATAAACGCAAACTCTACCTCTTGGTCAGATCCAAAGAATTTAAAAGATGTTGGAAACATTACTTGGTTTATTGTTCCAAGAAAATAATAAATATGATAAAGATTATAATGTTAAAAATAGCAAAAAATACAGTTTTTGTGTTTTAAAGTAGTTACAAATAATAAAAAATATATTATAATAGGTGAAAATGGAAATACATAATAATAACAAAGTTAATACTTTTACAGGAGTAAATAAAATGGAAAAAGAACCTGAGAATTTTCAGGAACAATTAGATACTATGGTTGAGAAACTATCAAAAAATGCAGAATATTATGTTCCTGAATATGGTGATTTTAAACCTGTAATGGAATTTATACCAAATTTAGATAAAGAAACTTCATCAACTGTTGGAAAGTACGGTTTAAAGATTTATAAAATGCCTAAGCATATAGAACCAGATGAAAAAATGAGGTATTTAGAAGCTTCTGCTTATATGCCTGCAGGTGATTATAAAGCTGATGCTATTATAGGTTCTGGCAACAAAGCAGAAATCCTAAAACTTTTGAAATCTGATGATTTTACAAAAAATTTAAACTATACATATTCTGAACTGTTAGATACGGTTAAAAATTCATAATATCTCTTTGTAACATTCCTTAATAGAATGTTAAAAAAAGTCAATTATTTATTATATATATACTTTATATATATACTAGGATATTATAGGAGTAAATCAAATGGTTGCAGAATTAGTAGAATTTGTATCAAGAGTACTACCATTAACTGTTGGTGACGGCAAACCTGTATATAGAATGCCGTTTATAACGTCTACTAATCCTGCAGAAGAATTAAGTCATATTGTTGCAAATACAGAGCAAGTTTATCAATTCAACCCTTATTTAACAGAACCATCTCACACTATTGACACTAGAGGATAAAAGCTAAGACCATTAATACCATAGCTCCAATTTGCATAGCTGTACTTAAGCCTTGTTGAAATTTGTTGTTGTCATATTTTGGTGAGGATTTTTTAGCTTTGAGAGCTGATTCAAGCCTATCTAGTCGTTCTGATTCATTATCATTATAGAATTGGGTGTCAAATACAACATTTTCTAATCGTGCTAACCTATCATTGTTTGTTTCGTCACTAAACGTGTTTTTAAGAAGTCTTTGTTCAAGTAAGGATAGTTTGTATCTAACTTTGGTTGTACCTCTGTCAAAATAGCTGTCAGCAGGCTCTTTATCTGTCATAATATTGTCAAAAGATGTTTCGGGATTGTCAAAATCATCATAGTTATCTGTTCTTACAAGTTTTTTATCATCGTACATTTTTGATTTAATTCTTTCAACTCGAGTAAAGAAATCCTCTTTATCGTAGTTAGAATTAAACATTTTTCTTTCGATAGTTGCAAGTCTATTGTGTAATGAACCTGTTTTTTGTTGTTTTAATCCAAGTTTTCTTTCGACTTCATCTAGGATTGGATAATCAACAGTGTTATCTAATGGTGCAACTTCATCAATGCTGTTATCTGATTCAGCAATTGTTGTTTTATCTTCTTTTAAGAGATTATATTTTGTGCTTTCAAGAACTTTTGCAAGTCGTATTTTAGAAGAACCTTTTTGAACATTTCCATATAAATATTCTTCAAGTCTATTTAATCGTTTTTCTAGTTTTTCATCAGGATATTCTATTCCTAGAATTGAGGCTTCTACTTTTGTTAAAGTATCTGTCTTTGATTCAAGCGCTGAAACTCGACAGATTAGACAGAACATTATTAGAATTGAAACAAGAAATTTTTTCATCTTATTACCCTCAGCTTTATATTAAAAATGTTTTAGGGGTTTTGCTATAGAAAAAATATTTTATTGAGGATAAATTTTTATTTTTTATAATAAGAATATGTTTAATAAAGATGATTTAAGGAAAAAAGCTAAAAACATCAGGGCTAATTTAGATATGAAAACGATTAGCTCTAAGATTGTTTCTAATATAAGAAATTTAGAACTGTATAAAAATTCAAAGCGTGTCATGTTGTTTTATCCTTTAGGTAATGAGGTTGATTTGTTAGAGTTATTAAATGATAATAAACAGTTTTATTTGCCAAGAGTGAATGGAAAAAATTTAGATGTTTGTCCTTATAAGCATGGAGAAAATCTTTTGAAATCAAGTTTTAAGGTGTTAGAGCCAATAAATGAAGCTGTAGATAAGAACATGCTTGATTTAGTTTTTGTACCAGCTCTGTGTGTTGATAATAAATGTAATCGTTTAGGGTATGGAAAAGGTTTTTATGACAGGTTTTTAGATGGTTTTGAAGGTGTTTCAATTATTCCTATTCCACAATCACTTATATTCTCAGATATTTGTGCAGACAGGCATGATGTGTGTTGTTCAGGGGTTGTGACGGAGGAATGATATTACAGTCATTGCCACAAACCAATGGTTCTGCATGTTCAGAGGGATTCTTCGGTCGTTGTACTCCCTCTGAATGACAGTTCAGAAAGTCATTCAGAGCGTTCTGTATGTATTTTTTTATGGCAAGCGTGGAATCCCTGCGAACATAACAATTTCTCATAAAAAAAAGCCTCTTGTGACAAGAGGCTAAGGAATTTAGTTTATTATTGGTTATTAAGTAGATTGTTTTAATTTTTTTTGAAGTTTTCAGAAATTTTGGTTTAACTAACCTTGAAGTCCGAAGCTTGAGATTTGGTTTTTGATACCGTTGCCAATTTGTTGAGTACAAGCTTGTTCTTCTTGTTGTATTGCTGTCAACTGTGCTTCTAACCTTGTTTTCTTTGCAGTCATTGATTTTTCTTCTTCGTTTAATTTTGCTGCAAGTTGTTTTTGAAGCTGTTTTCTAGCATTTTCATACATTTTTTGTTGAGCAATTATTTGCATATTTTGATTGTCTGCTGTAAACATGCCTGTGCTCATTGCTTGACTCATGCCTGCTCCTGCCATTTGCGCTGCTTGGTTATTTATATAACTCAACTGTTGCAACCCTTGACCGAAGATTGATGCAGGCATATCTGCCATATCGGCGATTGAAATTGAATCTTGTTGTAAAATTGAAGCGTATTTTGTTAAATCATTCAATTTTTGATTTAATGCTGTCAATTGATAAGTAATATCATTTTCTTGATTTTGTAAATTAATCTTACGAGATAAAAACATTAAGAAACCCATTTTAAACCTACTTTCTGTAACCTTAAACTAATAACTAAATTAACCTATAAATAAACTATTTGTGTTCGATTAACCTTTTCTAAACTCAGTTATCAAAACATTTTCTTTGAGTTATTTTCTATCGACTCATTTGATTAAATGCTTTAATCGTTTTCTTGTTAACCAATTACTTTTCGTATTGAATTTAACCTACTTAAAAATTGTTTGAACTAACCTTGTTTGTCTTTTACATTAACCTTACATTTATATAAAGTTTTTCTTCATTTAAGAATTGATTTTTTTGTTTTCTTCTGTTACAAAACTTTACATTATTTATTTTATAATTATTTTTGACTTTATAAAAAAAATAACTAAAATATATAATGTAGAGATTATAGATAAGTTCACGGGATAGAAAATGAGATTGATTGAGAGATTGAAAGATTTTGAACAGCAATACGTATTCTTGCGTTGGGTTTCAGGTGGTGAATACGGGAAGGTTGAATTTGTAGGAGATGACTTTATTGAATTTACAATAGTTGATGTTGATTCAATGGAGTGTAGAGAAACAATGCTTATTAATGCTCAACTAATTTTAGAAATCGCATACGGTGGAGCAGATGTTTCAAGAATAATTGCAGAGGTTTCTTCACAATTATCTTTTGGAGAATAAAACTTTTATAGGGATTTAGGATTTTTAATCTTCGTTGTAGACCATCTTTTTACGTAATTTCCACTGAACGAGAACTAAGAAAAAGATTATGGTAAACAAGATGTAAGCAACGGCACTTGCTTTTCCAACTTCAAAATATTGAAATGCATATTTATAAATTGAATAAACCATAACAGTTGTACTATTTTCAGGTCCACCTTGTGTCATCATATAAATCAAATCAAACGCTTGAAAAGAACTAATAGAGGTTATCACAATTACAAAAAATATTGTTGATGATAAAAGAGGGATAGTTATGTTTTTGAAAGTTTGAAAAAAGTTTGCTCCATCAATTTTAGAGGACTCTAATAATTCTTGATTGATTGTTGCTAGTCCTGATAAAAATATTATTACGTTATATCCAATTAGTTTCCAAACAGAAACAATGATTAAAACAGGAAGTGCCAAGTGTTTGTCATAAAGCCAATTTAGGTTTGTACTCAAAATTTGGTTCGCAAGTCCAATGTTTGGGTCAAATATCCATTGCCAAACTAGTGCCACAACAATCATTGGAGTTATATAGGGTATAAATAAGGTCGCTTTAAAGAATTCTGAACCTTTAATTTTTGAATTGAGTATGCAGGCTAGTATTAAAGGTATTATTACAGCTAACACCGATACGGCAACTGTATAGATAAACGTGTTTGAAAGTACTTGTAAAAAATATTTTTCACTTAATATTGACTTATAGTTAGATAATCCAACGAATTGGATATTGTTTAATAAGTCCCAATCGGTAAAGCTTAGACTAAAAGAGAAAATTACAGGGATAATGATAAATATAAATATCCCTATAAGTGCAGGCGATATGAATAATAGTGCCGTTAATATATTGTTGTTCTTTATTTGAAAATTCTTCATATTTATACTACATTATAACTAAAATATAATTTATGAGGATATGAGGAGAAAATAATGTTTACAACATCAGCATTCGGTAAAAATGATATAAGAGGAATTTATGGTGAAGATATTACAGAAGAAATTTTTTATTATACAGGAAAAGGTTTTGTAAAATATCTTTTAAGTAATATAAATGTTGATGTGAAAGATTTGTGGATTACAGTTTGTATGGACGCAAGAACACATTCACCGATGTTGGTAGAGTCATTGATTAAGGGTGTTCGTGATACAGGTGCAAACATTGTAGATTTAGGTATTGCTCCAACTCCATTGGGTTATTATTCAGAGGTGGTTGGTGTTCCTGAAAATATAACAAATGGAAACTCTATATCAGGAGCTTTGATTGTTACTGCAAGCCATAACCCAAGTCAATATAATGGTTTAAAGATGACTTATAACAAGCAATCTTTGAACGAAGAACAAATAAAACTTGTTAAGAAATATACAGAAGAAGAATTTGAAACTAAAACAACTGAAACATCTCAAGGTAGTTGTGTGAAATATGATATAATTCCACAATACCAAGCAGAGATTGAAAAATCTTTCAGTAATTTAAAAGGTGATTTGAAAGATATTACAGTTGTTGTTGATAGTGGAAATGGTACAGGTGGAGTTGTTGCTCCAAAATTGTATAGAGATTTAGGTTGTAACGTTATTGAATTATTCTCAGAACCAGATGGAAGATTTCCTAATCACCACCCTAACCCAAGTGATCCAAAAAACCTTGAACATATCAAAAAAGCTGTTGTTGAAAACAAGGCTGATTTTGGAATAGCGTTTGACGGTGATAGCGATAGAATTGGGGTTGTTGATTCAAAAGGTGAACAATTAACAGGCGATAAATTATTATTGATTTATGCTTTAGATTTGCTTGATACTTGGACAGATAAAACTAAAAAACCGATTGTTGTATCAGAGGTGAAATGTTCACAAGTGCTTTACGACACAATTAATAATAATGGTGGAGAAGCTGTAATGTGCAAGACTGGTCACGGTTATATCAAATCAACTATGAAAGAACGAGGAGCAATCTTAGCAGGAGAAATGAGTGGTCATACCTTCTTCAAAGACAGATATTACGGTTATGATGATGCTGTTTATGCAGGTTTGAGAATTATTGAGATAGTTAATAAGCATAAAAAACAAGATAAAACTTTTGTTATAGAAGATATGTTGGGAGCATTTAATAAGGTTTCAACATCACCTGAACTTAGATTGCCTTGTCCAAATGAATTAAAGAAGCCTGTGCTTGAAGGATTTAAAGCTTATGTAACGGATAATATGGACTGTTTTGGTTGTGATATAAAAGAAATTATTACACTTGATGGTATGAGAATTGTCTTTGACGGTGGGTTTGCCTTGATTAGACAAAGTAACACTGAACCTGTATTTACATTAAGATTTGAAGGTAAGACTGAAAAAGATTGTGATAATTATAGAACAGTTATGGTTAATAAATTGAATGAACTTATTGAAGAATTAGGAACCGTACGTTCATAAAACTTATATATATTGCATTTTTTTTAGATATATATTAAAATACCAATAGAAACATTAAGAGGAAGAAAATAAAGGGAAATGGCCCAGAGTATTCATTATTTGATATTAATTGCCTTTTTGATATTAGCAAACAGTTTTTTTGTCGCATCAGAATTTGCGATGGTAAGAGTAAGAAAGACCCGTCTTGAACAGTTATCAGGAGAGGGTAATGAGACTGCTAAGATAGCCTTAGAATTAACTGAGGATATCAATGGTATGTTAGCAGCTGCCCAGTTAGGTATAACGATTGTTAGCGTAGGCTTAGGTTGGGTTGGTGCAAGCACACTTGCTAGAATTTTTACTACTGTTGGTTTTCCTACTTGGTTAGCTATACCTGTAGCATTTGTATTAGTAACATTTTTTGAAGTGCTTTTAGGAGAACAAATTCCTAAATGTGTAGCTCTTCAAAATTCTGAAAAAGCAGCTTTATTGATTGCTAGACCAATGAAGTTTATGATGGTTGTATTCAAGCCATTTGTTTGGTTCTTGGCTACTTGTGGCGACAAGATTTTAGAGTTGTTTAAGATTGAACGTCAAGAAACAGAATTTGTTCATACGACAGAAGAATTGGATATGCTTGTTGATGCAAGTTATAATGAGGGCGTTTTGAACGAAACAGAAGCTGAGATGCTCCATAATATGTTCAAGTTCTCAGATTTGACTGCAAAACAGGTTATGATTCCAAGAACTGACATGATGTGTATTGATAAGGAAACAAATTTTGAAGAATTAAAAAAGATTACAATAGAAAACCAATATACACGTTATCCTGTTTATGAAGAAAACATTGATAAAATTTTAGGTTTTATCCACGTAAAAGATTTGTATGCACTTTCTGTAAAAGGTGCTGATAATGATGTTAATATTCAAGAACTTTTACGTCCGATTATGTTGATTCCTGAAACAATGACTTTGGATAATTTGATTATAGAGTTTAGAAAACGCAAAAGTCAGATTGGTATTGTAGTTGATGAATTTGGTGGAACATCTGGTTTGATTACATTAGAAGACGTTTTAGAAGAAATCATTGGAGAAGTTCAAGACGAATTTGATGAAGATGAAGAAATGGATATTAAAGAGGTTGCACCAAACACTTATGTTGCTAATGCGATGATGAGAATTGATGAGATTGCAGAGTTCTTTGATATTGAAGAAAACCAATTTGATTTTGAAGATGTAGAAACAATAGGTGGTCTGTTCGTTAAGATATTGGGAAGATTAGCTCAAGTTGGTGATGTTGTGGAAATCAAAGAACAAGGCTTGAAATTCTCTGTTCAAAAAGTTGACGGAGCAAGAATCACAAGATTAGTTATTCATAAAGAAGATGTCCACAAAGACGATGAATGTTGTATGTAGATATGTATTCGCCTTTGCACTGTAAAATTTCCAAACAGTCATTCAGAGGCAAGGGAGCAGAGGCACGAGTGAAAGCGAGAGTGAAACGTGCGTCAGGCAAAATCATACTTTGGTCTGCAAACGTGAATCTTGCCGTTTAATGCGAACGTAAAGTGCAACGACCGAAGAATCCCTGTGTACATATTTTGTTGGGGTGGAAACCCCAACCTACAATTTGAAGAATTCTTGATTTATGGATTGACACACTTAATACATTACAAACTGTTTAATCGTTCGCAATGACGTATCTAAAATCTTCGTGACAGTAGTAGGTCGTGTTCAATGGTTTGATTGAATACTACAAAGTTAAATAACTTATTCCAAGTTCTCTTTATCTTCATCTAGAGTTGCTTTGTGGCAATCTGTACCACCAGTTTTTATAAGGTTGTATTTATCAGCAATTTTTTTAACATCTTCTGATGTGTGAAATCTAATAAATCTTCTGTGTCGTCTGTATGGGTAATATGTTTCAATTCCATCTAGTCCGTAAGAGATTAATTTTTTTACGAATTTATCTAAGTTTAATGCCCAACAACACGCAGGGTGTGCAAGAACAGCTATTCCACCTGCGTTGTGGATAGCTTTAATAAGTTTTTTGATATCTCTTGTGGCAAAAATTCTTATTATATCAAGTTCAGTTCCTTTTTTAGTTTTTGCCATAAATTTGTTTAATTCTTTGTTTTCTATATCAATCCCATATCCTAAAAGGTGCATAAATACGTATCCACACCAACAATCAAATTCGACACCTTTTAATACAATGTCGTCAGAAAATTGTTTATGACCATCTACTGTGTTATGGTCGCAAATTGCTATTTTTTTATAATTAAGTTGTTTTGCTTCTTCTATGATTTTTTGAAAATCAGCTTTCCCGTCTGAATAATTAGTGTGTATATGTAGATTGACAGAGTCAAAATAATCTTCTTCTTTAAAACTTTTAATTAATTCTTTAATATCTTCCATTTTCTTATTTACAATTAGCTTTTAACGTACTAAAATTATACAATAAGAAGGACGATATGGCTAAGAAAAATATAACAATTTTTGAAATATTTTTACAAGGATTAGGTCTATACTTTTCTAATATAGACAGATTTTTGATATATATGTTGTTTCCAATTCTTGGTCAACTAGCAGGGTTAGTGATAACAGTATGTTTGTTATATTTCTTTGCTAACTATAATACGATGCTTTTAGCGTCACTTCCTATCTTGAAAAATCAAACTTATGCAAATATAACTATAGTAGTTGTTTTGTTACCAGCGATTATTCTTTGGGTTAAATCGTTTGCTGATTATATGATTGCATATTCTGCTGTTAATTCAATGACTGATAATATGCTTAAATCAGAACGTGTTTACGATTTTCCTGCACATACAAAGATGGTGACAAGACGAGGTTTTGCATATTTTAATTTATGTGTAATGTTTTTAGCGTTGATGTTCTTAACTTCAATTCCTATTTTCATGGTATTTGGTTGGATTTTGTTAGTTTATTACGCATTTATATTCCAAATATTTATATTTGAACCAGAACTTTCTCCAGGAGATTGTTTTAAGAAAAGTGCTTCTTATGTTTCAGGGAACTTCAGAAGAACTTTTTCAATGATAGCTTTAGTTGGGGTATTTACTTATATAATTGTTCCTCAGTTGGTTTTGACATTCTTTACTACAGTAAAAACTGTGGATTGGTTAAAGGGTATAATTGTTCAATATATTTCAGTTCCATCATTAGATTCTGTTAATATGGTTCTTTCGGCAATGGGTATTGCTCAGATTATGCCTAAACAGGTTGCATTATTCATTGTACAATTCTTGATAATTATTATGGTAATTCAATTATTATTACCTTTACGAGTTATTTGTATGTGTTTATGGTATAAAAATTTCTATAATAATGCAGGAGCGATGAAGAAAATCGATGATAGAATTCTTGATAGAGCCGGTGTACCAACTAAAAAGAAACGAAAGAAATAATGTTTAAATGTAAAAACTGTAACTCAATAGACAAATTTGAATTGATGTTTTCGCCTGATTATAAGGGTAAAAAGAGGTTTTCGTATTCTTATAACGAGAATAATGAAATAGAAATGCTTGTCGATGGTTACACATTTGTTCCTGATTTGATGTTTATGAATCAGTTTGCAGTATGCAGATACTGTGGTCAAATTTATATGTGGGAATATGAGGACGGTTATTTAAAGAAAGGCAAATAAATGAGAGCGAATGGAAGAAAAAATAATGAATTAAGACCTGTAAAATTCACAAGAAACTTTACTATACACGCATTAGGTTCTGTGTTGGTTGAATTTGGAAATACAAAAGTAATCACGACAGCTTCTGTTGATTATAAAAAACCAAAATGGATGGAACAAGATGACAATAGAGGCTGGATAACGGCTGAATATTCATTGTTACCATCTGCAACAAACACTCGTTGTTCAAGAGAGAGAAACAAAGTTTCTGGAAGAACTCATGAAATACAAAGACTTATCGGAAGAAGTCTTAGAGCGTGTGTTGATTTAGAAAAAATGAATAATATCACAATAACAATAGATGCAGATGTAATACAAGCAGATGGTGGAACGAGAACTGCAAGTATTTGTGGTGGGTTTGTTGCATTGAGAGATGCTGTTAATAAACTTTTAGAAAGCGGTGACTTAAAAGAAAACCCTATAATTGAACCTATAGGGGCAATATCTATTGGAATAATAGATGATGAAATTAGATTAGATTTAGATTATGAAGAAGATTCTCATGCTAGAGTTGATTCAAATGTTATATTGACTAAAAGTGGAAAAATTGTAGATTTTCAAACAACTGCTGAGGGTGAACCTTATGAAAAATCTCAAATGATAGAGTTGTTTGACACTGCAAAAACGGGTATTGATACTATTATAAAAATGTATGAAACTTTATAGTTTTTATAATTTGTGGTATCTTTAAGTGTGATATCTTTAAACTTCTTTGGGGGTAATGTGAAAAAAGTATTTTTGAATTTTGTATATATATTGGTAGCAGTTGTGCTTATGCAAAATATTGTATTAGCACAGACTTTCAAATTTGCACAAGTTACCGATTTGAGATTAAAAGATGATTCTGAAATTTTTGAGAAGATAGTTAAAGATATCAATCATACAAAAGATTTGGAGTTTGTTATTTTTTCAGGTGACAATATAGGAAGGGCGACACCTACTCTTTTAAAAAACTTTTTGACAGGTGCAAGAAAGTTGAATAAACCTTATTATGTTTCGTTAGGAACAAAAGACGTTTCAAAAGTTAATAAGATGACAAAAAAGACATATATTGAAACTGTAAGAAAATATAATTTAAAGCAACCAAAAGAAACAAATTTTGTGTTTAAGAAAAAGAATCTTGTGTTCATTGTTGTCGATGGTAGTAAAGAAATTGTCCCTTCAAACAACGGGTATTATACGCCTGAAACTATTGAATGGGTAGATAAACAACTTTCTAAATATTCTCAAAATAAGGTTATAATTTTGCAATATTATCCTGTTGGAAACAAACCTGATAACGAGTTGTATTATACATATAGTTCATTAGAATACTTGAAAATGTTACATAATCATAGAAATGTTTTAGCAGTTGTATCAGGACACTATAGAAAAAATGAAGAAGTTGTGTTTGATGGAATAAATCATATAACTACACCAGAGGCAGTAAATGGTAAATATAAAATCATTGAAATTGATTTAGATACAAACGATATTTTCACAATAGTAAAGGATGTTAAGTAATGGCTATAAAGACAGTTATATTTGATTTGGACGGAACATTGTTATATTCATTAGAAGATTTAAAGGATAGTGTTAATTTTGTGATGAAGAAACATGGTTTCAGAGAATATACGATTGATGAAGTAAGGGAAGCTATTGGAAATGGCGTTAGACTGTTGATGGAAAGAATTTTGCCTAAAGATATTGATAAAAACTTGTTTGAAGAATGTTTGTCTGAATTTAAAGAAAATTATTCAAAGAATATGTATAACAAGACAAAGCCTTATGATGGGGTTTTAGACATGTTAAAGGCTTTAAGGGAAGAAGGTTATAATATTGCAGTTCTGTCAAATAAATTTGATTCAGCAGTGAAGGAATTATCTAATAAGTATTTTGGAGAACTTGTTGATTTGGCAGTTGGTCAAAAAGAGGGTGTAAAAGAAAAACCATCTCCATTAGGAATTCAAGAGATAGCGAAAGAGCTTGATACTGATATTGAAACTTGCATAATGGTAGGTGATTCAGAGGTGGATATTCAAACAGCAAATAATGCAGGCATAGATTGTATAAGTGTAACTTGGGGATATAAGAACATAGATTTCTTGTATGATAATGGAGCAACAAAATTGGTTTATGCACCTGAAGATATACTTGAATTATTGTAGTATTTAGTGTGATACTCCATAAATCAACGGTTCTGCGTACATAAAAAAAGACTTTTTCTGGATTACCACGTCGCTCACGTTGTTCACGACTCGTAATGACGTTATTTTACAAACGTCATTGCGAAAATTTGCAACGCAAATTTGTGGCAATCCATAAACCAACGGTTCTGCATGTTTAGAGTGATGCTGAAATAAATTCAGCATGACACATACACAACCATCCCAAACGTTGTCCTGAACTTGTTTCAGGACCCCTGCGAACACATAAAATATTCCCACTAGCAAAAATTATTTTCAGCTACGTTTTATAAATAACGATAGAATGGAGTATAATTATGCACATATCAGCGATAAATAGTGTTTCTATGAAAGGAGCACAAGATATCAAACCACAACCTCAAGAAAAACAACAAAAGTTTACAGATAAGTTTCAAACAAAATTAAAAAACTCAGCAGATATGTCTGATTGTATAACTGTTCCAAGAACTATTTTTAAAGGATATTTAGGTATAATGGCAGGTACATCGGCATTAACAGCAGGTTCTTTTGTTAAAAATCCTGCTATGAAAAAAGGTTTATCATTAACAGGGGTTGCTTTATCAATGTATGGAACTTGGTCGTTTGTAAGACCTTATATTTTGAAAGGCTCTGTGCCTACTGTTAATTTAAACGACAAAAAATAGTCACTAAAAATTTTAAGAATAGATTTAGTTTTTTATACTTCTTGTTTCAACTATTTTGAAACAGGAAGGTATGCTTGAGTGTATGAGTAATCCTCTTTAAAACCAATGTTTCTATACATTTTTAGAGCATTGTAGTTGTCTGTTTCTGTTGTAACATTGATTTCTGTATAGAATTTCAAACCAGCTTCAACTTGTTCTTTAATAGTGCCAACAGTGTTTTTTAATAGATGTTGAGAATAACCTTTTCCACGGAATTCTTTGTTGATTGCAACTAATGGTATGTTTGTAATCTTTCCACCTGTAACATTTGCGAAAGCGAAACCTACAGGTTTTTCAAGGTGTAACAAAACAGAAGTTGCTTCAGGTAAGAACTCGCCATAGATACCTTCTACAATCTTATCTATGATATCTTCAGTCCCTTCCATTGACTTAAATCTTGTGTCAAACAAGGCATCAGAAGTGTTTTTGAAGTTTTCGTGAATGATTTTTATAGCCTCTTTTTTATATGAGCTTTTCCAAGTACCTACTCTTAATTGGTATCCAAGATGTGGTGGTGTTACGTTATCAAACACAAGTTTTGAATCTGGGTTGTTGAACATAAATCTAAGTACAGCAAGACCCACAAATTTGAATCCAAAGTGAGCAATATCACCTGCAAAATCAACTTGGTTACTCATCATAGGATAGCAGACTACTGATTTTTTTCTGATTTGAGTTGTACGAGCTAGAAATTCTTCGATAAGAAGTTTTCTTTTCGTGATTAAATCTTCATCACCTAGACAGTGGATTAAGTTTAACTCAATTGATTCAGAAATAGCAGTTGTGTAAACAAGAAACGCAGTTGGAAAACCGTTTTCATCAAGCACTAAGCATTGAATAAGTTGTTTATCGATTGCATCAATAAATTCTTCAAATTCAAGAGGTGGTAGTTCAAACCTGTATTCAGAGATTGCTTTAGAATAAAAATCGTTGTAAAGACCTTTGAATATAAGTGAGTTTTCTCTTGTTAAACTATCTACTTTGTAAGTGTTTTGCATTATTAAATATCCTTATAGCCCATTATAATGTGTGATGCATTTTTTCTCGTTTTGTATCAAGATATCGTTTATTATATTTGTTGATATCTGATTTTATATTAATTATATCATTTATTTTTAATCCGTAACCCTTTAAACCTATGATTTTTTTTGGATTATTAGTAATCAGATTAAAATTATTAAAACCTAAATCTCTAATGATTTGAGCGCCTGCACCGTAATCTCTCAAATCAACAGGAAAGCCAAGAGATATATTTGCTTGAATAGTGTCTTGACCTTTATCTTGAAGAGCGTAGGCTTTAATTTTATTTACAAGTCCAATTCCACGACCCTCGTGGTTACGCATATAGATAACAGCGCCTTTTCCATAATCTTCAATCATCATTAGAGCTTTGTGAAGTTGCTCGTTGCAATCGCATCTTAGACTATGAAGAACATCGCCTGTAAAACATTCGCTGTGAACTCTAATCATAGGAATTTTATCTGAACCATCGTCTTTTACTACGGCAACGTGTTCATCACCTGTTAGAGTGTTTGTGTAGCCATAGATTTTGAAGTGACCAAATTGGGTTGGCAAATCAGCTACTGCATCTCTTGAGATTATTTTTTCTTGTTGAAGTCTATATGCAATCAAATCTTCAACGGTTATAAACTTGATATTGTGAGCTTTAGCGAACTTCATTAGTTCATCACGGCGAGCCATTGAACCATCATCGTTTAAAATCTCACACATAACGCCAGCAGGTCTGTGACCTGATAATCTCGCTAAGTCAACTACAGCTTCTGTGTGACCGGCTCTTTGAAGAACACCTGCTTTTCTTGCAACGCAAGGGAACAAATGTCCTGGACGTCTTAAATCTGATGGTTGAGCATCAGGTGCTATTGCTACTTCTATTGTTTTTGCTCTGTCAAATGCTGAAATTCCTGTTGTTACACCGTATTTTTCAGATGCATCAATGCTTAGCGTGAATGCTGTTTTCATCTGTTCAGTATTTTGTTCAACCATTTGAGGAAGTTCTAGTTTTTCAGCTATGTCATCAGAAATTGCAAGACAAACGAGCCCTCTAGCCATTTTTGTCATAAAGTTTATGACATCAGGTGTGGCATATTGTGCTGAGCAAATTAAGTCACCTTCGTTTTCTCTTGATGTGTCATCTGCCACTATTAGTGGCTTTCCTTGTTTAAAATCTTCTATGGCTGATTCTATTGAATCAAATTTTATTTCTTCATCTAACATCTATACAAACCCGTTTTCTTCTAAAAAGTTCATTGTTATACTATTATTTTTCGTTGATAAATTTTTTTCAACATATTTAGCTAAAATATCAAATTCAATGTTTACACTATCCTTTGATTTTAGTGTGTTTAATATGGTGTTGTTAAAGGTGTGTGGAATTATTGCAACAGAAACTGTGTTGTTGTTTATCTCTGCTATTGTTAGACTAATTCCATTAATTGTAATTGAACCTTTTTTTACTACATAGTTTTCAAAATTTTTATCAAATTTTATTGATAAATCATAAAATTCGTTTTTGTTTATGATTGATACTATTTCACCAACCGTATCAATATGACCTGTGACTATATGTCCACCTAGTCTAGAGCTAAGAGATAAAGCTCTTTCAAGGTTTACAAAATCTCCTGATTTAAGTTCAGAAAAATTTGTTATTTTAAATGTTTCTTCTGAAATATTTGCTGTAAATTCGTCTTTTTTAAGGTTTACTATAGTAAGACAAACTCCATTAACAGAAATACTGTCACCTAGTTTTGCATCTTCTAAAACAGTTTTTGATTTTATTGTGATTGTTGATTTTGTAATAGAGGAAATTTTTCCAATTTCTTCAATAATTCCTGTGAACATGGTTGTATTGTAACACAATTCCTTAATATTTAAAAGATATAATTGAAATAGGTATATAAATACCTTATAATTTAACATATACGTATATTAAGTTTAGGGTATTATTAATGGAATATATAAAAAGATTTTTTCTCGTTTTTACGGTTTGTTTAGTTTTTAATTTTTTAAATTTAGGGCTAGCAAAAACTATATATATTACAGATACAGATGTTGATAGTTTTGATAATGCTATTTTAAATCCTAAAATTGATACGATTATAATCAAATCAAAGAAAACGACAGAAAATATAAATGCGTTTTATTTTCCTAATTCAATTGATAGAAATTTGTCAATTATAAGTACGAAACCATCTAAGGGAAATGTTTCGTTTGCATTTGCTGTAAATAACTCTATAAAATTAGAGAATGTCCTTTCTTTAAAATATATACAAATACAAACAAATTATAATAGTATTTTAGAGAACGACGGTGTTCTGAATATATATTCGTCAACATTTTCAAAAGATATACCTGAAGGCATAGCAGAAGAAAATATAATAAAAAATGACTTAAAAAATAATGGTATTGTTAATTTTAAAGCAGGCACTAACTATATTTTAAATGGAATTACAGCTGATGATGGCAAAGGTACAACAAATATATCAGGTGGTAAAGTTATATTTGATTGTGATGCAGGATTGAAACAAGAAACTGTAAAAATATCGAAAGGTATGATAAATATTAATCCAGAGAATGTTGAGGTTAATAACTTTATAAATAATGCAAAAAATGGGATAGTATTTACTTATGATGAAATGGAGCAAGATGAAACTTTAGGTAAAGAGTTTTTTACTAAGAACTCTCTTAATGATGTCACTCTTAAAAATACTAATATATCCGGCAAGGGTTCAGTACGTATAGATGCAAATGTCGTTCTTGATAACAGTTCTAATATTTCTCAAACAATATATTTACCAAATCTAATAAAATTAACAAGAGAAAGCGTTACTACTAAAGTTCCGATGTTCTATTATGATGTTTATGATAAGAATGGAAATCAGGTTGCTACGGATAAGCGTTCTGATGAATTAGTAAATTATGATAAAAATCAATATGTATTTAAGCAAGTTCTTATAACAGAAGATGAGAGTGGTAAAAAATATGATATTCCTATGTATAAAGTGGAGTACGTTAAAAAAACTTTTACAACAACAAAAAGAAACCGAGCAAATTCTTTGACATCAAATGCTGATAATATAAAAGGAGTTGTTAACAATAATGCAGTTCTTAATCTTACAGGAGGAACAATTACAAAGAAAATTGTCGGCAAAGGTCAAACTAATATTGTAGGAGAAGTTAAAAATGAAGCTAAATTTGAAAATTCATATCTCTCAATAGATACAACTGCATCATTTATTACTAATGCAAATTTGATAAAACGAGGAACTAATATATATAATAATGGCGAAATACATTTAACAGGTGGAAGTTTTATTGTCGGATTAATGGGACGAGGCGATTTATATATAGATGGTAATGTTGAAAATAAAACGATGCTTGATGAAGGTAGCTTAGTTATTAGTGAAGATGCAAATTTGGTGACAAACGCTTCGAAACTAGGATATTATTTTCCAGAACAAGAAGGTGAAGAAGTATATGGTATAAGAACTATTGTCAATAAGGGTACATTAATTCTTACGGGTGGTTCATTGACTACTGTTTATGCTGTTTCAAATACAGGTAAAATTGATGATTGTGACGTTACTAAAGGGTTAGTATATATTAGTGGTAAAGTAAAGTTTTTACCATTCACTTATTTAGGTTATGACGATGATTATAATGAGGTTCAAAAAATATATACTCCGAAGGTTTATCAATGGATAGAAATTTCTAAGAAAGGTAATTTAACAGCTAATGCTGATACATTAAAAGGTAATGTTGTAAATATAGGAACTTTAAATTTGAATAGTGGCGTTTTGGATATTGATTATTCAACAAATAGAGCGTTTGCTGTTCACAATCAAAATAAAATGAATGTTTCAACTACAACAATACAATCTGATATAGACAATTTTGGAACATTGAATATAAAAGATTCTATAATTGGTACAACAGATGATACAACTTCTGTTTCTACAAATGATTCGGAATTGATTTGGAACACAAAAAACTTAAACGTATCATCATCAAAAAATAATCAGACTGTATTTTCAAATATGCAAGGCTTGGCTTTATTAAATACTGCATCAAGTGATATTAGTCTTAATGGTAAAAAATATAAATCATTGGTTGGAAAAGCTACTTTTACAGGAAATATATTGTTTAAATTAAATAATGCAACTGGGAATGGTGGAGTTATCGCAAATATTTTAAATGATACAAATTATATTCCTGTTGTTATTATGATAGGTAAAAATATTGATGATAATGATGCTTTAAGATCTGAATTTAATTCAAATACGGCAATAAATGGCGGAACAATTTATAATGAGGGCAATTTTACAGTAAAACAGTATAGATTTGATAACAATTCTGCCAATTTAGGTGGTGCGATTTACAATGAATCTGGCACATTTAATTTATCTAATAGTGTTTTTAATAATAATACAGCCAAAATGTCTGGTGGTGCTATATATAACAATTACGAACTATACAATCCTGATAATTCTAAAAAACTTTTTGATAGATTTAATGTATCAAATTCTACATTTAATAAAAATTTTGCAAAATCCTTTGGCGGAGCTATTAATAACTATGGTGTAATGACAATTAAAAATAGTGTATTTAATGAAAACCAAGCTGAATATGGTGGCGGGGTCTCAAACAGTGCAGATATGACAATATCTAATTCTGTTTTTGGAAGTAATAAATATACTTATTATTATCATATATCTTCGTTAAACAGTGAAACTAACCCTGATGTTACAGTGGAAAGATTAGCTAATACTGCAACTTATGGTGCAGGGTTCTATAATTCCGGCATGGCAGAAGTTACAAAATCAACGTTTTTAAATAATGATGCAACTAAAAATGGCGGAGGTATTTATAACGGTTTTGTTTTAGATGTTCTTTATACAGATTTTCATAATAATACAGCCAAGGAAAATGGTGGTGCTATATATTCAATAGATACAAGTAATTCTGAATATGGAAATTCACCATCTTCTATTACTATATATAAATCTAATTTTTATACAAATTCTGCCAATGAAAATGGTGGTGCTGTTTATTTAGATAAAAGTAGTAATACTACAGTGGCAGAAGAAAATATTATAAAATCATCTATCTTTGGTACTCCATATCAAATGGGTAATAAAGCTAAAAATGGTGGAGCAATATACAACGCTAATTATGTAAAAACAACAATTACATCAACCTCATTTTTAAATAATAAAGCTGATAAAGGTGGAGATATTTATAACGCTGGTGTTATGACTATCTCAAACTCTTATTTTGGGGATTTTGGTTCTACAATAAAAAATGGTTATTATGTTTATTCAAAAGGTGGATTAAAGAGGGTAACATCAGTATCTAAAATAGATAAAAATCTAAATGAAAACTTGGATTATACTTATGGTCAAAAGATTGAAAAAGCGATTTCTGGTGGTGCAATTTATAATGATAGTACAGGTGATTTGAGTATTATAAAGTCAACTTTTAAAAACGCAGTTGCAGTAAAGGGTGGAGCTATTTATAATGACGGTAAAACGACTGTAACAGGGTCTACTTTTACTAATAATTCAGCAGATGCATCTGTTGGTAAAGATGAAAATGGTGGCGCAATTTATAATGGTGGTAATTTAACTGTAAGTAGTACTAAATTCGATAAAAATAGTGCAAATAATAATGGTGGTGCTATTTATGTTGCAGAAAGCACAACTACCGAAATAACAAATTCAAAATTTACGAACAATACTGCATATAAAGGTGGTGCATTATATATAACAAAAGGAACAAGACAAAATGAAGAAACAGGTCCTATTGAAACTGTTGTTCCTGTTGTGAATATTTCAAATTCTACATTTACAAACAATTCAGCGACCGATGGGGGTGCTATTTATGTAGGACAAGATAGTAACGTTACTATAACAGATTCAAACTTTACAAATAATATTGCAACAAATAAAGGTGGCGCTATTTATATGGACAAAAATAGTACTGTAACAATTAATGCACTAAAAACGAACGTAACCTTTAGTGGAAATAAAGCTGGCGATAATTCAAATTCTATTTATATGGAGAATAATTCAACCCTTAATCTTATTGCTAATAATAAACGTAAGATAACAATTAAGGATAATATAGAAGTCGCTGATAATACAGCAAAAATAGGAATCAAAACAATCGGTTCAGGAGTGGTAACGATTGTAAATGAGTCAGCTCTATCAGAGAATATTGTGACTTTAGAGAATAACTCAAGAACAAGCTTACAAAATTCAAAAGTTGGAGTTACAACATTTAAAAGTTTAGAAGTAAATGGTACATCAAGAGTATCAATAGATGCAAGCTTAAAATCAGGACAGGCAGATAAGATACAGGCAGAAACAGTAACAGGAGAAGGCAAGGTAGTAGCAAGCTCTATTAACATAATATCAAACAGTAAAACCCCTGTAGATATAAATGTAGGTAAAGATTCTGTCGTATCAAGCGTAACAACAAACAAGGCAGAAAGTGCAGAAGCTACATACAAACTAAAATCATATTATGACGAAAACGGAATGTTGAGAGTGTTGGCTTATGGACAAAAAGCAAAAGCTTGCGCTGTGTCAGCACCTGTAGCAGCACAGATTGGTGGATACCTTGCACAGATAAATTCGTATGACCAAGCATTTATGAATATGGATATGAATATGCTTGTTCCTCAATCTGAAAGAGATAGAGAATATGGCTGTCATTCAGAGCGAAGCGAAGAATCCCTACAAAGCCCTTCACGTCATTGCGAGGAGCAAAGCAACGTGGCAGTTAAGAAGAACACAATAACAACACAAGACCGTGACGATATATCATACAATGCAAAAGGACT
>CANNUY010000017.1 GCA_947525005.1 uncultured Candidatus Melainabacteria bacterium
GTAAATTGACAGTAGCTACATCAAGCTTTGTAGAAACAGCAACAGTATTTAACTTGTTAGCAGGAGCAGAATTATCAATAACAGGTGGCGAAGTATCATTTGATAATGGTGATAAATGGATAGGAAAAGTTACCCTTGATGATGGTAGATTAAATCTTGATGGTTTAACATCGAATGGTATTATAGAAGCTAATGCTGGAAGATTGTATTTGGGTAGTGGCACATTATCATTGACAGAAGATAGTTATATTACGCAAGAAGTAAAAACAGTATTTGATAAGGGTTCAGTGATTTCTATTGTTGGTGGTAGTTTGATACTAGACTCATCAGATAGATGGAACGGACAAATAACAATGAACGGTGGTAATTTGACTGTTGATAGTCAAACAGTTAATTTGTCTAATTTATCTATTGAATCAGGTGAATTTACGGCAAGTAATTTAGTAATTGATATGGTCGATTCTTCAAATAATAATCAGAATGCATCAACTACATATACAAACTTGAATCTTGGTAAATTTACTGCAAACGATAGTGTATCATTAAATATTGATGTTACATTAGGTAATGATTCTTCTAGTGCAAAAGCTGATACAATTACTGTAGCAGAAGGTTCTGTTGGTACAATTATATTAGCTAATACTTCAGGTTTAGAAAATATGGTTGGTCAAAACACTGCTCAATTGATTAAAATTTTGAATAAACCTAACAATAGTAATATTTATTTAGAATTAGGTGAAAACGTAAAAGCATTGAATGTAATTTATACGGTAGATTCTTATCCTGTTTATATTGATGAAAATGGTAATGAAATACCTGCAGAATCTGTTCCTGATGATGGTTCAGTAAGAGTATCAGAATATAGAATTTATAATGATACGTTTATTGGTGAAACAGGTGTTGCCTTAAATGATGAAAAAGACTCAATATTAGTGGGTATTCTTGATTCAGTATCACCACTTTACGCTACAAATATCTTTAATCAATCTGATAAAGATACAGTTGTAGATAGAAGTTTTAACTTTAGAGAAGCTACAACGGTTCAAGAAAACGTGAACTTGAGCTATAAAGATGGTGCAAGAGTTGGTACAGGCGTTGGTCAATTTACTATCAATGGTTATATAAATACTGCATTGACTGATAAGGAAAATGCAGAAAACAGTATTGTTTCATTATTAGATTCTGATAATAATACTAGATATAATGGATTCTATATAATAAACGATAATACAACATTTGATGTAAATAATGTTTCTATTAAAGGTGGTTCAACAGCTATCTTGTTAGATAATATAAATTCTTCTGTTCACTTAAATAACGTGATTATGAAGGAAAATAATATTGCATTTAATATACTTTCAGAATCTAATGTAAGTATAAGAGATGTTGATTTTGTTCAAAATAATAGTGCATTACTTAATAATGGTGGTAATGTTACTATCAATAATACTAACTACAGAGATAATGATATTGCATTAGACAATACGCAAGGGGTTGTATCTATTACCAATTCAACATTTGGTTATGATGGAACAGGCGATGTTAATGACCCTGATTTCAAAAACACTAATTTAGAAAAAGATGTTCTTTATAATTCTGATGAATTAAAATTATCTAATGTAAAAGTTTATACAACATTAACAAACGAAGAAAATGGTTCATTATCTGCAGACAATGTTGTTATTTACTTATTGAAAAACAGTGGTTCTGTAACAATAAGTGATAATACTAATGCTGGTAATACTTTCAGAGAAATTATAAATAATACTAATGGTTCAATAACATTAACTAATTCAGAAATAACAAAATTAAACAATAACGGTTCTATTACAGGTACAGGAAGTGTAGTTGTTGATACATTAAACAATACAGATTATGTATCGATGACTGGTGATATCCGTATGACAAGTGTTGTTAATAACGGTGGTAATATTACAATTACTGATGCCTCTGGAAATTCTTATTTAGGTGTGAAAACTACTGATGAGAATGGTGCAAAATATTCAAAAGTTTTGAATACAGGAAATATTTTATTAGATGGTGTTAATATTTCTGGACAAATTTCAGAAGTTGGTTCTTTGACATTGAATAATACTATTAACTTAGATGGTATTATTGAAAAAGAACAAGAAGTTCAATTAAATTCATCTGCAAAATTGAATATCATCGATGATGGTATAATGAATTTCAATTATGGTGATAGATGGAACGGTTCTGTTACATTAACTTCTGGGGTATTGAATTACACTGATTTATTAGCTAACAATGAATTGATAGCTAATGGTGGTACATTGAATGTATTAACTTCTGATATGGATATTACGACAACATTGAATCTTTCTGAAACTAGTTCTGTTTCAAAAGATGTAGTTGTTAATATACAAGACAAAACATTAGTAAATATCAAGGGTGGCACTGTTTACTTGAATAATGGCGATAATTGGGTTGGCAAGATTGCTTTAATGGACGGCTTGTTAGATTATTCAGACTTGATTTCAAACGGTGCACTAGCTGCTTCAGACGGTAAATTAAATGTTAATAGTGGTATATTAACATTAAGTACAGACAGTTTTGTCGAAGAACCTGTTATTACATTGATTGATACAAATGCAGAAGTACATATTAAAGAAACAGGATATATGCAATTAAATTCTAACGATAACTGGGTTGGAAAGATTGTATTAAATGCTACATTGTCTGATGATTTGTATGGTTATTTATCAATTTCAGATTTGACATCTCATGGACTTCTAGAGGCTAATTCTGGTAAATTGATTATTAAAAATAGTAATGTAACTATTTCAAACGGTAGTTATATAGCGTATTCTGTTGCAACTGATTTTGATGTGGATTCAATAATTACTATTAGTAATGATGGTGTCGTAAATCTTAATGATAACGATACTTGGTCTGGCACAATAAATCTTGATAATGGTACATTGAACTATAAAGATGTTGTACGTAGAGAGAACTTAGAAATCAATGGTGTTTTGACTGCAACAACAGGTACTATAAATTTAATTAAATCAGATATTGAAAACTTAATAACATTGATGACCGTTGGTTATGACTCATATATTAAGAAGGACGTTGTCGTTAATTTAAACACAGACACATCACTTGGTATTCAATCTAACGGAGAGGTTGAGTTCAATGATAATGATAGTTGGGTTGGAACTGTTATATTAGGTAATTATAGAAGTGATAATGGTATCTTTACTTATGGTGGATTGACAGAAAATGGTGAATTCAATGGTAATTACGGTACTTTGAATATTATAAAACATGAAAATATGGAAACACTATTGACAATTGCTCAATGGTCATATATTAACAATGATTTAACTGTAAACTTTAATGATAGTACTAAAATTCAATTAAAAGGAGGTAGAATAGAACTTAACACCGGAGATACTTGGAACGGTGTATTAGAAGCTATGTCAGGAAACTTGACTGTTACTGATTTAGAATTTACTCAAAATCATTTAGTAATCGCAGATGAAAATAATTCAAAAGTTAAGGTTAATTTGAATAACGCGACAGTTAACTTGGTTGATGGAAATGGCGAATATACTAATATGAATTTGGGTGTATTGACATCATTAGAAAATACTCAATTAAAAGTTAATGTAAATGTTTCAGATGATGGAACAACAGGAACTGCTGATACAATAACTGTAGGATGCAATGATGAAACTGATTCTATTGGTACAATTACTTTAACAGAAGTAAAAGGTATGCCAACAGTAAACAATATATCAACGACATCTTACGCAATCATTCAAATCATTAATAGAGAAAGTGGTTCAGAAGGAGAATTACCTGGAGTAACATTACAATTAGCATTAGGTGACAATTTAGATGTTTACAATAGAGAATATCTAATTAATTCAACTGAATATTCTTCAGATGGTGGATATCTTGTAAATTCAAAATCATTTATTGGTAGAACTGGTATTGAACTTGCAAACCACAATACAGCAATCAGAGTTGGTGTATTAGAACAAGTAAGTACATTGAATGCGGCTACTAAGTTTGAAGGAATAAGAACTTATGTTGTGAAACCTACTGCAACTACAACATATACAATTGTTCAAGAAAATATTGATTTGAATAATGCTGGTGCTGGAACATTCAATGTATTTGGTTATACTGATTCATTGACTGTAACAAGAACTCAAGATGATGCAAAATTATCAGTAATTGATTTTGGTGGAAGATTGACAGAAAACTTGAATCCAGAAGAAACAATTTATGAAAAAGATGTCAATGATATTGAACCAGTAGAAAGACATAGTGGATTTAATCTAGTTGGTGAAACAACAATTACAATTAAAGATTTAACAATTCAAAACTCACTTTTAGCTTTGAGTATGAACAATGAAAAATCAATAGCTAATATATCAAATGTTATATTCTCAGATAACATAACAGCAATTATAAATAACTTAGGTACGGTAACCTTAACAAATGTTCTTGTAACTGTTGGCAGAGGCGCTATCGCAAACGATATCGTTAACGCAGGTACGATGACATTAGTAGATTCTGTTGTTGAATCAATGATTGCAAATACTTCTAATTTAGTATTAACAAGTACTGCGAATAATCAAACAGAAGTAAATGAAATCTTGAATCAAGGCAGATTAGAAACTCGTGACACAATTTTAATTAATAATTTAAACAATGAAAATGTTGTTGTTGCAGACGGCGAAACAACAATAACAACATTAAATAACGGTAATATTGATGTAAGTGGTGCACAATTTACATCACAAGGTAAGAAACTCACTATTGATAATGCACTCAATTATGGAATGATTACATTTGGAGGTAATGATGATTCTACGAATACTGTTAATGATGTTTTGGATAATTATGGTGTTGTATATGTTTCTAGCTTAACCAAAGTTAAAACATTGAACAACTATTCTATTGGTTCTGATACTTATAGTGGTGTTACATCAAATTCTACATTAAATATTGAAAAATTAGTTAATGGTAGTGTTGATGAAGATAACGCAACTATAACGACTTATGGACTTACAACGATTGATGATTTAGAAAACTATGGATTATTAGATTCATACGGCAATATAACATTGGGTAAAGATTCAACAAGTAGTATTAGTAATATTGGAGAAATTAATTTACAAGGTACTTCAACATTAAATGGTGTTGTAGCTGGAACTGGTACTTTGAACTTGTACAATACAGTTACAATAACAGCTGATATTAAATCTACTCAAGTTGTAAACGTTGAATTCGGTTCAAATATTGAATTGATAAATGATGCAGTTCTTAATTTGAATAATCCTGATGTATGGGAAGGAGATATAACATTATCTTCTGGAACATTAAATTACGTTGATTTGACTTTAAACGGTAGACTTATAGCTAAAGGTGGTACTGTAAATATTAATAAATCGGCTTTAAATAATGTAAAAACAACATTGACAATTGGAGAACAATCATCTATTGCATCTGCTGTTAAATTTACATTAAATGCTGATACTTTATTAACAATAGATGGTGGCGATGTTACATTTGATGGATTAGATACTTGGAGTGGTAATGTTGTATTAAATTCAGGTAGCTTGACTTATTCATTGAATAATAATGGTTCAATTAAAGCAAATGCTGGTACGTTTACAATCTCAGGAACATTAAATGTTGTTACCGGCGATTATATAAAAGCTACTGTTGACTCAATTATTAGCTCAGGTGCTATTGTTAATTTGAATGGTGGTAGTATTGAATTGAACAATACTGATAGCTGGGTTGGTCTAATCAATGCAAATAGTGGCTACTTATCTGTAAATGGTTTGACATTTACAACTGATAACTTGAATATTACAGATGACAATTTGAATAATGTAGATGTTGTATTGTCAGGAGCTGTAATCTCAATGAATGATGTTAAAGATGATGGTAATTATACTCTTAAGAATATGAACTTAGGTGTATTAAATGCAAAAGATAACACAACTTTAGCAATAGACATATTTACAGATGATGCTACTAATCAATCAAAATCTGATACTATTACTGTAGGAGAAAGTTCTCAAGGTTTGATTACAATTACAAATATTGGAAACCTTTCAATTGATAATGTTACAGAGGTTGAAAATCTACCTTCAAGAACATACTTTATAAAAGTTCTAAATAAATCTGAAGACACTGAATTTGCTAAGATTGAATTAGCATTGTCTGAGGATATGTTAGCTTTGAATAAGACACAAAAAGTTATTAGTTATTTGAATCCTTTAACTAACAAGATTGAAGTTACTCATAACAACTTTATTGGTACAGTTGGTATAAAAATTGTTGATAGCGCAACTAATTTTGCGAAGGATACATTACAATATGGTATTTTGGAACAATATAACTTGTTGCAATTAGTAAATATCTATGAAGAAACTGAGCACGATAGAGTTTATAGATTCAAGTATTCAGCAACTGTTCAAGAGAATACAAACTTAAGTGATAACTTAGATGGCGAAACAGTTGGTACAGGTAAAGGTAACTTTAATATAACTGGTTTTGACGGTGATGCTACAGGTAGTATAATCGATTTGAGCGATTCAGAAACCTCTGATAGATATGACGGATTTATTTTATCAAATGTTACAACAATGGTTGTTAGTGATATTACAGTTCAATCTGGTAATAATGCGTTTGTTGTAAATAATTCTGATGCAAGTTTAACTCTTAATAATCTTATCTTTGATAATAACATTTTAGCTATAGGTAACTACTCAGGTACAGTTGCTTTGAATAATGTTATTGTAAAAGCTGGTGTTGATGATGTTAAGAATGATATTTATAACGCATCAATAATGACAATAACAGATAGTGAAATTAATTCTGTTGTTACAAACAATGATAAATTAACTGTTACAACTACGGACAGTGGAAATAGTTCAATTTCAGTTGTTAATAATAATGCTGAATTGACATTGGGTGGTTCTTCATTAATTTCAAAATTATATAATAACAAATCTGTAAATGCTTCATCAGGAAATGTTATAATAACTAATCTTTATAATGGTAGCTTAGATGAAGATAATTCTAATGTTGAATTTAATTCAACAGGTGAAACAATAACTATTTCATATGCTAATAACTATGGTGTTTTAAAACTTGCAAGCACATCTAAGAATACTATTGAAAACGAATTAAATAACTATGGTGTTGTTCTAGTAACATCAGAAACTGATATAGCTACATTGAACAACAATTCTGTTGGAAACGGTTCAACAACATATAAATATGGATTTGAATCAAGAGCAAAAGTTTCTATTGGAACATTAAATAACGGAACAAAAGATAGTTCTGAATCTAGCGTTTCATTGATGGGTATTTCTAATATAAATGACATAGGTAACTACGGAACAATTAGTATAAACGGTGTTAATAAGCTTGGTCAAACAACGGATAATTCTCTAAATAACTATGGAGAAATTAATGTAAGTGGAACTACGGATATTTATTCAGTTGTATCAGGAAATGGTATATTAAATATGACATCAGGTAATGTAAATCTATTTGGTGTTATAAACTCAGAACAAAATATTCTTATTGATAATACAGCTACATTAACAATCACAGATGGTAGATTTGACATAAATTATGGTGATAGTTGGAATGGTACTATAGTATTAAATTCAGATAATTCTATCCTTAACTATGATGATTTATTAGATAATGGTGTTATTCAAGCATCAAAAGGTCAATTAAATATCAACAAGGGTAAATTATCAGTAATAGAAAACGGTTATATTAATTCTGATGTTGTATTGAACTTAGATAAAAAATCAATTCTTTCAGTTGCAGGTGGAATTGTAAACATTGGTGAAAATGATGTTTATGACGGTGTTGTTAGAGCATCATCAGGTACAATTTCTATTGATAAACATACTATTAATTCAGATAACTTTGTTGTATTGAACACAGATAACAATAATGTAAATGTAAACTTAACAAATTCAATAGTTAGTTGTGTTGATAAATTAAATTCAAATATGAATTTAGGTGTATTGACAGCTGATACAACTACTAAGTTCGCAATCGATATAGATAGTGTATCTGGATATTCTGACACAATTACTGTTGGTGCTGGTTCAAGTGGGGTTGTATATGTTGATACAATTTTCGGCAATATTCTTGCAAATAGTGGCAATACAACAATTCAAATATTGTTTGCAAATGATGACAGTATTCAATTAGGTTTAGATAATACAAAAATAACAGTTGTAAAAGATATGTTGTTAGATATATCTAATCCAAATGAAAATAACACCTTGAAGAATGGATATATCCGTCAAGAATCAGGTTATGCTTTAGCTACAACAAAAACTTTGAACGACTCAATAACAGTATGTAGTGAAGCTATGTATGATACATTACAATTATTGAACCAAAAACAAACAACAGAATTAAGAACTTTTGAATTTGATGGAAACGATAATAAGCACAATGTTATTTCAAACTTGGGTGCTACGACAGCAGGTATGTTGAACATACAGGGTCAAGTTATTGATGAAGCTCGTTCAATTCTTGATTTAGCTAGTACAAATGATACTGGTGATTATGCTAATCATACAGGATTTGTTTTAGCTAATAACACAACATTAGGTTTATACAATGTTGAATTCAAAAACTCAGCTGACAATAATGCTTCATTGATTACTGTTACAAATGATTTAGCAGTTATAAATATGAATAATGTTGTTATAAATGGTAATATTTCAGCAACTACTGAATACACTATCAATATTATAAATACTCAATCAGATAATAGATATGCTGATAAAGTTGTAGAAAATCCTATGACGATAATAAACGGTTCTATTGATAAAGCAAATATCAACTTACTTGGTGGAGAATTTAGATTTAATATAAATAGTTTGAGAAATTCTACATTAGTTGCAAAAGAAGGATTTGTTAACCTTAATGATGGAGAAATTTCAACATATACAATTGGCAAATTGATTTCTTATGAAGATACAAATTATTCTATTGATGTAGATATTGCAAATAAAATAACAGATAGATTAACAGTGACTGATACAAGTTCAATCGGTGTTGTTTATATTGATTCTATTAACTGGAATGAATCATTAACTACAGGAAATCTTGAAACATTGATAGCTAATAAGATTGCAGTAGATGGAGTTGAAAGCACATTTACTGGAGTGTTTAATATTCTTTCATTGAAGGTTATAAGTGGAAGTGATGATGTCAGATTGATATTAAATAATGATATTAAGTCAGTTGTTTATGAAGATTTAGGAAAAGCAACAAGAAATTATCACGATAATGCTAAATCAACAATGAAGGCATCAGATAAATTATTTAACTGGACTTCTTTGGGTAAATATTATGGTTCATTTGCTGAAAGTAAAGACGGTCATAATATTGAATTTAATGCTAATGTTAAATGGATTAGCAATATTCAAGGAGAAAGAATTGATGGATTCAGATTGTGGAATGAATTTGAAACAACGGACAATAGATACTTCTATCTAGATGAAGATTATACAGTATTTGAACAAATAAACGCTACTACGAGTGGTAATATAACAATTGCAGGTACTAAGTCAGAAAAATCTGTATTAGACTTGAATGGTCAAAAGAATAGAGAACTTTCTGAAACAAGTGCAGGTTTGTATTTGAAAAACGATACTATATTAACATTGAATAATGTGGTATTAAAAGACAGTGCAAAACTTGATGACAATAAAGAAGCTTTGAAATACTTGATTTATGCTGATAATCAAAATGTTGATATGTATATGAGTAATGTAGATGTTATTGGTGATATAGCAACTACTACAAACAGTAATATTTATTTACAAGATGGTGTAACAAGATTTGATGGACAAATTTTGAATGCTAATGTTGTATTGAATTCAGGCACTATATTATTCAATACAAATACTTTTGACGTACCAAACAGTAACCCTAAATTAACATTGAACAATGGCATTGTTGATTTGTCAGCATCAGATAATAATGCTCTTTCTGAGTTTAGAATAGCAAATGTTACTTCAGTTGGTACGGCACAATTTATGATTGATGCAGTATTCAACAAAGTAGATAAAACATTGACTACTGATACTATTAATATTACAGATGCTATTGGTTCAATAGTAGTTGGTGGAATTAGATTAGTAGATGAAAATGGTAGTGAAATCGACTTTAAGAACAACTTAATAAGTGGTAAATATACATCTACTATATTGGTTAATGCCGGTGTATTAGAATTAGATGCATCATTAACAGTTCCAGTTGAAATAGCAAAATTTGACAATCCAAAACGTAATCCATCACAAACAGGAGATGAATGGAATGTTGGCTGGACAGAAAGTTTTGAAGAAAAGACTACTATTTGGTACAAATCTTTCACTGTTGGTGCTGATAAAAAATCTTTAAGCTTGAATATTTATAAAGTTGAAAGCGTAACAGAAAATGTTGATACATTAGCAGTTGTTAATACTGATGCTAATTACAAAACTAAGAACTTCAAAACAGAGGATTCTACTATTGAGTATGAAGTAAAATCTGATTTGGGTAAAACTGTTAATAAAGTTTCTGTGGTTGGTAACTATGAAAAATATGACGATGATGAAATCACAATTTCAACAATTAACTTGTACGACAACTCTGGTTTTGAAGTAACAAGTGTTGCTACTGGATTGAGTCTTGATACTGTTAGATTAGTAAATGGTTACACAGAAGGTAATGGTGCAGTAATCAATATAGAAAGTGGTTTAGATAATATCGTTACATTGACAGATGTTTCAATGTTAGGTAACAGAGCAAAAGGTTTTGGTGGTGCAATTTATACACAATCTAATTTGACTGTTACAGCAGAAGATATAGATTCTGTATTTGAAAAGAACTATCAAAACGTATCAAATTCAAATGCTTATGTGATGAACGATATATATGTTGATGGTGTTGGTGAAAAAGTATTGAACTTGTACGCAGGTAAAGATAGAGGTGTTTATCTATATTCTGGCATAGGATTTGGTAATAATACTCAGTTAACATTAAATATCAATAAAGACCCTAATTCTGGATTGGTACATTTGAATATTGAAAGAGATTTAGGTGCTCTTAATAATCCATTGTTTGCATTAAACTTCAATGGTGGACAGTTTAGTGTAATTAATGGTGTTTATTCTAATATTTTCGTTAATGATTTGAATATATTAAACGATATAGAATATAGATTTGATATTGATATGGCAACAGGTGAATCAGATATAATCCACGTTTTAGGAAATATTAATAACAAAAATTCTGACCTCTCATTGAATAAGTTAATATTGACAAAAGACTTCTTTGAAAGCTTGACTGGTGAAATTGCTGAATCAGTGAAGGTTAAAGTATTAGATATAAAAGACATTACATCTAAATATATTGCATTGGGTAACAAGGACAATGAAGACAATGTTATTAGATTAGAAAGAGATGGAACGGTTTATTATGCACAATTAGGTGTAAATGGTTCTATTATTATTGGTACAAACCCAGATAACTCAGACATTGGATTAGTTAAAGCGATAAATAATACTAAGAATAATACGTATAAGTTGACTGAAAATACAACATTGTTTAACTATGGATTGATTTCAGGTACAGAAGAAGGTAGTTTAATTAACAATCCAAGTGGTAATCTAATAAAATCTAAAAAATTAACAATAAAAGGTAGTAACAATGCTGTTCTTATGACTCCAGCTTCGTTAGAAGGCTTGGTAGTAGGATATTTAAGCAAGCAACAATTAGTTGCAAGTGGATTTACAATGAACGGATTTAATGGAGCTGTTATTAATAATGGTGGAACAGTGACATTATCATCTATAAACATTATCAATAGTGAAACAGATACATATGGTTCAGCTATAAGAAATAATTCAGGTAAAGTTACTTTGAAAGGTTCTAAGAAACTTTATGCACAAATTTATAACAATGAAAGCAATCTGTATGGTGGAGCTATATATAACGCAGGAACATTGATAGCTCAATATGTTCAATTTGGAAACTTGTCTAGTATAGATAGATTTGCAAATATAGCACCAAAAGGTGGTGTGATTTATAACTTATCAAGTGCAACAGTTTCTTATTCAGCATTTGTATCAAACAAAGCAAATGAAGACGGTGGTGCTATTTATACAAACGGCACATTAACATCAACTTCAAACACATTCCAATATAATGAAGCAATAAATGGTGGAGCTATATATGTAGCTAATAATACAGCAAAGATTGCAAGCTTAGTTCTAAAATCAAGTGTATTCAATACTAATATTGCAAGTAATAATGGTGGTGCTGTTTATATAGATATTGCTAAAGTTACTATTTCAAAATCAACATTTGGAACAGCAAATGACGTTAATTCAAGTAATGAAGCTATAAATGGTGGAGCTATTTATAACAGCGAAAACAATATCAATAATAAGGTAGCTATTTCAAGCTCTAAATTCTATAATAACGAAGCTTATGAAAACGGCGGTGCTATTTATAACGCTGGCTTGATGACTGATTCAGGTTCATTATTCCAAGATAATGAAGCAATAAATGGTGGTGCTATTTATAACGCATTGAATAGCAATTTGAGATTAACAAAATCTAGCTTTACATCAAACTCAGCAGAAAACGGTGGAGCAATATTTAATAGTGGTTTAATGGTTACTTATGATAAGAAAAATAATGTAACAGGAGGAATTAATTCTGCTAAGTTCACATCAAACAATGCTAATTTGGGTGGTGCTGTTTATAACGGTGAAAAAGGTGTTATAGGAATTAGTAAATCATCATTTGTTGGTAACACAGCAAAAATGGGTGGAGCTATTTACAACAAAGGTGATTCTACAGTAATTAGCAGTACATTTGTTAATAATATTGCTACTTCAACAAAAGATTTATCAGAGTTGATTGTTGACGGTGATGGTGGAGTGATTTACAACGAAGGAGTTTTGACTCTTAATAAATCAACAGTTGGTAAAGCTGATGTAGTTAAGAAAGGTGTTGTTAAGACTAAGAATAGTAATGAAGCTGTAAACGGTGCTGGTATTTATAATACAGGTAGTGCAACTATTACTGGCTCAACATTTACAAATAATAAAGCTAAAGAAAATGGTGGAGCAATTTATAGCTCATCTACAGCTAATTTAACTATAAATTCATCAACATTTGTTTCTAATACAGCAGAGGGAAATGGTGGAGCAATTTATATAGAAGGACTAAGTTCTAAACCAACAAATAGTAATGTTGTTCAAGTTATTGGTTCAACCTTTAAGAATAATACTGCTCAAAACGGTGGTGCTATATATGTTGGTAAATATGCTGAATTATACTTACAAGATACAAGCTTTACAAACAACGTAGCAACTGCATTGGGTGGAGCTATTTTTGCTGATGAAAATAGTACAGTGTCAATATCAGCAGTGAAAAAGAATGTTACATTCTCAGGCAACAAAGATTCAAGTGGTTCTAATTCAATTTATTTATCAAAAGGTTCTGTTTTGAACTTGAATGCAAATAAAGGCAAAAGTATAACAATTAAAGATGGTGTACATATGGAAGATGGTTCATTTATTAATAAATCAGGTGTTGGTAAGATTTATATAGTAAATGAAGGAAGCTTAAATAAAGCAAATATCGGATTCGCAGATAACGGTGAATTAAGCATTTCAAATGGTGCTGTTAGAACCTTGTCATTGAATACATTAACATTAGCAGATGGAACAACTACTTATGTTTCATTAGATGCAGATGTAAAATCAAAAACGGTTGATAAAATCCAAGCTACAGAGGTTGTTGGTACAGGTAGTATGGCGTTGAGTAAACTTAATTTAGTATCAAACAGCAAAACTCCAGTAGATATTACGATAGCAGATAAGGATTCAGTAATTGGTTCTGTTACTACTAACAAGGCAGAAAGTGCAGAAGCTACATACAAATTAAAGACATATTATGATGAAAACGGCTTGTTGAGAGCAAGAATAACAGGACAAAGAGCAAAATCATCAGCAGTAGCAGCACCTGTTGCAGCACAAATTGGTGGATACTTAGCTCAGATAAATTCATATGACCAAGCATTTGCAAATCTTGATATGGATATGTTGAAAACAAGAGAAGAAAGAAAAGCAGAAGAAATGATGAACAAATATGCAGTAGCAAGTTCATCAAATGCACAGCAACCATATCTAAACAAAGACGGAATGAACTACAATTCTAAAGGATTGTGGAACAGAGCATTTGCAACATTTGAAAACGTACCATTGAATAATGGACCAAAAGTTAATAATGTTGGATATGGTAACTACTTTGGTGGCGATATGGGCAAGAAAGAATTGTCAAATGGTTGGAGCAGACAATTTAGTGCATATATCGGATACAATGGTTCAACACAAGATTATACAAAACAAAGTATTGACCAAAACGGTGGTACATTGGGTATAATGGAAACTTGGTATAAAGGCAACTTCTTTACAGCATTGACAGCAAACGTTGGTGGAAATAATGCAGAAGCAAACACTGACCTTGGCAAAGAAAGAATGGCAATGTTGATGGCAGGTGTTGCAAGTAAGACAGGATATAATTTTGAATTCAAACAAGGCAAGTTCATTATCCAACCAAGTATCTTGATATCATATTCATTTATCAATACATTTGACCATAACAATGGATTGGGTCATAATGTAAGTTCAAGTCCAATCCATGCAATCCAAGTAGCACCAGGAATCAAGTTTATAGCAAACTTGAAGAACGGATGGCAACCATACTTTGGTATCAATATGAGATGGAACATAATGGATAAAGCAAGCTTTAGCATTCCTGATGTAACAATCCCAACAATGTCAGTTGATCCATACGTAGAATACGGAGTTGGTATACAAAAACGCTGGGGCGATAGATTTACAGGTTACGGACAAGCTATGATAAGAAACGGTGGACGTAATGGTGTAATGTTGAACATCGGTTTCCGTTGGGCTATTGGGAAATAGATAATCGTCCAAAACCGTCATTGCGAACGATTGGACAGTTTGTAATGTAGTAAGTGTGGCAATCCATAAACCAATGGTTCTGCAAACACCCAACGTCATTCAGAGCGAAGCGAAGAATCCCTGCAAGCACAAACTGTCATTGCGAACGATTGGACAGTTTGTAATGTAGTAAGTGTGGCAATCCATAAACCAACGGGTCTGCGTACATAAAAAGACTTTTGGGGATTAATCATCGTCACGCAAATATTTTGAAATTCTTTTGAATGTTATCATCTCGGACTTTCTTGATACCTTCCATCTCTGTATTGATAGATTCTTGTTCTGTTTCAAGTTTTGCCATTCTTGTATCTATAACATTTTCTTTGTATTGAATTTCTGATTTCTTAGCTTCGTATTCAGCCAATGCTTGATTTTCAGCATCGTCATCGTGTACTGTAAAGATTTTAATAACATTTGTTGCTTGTTTTGCAGTGTAATTAAAACCTGTGTTGCTTGATTTTTGTAGACATTCTGTCAAGAAGAAGTCATTGTTTTGGATTTTGTTATTCAAATACAAGTCATTCTTTGTATAATTGTCTTCTTCCCAGCCTTGTTCTGATATTCTTAAGAACAATGCATCATAGTAGTCCATGATTTTCTTATCAGCATCACCATAGAAGTTTTCAAGATCTGATTCAAGGTCACTGATTCTTTCTTGAGCTTTAACAACTGCTTGTTTTAGTTTTTCGTGGTAAGTAGTATCATCATTTACTTTTCCATCAACTTTGATATCATAAAATGATGTACTTTTATTCGTAGTTAAAATTATTTTATCTTCTGAATCATCTTTAAATTTTAAGTCAGAACTTGTTGCTGATGCGTTATCATTAAGAGCTACAGAAATAACACCAGAAGATGAAATTCTACCATTGTTTACATAATCACTCATTGCACTTGAAGAAGTAAAGTAGTAAACTGTTGTGCCAGATGTAGTTTCTTTTTGAACTGTACCATAAACAGTTTGTGTTCCATTAGCTTCATTGATATACATTTGTTGACTTGTATAACTACCACTTTCATTAACGAAATAGCCAGCTGATTCTGAATTTTTACTAAAATAATAATTTGTAACATGCCCATCAGAAGATGTTTCAACAAGAGCTATATAAGAAGAGTCTTGTGCTTGAGAAATATCTGTAGTTAAGAAATTTCTTTCAATATTTATAACTTTTACAGAAGAGTCAATATTACCAGTTGCATCTTTTGTATCATTTTCTAATAGATTAGATTTTACTTCTGAGTATTTAACTCCATTTGAAGTTTTAATAGTTGATGAATCATTATCTGTATCAGTATTATCTAATTTTGACTCAACTTGATTTAATATATTTGTTGATGATATTGAACCAGCAGCTTGATCTGGATTATTATAATAATAGTTAAAAAAGGTCATATACATATTATATGCTACATTCATATCAAGATACATGTATGTAACAGCTTTTGGATAGGCTGGTCTTCCACCAGCTTTTCTACAACCACCTAAGCCATGACCATTTGCTAGCCCTTGAGCTCTACTATTAACACCACCCACTGTATGATCGAATCCCCAACTTTCAGTTTTTCTTTCGTCCCAAAGTCTGCTAATTGTAGAAGATTTTGCTTTTCCCATAGCAGATTGAGCCTCAGGAGTAGTCAAATCAACAATATCATTTTGTTTTATAATATTTGCAAATGAATCCATTGTGATTTCAAGACCTTGTTTTATATTTGATTCATTAAAATTATTTTTTCTTCTGTTATCAACACATCTTAAACCACCACCATTAGCTAGAGTTTTGGCAACAGAATTTGAGTTTGCTTCTTTTAATTGTAATGAATCATCAGCGCTAGCTGTGTCAAATGCTTTAAGACCACTAGCCAATAAATCATCTTTTTTATATGTATATTTAACACCTGTATTTGTTATAGTAATATCCATAGTTGAGCTTGTAGAAGTTGATAGGTATTCGTTACTATAATTATTGAATACTTCGTTCATTTTACCAGCATCATTAGTCATTTCACTATAACCATCATTATTTTTTGAAACGACATTTGTAAAATCAATGTGACTAGCGGCACCTTTTGTACCACCAGTTTGTGTAGTTGTGCTAGAACCTTTATCACCACCCATTGAAGGATTGCCTGTGCCGTTATATACATTTGTAACGTAGTTATAGTCACCAACTGATTCTTTAAAATCTTTTTGTGTCTTACCACTTCCGCTTGCTAAACTTGAGTTAGAAACTTTTTGATCTTTTTCAAGATAAGCTTCGTAAGCTTCAAGGTTAGAAAGAGCTAAATAGTAGTCACCATATGCTGAACCGATTGGGTATATACCTGTATTTTTAGCATCTTCTGAACCATAAAGTTCAACTAACATACTGTTTTGTGTTTTAACTTGTTCATCAGTAACCAAACCTAATATTTCGAACAATTTATATCTCAAGTTGTTTTTGAAGTTAAAATCTACTGTATCTGGGATATAATAACCTTTTGTAATACCAGCTTGACCAACCAAGTTGCCTTCAACATTAGTTGTATATGCACCTTTTGTATCATATACAGGATCACCTTTGTCATCTATTGACTTAAAGCTTGAAATCATTTTTGCTAAAGTTATATAGCTGATTTCATCACCAGCATTAGCAATAGTTTGTCCACCTATAACAATAGCTTCATCTGCTTTTAATGTTTCTGGAACATCTTCAAACATTGTGTCAGGTGTGTATAAAGCTGAATTATTTAAGATTACTTTACCATTGTTTGCATTAGTTAAAATATATGGTACAGAAGCATTAACTTCGTTTGGCTTCATTAACATATCGTAAGTTAAGTTGTGATAATTTGCACCACAATCATTTGACCATTTCAAATTTGTTTGGTTTAAAGCATCAGTATAGTGTCTAGAAACATTTTTCATGTCACGAGCAAGCGATGTCTTTCTGTTTGAAAGAGTAGACAATTGTCTTCCAATCGTATTTTTACGATTTTGGAGAGATAAAAATCTAACTTGTGACGCTGCCATTCCCATTGTCGTTAATTTCCTTTTTCTTTTTCCTATACTGAACTTTCAATGTAACACATTTGCTGTTCTGTTACATAGACGACATTTTTTTAGATTTCTTTAGGGTTTTAAGGCATTTTGTTACATATCTTTACAAAATAAAATTCAAAAAGTGCAACGACCGAAGAATCCCACTGAACATGTCTGAAAAAATTCTTCACGGTCACATTTTCAAAGTAATTGTAAATATTTCCTTCTTTTACCTTGAGTGAACATAATGTTTAAGCTACCCTAAATATATGAGAAAAAAGATAGTTGTTAGTGATTTTGACGGTACAATTACAAAAAAAGATACCTTATCAAAGTTTTTAGAAGATTATGCAGACCCTCGTTGGTTAGATATAGAAAACGATTGGAGAGATGGCAAGTTCGGGTCTCAAGAATGCCTAACCCGTCAATTTGCGCTTGTTCCAAATCTAAATCCACAAATGATAGACGAATTTTTAGACACAGTTGAAATAGACAAAGGTTTTATCCCATTTGCTAATAAAGCAAAAGAAAATAATGTCCCTGTGGTTATCCTTAGTGATGGGTTGGATTATTTTATAAATAAAATTTTAGATAAGCATAACCTTGATTACATAAACGTAATTACAAACCATGCCTATTTTAATGAATATGGCAAGTTTATTATAGAATTTCCTAATGACTCGTCTAAATGTACAAACGATGCAGGTACTTGTAAATGTAAAGTTGTCAATAATCTTAAAAAACTTTATGAAACTCTTTATTATGTTGGCGATGGTGCATCAGATTTTTGTGTTTCTAAACACCCTGACGTCTTGTTTGCTAAATCTGGTTTAGCTCAATATTGCAAAAATAATGCAATTAAATTTATTGAATACAAAACATACGACCAACTAATTGACGAAGTGTTTTAAGAGTTTGCAGAAATTCTGAAAAGTCTTTTACTCATGTAAATTTGAAAACTTTTCAACATGTACTCTAAAATTATCAATATACTTTTTATAAGTATCAACCAAAATGCTAAATTCAGATTCTGTCATATTATCAAGAACCTCATTCTCTATTTTTATAATAGGAATTATGTTTTCGTTCATATATTCACGACCTTTATCTGTTAAATATATATGTAAATTAGGGTATTTGCCTGCTTTTAACTCGATAAAGTCTTCTTTTTGTAGCTTTTTTATTGTTGAGTTAACTGTCTTTTTATTAATATAACTTCTTTCAACAATATCTTTTTGTGAACAACCTTCACCAAGCTCTAAAATTGATGACATAACAATAAAAGCACTTTCAGTAACATTTTTTGTAAGTAATAACTTTTGATAAATGTCACTAATTTCGCTTAACATACGGTTTATATGTCTTAATTTTTCTTCTGATGAAATAGCTGTAGTCATACCGACATTATAACAAAAAATTTAAAAAATAAAATAAAAAACTTTACAAAACTAAATGGTCTGCGTTCAGACCATTTACATTTTAAATTGTGTATGATATTCTGAACTTACAAGTATGCAAAAATAGAAAATTTCTAAGACACAGAGAGGTAAATTATGGTTTGTTTAGAAAAAAACACAATTACAGATTCAGAAATAAAAGAATTAGATGCTGTATATGATTCTTATGGTGATACAGTTCACTATTCACCTGATCCAAAAGTATTTAGAGGTTGTGAAGGTTCATACATGTATGACTCTAACGACACCCCTTATTTAGACTTACAAATGATGTATTCAGCTTGTAACTTCGGTTACAGAAATCAAAGAATCAACGATGCAATTCTTGATCAAATGAATACAATGCCTCAATTGTGTCCTAAATATTTATATGATTATAAACCAATGTTGGCTAAAAAAATGGCTGATATGAACTTCAAAAGATTTGGAGAAAAAGGTAGAATTCATTTTAACGTTGGTGGTGCTCAAGCTAATGAAGATGCTTTGAAAGTTATCAGAAACTACACTGGTAGAAACGCTGTATTTGCGTTCCAAGGTGGTTACCACGGTAGAACAATCGGTGCTACTTGTATGACTTCAAGCTTCCGTTACAGAGAAAAATATGGTCACTTTGGCGATAGAGCTCAATTTATCCCATTCCCATATTGTTTTAGATGCCCTTATGGTATGAAATGTGACTCTTGTAACCACTTCTGTGTTAAACAAGTTGCTAAAATGTTTGAAAGTGAATACAATTCATACTACGATCCAAAAACAGGTGAATGTGAATACAAAGCATTCTACTGCGAACCAATCTTGGGTACAGGCGGTTACATCAATCCACCAGAATGGTACTTCAAAGAATTGAAACAAATCCTTGATGAACATAATATTATGTTCTGTGTAGATGAAGTTCAAATGGGTATGTTCAGAACTGGTAAATTGTGGGCTATTGAAAACTATGGCGTTACTCCAGACATTATGTCATTTGCTAAATCAATTACAAATGGTATGAACCCATTAGCAGGTTTCTGGGCTAAAGAAAAATTTGTTGCTCCTGATGTATTCACTCCAGGTAGTGCTCACTCTACATACTGTTCTAACCCTCTTGGTGTTAGAGCCGCTTATGAAGTTATGTCGATTGTTGAAGAAGATGAAAAGAAACTTGAACACGATATTCCTATCAAGAGTGCTAGATTTATGAACGGTCTTAAATACTTACAATCTAAATATAAATCTATTGGTGATGTTGATGGTATCGGTTTTGCATTAAGAATCGAACTTACAAAAGAAGATGGCATTACACCAAATAGAGAATTGTGTGACGCATTGCAAGAAGAAGGTCTAAAAGGTGATTTGTCATATAATGGCAAGAAATGTGGTCTTGTTCTTAACAATGGTGGGTTCTATAAGAACATCATTACTCTTGTTCCACAACTTTATATTTCAGACGAAGAAATCGATATGGCTATTGATTTATTCGATCAATTATTTGATAGATTGGATAAGTAGTGACTTTAGATTTTGAACTTATTGATAGCGATAAAAAAAATCGCAGAGCAGTTTTATTATTCCATGGAATGACAGGTAGTCCGTACGAACTTAAAAAATACGGACAATACCTTCATTCATTGGGATATGATGTTTTTGCAAATTGTCTTCCTGGACACGGTGACAAGGTTGAAGAAATTTATACAGTTAAATATACTGATTGGTTAGATTTTGCATTTAATCGTTTTAAGGATCTAAAATCAACCTATGATGAAGTATATGTTTCAGGTCTATGTTTGGGTGCTGTTTTGGCAATTGCTGTTGCTGAAAAGTATAAATCTGAAGTTGATGGTGTAATAGCCTTATCTACAACTCTTTATCTTGATGGTTGGAGATTACCTTGGTATAAAATATTTATGCCTGTTGGACTTGCTACTTTAGTACGATTTTATTATACCTATCCTGAGTGTGATCCACATGGAATTAAAAACCTAAGGACTAGAAATATTGTAAAAAAATTGTTGCAAAAAGGTGATGTTGGAATGAATGATTTTCCAATGACTTGTATATATGAACTCTTAAAACTTTCTCGTTTTGTTAGAAACAAAAAACGATTGAGTCAAGTCGAATCTCCTATTTTGTTTATTCACTCAAAAGAAGATGATTTGACGAGTCCTAAAAGCTCAAAAGATGTTTATAATGCTATATCTTCTGCTGATAAAGAACTTATTATTCTTGAAGATAGTTATCATATGGTACTTTATGATAACGAAAAAGAATTCGTATTTAATAAAGTTGGAGAATTTTTGAACACACATTCAAAAATCAAGGAGTGTGCGTTATGTTAAGTTTCACATTGATTTATAAAACTCTTTTTATAGCTATTTGCACAGCATTATTTTGTTTGATTTGCTATGGCAAGTTGTTTGTTTTTCATAAAAAAGAGGCTACATTTGTGTCTGACTATACATCTTCTATTGCATTATTTTTTACACTATATGTTATAGTAGCGTTTATAGGATTGTTTATTGTTCCAACAATTTTAAAGAAAATTATTTTCTTATGTCTTGCACTATCTCCTTTTGCGATTGGACATTTTGCAAAATATGAGACTGAAAAATATTTTACTTTAGTACAATTATTCGTATTAGTTTTTAGTGTTGTTTGCGTAATGAGATTTTAAATGAATACTATTTTTCTTGATTTTGACGGAGTATTATTTGATACATTAAAAGAAGCCTACTTATTGTGTAGGTATTCGTTTTCTAATGTTGAGGTTTTTGAACCCATAAAACAAGATGAATACACAATGTTTTATAAATACAAATTTTTGGTTTATAACTCATGGCAGTATTATTATTTGATGAAATTGTTATCTCAAAAAATACCTGAATCTGAATTTGTAAATGCTTACAATGACTTGTTGAATACTCGTGATAAAATCGCAGAAGAAAATTTTGACAAGAAATATTATGAAAAACGAGCAAAACTCAAAAGTGAAAATTTTGAGTTTTGGAATAAGTTAGAAGAACCTTTTGAATTCTTTTTTGAAGTTAAACATTTGTTTGAAAAATCAAAATACGATATTGTAATTGTTTCCAAAAAAGATTTTCAGTCTATTAAAATGCGTTTAAATCAATATGGTTTAAATTTGCCTGATGAAAAGATTTTTGATAAACAAAAATTAGAAAAATATCCAGAAAAAAGTGATTTTATTATGGAATACATGAATAAAAACTCAGTTCAAAGAGCATCGTTTGTAGACGACAATTCAAATAATTTAAGACCTTGCGAAGATATCCCAAATTTAAAATGTTTGTTAGCAGGTTGGGGAAATATTGCAGTTGATGAAGTTGGACTAAGTTGTTCTGATGTAATAAATGAGATTAGAATATTATAATATATTTATGCTAGAATAAATAAAAATGAGGTGAAAATATGAGAGTTGCAGAATTAAAAGATAATAAAATTATTTTAGCAGAAAGAGATAGATGTACATTAGAAGGTAAAGAGGGTGCTATTGTAAAAGTACTTGGTTGTGGTCTTTGTGGATCTGATATTGTAAAATATAGAGAACATTTAAAACCTGATGGTACTGTTTTAGGTCACGAAATTGTCGCAGAAATTGTTGAAATAAATTCTAAAACTAATTTTAAAGTAGGTGATAGAGTTGTTGCATCTCATCATATACCTTGTTTTAAATGTGCATATTGTAAAGGCGAAAGCTATTCAATGTGTGAACACTTTAAATCAACAAACATTATCCCTGGGGGTTTTAGTGAGTATGTGTATTTGAGTGAAGAACATTTATTCAATGTAACACACAAGATTCCTAAAAACTTAACAGAACAAGAAGTTGCTTTTTATGAACCATTAGGTTGTTGTGTTAGATCTGTAAAACGTGCGAAATTAGTTCCTCAATCTTCTGTTTTGGTTATTGGTTTAGGTACGATTGGTTTGTTAATGGGACAAGCTCTTAAATCTTTTGGTATGAAAGTTTTTGGCTGTGATTTGAATGAAGAAAGAATTGAAATTGCAAATAAACTTGGTATAATTGCTTTTAATTCTTCTGAAAAAGAATATACTCATAATTTTGTATTTGAAAGAACAAATAATATTGGTATAGATTGTATCTTTATGACATCTGGTGCTGATGCAGCAATTGATGTTGCTTTGAATACAGTTAGATTGGGTGGTAAAATTCTTGTGTTCTCAAGTACTCCAAAGAATTTTGGATATTTGAATAATGATATTTATTACAAAGAATTAACTGTTTTAGGTAGTTATTCTCCAAGACCAAAAGACTTGAAAAAATCATTAGAATTATTGACTAATGGTGAGGTTAATGTAAAAGGATTATCAACGGTTTATCCAGTTGAAGATATCCAAAAAGCTTTTGATGATACTATTGAGAACAAAGTGATGAAAGCATATATTAAGTTTTAGTATAAAAGTTTTAAATAAAGATTAGAGGAATTATGAAAGCTGTATTATTTTACGGACCAGAAAATATAAAATACGAAGATGTAAGGCTAAGACCACTAAAAAAAGGTGAGGTATTGGTTAAAATTATGTCTGCATTAACTTGTGGTACTGATGTAAAAACATATAGACGTGGTCACCCTGTCTTAATTAAAACCATTCCATCAGGGTTTGGTCACGAGTTTTCAGGCGTTATAGAAAAATTAGGCGAAGGTGTAACAAAGTTTTCTGTAGGTGATAGAGTTGTTGCAGCCAATTCTGCACCTTGCGGAGAGTGTTTTTTCTGCAAACGTGGTGAATATAATTTATGTGAGCATTTAGACCTTTTAAATGGTGCTTATGCTGAGTATATAATTGTTCCTGAACGTATAGTTGAAAAAAATATGCTTGTTTTACCAGACGATTTAAGTTTTGATAAGGCTGCATTTTGTGAACCTTTGGCAAATGTTGTACACGGTGTTGAACGTTCTGATATAAAAGCTGGTCAAACAGTTGGTATTATAGGTATTGGTCCTATTGGATTGATGTTTGCAAGATTGGCTAAGTTAAAAGGTGCGAATGTTATTGTTGCAGGTAGAAATCCTTTAAAATTAAAGATGGCAGAAGAATTTGCTCACGCAGATGAAATTATTGATTTGAAGAAATATCCTAATCCTGAGAAAATATTTAAAGAATATACTGATGAAAAAAGAGGATTAGATCTAGCTGTTGAATGTGTTGGGTTACCAGAAATTTGGGAAAGAATATTTTCTTGCGTAAGACCTGGAGGAACTGTTCATTTCTTTGGTGGGTGTAAATCAGGCTCTACTGTTACATTTGATACAACAAAAATGCACTATGGCGATATAAAATTAATGAGTGTTTTCCATCATACACCTAAATATTTTAGACAAGCTCTTGATTATATTGCTTCAGGCGATGTTGAAGTTGAAAAACTTATAACAAATACATTGTCTTTAAAAGATGTAGAATTTGCAATGAAACAGCACATAGAAGGAAAAGCTATAAAATTCTTAATAAAACCTTAAATATAAGGACAAATTTTAATAAAAAAAGTAATAAGGCTCGTTTATATACGAGCCTTATCTTTTAAGCTAAATAATCAGTTGTGTGGTTAAGTTTTGATTTAGGGTTAAACGGTTTAAGAACAAAATCTTTTACAGCAACAAGTGCTTCATAAATTTCTTCGTTTGAATAGCCTTTAGGACGTGCGTTAGGTTTAAGCATCGCCTTACAAGACACCTGTTGTTTAGACGTACATGTTGCTGGTAGTAATTCATTTGAAGCAAACATAACCCTATTTAGGGACATAACCTTCATAATAAACACCTCGTTTTTTTGACCACTTATATTGTACCACAAAAAAATATTTTTGCAAGCCCTAAAATCCAAATATAATGTGTGTTTTGACCGTTTTTTAAGTGTCTATTTTACACTAAAGAGCTGGTATTTTTGTTTGTAAAATTATATATGTTTCTAAAATATTTTATTATTGCAATAATTAAAAAAAAATATTATAATTTTATTTATTATAGGAGGGTAAATATGAAATTTATTTCAAGAATTCTAAAGTCTGTGTGCTTTGGTCTTTCGTTGTTGCTTTGTGCTCTTCCATCGTTTGCTAGTGAAGCAAATTTGGTTGTGCCTGATATCAAAGCAAACAATGAGTTTAGTTACACCTTGCTATTGATAGGAATTGCTGTTTCTGTCGTTGGTGTAATTTTTGGTTATTACATGTATTCTCAGGTTAAAAAACTTGAAGTGCATGAAGTTATGGCAAATGTAGGAAATACTATTTTTGAAACTTGTAAAACATATCTTGTACAACAAGGTAAGTTCTTACTTGGTTTAGAAGCATTGATTGCTTTATGTATTGCTTTTTACTTTGGATATTTAGAAAAAATGTCTTTAGCTAATGTGTTAATCATTTTAGCATTCTCTGTAGTTGGTATTCTTGGCTCATATTTAGTTGCTTGGTTTGGTATTAGAATGAATACATTAGCAAACTCAAGAACAGCTTTTGTAGCTTTAAAAGGAAAACCATTAAATATTTTGAATATACCTTTAACAGCAGGTATGAGTATCGGGGTTGTATTGGTATCAGTTGAATTAATTATGATGCTTGCAATTCTATTGTTTATTCCTGGTAATATTGCAGGAGCTTGCTTTATAGGTTTTGCAATAGGTGAATCACTAGGTGCATCAGCATTACGTGTTGCAGGTGGTATCTTTACAAAGATTGCTGATATCGGTTCAGACTTGATGAAAATTCAGTTTGGGATAAAAGAAGATGACCCAAGAAACCCTGGAGTTATTGCAGACTGTACAGGTGATAACGCAGGTGATTCAATCGGACCTACAGCTGACGGTTTTGAAACTTATGGTGTAACTGGTGTTGCTCTTGTTAGTTTTATATTGCTAGCTGTTGTTGGTGATACACATCAAGTTCAATTATTGACTTGGATTTTCACAATGAGATTTTTGATGATTATTACTTCTGTTCTTGCTTATGTAATCAACAAAGGTATTACATCAATTTATGCTAAAAAAGCAAAAGTATTTGATTTTGAAGTTCCATTAACAAACCTTGTTTGGTTAACTTCAATATTCTCAATTATAATGACATTTGTAGTAAGTAAGTTATTATTGTCTGATTTGGGTAACAACTTATGGTTAATCTTATCAGTAATAATTTCTTGTGGTACTTTAGGTGCTGCTTTAATTCCGGAAGCAACAAAAGTGTTCACTTCACCTAAGGCAAAACATACAAATGAAGTTGTTACTGCATCAAGAGAAGGTGGTGCATCGCTTACAATTCTATCTGGTATTGTATCAGGTAACTTCTCAGGATTCTGGATTGGCGCAATTATTGCGTTATTAATGTACTTGGCATATTTCTCAAGTACTTTTATACCAGCAGGCGTAATGAGTTATCCTGCAGTATTCGCATTTGGTTTAGTTGCATTTGGTTTCTTAGGAATGGGACCTGTTACTATCGCTGTTGATAGTTATGGACCTGTTACTGATAATGCACAATCAGTATATGAATTGTCTTTAATTGAAGAAGTTCCTGATGTTAAAGCTCATATTGAATCAGAATATGGATTTAATCCTGATTTTGATAATGCAAAACGTTATTTAGAAGAAAATGACGGTGCCGGTAATACTTTTAAAGCTACTTCTAAACCAGTTTTAATTGGTACAGCAGTAGTTGGTGCTACTACTATGATTTTCTCTTTGATTTTGGTTATAAAAGACTTGTTAGGTATTTCTCCTGAATCAATTTTAAATTTATTGAACCCATATACATTATTAGGATTTATTCTTGGTGGTTCAGTTATTTATTGGTTCTCTGGAGCATCAATGCAAGCCGTTACAACAGGTTCATATAGAGCTGTTGAGTATATCAAAGAAAATATTAAATTAGGTAGCGAAGATGATAAATGTGCTAATCTTACAAACTCAAAAGAGGTTGTTAAAATCTGCACTCAGTACGCTCAAAAAGGTATGGTAAATATCTTCATAGCACTATTTACCTTTGCTCTTGCTTTTGCGTGTTTATCAGCGCCTGTAGGCTCTGTAAACGAACCTGTTTCTTTGTTTGTTAGTTATTTAATAGCAATTGCCGTATTTGGTTTGTTCCAAGCTGTATTTATGGCTAATGCTGGTGGTTGTTGGGATAACGCAAAGAAAATTGTTGAAGTTGACTTGGCAGAAAAGGGAACTCCATTACATGATGCAACTGTTGTTGGTGATACAGTTGGTGACCCATTCAAAGATACTTCATCAGTTGCTATGAATCCAATTATTAAGTTTACAACATTGTTTGGACTTTTAGCTATGGAAATTGCTATAGCTCCTGCTTTCAGAACTTATGCAAGAGTTGCTGGGGTTGTATTCTTAGTGATTGCGTTGATATTTGTAGTAAAATCTTTCTATTCAATGAGAATTATGAATAAAAAATAAACTATAAATATTTTGTAGTATTGCAAAAGGCGAAGATTTTAATCTTCGCCTTTTGCTTTTGTATTTGTAAAAATTCATTAATAATAAGTCATGTACTAGCAAATTTTTTTATTTATATGTATTAGATTATTAAGGCTGTTTTTATATGATAATTTCTAATAATATCAACTACAATAATAATTATAATTTCTCAATAAATAAAGGTTTAACTCCAAAATTTAATAGTATTGGATTAAAGACTGATACTGTTAGTTTTAAAAAGAACGACCAACCTATTGAAATGAAATTGAAGCGTATTTCAGGATTACATGACCCTTATAGTAAAATTGTAATGGTTTCTGATGAGGATTATGCTAAATATTTAAGGAAGATATCTAAAAGACCAAATGCAGAAACTATGATTAATCTTTTAGAAAGTGGTTATAAAGAAAATTTATTTGAACCCGAAGCAACTGCTTTGTCGATGATATCTGATTATTATGAAGATTTAAAAAAGAGAAATATTAACGATGCAAGAAATAAAGATTTACACGATATTTGTAAAGCATTGTATGTACCCTCAAAACTAAATCTTGCAAAAAACCAATTAAAAGTAGTAGATGAATTAAATTCTTATATTTCATTAACAAAAGGAAGTACTAATGATATTTTGACAAATATTATAGCCCCTGTAGAAGATTCTATAAGAGATGATAGCTTTAGAATAAGCCCTTTGATAAAAGAGGTTTATGAAGCAAAAGGATTAGATAAAACAGCAAAAAAAACAGTCCTAAAAATAATGGAGAAATTTCCTAACAGCAGAAATAGTGCAGATGTTTTTATAATAAATAATGCACATAAGTCACATGAAAACATAGCATCAGCCTTTTTAGACCCATCAAGAGTTTCTATTGAGCATATAAAACCTCAATCTAATTCTGGTCATAGTGATGTATGCAATTATTTGATTGCAAGTAAAAGAATGAATAACTTGAAAAGCAATATCCCATTGAGCAGATTTATTGATATGCACCCAGATATTCCTAATAATATGCAAAAATATTTTGACGATATAATATCTAAAATTAATAAAGGTGGATTGTCTTATATAACTATTGCTTTACCAGACTTAACAGCAACTATAGAAAAAGAGTCAAAAGGTAAAGTGTTGATTGATTTAGACAATCTTTCATTAAAAGAAGTTGCAAAAGCAAGTTATATGAAACAAAAGATTAGCGAACTTATATCACATTTTCAAAAATAACTTGAAAAACAATTATTTTGTTGTTATTATAAATAAGAAGATTATTTTGCGCTTGTAGCCCAGTTGGATAGAGCGTTTGGCTACGAACCAAAAGGTCGGGGGTTCGAATCCCTCCAAGCGCGTATTATAAGAACCTTGTAAAAGGTTCTTTTTTAGTTTTGAGGAATTCAAACCCAAGGGTTCTCCCCTCCATTGACTAATATCTAAAATCTCTACTTCTTTGGTACATAATACATATAAATTGATTTGAATAATTGTGGTAAGGGTTGATTGTTAGCAATATATTTATCAATTTGAGATAATGCAATTTTGTCATTACTTGTAAATCCATATTTTCTGTAAAAAATATGTGGTGGTTTCATACTCTTTTTATCTAATATTGATGCTAAAACTCTAATTTTACCTCCCAAGCCTTCTTTCTTGCTTAATTGTTCTACAAAATTTAAAATTTTTGTTCCAATTTTTTTCCCTCTTTCTTCGGGAGAAACAAATAGATGTGTTATAAACATTTCATTTCGTTTATTTAGACTAAAATTCCCAACAACACCTTTATTTGGACTTATTGCAAAATAATTTTGTGTTTTTTTTTGATTATAAAATAAAACACTTGGAATTTTTTGTTTAATAGGTGGGAATTTTAAATAACTCATACTATTTATTAAAAGCCTGTAATTATAATTTTTTTCCTAGATATTATATATATTTTTTTTTTACATTTATATAAAATCCACTCCAAATAGATGGTGACAAAAAATATTAAAATTTTATAATTAATTATTAAGTTATGTAACAAAACTCAAAATTTTCCTAAAGATTTCAGAAGAAATGCCGTAATAAGAAGTATAGGGAAAATATAAAGGATAAAAATTATGGGTTTATCAGCATCACAAGCTAGATTACTAAGTTTAACAGCAA
>CANNUY010000018.1 GCA_947525005.1 uncultured Candidatus Melainabacteria bacterium
CATATTGTGATGGTAAAATTTCTAGAATTGGTGATATGAATGTATCATATTGTGATGGTAAAATTTCTAGAATTGGTAATATGAATGTAAGCTACGAATAGACAATGTTTCAAAACTGATTAATATCCAATATTTTCAATTAATAGTCCTAATCTTTTTAATTGCTGATTTTTACCAATTTCTTTACGTATATTTCCTGCAACATCAATATCTCTGCCAATAAAATTCCAAAATCTTTCAGAAAATTCTTATAAATATTTGTAAATTTTACTCCTTATTTTTGAACCATTTACATAAAATATTCGTTACAATAATGTAAGATAATTAAAAGGAGTTTAATATGAAAAAAATATTGATTATATTAATGATTCTATTTTGTACAACTTTATCATGTTTAGCTGAAGAAGATTATGTTAAATTTAATCCCAAAACTCAGCAATGGGAATATACTTCACAAGAAATTGAATTCCAATATGATAATTGTGGTAAATTAATAAAAGTCGGTAATATGAACGTTACATATCTAGATAATGGTCAAATGGATTATATCGGCGATATGAAGGTAAAATATAGAAAAGATGGCAAAATCAAAGAGGTTGGTAAACATTGGTTTTATTATGATAAAGAGAATAAGTTAAGAGCAATTGGTAATTTTAATTCATTACGTGATATATGGGGAAATCTGTTAACAATTGGTGATTATTGGATTGAATATGAATACGTTTATCCTTATGGTAAAAGAATTAAACGACTATTTGAATAATAAATTCATCGATTCCTCATCTTAATAAAATCCATAAATTAACGGTTTTGCATGTTCAGAGGGATGCTGAAACGAGTTCCACTACTGTCCATGATAATTTTAGTACGTCATTGCGAACGATTAAACAGTTTGCAAAGTAGTAAGTGTGGCAATCCATAAACCAACAGTTCTGCGTACATAAAAAGACTTTTTCTGGATTACCACGTCGCTTCGCTCCTCGTAATGACGTGCTATACATGTTCAAGGGGATTCTTCGGTCGTTGCACTCCCTCTGAATGACAGTCTGGGTGCGTCATTCAGAGCGTGTTGTAAATATTCTGTATCGAAAGCGTGGAATCCCTGCGAGTATTCAATTACGCATTACAAATTACAAATTTAATTCCTTGCATAATTTCTTATGCACCGAGCAATAAAGTGCCATCAAGTGTTAAATTTGTAGTGTTTTTAAGATTAGGGTATTCATCAAGGTTATGAGTTTTAACAAATTCGATTGCAGAATTTCTTGCCAATTCAAGAATTTTTGCATCACGTATAATATCTGATATCTTAAAATCAGGTAACCCACTTTGACGTACTCCTAAAAATTCCCCAGGACCTCTAAGCTCTAAATCCTTTTCTGCTATAACAAAACCGTCATTTGTTTGGGTCATTACAGATAGTCTATTTTTTGTTTCAGGAGTTCTTGAATCACTATTAAGTATACAATAAGACTGTAATTCACATCTGCCTACACGACCACGTAATTGGTGTAGTTGAGAAAGTCCAAATCTTTCTGCGTTTTCAATAACGATAACAGTTGCATTAGGGACATCAACTCCAACTTCTACAACGGTTGTTGATACAAGAATGTCAAATTCTTTTTTCTTAAACTGTTCCATAACTTTTTCTTTTTCTGAATTATTAAGTTTGCCGTGTAATAGTCCAATTCTTAAGTCACTGAAAACAGTTGATTGTAATCGCTCAGCTTCTTTTGTCGCCGCTTTCGCAGACAAGGTTTCACTTTCTTCAATCAATGGATAAACAATATATGCTTGATGACCTGCCTCAATCTCATCTCTGATAAGTTGGTAGGTCTGTTTTCTAGGTATTCCCATTTTTGTTATAACAGGTTTTCTACCTTTTGGAAGCTCATCAATTATTGTTAAGTCTAAATCTCCATTCATAGTGATAGCAAGTGTTCTTGGAATTGGAGTTGCTGTCATTGTCAAAATCTGTGGGTTTTGAGCTTTTTTTCTTAGTCCAAGACGTTGTTTTACACCAAACCTGTGTTGTTCATCGATTACAACAGCACCAAGATTAGCAAAATCAACTCTTTCTTGAATAAGCGAATGTGTTCCAACGGCAATATTTATTTGTCCATTCCTTAGTCCTGTTTCAAACTCATCACGTTGTTTCTTTTTTAAACTTCCCATAAATAATCCAACGCTCAAACCTAGTGGTGTTAACCAATTAACCATATTTTTGTAGTGTTGTTGAGCAAGAATTTCGGTAGGTGCCATTATAGCACCTTGATATCCGTTTTCAACCGCTGCAAGTAATGCAATACAGGCTACAACTGTTTTACCACTACCAACGTCACCTTGTACAAGTCTTTGCATCGGTTCTGTTGAATTCATATCGTTTAAAATCTCGTTTACTGCTCGTTTTTGAGCTCCTGTTAGTTCAAACGGCAGGTTCTTGATGAAGTCCATCACAAGTCCATCTCGTTTGATTTCTAAAGGTAAGGATTTATTTTCTTTTCGGTTGGTTTCTCTAATTATTGCTAGCTTAAGCTGGATTAAGAATAATTCTTCAAAAATCAAACTATACTTAGCTCTTTGTAGCATTTCTATATTGTCAGGGAAATGGATTTGTTCTACAGCCTCTTTTTTATCAAGTAGGTTATATTTTTCTCTTAAATAATCAGGCACAACATTAACAATACTATCTTTGTACATCTTAATAGCATTATTGATGGCTGTTCTAAGTGTTTTTATATTAAGGTTTTCGCTTAATGGATAAATTGGAACAATTCTCCCTACGTTCAAGTTTTCTTTTACGTCATTTGAACTCTTGAAAAAATCTTGTGGCATAATTGAATGCGAAGTGTTTTTAAGAGTGTATTTGCCGTTGTAAGAATTTATCGCAACTGTTCCAGAAATAATTATTCCTGCACCTTTTGGGAAAAATCGTTTTTTTATGGCTAAGGAATAATTTGTACATTTTGCATAAAAAAAGTTTATTTCAAACGAACCTGTTTCATCAGAAATTTTTACCTTTACAACTCCAAGACCGTTATGAGTTATGTAGCACTCGGTTTGTTTTATATGTCCAAAAACAGTTATTGTTTTGCCTTCCTCAAAGTCTTTTATTTTGGTACGTTCAGAATAGTCAATATGTTTTCTTGGAAAATAAAACAATAAATCACTAGCAGTAAAAATTCCGAGCTTGTGTAATAATAAAGCGATTTTTGGTCCAACACCTTTGATGTATGTAACATCTGAAAACGGGTTCTTGATTTGATTTGCGTATGCTTTTTTATTATTTGTTTCTTGTTTTATTGTTTCTATAAAAAAATCTATATATCGTTTTCTTTCAATATATGTTGATGTTGAATAAATTTTGAAGTATTCAAGTACTGTTTTCCAACGCTCAGCAATAGATGAGGTTCTGATTTGACCTCTTATATACGAGATTATAAAATCTGCAAAATATTGTTTTTTACCACGAATGTTGATGTATTTATTTTTAATTTCAACATTGATGGCTTTCTTTATGACTTCTAATCTATCCAATTAAACGAATAACCTCATACAAATCTAGTGTGTGTTCTTTACCACGAATTTTTACGTTAGAAATCTTGATTGTATCAACTATACCTCTAACATAATCAAATGTTGAACTACTTATTAAAAGGTTTGTTTTATAAATTTTGTTGTTGCCTTCAATTCTGCTAGCAAGGTTTACCATATCTCCAATAACAGTGTATTCCATTCTTTTTTCAGAGCCAATATTTCCAACGAAGGCTTCACCTGTGTTTATACCTATCCCTATTTCGATTTTAGGTTTTCCTTCATTAAGCCATTTTTTCTGTAATTCATCAACTTTTGCGAGCATTTCACAAGCACATCTCACAGCGTTTTTAGGGTGATTGTTATCTTCGATTGGAGCGCCAAAGATTGCCATAACAGCATCACCAATAAATTTGTTTATTACACCGTTATATTTTGTGACGATAGGTTCTATTTCTGTGAAATATTCGTTTAGGATTACGCTAACTTCGTCTGCTGAAAGTTTTTCACTCATAGAGGTAAATCCTCTTATGTCAGCGAATAAAACTGTTACGTTTGCTTTTTTGCCACCGAGTTTTAGTTCATCAATGTTTTTAACTACGTTTCTCATAATGTCTTCTGAGATGTACTTGCCCATAGCTGTTTTGATTTTTTCTTTGTTTTTATCTTCTACTATATATCTGTATGAGTAGGCAAAAATCATTGTTATTATTACCATTGAGATTGGAGTCAAGATGTTTATTGCATATCCATAACGGAATAATAACGCTGAAATTCCTATATAGATAGCAATTACAAGACATACTCCTGATACTGCATAAAAAAGATTAAGGTTCTTAATTATGAAGAATGCTAAAGCCATAAGCAAGATTGTTATGACGAAGTTTTGCCATGCAGAAAATGGTTTCATAAAGTTGTTGTGCATAATGTTATCAAGAGTTGTTGCTTGAATATCAAGTCCAGAATGGTCGTTTGAGATTGGAGAGCGTTTTACGTCTGATAATCCAGAAGCTGCAGCTTTTACATTTGCACCAACGAAGACAATTTTGTTATCGAATTCTGATGGCGAGATTAGTGGTTTTTGACCTGCTTTTAATTCATCATAAGAGTCCATTATGTCAACAGCTGAATAGGTTTTGTGTGTGTAGCCGTTGTGATGGGTGTTAGGTTTATAAAATCTTAGAAGTGAATACATTCCTGAGTTATCTTTAAGAATAGGTATTCTAACTTTTGAGTTGTAACCTATAATTTCTTTATCTGTAATAAAATAGCTTTCATCATTGTTTAAATAAGAGAAGGTTTTTAATGCGATAGATGGGTAAAATGCGTTTTTGTATTTAATCATGTCTATTGCGACACGAGTGTAACCGTCTTCATCTTTTATAGTTGATACAGTGCCAGCTCTTTTTACGGCATTAAGGTATTCTTTTGGAAATATCAAAGCACTTCCATATTGGTAATCATCTGGGTTTGAACGAAGGTCTTGAGCTTTTATTGAGTATTTGTTTTGTATTTTTTTATCAAAAATGTTTCCTTCGGTTTTGTTTGTGTAATCTTTAGGGATAAAAATCAGTCCAGATATTGCGTTATTCATTTTGTTAATACTGTTAAAGTATTCGAGGTCGGTTTTGTAATCATCAATAGAGGTTACTACACTGTCCATAATGATAGCTTTTGCGTTTGTATATTCTCTAAAATAGTCATAGATGTTACAGTAGAGGTTACGTTTCCAAGGCCATCTATGTCTGCCGATAGATTTATCATCAATTACAATAAGTACAATATCAGGACTACCTGATTTTATAGCAGTAAAGTTTTTCATCATGTAGTTGTAAGCTTTTGGCTCAATAAAATTGTCTGTAGCCCAGTAACTTAGAGCAAAAAGTAGTACTATTGATATAAGAATAAACAAAAATTTTAAAAAACGCATATTTACCTCTTTATTTATGATATAATTATGTCATAAAAAGGACAAGTTATGAACAAAAATTTAATTCAAGTATTATCAGAAGAAAAAGTGTATCCTATTATTAGGGAAAGTGACCCAGAAAGAGCGAAAGAGATTGCTGATGCTTTAATTAAGGGTGGTATAAAGATTTTAGAAATAAATGTATCTAACTCACAGATATATGATGTTATTTCAGAAGTATCAAAGAAAGCTGTTGTTTGTGCAGGTAGTATAATAACAACTTGGCAAGCAAATGCAGCGTTTGAAGCAGGTGCAAAGATGTTTTCGTCACCTATTTTTCAGTTTAATATGGTAAAGATATCAAAGAATATCGGTGTTCCATTTATCGCAGGTGCTACAACTGCAAGTGAAGCATACAATGCTTGGAAAGCACGTATACCATTGATTAAGATATTCCCTACAACTGCTATGGGTGGTGTTCAGTATATTGAAGATATTTTAAGACAGATGCCGTTCTTGAATGTTATGCCTATGGGTAATATCAAGTGTGAAGAAGTTAATAGCTATTTAGAAGCAGGTGCAAGAGTTGTTGGTATTGGTCGTGACTTGTGTGGCAAGTCTGATATGGCTGAGATTACTGTTTCTGCAGAAAGATTGCTTAAGTCTGTAAAATAGTAATTGGTAGAGATTATATTAATATAACAATATAACTTTATGGTTTGTACTTGCTAAAGTAACTGTATTAAAAATAGTTTAAATATAAGTGAATAATAAAAGGGTTTGTATGGTTAATTTACGACAAAGTCAGGGTAAGACTCAGAAGAAGGATAAACGAAAAAAGGTTTTGATATCTGGGTATTATGGATTTGATAATTTTGGTGACGAGGTTATATTAGGAATCTTGTTGGACAAGTTGAAGGATTGTAATGTTACAGTTATGACGGCAAATCCTAGAAAGACTTTTGACACTTATGGAGTGCATACTATACAGACATTTTCTTATGACCACGTTATGAGAGAGATTGCAAGATGTGATGTCTTGATATCTGGTGGTGGAAGCTTGTTGCAGAATGTGACTAGTAATGGAAGTTTGTTGTTTTATACAATGATAATCAGATTTGCATTGATGTTGAATAAAGACGTTATGATATTTGCTCAGGGAATTGGACCTATAAAGGGGTTTTTAGCTAATTTTATTACTAAGAGTGTTTTAAAGAAGTGTAAATATGTTTCTGTGAGAGATGAAAAGAGTAAGAAACTTTTAGATAAGTGGAAGATAAAATCTAACTTGGTTTGTGACCCTGTTTATAGTTTAGAGGTTGAGAACCCTGAAAGGACTTCTAAGATTGGGATACAGCTTAGAAAGTATGATACTTTGACAGATGAGTTGTTTGATAATATTATTAAACAGATTAGAAAAAGATTTTATGATAGAGAGATAGAGCTATTGTGTTTGCAAGACGAGGTTGATACAGGAATATCACAGGTGTTTATCAATAAATTGAGAGCAGTTGATAAGAGTATCAAGGTTAAGTTGGTTAATGGTCTTAATAATAAACAGATTATTGAGCGAATATCTCAGTATGACTGCTTGATTGGAATGAGATATCATGCTTGCTTGGTTTCAGCTAAGTATGGGGTTAAGACTTTGGCAGTGGCTTATGACCCTAAGGTTGAGTTGTTGGCAGAGGACTTGGGATTGCCTTGCTTGTCTATGGTTGATAAAAAGAACGATTATGAAAAAGCGTTTGATACAATGGAAGACTTGTCAAGATGGAACTTGATGGAAAGAGTAAAGAGCAAAGTGTTTAGTTGGAACGCAACAGGGATAAATGAGATAAAGAAAGAAAAGGTTAAGGGTTTCAAGGGATTTTGGAATAAGAAGTAAGTTCTTATGTCGTTGTTTGTAAATTTGTAGGTTCTGTGTGACGCAAAATAAAGTATAAAACGTCATTCCGAACTTGTTTCGGAATCCCTGTGGACACAATCCGTCATTGCGAAAATTTGCAACGCAAATTTTCGCAATCCATAAACCAACGGTTCTGCAACCACAATCTAAGACTGTTTCAGGACTCTTGCGAACATTTATCAACAGAGTCAAAATAGGAATAATTTATAAATTCTTTGCAATAAGATAAAGGGTTTTGAGTTTATCTTCGGATAATTTGTTTGTTAGTTTTGATAATTCATCTTTTAAGTTTTCTATATTGATAATTGGTTCAAAATCAAAAAGGTCTTTTATTGAACAATTAAACACTTTAGCAATGTTGGTAAGTGCTTCTGGGGTTGGGAAACTACTACCCAACTCGATTAGGGAAACTTGTCTTTGGGTGCGTTCAATTTTTTCACCAAGTTCTTCTTGAGTTAAGCCAAGTTGTTTTCTGTAGTGTTTAATTTTTAATCCTAAAAGTGTTTTTAATTCTGTATCGTTCATAATCCCTCTATAAGATTATAAGTGTTTAAATTTTGTTATTGAACGAAATACTATCTTGTAAAAAATACAAATTTAGTATATAACATGTTATAAATTATGATATTACACAGGTAATTTACAATATGGCATATTGTAAAATTAGGTTTAATTGAATTGGAAGTAATAGATAATATAAATAAGATATTAAAAAACGATTTAGAAAAGACTATTAAATCAAATAGTAAACTTTCTATTGCTTCTGCGTGTTTTTCAATTTATGCATTTCAAGAACTTAAAAATCAATTAGAAAATATAGAAGAATTAAGATTTATTTTTACGTCACCATCTTTTATAAAAGAAAAAACGGCAAAAACTAAAAGAGAATTTTATATTCCACGATTATCAAGAGAAAAATGTTTATACGGTACAGAATATGAGATTAAATTAAGAAATGAATTGACACAACGTGCCATTGCCAAAGAATGTGCTGAATGGATAAAACAGAAGGTAAAATTTAAATCAAATACTACAAATGAATTAATGTCAGGTTTTATAAATATAGAAAATGATAACAATTATACATATCAACCGGTTAATGGCTTTACTACAACTGATATTGGTTGTGAAAAAGGTAATACATTATCAAATATTGTAGTAAGATTAGAAAATCCAGAGAGTCAAACTTATTTAAAAACATTTGATGCGATTTGGAACGATAAAAATAGACTTCAAGATGTTACAAATCAAATAATTGAGAGTATTTCAAATGTTTATAAAGAAAATTCTGGAGAATTTATATATTTTATAACTTTGTATAATATATTTAATGAATTTTTGCAAGATATATCCGAAGATAATTTGCCAAATGATGCGACTGGATATAAAGATAGCGTAATATGGAACAAGTTATTTGATTTTCAAAAAGATGCTTGTCTTGCAATTATAAATAAATTAGAAACATATAATGGATGTATTTTAGCTGATAGCGTTGGGTTAGGTAAAACATTTACAGCATTATCTGTTATTAAATATTATGAAAACAGAAATAAATCTGTACTTCTTTTATGTCCTAAAAAGTTAAGTAATAACTGGGTAATGTATAAAAGTAATTATTTAAATAATCCATTGGCGAAAGATAGATTAAGATATGATGTTTTGTATCATACAGATTTATCAAGAGATAAAGGTTTTTCAAATGGTTTAGACTTGTCACTTATTAATTGGTCTAATTATGATTTAGTTGTAATAGATGAATCACACAATTTTAGAAATGGTGGAGATGTAAAAGACGACAAAGAAAATCGTTATTTAAGATTATTGAATAAAGTTATTAGAATGGGAGTACAAACAAAAGTTCTTATGTTGTCTGCAACTCCTGTTAATAACAAATTTAATGATTTAAAAAACCAATTACAACTTGCTTATGAAGGTGATACACGAAAAATTGATTCAAAATTAAATACAAAAAAATCAATAAATGTAATCTTTAGACAAGCACAACAATCATTTAATGAATGGACAAATTTGCCAGCAGAAGAACGAACTACAGAAGCATTATTAAATAAATTAGATTTTGATTTCTTTGAATTGTTGGATAGTGTAACGATTGCACGTTCAAGAAAACATATAGAAAAATACTATGACACTTCTTCTATTGGGAAATTCCCAACTAGATTACCTGTTATATCACAAAGACCACCATTAACAATAAATTCTGAAAGAATTAATTATAATCAAATTTATGAACATATTAGTTCTTTGAATTTATGTATTTATATGCCTTCTATGTTTATTTTTCCTAGCAAAGAAGAAAAATATTATGATACTGATGTAAAACAAGCAAATATAAAAACTTCTAAAGTAGGACAAAGAGGACGTGAAGAAGGTATAAGAAGATTGATGAGTATCAATCTTTTAAAAAGACTTGAAAGTTCTGTTTTTGCATTCAAATTAACTTTAATGAGAGTTAGGAACTTGATAAATACAACCCTTCAAAATATAGAGAACTTTAAAAATGGAAATGTTGCAAATATAGAAGTTGATGATTATACAGATATAAAAGATGAATTTGATGATGATGATCAAAATACAAATTTATTTTCTGTAGGGAATAAGTTTAAGATTGATTTTAATGATATGGATTATCTTTCTTGGTCAGAAAAACTTCAAGCTGACTTGGATATTCTAAATGATTTAATTTTTGAAATCGACAAAATAACATTTGAAGATGATGCAAAACTTCAGAAACTTTTGGAGTTAATAAAAAATAAAATAGAAAACCCGATAAATAAAGATAATAAAAAGATTATTGTATTTTCTGCATTTGCTGATACGGTAGAATATTTATATAAACATGTTAGTAAGTTTGTAAAAGAAAATTTTGACCTTGAAACTGCAATGGTGACAGGTTCAAAAGATGGGGTTACAACTTTATCCAAGATAAAGACGGATTTGAATGCTGTACTTACATATTTTTCACCCTTATCAAAAGATAAACAAGATATTTATCCAGATGACGATAGAAATATTGATGTATTAATTGCAACAGATTGTATATCTGAAGGACAGAATTTACAAGATTGTGATTATTTGATTAATTATGACATTCATTGGAACCCTGTAAGAATAATTCAAAGATTTGGACGTATTGACCGTATAGGAAGCAAAAACAATTCAATACAATTAGTTAATTTTTGGCCTGATTTAAGCCTTGATGAATATATCAATTTAAAATCAAGAGTTGAAACAAGAATGAAAGTAACAGTAATGACATCGACTGGTACAAGTTCTGATAATGTGCTTGATGAAAAAGAAATTGAAGATTTGGAATACAGAAAAAAACAATTAGAAAAATTACAGACAGAAGTTGTTGATATTGAAGATATGAATTCTGGTATCAATATTATGGATTTAGGTTTAAATGAATTTAGGTTAGATTTGTTGTCTTATATAAAAGATAATCCAGATATTGAAAATTCGCCATTTGGTTTGCATGCAGTAGTTAAAGCAGATGATGATTTAAAATCTGGAGTTATATATATTCTTAAAAATGTTTCAAACGAAATAAATATAGATAACCAAAATAGATTGCACCCATTTTATATGGTTTATATTACAAATGATGGCGATATTATATGTAATCATTTACAGCCTAAAAAATTGTTAGATTTAATGAGAAAACTTGGCAAGAATAATTCTGAACCTGATATGGAATTGTGTACTCTATTTAATCAAGAAACACAAGATGGAAAGAATATGAGTAAATATTCAAAACTTTTAGAAGATGCCATTTCTTCAATTATTGATGTAAAAGAAGAAAGTGATTTTGAAAGTTTGTTTTCTGCTGGTGAAAGTTCGTATATGAAAAATACTATTTCTGGACTTGATGATTTTGAATTGATTTGTTTTTTGGTAGTTAAGGAGTAAAAATTGTTATTTGGCGAAAAAACACAATTAAATAGAATTATGCCAAAGGCAAAGTTTATGAAACTTGCAGAACTATCAACTCCTGTAAGAGTGGAATTTCAGAACAATGTTGATAGATTAATTTTGGCAAATATTTTACGTCAAGAAACTACTAATATTTCAAAAGGGAAAAATGTTCAAGAAATAGATGTTTTTGAATTTTTACTTAGAGAAAAACAAATATCTAACAAATTGATAAAAGAAATTGATTCTGCAATACCTAAATATATTCTTTTTGTATTCAGATGTAATGATTTTGTTCAACTTGCAATTTCATATAAAGAACCCTCTATAAATGATGATAAATATAAGGTTGTAAAAACTTATAAAACTGAATGGCAAAAACAAGAAAATTTGAATCTTGAAATTACAGGACTTGATTTAGATGCTGTATATAACGGTTTTATAACTCAAATAGCAAATGGACAAGTAGAAACGAATGAGACAACAGATATAAAAAGTGCTGTTGAGAAATCTATCAATGTAGAGAAACTCCAAAAGAAAATAGAAACACTAAAATCTAAAATCCGTAAAGAACCTCAATTCAATAAACAACTGATAATAAAAAAAGAATTGAAAGAACTTCAGAAAACATTGGAGGAACTGCATGGATAAAAAAATAGAATTCCAACGAATCCAAAACAATAGAATTTTTGATGAAACATTCAACAATTTAGTTGAAAATAATTCAATAATATTCCCCAAAGGGAATATTGTTGTAATTTATGCACCTAATGGAACAGGTAAAACAAGTTTTATTGAAACTTTATCTGGCTTAAAAGATACTAAACTTAAGTTTAAATACAATAATAAAGAATATGACACAGGTGAAGATGTTTTCTCCACTATTCAAGATCAGAATGATAGAAATATCATTCAAGGTGATACTAAAGATTTTTATTTAGGTGAAAATATTCGTAAAGAATTTGAGCTAGAAGAAAAACTTAAAAATAGTAGAAACCAAGTTATAGAAGAAATTATAGGAAAAGTTTTATCTTGGAATATAAAAAACAAATCTTCTGTTTTGCTAGATTATTTCAGTAAAGACGAAAAAGATTTCATATCAAAAGCTATAAATAATAAAAACAAATTAAAAGACACTTCTAATGAAGATATTATTTCTTTTATTAATAAAATTCCAGATATAGCTGAAGATGAAGAAGATAAAAAGAAACTTATCTTTTTAATGCAAGATGTACAAAAAAATAATTCACTTATTTTATTACTTCAGAAATTAAAAGATGAAGAACTGGACCAAAATGAAAACATTATAAAATTTGAAGAAAATATAGATGCAATAAAAATTTTAGAAAAATATAATAACCATAATTGTATAATTTGTGATAATGAAATTAATAACACAAGCTTATTAAAAGAAAAGCAAAAAAGTAAACAAGAAATATTAAAAACCTTAGATGATAATACTAAAGAAATACTAACAGAAATTTTAAAACTTGAAATCAAAGATGATGTATTCAAAATAAAAGATACTGTTTTAAATACTATTAAATATGGTGATAAAACAATCTTAACACCTTTATTTAAAGATATTGAAAACTATAAGAAATTCTATAGAACAAATCTATTAAAAGAAATCAAGAAGATTGAGAATTTCAAACATTTTGAACAATTAGAAAAAGAATATCAAGATTTAGTTGCAAAGCAACCAAGTATTGAAAATGAAGATATTAAATTTATCCAACAATATGTCAAAGATTGTATGAACAAAGACTTTGAAATAAGCCGAGCAGAAGGAAAAAAATACTTACAAATACAACTTAATAAACAAGAATTTTTAGGAAAAGATAGAAAAGATTTACCTTTAAGTACTGGAGAACAAAATTTTCTTTCACTTTTTATGGAATTTTTAAGAGTTAAAAATTCGACAAACCCTATCGTTGTAATTGACGATCCGATATCAAGTTTTGATTCTATTTACAAGAATAAAATTATATATTCTATTGCAAAAGTATTAGAGAAAAAACAAGTTATACTTTTAACTCATAACATTGATGTAATAAGATTATTGAAATCACAAGCAGGAAAAACTTTTAATTTGTATATCTTAAACAATACTAAGGGTTCTGATAATAATGGATTTATTTTCATAAATAATGAAGAACTTAAACTCTTAACTGATTTAGCAGAATTAACTAATTTTTTTAGAGAAGATGTTTTTGAACAAATAAAAGATGTTAATTTATTTTTATATTCAATGATTCCCTTTTTAAGAGGATATGCACATATAACAGGAAATAAAGAAGCGTATGAGCAATTAACTAAATTAATGCATGGCTATATGACTGAAAATGTAGATATTGCAGATATTTATAGAAAATTATTTGAGGATAATAGTATTATTCCAGAAACATTATCTATAGATAGTGGTAAAATTTTATCTTTAACATTTAGTGATGAAATTATAGATTCTAAACACTATCCTTTATTAAATAAAACCTTAAGGCATACTCTAACATATCTATATTTAAGATTACTTGTAGAAAAAACATTAGTTGAAAAATTTAAAATAGATACAAATAAACATAAGACATTAGGAAGTATCATATCTGTCGCATTTCCAAATGATGAAAATTCTGAAACATTGAAGAATCGCATTCGTTTGACATCTAAAAAAACACTAATTAATGAATTTAATCATTTTGAAGGAAATTTAAGTATTTTTCAACCAGCAATAGATATAACAGATGCGACTTTAGAAAAAGAGAAAAAAGATATTGAAAGTTTTATAGAGAAATTAAAGAAAGAGGTAAGTAGTGGAAAAGATGAGATTGGAAACTAAGAATATTACTGATGAGAATATAAAAAAGATTTTGGAATTATTTCCAAATGTAGTAACAGAAGCAGAAGATGAATATGGTAATTTAAAACGTGCTATTGATTTTGATAAACTAAAACAAGAATTGTCTGAAGATGTTGTTGATGGTGAAGAAAAATATGATTTCACTTGGGTTGGCAAAAAAGAAGCTATGATTGAAGCAAATAGACCAATCAGAAAAACATTAAGACCTTGTAGAGATAAATCATTAAATTGGGAAGATACTGAAAATATCTACATAGAAGGTGATAACTTAGATGCTTTAAAACTCTTACAAGAAAGTTATTTAGGCAAAATAAAAATGATTTATATCGACCCACCTTATAATACTGGAAAAGACTTTGTTTATAGAGATAATTTTACACAAGATAAAAAGGAATATAATGAAGAACTCGGTATAAATGATGAAGAAGGTAATAGATTATTCCAAAATACAGAATCTAATGGTAGATTTCATTCAGATTGGTGTTCTATGATTTATTCAAGATTGAAACTTGCTAGGAATTTATTATCTGATGACGGAGTAATTTTTATTTCTATAGATGACAATGAAGCTGATAATATGACTAAAATCTGTTCCGAAATATATGGTAAAAATAATGTTGAAGTTTGTATATGGAATAAAGAAGCTGTAGGTTCTTCTGGAACATTAAAACAAACAACAACAATAAGAAAAATACACGAGTATGTTGTATGTGCATATAAAGATTATTCCAAAACTCAATTTAAAAAAGTAAGAGAACCTTTAGCAGGAAAAGAACATGAACTGCAAACGGCAAATCTTGCAGTAAATTCTGATAATGAAAAAACTAATCATATAAATTATTTTACAATTACTAATCCAAGTGGAGATAAATTTACAAGACAATGGAAATGGGGTCGTGAGGAAATCGATAGATTAGTAAAAGAAGATTTGATATATTGGGGGAGTGATGGTCATAAACAACCAAGATTAATTATTCCAACAGATGAAAGAAGAACTACATTTTTGTTGTCTATTTTAAACTATGGAGGCACTACAGTAGGAAGAAAAGATTTTGAGGAAATAATGGGAGTAGAAACCGAGTTTTCCTATCCAAAACCGATAATTTTATTAAAAAAAATAATAGAAACATCATCTGTTGAAAATTGTTATATCTTAGACTTCTTCTCTGGCTCTGCGACTACTGCTCATGCCTGTATGTCACTTAATGCAGAAGATGGTGGAAATAGAAAATTTATTATGGTTCAATTACCTGAAAAAACTGACGAAAAATCTGAGGCATTTAAAGCAGGTTACAAAAACATTTGTGAAATTGGGGAAGAACGTATTAGACGTGCTGGCAAGAAAATTCTAGAAGAAAATCCTGATAAAAAAATTGATGTTGGGTTCAGAGTTTTCAAAGTTGATGATACTAACATGAAAGAGGTTTATTATTCACCTAGCGAAACAGACCAAAAACAATTAGGATTATACGAAAGCAATATCAAAGATGATAGAACTGATGAAGATTTGCTTTATGGATGTTTATTGGATTGGGGTATCGAATTATCACTTCCACATAGAGTCGAAAACATTGATGGTAAAAAAGTTCACATCGTTAATCAAGATGATTTAGTTGCGTGCTTTGAAGAAAATATCCCTGAAAGCGTTATCCGTAAAATTGCAGAAATGAAACCGACTAGAGTTGTATTCAGAGATAGTTCTTTCAATAGTGATGACAACAAAATCAATGTTGAAGAAATATTTAAACTCATTACTCCTGATACAAGAGTTAAGGTTATTTAGGGAGGCAGAGTAATGAAACTAAAATTTAAACATCAAAAATTTCAATCAGATGCATCAAAAGCAATCGTTGATATATTTACAGGACAACCTAATTTTTCGCCAATAAGTTATAAAATGGATTTAGGTAACATAACAGAATTAAATTCAGTACAACAAAATTTATTGAAGTCTAAAGATGTCGCATTTAAGAATCATGAAATTGTTTCAAATCTTAATAAAAATATTATCCTTGAAAATATGCAAACTGTTCAACAATTATCTCATCTAGAGCCATCAAAAGAACTAATCAATGGATATAATCTAACAGTAGAAATGGAAACAGGTACAGGTAAAACATATACCTATATAAAGACAATGTTTGAACTAAACAAGCATTACGGCTGGAGTAAATTTATTGTTGTTGTCCCAAGTATCGCTATTAGAGAAGGTGTATATAAATCATTTAATATTACGCAAGAACATTTTGCAGAAGAATACGGTAAGAAAATAAAATTCTTTATCTACAATTCAAAAAGATTAAATGAAATAGAACAATTTGCGAATGATGGTGGATTAAATGTAATGATTATAAATTCGCAAGCCTTCAATGCTCGTGGTAAAGATGCTCGTAAAATCTATATGAAAATGGACACTTTTAGAAGTCGCCGTCCGATTGACGTCATAGCAAAAACTAACCCAATCCTTATTATTGATGAACCACAATCTGTCGAAGGTAAAGTCACAAAAGAAAAATTAACAGAGTTTAATCCTCTTATTACACTTCGTTATTCTGCCACTCCAAAAGAAAAATATAATTTGGTTTACAGACTTGATGCAGTAGAAGCATACAACAAAAAACTAGTAAAAAAGATTGCAGTAAAAGGGGTTAATATTCAAGGAAGTGATGCAACAAATGGCTACTTATATCTACAAAATATAAACCTATATAAAGACAAATCGCCATTAGCAAATATAGAGTTTGAGCAAAAAGGAAATACAAAAATTAGAAAAACTACAAAACTCTTAAAAGAAGGTGATAATTTATATTATTTATCAGGTGAACTTGATGAATATAAAAATAATTATGTAGTTACAAGAATTGATGGACGTGATAATTCTGTTACATTCTTAAATGGTATTAAATTAACTGTTGGTAATGTTTTGGGTGATGTGAATGAAGACCAAATAAGAAGATTACAAATTCGTGAAACGATATTAGCACATATAAAAAAAGAACGACAATTATTCTATAAAGGAATAAAAGTTCTTTCATTATTCTTCATTGATGAAGTTGCAAAATATAAACAATATGATGAAAACAATAACGAACTAAACGGCATTTATGCAGATATGTTCGAAGAAGAATATGAAAATATTATGAATGAACTTCAATTAGAATTAGGTCAAGATGATTACATAAAATATCTAAATAAAATAACAGCAAAAAGTACACACGCAGGTTATTTTTCTATTGATAAAAAAAGTAAAAGACTTATAGATTCAAAAGAAGATAAAAAAGAAGGTGGCTCAAATGACGTTGATGCATTTGATTTGATTATGAGAAATAAAGAACGACTTTTGAGTTTTGAAGAACCTGTTAGATTTATATTTTCTCACTCAGCACTTAGAGAAGGTTGGGATAATCCTAATGTATTTCAAATATGTACACTTAGAAAATCGAATAATACAGATAAAAAACGACAAGAAATAGGTCGTGGTTTACGTCTATGTGTTAACCAAAATGGTGAAAGAATGGACGCAACAAAACTCGGTGAAACTGTTCACGATATCAATGTATTAACTGTTATTGCAAATGAGAGTTATGAAAATTTTACTAAAAGTTTACAATCAGAAATTGCAGAAATAGTGGCAGATAGACCATCTGAAGTCAATGAAGCATTGTTTGAAGGTCGTGTAATTGTTGATAATAATGGAACAGAACAAATAATTGATATGGATTTGGCAAGAAAAATTCATAATACATTTATTAGAAATAATTATATTGATGATGATAACAAATTAACACCTACTTATTATGATGTAAAAAATCTGGAAATATAATTGTACCAGAAATTTTGAATGGTTTTGAAGAAGCAATTATCAATATTGTAGATACAATTTATGATCCAAATACAATGGCTCCAGAAAATTTGAATATAAGTAAAGCAAAACTAGAATTAGATGAAAATAAACTCAATAAAAAAGAGTTTCAAGAATTATGGAAACGTATTAATACAAAAACTGCTTATGTAGTAAAATTTGATACTGACGAATTAATTCAAAAATCTATTACTGCAATCGATTCAAAACTATCAGTAACAAGATTATATTCTGTAGTTCAAGAAGGAACTATGGAGAAAATTAAATCTAAAGAATCTCTAATTGAAGGTACATCGTTTAATAATGGAAAAATAAAAAGAGAAGAATTGAATGCACAATATTGCAGTATTAAATATGATTTGATTGGAAAAATTGTTGAAGAAACAAATTTGACCAGAAAATCTATTGTTAGAATTCTTCAAGGAATAAAAGAAAGTACTTTTTATCAATTTAAAATTAATCCAGAAGATTTCATTATAAAAGTATCTAATTTGATTAATGAAGAAAAAGCAACGGTTGTTATTGAACACATTACATATAACAAACTTGAAGAAACATATCAAACAAATATTTTTACTGACCCTGAAATAAAAACTATTACAATAAATAATTCTATGCCAGCAGAAAAGAATCTGTATAATTATTTGGTTTATGATTCAAACGTAGAAAAGAAATTTGGTGAAGATTTAGATAAAAATGAAGATGTTTCAATTTATGTAAAACTACCAAAAGGGTTTTATATCAATACTCCTGTTGGACATTACAATCCTGATTGGGCAATAGCATTTAATGAAGGTTCTGTAAAACATATCTATTTTGTGGCTGAAACAAAAGGTTCTATGAATTCTTTGCAGTTAAAACCAATAGAACAAGCAAAAATAAATTGTGCAAGAGAACATTTTAAAACAATAAGTTCAGATACTGTTCAATACGATGTAATTGATAGTTATCAAGCACTTTTGGATAAAGTTATGACATAAATTTATTAATAAATGTATACCTTTTCAAAAAATTATAGACATGTGTCTAATAGACAGCTGGGTAGGTCATGTATTATAATATGTTTTGTACTAAAAATAAAAGGGGTTAATTTTATGAAAAGTGCAAAGTTTATGTTCGGTGAGACGACTACTATTTTGACCTATGATTTAGCTCAATCTAATATCTCTGCAGAGAAAATTTGTGACGAAAATCCAATGTTTCATACTGCTTTTTATGTGAAAGGTAATATCCCTTTTAATCTGCCTAGTACAACATTATTAACCATACAAAATAAAGATGATGCTGAAAAAGGGTTTCGTAATGTCGTAAATAAGCTTGACCCAAATGCCAAAATAAAAAAACTGTTCATACTTAATGTTTCTGATATGGACGCTTTTATTGAAGAAAATGAATAAAAATTTATGTAATCTTTGAATAGTGACAAAAATATTGATAAATGTCTAATAAACAAGAAAAATTAAAAAATAATGGAATTTGTATTTGATTAGAGGATTTTAGTATGTTTGACGATTTAAGTAACAAAGAAAAACAAATTTTAAACCTTTTTGAGTTGGAAGAAATTGAAGATTATTATCACCTAAAACACGATTTGGGTATTCTTGATCCTAATCAAATTATTGTTTCAGCACTTGTTTATAAAGGTTACATAAACGGTACAGTTACAAGAGATGAATTAGGTAACTGTCACGTTGAATACGATTATTCAATAAACAAACGCAAATTGTCTAATCGTGCCCTCGTTGCCTACGGTCTAAGAAAACCTGAAGATGTTGGTTTGGCATAGTTGCTTATTTGTGTTAATTCGATTGTGTTTGCAGGGATTCCACGCTTGCGATACAGAAAGTGTTTGTCACCCTGCATTTAGTTCAGGGTCTAGTGACGTTGTAGAGATTCTGAAACAAGTTCAGAATGACGGATTGTGTTTGTAGGGATTCTGAATCTAGTTCAGGACGACACTTTATAAAATATTTTTGAACAATTATATCTCTAATTTCGTTATATAATTAGATTAGTTACAAAGTTTCCAATTCTATAAAAATAGTTCAAGTTTTATGCGAAAATATATAAAAGGAGTGTATATGAAAAAGTTATTATCAGCAATCGTATCTTTATCACTATTATCATCAATGGCAGTTGCTTCAACGATAAACGCTTACGACCAATACGGTCAAAAGACAGGCTCATATAGAGTAAATAATTCTGTAACGACAAGTTACGATAGATATGGTGCAAAAACAGGCTCTTATCGTGTGAATTCATCAGGTACAACAACTTCTTACGATAAATATGGCACAAAAACAGGAACATATAAAAAGACCACAACTGGATATACTTCGTATGACCGTTACGGTACAAAAACTGGTTCATATCGAGTAAATTCAAACGGTACAACAACCACTTACGACAAATATGGTACAAAAACAGGTTCTTATCGCACAACCCCATCAGGTCAAGTTATCCACTATGATAAATATGGACGCAAAGTCGGTAGTTACAAGTAGTAAATGTTCACAGGGGTCTTGAATTAAGTTCATAGGTGGTTACAGAACCGTTGGTTTATGGATTGCTTCGCTGTCGTTGTCTTGGATTATTGTTTCACGCCTTCAAGTCATTCACTTTGTTTTACTTCGTAAAACTATCGTTCATTTTTTCGGCGTTACTTCGGCGTTCCCTCGTTTCACTCGGTCAGCCTACACAAAATCAGCCACAATAACGTACCTGAATTAAATCTATTCACTAATAATAGTTGCGCCTTCTTGGACAATTTTCATTGTTTTAACAGTAGCTTTAACATTCAAGTTCTCCATTATGTCCATTGTTGTTGATGTAACTTTGTCTACAACATTATTTTTTGAAATAATTAACATAGATGAACCTGCACCACTAATAACACAACCTAATACATCGTCTTCGTGTTTAAATGCTTCTGTTAATTCTTTTAATCCAGGAATCAATTTTTCTCTATATGGTTGATGTAATTTATCTTTCAATGCCAACTTCATTAATTCTGCATCTTTAGTCTGTAAAGCTGTCATAAACATTGCCATACGTTTTACATTAAATACAGCATCTTCTAACGGTACGCATTTAGGAATTACTGAACGTGAAACTTCTGTCGTCAATTCAACATCAGGGATACATACTGTTATATTCCATTCGTCAGGCCAATCAAGTTTTCTATAAACAATGCTTCCATCATTTTCTAATGATGACATTACCAATCCACCAACAATGGCAGGTGTAATGTTATCAGGGTGACCCTCAATCTCTGTAGCAATCGACAACAACGCTGATTCATCAGCTGGATTGCCCAAAAGTCTGTTCGCTGCAATCAATGCACCAACAATAACCGCAGCAGAGCTTCCTAATCCTCTAGTTACAGGAATTGATGTTTGAATGTTTATTTTTAATTCTGATGGAGTTTGTCCAATAGAATTGTATAAAAGTTCCACAGCTTTATAAACAACACTGTTTTCATCACGTGGAATATGGTCAATGATAAGTTTGTCAACATCTTCTTGTTCAGATAAGATATTTATTTCTACACCTGTTCCGGGTAAAACTGTTTCGTCTATTGTTACTATATTATATATAGGTAATGCCATTCCCATACAATCAAATCCAGGACCAATATTTGCTGATGTTGCAGGAACTTTTACGCTTACTTTCATCTCTATAAACTCCTTTTGTACAATTATATCAAAAACAAATTTTTTTATTACAAACTGTTAAGAATTTATTCAAATATTTTGATTTCTTAAAAAATATCATTAAATAATGAAGTGTAGAAATCGAGGTGTATATGTTTTTAATGGATTTTTTCAGACGTCACAATCGTTGTACTCATGACCACGTATCTCCAAGTGTTCAATATAGCTATTGTCCTGATTGTGGTGAACTTATTGAAAATGAATGGTATATAACCCGTTGTGCTTGTTGCGGGATAAAAGAAAAAGCTATTATTAAAAACGGTGAAATTATGCCAGAAGCTAATTTTTGTCATAACTGTGGTGGTAACGAATATATAGTTGAAAAGTTAGACAAAATAAACTTTGTCGATATTAATTATGCAGTGTTAGTTAAAACAGTTGTTCCTGATGAAAAGGTTGTTCAAGTTACCCAAAGTTGGGAAGATAAATCAGCGAACAAACAAATATTGCTACAACTATTCCAATAAAATCGGCTATCAAACCTGTTAAGACAGCGTATCTGAATTTGGTTATCCCGACAGAACCAAAATAAACAGACAAAACGTAAAATGTTGTTTCAGAGCTTCCGACCATAACTGCACAAAGTTTAGTAACATAAGCATCTGGTCCGAATTTGTGGGCGAGTTCTGAAAATAGCCCGAGTGTCGCAGAGCCTGAAAGTGAACGAGTTATCATAATTGGTACTGAATCAGTTGGAACTGATAATTTTGTCAAAATAGGTGATAGTAAATGCGCAATACTATCCATTCCTCCTGATGCTCGGAACATTGATATTCCAACAATAATTGCAACAAGATATGGAATTATGTTAATAGATACCTTAAATCCGTCTTTTGCACCCTCTGTAAATTCTTCGTATATTGGAACTTTTTTCACAATAGCAACTGTTAGTATTAATAATATTAAAGCAGGTAACAAATAAAGTGAGATGGTATTAATCATTTACTGCCTCACTTTCATTATCTGTGTTATTAATTTGTGGAGTCCATAATTTTTGTAAAATCTTCGCAACGATAATGGCACTAATAAAAGCCGTAGATGTAACAATCATAGTTGGCAGAATTATTTCTGTAGGGTTTTTAGAGCCTACTGCAACTAATATTGCAATAACTGTAGCAGGAATTATTTGAAACCCTGCTGTATTCATCGCTAAAAATAAGCACATAGAGTTTGATGCACTCTTTTTATCTTTGTTTTGTACTTGTAGTTCTTCCATTACCCTTAATCCAATAGGTGTTGCTGCGTTTGTCAGTCCAAGTGCATTAGCAGAAAAACTCAATGCAATATTTCCTACTGCTGGATTATCTTCAGGAAGTTCGTTAAATAATCGTTTTGTAATTGGATTAATTAGTTTTGCAAGAATTTTTACAAGTCCTGATTTTTCTGCAATACGCATTATTCCAAGCCAAAAAGCCATTATCCCAATAAGCGAAAACGCAACTTTTACGGATAAATCTGCTCCTGATAAGATTGCATTGACTACATCTTGGGTTCTATGGTTTATAACCCCAAAAATTATTGATGAAACGATTAAAAAATAAAAGATGTAGTTCATAAAACAATTATACACATAAAAAATAAATAATAGAAAAGCTAAATATTTCTTAAAAAAGTATCAAAAAATTTTTTAACGAGTGTTATTTTAATAAATAATTGAAATGAGAAAGGGTTATAGTATGTCAATTAGTTTTAACGGTATAAAAAATTGTCAAGTTTTGAAAAAAGAATATTCAAAAGAAGGTATGTATGTAGATGATTATGGAGAAATCAAACGTGGCAAGAAAAATTACCAAGAGGTTGTTTTGAGGGCTAAATTGACAGATGATAAAGATGGAAATCATCTTTCTCAGTACCAAAAAGCGATGCCAAAAGGGTTTGAAAATGCAAAAGGTAAAGATTTAGTTGATATCCATATTAAAAGATTTGTTCCAGAACCAGATGAAGATGATATTTTGTATCCAAATCTAGCATATTCTGAAGAAGCGAATGGTACAAATATGATTGAATTAAATGGAAAACAGTTTGAGATAAATAATGATAACAAGCTTCCAATGGCTTCTTTTTTAGCGCATTTAACAAAACGTGATTTGGATTTGACTGGCATGAGTGATAATCAGAAAAATGTAGTCGGTGTGATAAATAAATCAATTGATGAAAAAGCACGTGATTATTTGGATATGTAGATGTTTTGAAAAACATAACCCAAGGCTCGGCTCATTTGAGCCGAGCCTTGGGTTTATTTAAAACAAAGGGCGATTTGGTGAAACCAAATCGCCCTTTGTTAAAACTAAATTAAAAAATTTTCTATTAAATTACATTTTTTCTCATTTTTTCTTTAGCTCTATCAAGAGATTTTAGTCTTTTTTCAGTGATAGAAACTTGTTTTTTTAATGCTTTACGTTCGTTTTTGTATGATACATATTGAGCATCAACATCAGCGAATTTTGTTTTAAGGTCAAGTAATTGGTTTCTGATATCTACTTGAGCGTTTTCTATTTGAGAAATGGCGTTTTGGATATTTCCATTTCCGATAGTTTCTTCAGCTGTAGGAGTAGCAACAGGAGTTGCAGATTGAGTGTTTGCACTAATTGTAATTGGAGTGAAAGTGTCTTGAGCCATAGCAATCGGTGCAGCTAATAACATACAGCTGATTAAAATTGTTTCCTTCATAGTATAAATCCTCTCTATTGATAACTAATATAGTTATACGGTAAAAAATGTTTTTTAGGTAGAGAATTTTGTAAAAATCATATAAAAATATGATATTGGGTTGTTAAGTTGCTAAGTTATTAGTTATATTAAAAGATAAACAATTCTATGATACTTATTTTAAAAGTTCTTTAAATATTGTTATGTAAATAAAGTGTAATAAATTACTAGTAAATATTTGCAATTAAAACATGTTTAGTTTAGTATGTTATTGCCGATATAAGAGAATGTGAAAACACATTCTTTTTTAAATAGGAAAGAAAAACAAAAAATAAAGGATAAAAACAATGGGTATCAAAGGTAAAGTAGACAAAATGGTAGTTTTAGCTTGTGAAGATTGCAAAGAAAGAAACTACACAACAACAAAAAACAAAAAGAATATTAAAGAAAGACTAGAATTAAAAAAATATTGTCCAGTTTGTAAAAAACACACAGTTCACAAAGAAACTAAGTAGTCTTTAGTTATAAGTTCGACTGTTAGTTAATGCAGTTGGACTATTTTAGACAAGAATTTAGGGGAAAATTCCCCTTTAAGCGTCCTTAGTTCAGTTGGTAGAACGTCGGTCTCCAAAACCGGATGTCGAGGGTTCGAGTCCTTCAGGGCGCGATTTATATAAAAGGAAAAATAAATGAATAATACATTAAACGGTATAATTGCATATTTAAAATCAGTAAAATTAGAGTGGGCGAAGATTACGTGGCCTGAAAGAAAACAGGTTATTGCTGAAACGCTAGCTGTAATTGTGATTATATTCTTGTTTACTGTTTCAGTGTATTTGATTGATATTATTTTTAAAGCAGTGTTGGGACTTATCCAACAATAAGATAGGTGAAAAGAATGGTTGAAAACGAAGAAAACTTTGAACAAGTTGAAGAAATGGCTGTAGATACAGCAGAAGTTTCTGATAACGCTGAAAACAAAAAATCATCAAAAAAGAACGTAAAACGCTGGTATATTGTTCAAACATATTCAGGATATGAAAACAAGGTTAAGAGTAATCTTGAAAAACGTATTGAATATATGAATATGTCAGACAAGATTTTTAGAGTAGAAGTTCCACAAAAGACTGTTACACAGATTAAGGGTGGAAAGAAACTTGAAAAGGACGAAAAAATATTTCCTGGCTATGTATTAGTTGAAATGATTATGGACGAAGATAGCTGGTATGTTGTTCGTCACACAGCAGGTGTAACAAGATTTACAGGTTCTGCTAAAAAACCTATCCCTGCAAAAGATAGTGAAATTAAAAGAATTATCAATAGAGCTGACTCACAAACTCAAAAAATTGAGCTTGATGTTAAAGTTGGTGATAAAGTTAGAATTGTATCAGGTCCATTCGCTGAATTTATTGGTGATATTACAGAGGTTTATCCTGATAAGTCTAAACTTAGAGCAAGCGTTTCAATCTTTGGACGTGAAACTCCAGTTGAACTTGAATACAAACAAATCCAAAAAATTTAGTAGGGTTTTTGTAAATTCTTTTGTTTAAAAGATTCTGAACCAAGTTCAGAATGACAAAAGAAAAAGATTGAAAAAATTATCAAACATAATCCGAAGAAAAATTCGGGACAAGAAAACATAAAGTAAGTGGAAGGGAAAAACCCGTTTGTACCACGAAAGGAGATAAAAATGGCAAAGAAAGTAGTAGGAAAAATTAAACTGCAAATAGAAGCAGGAAAAGCTAATCCATCACCACCAGTAGGTCCTGCATTGGGTCAACATGGTGTTAATATCATGGATTTTTGTAAGCAATTCAATGCTCAAACACAAGATAAAGCAGGATACATCATTCCAGTAATTATTGATGTATATGAAGACAGAAGTTTTACTTTTGTATTGAAATCACCACCTGCACCTATTTTGATTAAAAAGGCTTTGAACTTGTCAAAAGGTTCATCTAACCCTAAAAAAGATAAAGTAGGCGAAATCACAAGAGCACAATTAGAAGAAATCGCAAAAATTAAGATGAACGATTTAAACGCAAGAGATATGGATGCTGCAGTTCAAATGCTTAAGGGTTCATGCAGATCTATGGGCGTTACAGTAAAGGAAGACTAGTCAAAGACTAAATAAATGGAAGGACTTTTGTCCGTTACCACCATGAAAGGAAATTAAAAAATGGCAAAATTAACAAAAAGACAACAAAAAATGCAAGAATTGTTAGAAGGTTTTGAACAACCAGCTACTATTCCTGCAGCTATAGAAAAATTACAAGAAATATCAAAAGCTGTATCAAAGTTTGATGAAACAGTTGAATGCCACATGAGATTAGGTATTGATGTAAAACATGCTGATCAACAAATCAGATCAACAGTTGTTTTACCAGCTGGTCTTGGTAAAGAAGTTAGAGTATGTGTTATTGCAAAAGGTGCTAAGGTTACTGAAGCAACAGAAGCAGGCGCTGATTTCGCAGGTACAGAAGACATTATCGACAAGATTTCATCAGGTTGGTTTGAATTTGATACATTGATTGCAACACCTGATTGTATGGGTATGTTAGGTAAATTAGGTAGAGTATTAGGACCTAAAGGTTTAATGCCTAACCCTAAGACAGGAACAGTTACTTTAGATGTTGCTAGTGCTGTTAAAGCAGCTAAAGCTGGTAAAGTAGAATTCCGTGCTGACAAGCAAGGTATGATTCACTGTCCAATCGGTAAAGTACAATTTGCAACAGAAGATTTGACAAAGAACTTTGCAACATTAGCAGATGCTATTTTGAGAGCAAAACCTGCTTCTGCAAAAGGTACATTTGTAAAATCAGTTTATATAACAACAACTATGGGACCAAGTATCAAGTTAGATAACAAAGGCTTGGCTACCGAAGTTAAAGAAATTGTTGGTTGATACTTTGGGGTTGTTTAACAACCCCTTTTTTTTTAAGGTTTAAAACGGACGAAGAATTGAATAATTCTTCGTCCGTTTATTATTATGCTATTTTTTGTGAAATATTGAATGGAGTATACTCGTCATTGTAAGCGAAAAATCCCTGTGTACATTTAATATTTAAACTTTTTATTTGAATTTTATTATAATCAAAAAAAGGCCTTCAAATGAAGGCTTTTTTGGTGTCTGTTAAGTATGCGTATTATAGAGTATTAAGTTATTATTCGATATAATCTTTAAACGATTGTAAGCTATCTTTAAATCTTAGTTTTTGTAAAGCTTTTGTTTCAAGTTGTCTAATTCTTTCTTTTGAAAACCCCATTTCGCTTCCGAGCTGTTCGAGAGTCATATATTTGTTGTTGTGTATTTCAAATCTATGTTCTAAAATTTTTTTCTCTCGTGAATTCAAATCTTTAAAGATTGTATCAATATCTTCTGTCATACAATATTTTTCTGTTACTGATTCTGGTGTGTGATAGCTTGTATCTTCTATAAAATCTGCTAGTGATAAATCATCAGTGACAGGTGTTTCAAGGCTTATTGGTTCGTTTATGATAGCGTTTTTTATTGTCGAAAGTTTTCGTTTACTTATTTTTAACGCTTTTATAAGTTCCTCATCGCTCGGTTCTCTATTAAGTTTGTACAACAAATCTGTGTAGGTTTTTTTGTAGAATTTAATTTTGTCTAGCATGTGAACGGGTATTCTTATTGTTCTTGAGTTATTAGCTATTGCTCTTGTAATAGTTTGCCTAATCCACCAAGTTGCATAGGTAGAAAATTTAAAGTTTTTGTTATGGTCAAATCTTTCTGCCGCTTTTAATAAGCCTAATGCACCCTCTTGAACAAGATCAAGAAAAAGTATACCGTGTCCTATATAGTGTTTTGCAATACTTACAACTAATCTAAGGTTTGCTTGAACCAAGTCTTTTATAGCTTGAGCTTTTTCTGTCTTTGTTCCTTCTTTGATTAGTTTGCCCAATCGTTTTTCTTCTTCTTTTGTAATCATTTTTGTTCTGCTAACGTCTTTAAGATACATTTGAAGAAGGTCATCATCAAACGCTATACAATTAAATGAACGTGGTTTATCTTCTCTGTATATTTGTTCTTTGATACATTCTGTCATCTCTCGTCCTCAGCTTTTCTTAATCCTATTTTTTAGGACTTATTTTTTACCTTCTACTTTATATGACGTAGTTTTTTTAGTTTTGTTGCATTATTTTAAAATTACAGTAATAATAAGTATATGGATCCATTATATTTACGGAAGCTAAGAATAGATAGACAGATACAACAGCAGATGAGGAATTTGAACTCTGCAGAGAAGAATTCTGCGACAAATTCTGCTAATGCTTCTGGTGTGCAAAATAATGAGCCTGTAAAATCTGGTGAAAATATGAATAATCAGGCAAACCAGCTTGTAAAAGATATAAGAGATGAGGTTTTAACACCAAGAAGACAGCGTAAATATAATTATATAGCAAGTATGGAACGCTCAGATTATGTGAAAAAAATGATGAACTTGCCAAGAACATTACCTGAGTTGTTAATACAGTTACAAAGACCGAATTACAACAACGCTCATAATGTTATGAATAACCAAATGCCTCAACCTGATGTGTTAAAAGGACAGGTTAATAATAACGAGGAACACTTTAATCAGGAAGAAAATGGTTCAAAAAACAATCAAAATCGTGATGAAAAACCGAATTCTAATCTTGTTTTTGATGATGGGTTTGAAACAGTTTTAAAAGATGAAATTAAAAAGCAAGATGTTATAAAAAATAATGCTCAACAACAAGAAACGACTAATAATACAAAGCAACAGCCTCTTGGTAACACTGCTAATTCTAATAATTCTACAAATAGCTTGATGAACAATCAATCTAGCAATCAAATGCAGAATGTGGTTAATAAAAATAATAATAATTTTATAAACAATGAAACTGTTATAAAAGATTCTAATTTACCTATTGATAAAGATTTTTCTCAACCTCAACAGCCACAAAAACCTGATAATAATTTAAGACCGAATAATCCAATGGATAATCGTCCTAATATGCCAAATCAACCGTTGCCACCAAATAATAATGGTGTACGTCCAAACCCACCGTTGCAACCAGATAGACCTATTCCACCACATGATAATATTCGTCCACCACATTTTGACGGTGTACGTCCAAACCCACCGTTGCAACCAGATAGACCGATTGTTCCAAACAATCCAACACAACCGTTGCCACCAAATAATAACGGTGTACGACCAAATCCACCGTTGCAACCTGAAAGACCGATTGTTCCAAACAATCCGACACAACCGTTACCACCA
>CANNUY010000019.1 GCA_947525005.1 uncultured Candidatus Melainabacteria bacterium
TCATAATATGATTTTAGTTTGTATGTAGCTTCTGCACTCTCTGCCTTGTTTGTTGTTACGCTTGATACGACAGAATCTTTACCTACATTTATATCTACAGGCGTTTTACTGTTTGATATTATGTTAATAGATGCTACATTTATTCTTTCAGTACTCTCTGTAGTATTAACCTGAATTTTATCAGATGAAGAGTTCTTTAAGTCAATATCTATTGCAAAATTAGATTTATTATCACTAGTTAATCCCTCAAGTGAAAGTACTCCAATTCTATTATTTGCTAAACTAAATGAAGAGTTTTGTAAAATTAGGCTTTGTCCATTGATTTGATTTTCCTGTTTTAGAATGACATCACCTGCAACTGATACATATCCAGAACCTGTAATGTAGTCATTTATTGTAACAGAAAATCCATTTTGTCCTTCTAAGTGTAATGTAGAATTCTTTTCTAGGTGAATAGCATTTGATTCTCCTCCTGCAGTATTACCTTCAAATAAAACATTTTTATTTTGAGCAAATATATACAATCTTGAGCCATTATTAAGATAAATTGCTCCACCTAATCCATCAGCTTTATTATTTATAAAAGAAGTGTCAACCAACTGAATAGTAGCATTTCTATCTATATAGATAGCACCACCATTACCTTTTGAATAGTTATCTCTGAACATAGAATTTCTTATATCTATTTGTGATCTTACACCAGTATATAAAGCACCACCATTTCCGTTTGCATAATTGCCTTTAAATAATATGTTTGATGCTAATAAATTTTGAGATGAATTAAATATAGCCCCACCATTTCCCGTTGCATAATTACCTTCAAATTTAGTATTACCCATATACAAACTCTTTGTATTATAGATAGCTCCACCATTCATAGCTGTATTATTCTCAAACGAAGTTTTTTGGTTAGATTCGTTATAGTCATAAAAATGAAGAATTGTGTCAACTTCAAAATCATTTATACCAATGTGTAAATTATTTGTATTATAAATAGCTCCACCATTTCCTTTTGCTGAATTATTTTTAAAGATAGATAAATTAAATTCGGTTAAAGCTTTATAAACATCTTCATCAGCATTTTCTTTTTTAGAAATAGTGTTTATCCTAACTTGTTTTAAGTTATAAATAGCTCCACCATTTTTATTTGTAGAATTATTATAAAATGATGATGATTCAACATCTACTGCATAGTTATTCCAAATAGCACCACCATCATTTGTAGAACTATTACCTCTTACTAGAGTTACTTCCTGTTTATTACTAGGTTCACCAGTAGTTTCGTTATTATTCTCTTTATTATCAACATTATTTGTGTCAGAAGTTGATGAGTTTTCTATCGTAATTGTTTTTTCCGTATCACCTATAATAGATGACTTTATCAAAATATAACCAGTATTATAAATAGCACCACCCTTATCGGTGGCAGTGTTTCCGTAAATTCTTGAACCGTCAATTGTGATATTTCTTGTGTTATAAATTGCACCACCCTGTTTTGCTGTATTACCCTTTATATAATCATCAGAAATTCCAATATAAGAATTTGTAAGAGTCATATCACTTGCATTATAAATAGCACCACCTAAATCAGCATAGTTACCTGAAAAATAGCTATTTGTAGCTTTGAAATATCCGTCTTTTGAATAATTACTGTAAACTGCACCACCTTTGTTTTCTTTTGATTTGATAAAGGCATAGTTATTTAAAAACTTCACATCTGTTAAATCAATCTTACCTGTATTATGAATTGCACCACCGTTACATGTTACATAATTCCCTTCAAAGACAGTATTCCTTATATCTGCTGTTGCAAAGTTATAAATTGCTCCACCATTATCTGCAAAATTCTTAGTAAAATATGTTGTAGTTATTGGTTTTACAGATTCTGCAGGTTTATCCTCTTTTTTATCACCGTCAGATTTTGTATTATCAGTTGATGTACCTGTATTCACATCTGTTTTATTCTCTAAATCTGATGTAGAACCTGTTTTTCCTGTTGTTTCACTATTTTTTTCATCTTTTTTATCACTGTCTTCTTTTGGTGGCACTGGCACATTTATCTTCAATGTACCATTATTATAAATAGCTCCACCTAACATATTTGCATTATTTTCATTAAAAGTAGAACTATCTATTTTTGCTATGTCTTTTTCACCTGCAATTACAATAGCTCCACCCATCAATCTTGCATAGTTCCCATTAAAATTAAGATTATCTCCTACTATATTAAAGTTGATTGTATAAATAGCACCACCATGAAATTGTGCAGTATTTTTTATAAATTGTGTACCTGATAAAGTTAAAGTTTCATTTTTTATTGGAATTTCTTTCTTATCTTTATCAACAAAAGCTTCACCTTTTTCATTTAAAGCTTGTATAACCATTGCATAAATAGCACCACCATAATAAGCTTTATTTTCTTTAAAAGTATCTTTTGTACTAGTTATATTTTCATTTCCTAAAATTGCTTCTAATTTTTTTGTATCAACTTTTTGTGTAATTTTTGAATAAATCGCTCCACCATATATTGAAGAATTTTTCACGAACTGAGTTTCTGCAAGTGTAATTGAACCTTTTTGATTAAATATAGCTCCACCATAATAGCCAGCTTGGTTGTTTTCTAAAGATGAATTAAAAATAGACAAAGATGTTGCTTGGTTATAAATAGCCCCACCTGAATAATATGCCATACCTTTATCTATAGTTGATTTTAAAAGTATCATTTTATCAATATTTATAATATATCCACCTATTGCAGATATTTTATTTTTTTTGTTTTCAAAAGTCACTTCTTGTAAAACGGCAGTACCAAAATTCACAATAGCACCACCTTGAACAGCAGAATTGCTATCAAAATAAGTACCATTTAAGTATATATTTCCATAGTTCCAAATCGCACCACCTTGACTTGTTGCAACATTCTCTATAAATTTGCTTCCACCAGATATAATTAATCCATTTTCCTTTTCTTCTTTTAAGGTTTCAACAGGTTTATCTGCAAGCTTATAATACAAATATCCGATTTTTGTATAACCTTTTTTTTGTTCATCTTTAAGTGATGAATAAGAACTTTCAGTAATAACAGTAGTATACTCATAGATTTTATTTTCATAAACAACTTTGGCATCACCATCGGTATAAACTCCAGGTATTCTCATGAAAATGTTTCCTGAATAATATATTGCTAATGCTCCACCACTATTAGCTTTGTTAGAAGTATACGTTCCGTTTGTTTCTTTTATATCACCAACATTAAACAAAGCTCCACCTAATCCTGAGCCCTTATTTGAAGTATAAGTAATATTATTCAATGTCAAATTTTTTGTATTATAAATAGCTCCTGCTTCACCTTTAGAAGTGTTTGAAATAAATTGTGAGTCAGAAATTTTTATATCATCACCATTTGAATAAATCGCACCACCAGAATATCTAACACTGTTCGATTTAAAGATAGTATTCGATATATCAGCTTTTCCTTCTACATAAATTGCACCAGCTTGCATTATTGAATTATTAGATTGGAACACGCTATCTTTTATTGTCAAATCACCTTTTGAGAAAATTGCTCCCCCTGCTCTATAAACAGAGTTTGATTTGAATGTTGAATTTGTAATCTTAGTTTTACTTAATGTATAAATCGCACCACCATCACCTGCGTTTATAGTTTCTTTTTTGGTTGTTATTTTGCCAGTCTTTTTATCTTTTATCTTTGTAACTGTTGTAATAATTGATTTTGAACTATTTGAAGTGAATGTAGAGCCATCTATCGTTAATGTTCCGTTTTCTGCTGTTGAATAAATCGCTCCACCAGCTTGAGAAGCAGAGTTTTTAACAAAGTTTGTATCTTTTATAACAACATCTCCCTCTGTAGAACTATAAATAGCCCCACCTAGACCTGAAAGCATTGAAACAGTTATGGTTTTGTTATCATCTGTCGTCTGATAACTAACTTTTGAACTTACAGAATTTGAACTAAAAGATGCTTTAGAAATAGTCATATCAGATTTGATATAGTATTCTCCTTTTACAGCTGAAACTTTATCTGTAAGGTCATATACTAATCCGTCATGAACAACTTGTCCTAATTTTTCATCAGGATTAGGAATATAAACAAGTCCCTTATCTTTTTGTCCATCAGTAAAACAAGTATAAACTTTTCCATCAACAACTACCTGACCTGTTTTCAAATTAGTTGTTGGATTATAAACATCAGGTTTTAAAGTTTTTCCTGAAAAATCATAAATTTTTCCGTTTACTACAATCTGCCCATTTGTTAAATTTGATGGCGCTACGTAAACCTTTTGTTCTTGATAAATTTCTTTCTTATATACATAATACCAGCCGTCAATTAGTACCTGAGCTTCGCCTTCTGATAAATTTTGTCTTGGAGTAGAATATTTAGCTACATATCTATGATAAGCCTTATCTTCAGGGATTCCTATAAGCTTTTTAGAGTGATCATAAACTGGAACATCACCTGAAAAAGTTTTATTTATCATAACAGCAGAGGTCTTATAATACTTTTTATCACCTATAGTTATCGGTTGAGAGCCCTCTACATATTCTTTTGAATATTTCCATACATAACCATTGTATCCAAGCTCATCTTTTTCTAGCTGTGTTCCTTGTTGATAATCTTTTGCTTTTAAATCAGATATATTATAAACTTTACCTCCATATACGATTTTTCCAGCTTCTATATAAACGCCAGTATTATAACCATTACCCTCTAATTTTGAAACATCAAACATTTTTCCTTCGTATAAAAATTGTGTTTTTGTAAGATTTGTAATACCCTCTAAATAACTTGTAGACTCAGCTTTTTCAATAGAATATACCATTCCATCTACAACAATACTGTTTTGGTCTAAATTTGTATCGCAAATATATTCTTTCCCCTCAACAGCTTCTATGCCAGCGAAATCATAAACTTTCCCATTTACAACAACCTGTGTATCAGTTAGTTTCATGTTCTTATCATAATCTTTTGATTGACCTATTTTATTTATATCATAATATTTGCCATTAAAAACAATATAGCCTTTATCCTTATCTAAAGTCTTATATTCAAGTGCATTTTTATCAGATGTGTCATAACTGAAAACAATCCCCTCTTTATGCTTAGAACTCTCAAACAACATCTGATTATCATTTATTTTGTTAGTTCCTATATGACCATCTTTTACAAGGTTATATACATAATTGTCTTTTTTATTTAAATATTGTAATCCTGAAACAATAGTACCTGATGTACAAATAGCACCACCAACTGGCGAATAATATAGTTTGTCAGTATCGTCACATTTACCTACTACTGAATTTTGATTAGGTGCAGTTACCTTATTTGACTTGAATATAGCAGAATCAATGTCCAATGAACCTTCGTTAAAAATAGCTCCACCTTTTACTCCTACATTACCCGAAAATGTAGGTTTTGAAATCAATGTTCTTTTGCCTGATTTATATTCCCTTGAACTAATTTTTAAAACACCTTTGTCAGCATTGTAAATCGCACCACCATTACCACCATCTATATCAGATAGTTCATAATCTTTTTTATCAAACGTTTCTTTTCTTGTTGTTATAATTCCAATCGCTTTGTTTCCTGAAAAAGACCCTGACTCAAGCGTTATATTACCTGTATTAAATATTGCTCCACCATTTTTTGCAGAGTTTGAAGAAAAACTTACTTGATAATCAGATGTTAATATTCCACTGTTATAAATTGCACCACCAGACTGAACTGCATTATTTTTTGTAAAAACAGTTTTTCCTGCTAAATCAAGCGTTCCTGTTAATGTTTCAGTTGTATTATCTTCATTTTTCAAATCAATAACAGCATTATAAATAGCTCCACCGTTATCAGATTTATTTCCACTCAACTTTGTACTATTCAAAGCTAAACTACCTGCATTAAAAATAGCTCCACCTGTTATTGCTTTATTTGAGCTTAATGAAGATGATGTAATTATTACGTCTTTTAAATTGAATAATGCACCCCCTCTATTTGATGCAATATTGTTTGTGAATGATGACTTTATAATATTTACTGAACCCTTGTTATATATACCTCCACCATCAACAGCAGAATTTGAATTAATAACCTTTCTCTTATTTGCACTTCCTATTGTAGAACTTTCTATAACAAGTTTTCCACCATTGTAAATCGCACCACCTAATCCACCATCTGATTCTGTTGCGTTAGCTTTATTATTTACAAAAGTTGTTTTCTTTATAATAAGAGTTTTATCTTCACCTTCTACACTAGAAAATTTGTCGTTATAAATTGCTCCACCAACTAACGCATTATTATTTTTAAAAGAGTTACTCGTTAAAGTTCCATTACCTTTATTATATATAGCTCCACCTAAATTCGCTTTATTATTATTAAACGAATTAGAGATACTTGTTAAATTCCCTATATTGAATATAGCGCCACCATTTTCTGCAATAGAACCTGATATATATTCTAATGTCGAATCAGTATAAAAATTCAAATTTTTATCCATTAAATCCGAAACTTTGAAACTAGAAGAATCTCCATTTTTTTCCCCATATACAGATGAAGTCTTTTTGGTTATCAAGATTTTTTTTGCTGATGCCCCAAAAACAGATTTTGAAATCTCTAAATTTCCAACATTATAAATATCTCCACCATTCTTAGCAGAGTTGTTCGTAAATTTTGATGCTAATATTTTAGTATTTGAACCCTCATTATAAATTGCTCCACCACTTTCAGAAGCATGGTTTCCATTATTTGCATAAGCTCCAAATGTTGATTTGTTTATAACTACAGTTCCATCTTTTACATATATTGCACCACCATTTGTCGCAGTATTATTGTTAAAAGTATCTTTTGAAATATTACTCTTAAAATCTGTATTAGTAGAATTTATATAAATAGCCCCACCCGAGCCGTTTGAAGAATTGTGGTTAAAACTTGATGAACTAATTGTTAAATTACCGGTATTATATATAGCTCCACCATTTGAACTTGCATTGTTATATATAAACCTATCTCCAGAACTAATAAAAGTCCCTTCATTATATATTGCTCCACCATTTGTCGAAGTGTTTCCTAATGAGTCCACTTTTATATAGTTAAAATTTCTATCGGCAAATGAGTCTACTTTATTAATATAGCCATAAGGAGATTCCTTAACCCCTCCAAAAGTCGTTTTCTTTGAAGCAAAAACTCCTTGATTAAAAACTGCCCCACCATTATTATCAGAATGGTTTGCTGAAATTTGAGAAGAACTAATTGTTAATTTTCCTGACTTATTAGAAAACGCTCCCCCATTTTGAGAAGAACTATTATTAAAAAACTTTGTCGAACTAAATGATAAAATTCCACCATCATTTATAATTGCTTGATTAAATCCATCAAAATTAAGTTTTGAAACAGTTAACTTTCTATATGGTAACGAAGCTCCATCTTCGGTTGCAAGGTTAATCACCAAACCATTTATACCATTTGATTGAACAGTAGAACCCCTACTATTTAATGTTAAGTTTGAAGATTTTAAAAAATTATCTTTTACCCAAGCATTAATACTTATATCTTCTTTTATAGTAATCTTTGCCTTACCTGAAATATTAATAGCAGTTTCAAATAATGTCATGCTCTCTGCATGCACTAAACTACAACATAATACCGTATAAAACAGTGTTACTAATATCTTTTTCATTCGTATATCCCAAAAAACTCTATATTACTATTAATTATAACTTATGTATTATGAATTTCAACTTAATTAAAAAAATATTTAACAATTACTTATTTATTCTTTACAGGCATGAAAATCGTCTTTACATAACTTAATAAACATGCTCTAAAAAAAGCAATTAATTCAAAAAGATATACTTTATATATATGTAAATAAGATTTATAAATTATAGAGAGCGATAAATATGCAAAGTTTATTAAATTACATAACATCGTCTATAAATGACGACTCAATTTCAGATTGTGCAAAAAGCCTAAAAACTTTAGAAAAATTAAAAGCCTCATATCCACACGAGCAAAAGAAAACAACTGCTCTTTGTATAAATTTAAAAGCATAAAACTTTGTTAGAAATAACAAAGTTTTTTATTTAAAAAGACTCTATTATTAAAAATTGTAAAGACTACACTTGTCGATGGTTGGGAAATAGTGTAAAATGGATTGAAATGTTCAATCAAGACTAATGAAGGAGTGTACAAATAACATCTTTTGTAACGAAAAACTAAAGATTTGTAACAAACACGCAAATTTTTTTCTTTTTAGAACTTTTTAATATTAACTGTGTATCATATTGTGTATATTTTAATAGAAGGTTTAAATTTTGAAATTAAATTCAATTAACTCAACAACGAATTACGACAACAGACAAGTTAGAAACAACAACCGTAAGACAAACACAAATTTTAAAGGTTTGGCTGATATTCCTGGTGTTCTTATGCAAGGTATTGAAAACGGTGGTTTTGCAACTTCATTCATCGTTCAAGACACTTTAGGTATGACTGTTCCTAGAACTTGGGAAGGTCTTAATCGTGGTGTTGAGAAAAAAGAAGAAGATAAAGATAAAAAAGGCAATATTTTTACTAGAATGAAAAATTTCTTCAAAAATTTCAGCCTTAAAAACATGAACCTTAAAGAAGGTGCAGAAGTATTCTTGAGAGAAGCACTTTCTGGTCCACTTTTGATGTTTACTCCTATGTTAGTTCTTCTTGGTGCTAAAAAGTTTGTTGGTAAATCAACCTTCACTAACTCATCTTTGATTAATAGACTAGGTAACGCATTAACTAACACTGTTAAAAATGCATCACATGACTCTACTAAAGCATTAAAAACAGCTTTCTATAAAGATAGCGTTACATCTGCTGTTAGAAGCACTACAAATCTTGCTGACAAAGTTGCTGAAAGTAAATTTGTTGATAACGTAACAAAAGAATTAGAAACACTTGATGCATACTCAAATCAAGCTGGTAAATCTAAACTTAGAAAGAAAGCTGTAAAAAGACAACGTGCAAAAATTGTTGAAATGTTCAATGATTACCACACAGCTAATAACCCTGATTATTCTATGGTTAACAAAGTTAAATATAAAGACCAAACTTATTCTACAGGTGAATTCATTGATGGTCTTACTGGCTATGCTGATGACGCATTGAAAAATAGAAACATCTCAGAAATCAACGAACAATTCACTGAAAGTTTCAAGAAGAAATCATTAGTAAAAAGAGGTATCACTAATCTCTCAGCGGCTCTTTCTGCTATCGGTGCTGTGTCAATTGTACCTAAATTGTACACTCTTATTAACCCTGTGCCTCCAGGAGCTATCAACACAGTTGAAACTAAGCCAGAATCTGCTCAAGTAGGTTCACAACAACAAGCTCAACCTCAAGCAAATAATAATGTTCAAAATAATAATGGTAGCAAAGTTGCTTTCAAAGGTAAATGGGACAAATTGGCTCGTAGCCTTGAATTTAACGGCAACAACTTCACACCAGTTTTAATGACAACTCTAGCTACTGGTGGGTTGCTTGGACCTCGTATCAGTACTGCTGTTAAGAGAGCTCCTCAAGACCCTGTAACAAAAGAAAAAGATTATTCAGAAATTCCTGAAATTTTAACAAGAGATATCGTTTCAACTGGTGCTGTTACATTTGGTGTACCTATGATTTCAAAAGCTTTAGTAAGCAGTTATGAAAAAGCTTCTGGTTTCGTTCTTCAAAACCACCCAGATAAAGAAATTAAAGGTTTCAAAAAAGTTCTTGATATGTTGAACCCATTAAGTGGTATCGCACCATACAATCTTAACGATTTGAATTCAATCTACAGTAAAGTTGATTCAAAAGAAAAATTGTCTACTTTCGGTCAATATATCGACAAAAATAACGGTAGCTTAGCTAAAATCTTCAACGTAATGGATAACGGTAAAAAAGTTTTTGAAGAACACGGCTTGAACCTTAAAGATTTGGCTAGTCAAAAAGATAGAAAAGCTGCAAACAAACAAATTATGGATTTAGCTAACTCAAGTGAAGAATTTGCAGGAAAGCTTATCAATTTGTTAGCACCTACTAAAAAAGGTGGCGCAAATAAGATTGTTAAACGTGCAAAAACATTAAACTCTATCACTTCTTTCGCTGCTACAGTAGCTCTTGTACCTGCTTTCTTGGGTATAGTTCTTCCAAGAATAGTTTATGCTCAAACTGCTAGACGTCAAAAACAAAAATCAATGGCTCAAGTTGCAACTGGTACTATCGACTCTCCAGCACAACAAGTAACAATGAAAAGTTCTCACATTGACTATTCAAAATTGAAAATGAATACATCAAGTGCTTTTGACTCAATGAAACAACATTAATATATATACAATATAACACAGTAAAATATAGGTGTAGAATTTCAAACAAGTTCTGCACCTTTTATTATTATATGTTTAAGTCGTCATTGTACATAATAATTTTAATCCGTCATTGCGAGCGATAGCGAAGCAATCCATAAACCAACTGTTCTGTGAATTGTAGGTTAGGATTTTCACCCCAACAAAATATGTTCAGAGGGATGCTGAAACGAGTTCAGCATGACTAAAAACAAATAATAACAGCCTTTTCACAATAACGAATTACTTAATCTCTAAGTGGAATCTTCACTACAAAAGTCGAACCATTATTCACTTCACTTATTACTGATACATTCCCACCGTGTAGTTCTGTTAACTCCTTCGTAATAGTCAAGCCCAAACCCGTTGAACTTTCTTTTTTAGTATAAGCACTATCTAATTGTACAAACTTTGCAAATATCTTTCCATGATATTTTTTATCAATTCCAATACCATTATCATGCACCGTCAAGACAAATACTTCTTCTTCTTTTTTCGCTGTGATAACTACTTCATCATCTTTCGGACTGTATTTTATTGCATTACTTATCAAATTATATAAGATTTGTTCTATTTTTTGATAATCTGCAACAACCTCAAAATCTTCTTCATATTCAATTATCAAACGAACATTTTTCTGTTTAGCTAATGGTTTTAAAATATTAGCAACCTCTGATAAAGCTCTTGTTATAAAAAACTTCGTACAAACAAGTTTCACAGTATTAGATTCTATCTTTGACATATCAAGGATTTCATTAACCATACCCAACAAATGAAGTCCTGATACTCTAATATCAGAAACAAATTCTTGTTGTTTTGTATTTAATTCTCCACAAGCACCTGTTGATAAGATTTCAGAAAAGCCTAAGATTGCATTTAAAGGGGTTCTTAATTCATGTGATACATTTGCTAAAAATTCCATTTTTATTTTTTCTGATTCAAGTATCTTTTCATTTTGCTCCTTAATCGTCTTATAAGCATTATTTTTATCAACAATACCGTCCTTTAACGCTTTAAGTTGTAATTTAAAAACTTCAGATAATTCAACATCTTTTATCAAATATGCCAAAATCTTTGCGCAAGAATTCAGAACCATTAAAGAATTTTTATCATATTCATTTTCTTTATTTGATGCTAAAAGTATAAAGCCATAAACAGTTTGTCCAATAATAAGTTTTTCTATCAAAAAAGATTTATAAAACCCTAAATTCAAGTTTTTTGGTATATTTGAACTTTTATCAAATACAAACCCACAATCTGTAAAAAGTTCTTTTTTTACAGACTTTGAAAGTTTTATAACCTCATCAGATTTTAAATCATTCAATGAAGAATACTTCAAAATTGCTGACTCTGGATTCAAGAAATATATACCACAAAAATTGTATTCTATAATACTTGATAATTTTTCAAACAACAATTTTTCACCTTCTTTTTCATTTAGGTTTATATTAAATAAAGAAGGTATTTTTTCTAAAACTGATTTATAATCGATATTAGCCATAAACTATGAATCCAAACCTAAATCAAGAGTTGGAGCTTTTGCTACAATAGCACTAGATGATATAATATCAACTCCTGTTTTTGCAATCTCCTTAAGTGTTTCAAGATTTACATTTCCACTTGCTTCAACAATAGCTCTATGATTAATTGTTTGAACAGCTTCTCTCATTTGTTCATTTGTCATATTATCAAGCATTATTATATCTGCCTTACATTCAATAGCCTCATTTACTTGAGCTAATGTGTCACATTCAACCTCAATTTTATGTGCATGAGATATTGATTTTCTTAATCTATTTACAGCATTTGTAATAGAACCTGCAAATTTTACGTGATTATCTTTTATCATCGCACAGTCTGACAAATTGTATCTATGAACATAGCCACAACCTACTTTTACAGCATATTTTTCAAAAGTTCTAAAGTTTGGTGTAGTCTTTCTTGTATCAACCATTCTAACTCCAAACTCTCTTATCACATCTTGATAACGTCTTGATTCTGTTGCTATACCACTCATTCTTTGAACATAGTTAAGTGCAGTTCTTTCACCTGTTAAAATAGCTCTAGCAGATCCACTAATTTCTGCTAATTTGTCGCCTTTTTTAATTACATCACCGTCTTTAGCGAAAAATGTAACTTTAACATTATCCGACAAAATCTTAAAAACAGCTTCAAACACATCTCTACCACAAAAAACACCGTCTACTCTTGTGTTTAAATAAACAGTCATTGTGTCGTTTTCATCTGTTAAGTTATCTGTAGTTATATCTTCAAATCCGATATCCTCTTTCAAAGCTTCTTTTACGTGTTCTTCTATATAAAATTTATTTAACAAAACTAGGTTCTCCTTCTCCTTTAATAATACAGTTATGATTACCAACTTCTGTATGATTTGGGTAATCCAATCTATAATGAGCTCCTCTTGACTCTTTTCTATTTAATGCAGATTTAACAATCAACTGAGCTACACATATCATATTTCTTAATTCATATTCTTCTTTATTCAAACATTTAACTGAACGTCTAAATCTTCGTTTCAAATCATAAATCATATCCAATGCTTTTAACAACGATTCTTCTGTTCTTAAAATTCCAACATTATTCCACATCAAATCCTTTAGTTCAGAAACCAATTCAGGTATATCAAAATTTTCATCACTCAAAGGTTGAGTATATTTGTTTATTGTAGCCATAACTGTTTCATCAATTTTTTGAGGGGGAATAAGATTAGAGAATGATAAAAAATTTGCAAGTTCGTGAGCACAAACCACACACTCTAATAATGAATTACTAGCTAATCGATTAGCACCATGTAATCCTGTAGATGAACATTCACCTATTGCATACAAACCTCTAACAGAAGTTCTTCCTTCAACAGTTGTTTTAATTCCACCCATATAATAATGAGCCGCAGGTGCTACAGGAATCAAATCTTTTGACATATCTATCCCAAAACTTTTACATTCTTTTGAGATAGTAGGAAATCTTTTTTGTGCAAAATCTTTATCTATAACTGTTGCATCAAGATATACATTCTTTACTCCTGTTTTAGACATTTTATCAAATATTGCTCTAGTCACAACATCTCTAGGAGCAAGATCTTTAAGTTCACTATAATCTTGCATAAACGGTTTTCTATCCTTATCAACAAGAATAGCGCCTTCACCTCGAACAGATTCAGAAACCAAAAATCTATTTTTAACCCCGTCTATAGCTAATGCCGTAGGGTGAAATTGCACAAACTCTAAGTCTTGTAATATAGCACCTGCTCCATAGGCTAATGCTATACCATCACCTGTTGCTACAGTTGGATTTGTTGTATATTTATAAAGTTGACCAACACCACCACAAGCTAAAATTGTAGCTGAAGAATAAATTGTTTCATACTCTTTGGTATCATCATTGTATATTATAACCCCTTTGCACTCACCGTCAGAATTCGTCAACAATTCAGTAACAATGGTATCCTCTAAAATATCAATATTAGAGTTTTCTTTTACCCTCTTACAAAGAGTTTGTTCAATAACTCTCCCAGTTGCATCGCCTCCGGCATGAAGAATTCTATTTACACTATGAGCTCCTTCAAGAGTATACGTAATTTTACCATTCTCATCTTTATCAAATTCTACACCGTATTCAATCAAATCATTTATCACATCATTAGAGTTTTCTGAGATAAATTTTGTTGTATCATATTCTGATAATCCTGCGCCTGCTTTTAAAGTATCTTGAACATGCAACTCTACAGAATCGTTTTCATTGTTATTCATTACTCCAACAATTCCACCTTGTGCATATCTTGAGTTACTTTCACCAAAACTTGATTTTGTTATTACCAAAACTCCATCAGGCATATTTATTGATTGAGCCAACTTTAACGCACAGAACAGTCCTGAAATTCCACTTCCCACAACTATTGCTGAATACTTAGAATATTTCATTACATAACCCTCGTCTATGTTTAAATATATTCTTATTCTACGCCGAAAAAAGCTATTTTACAAACAAAATATGTTATTGATTTATTATTCTACACCTAAAAATTTGTGAACTTGAGGAATTACTCTTACATTTTTTGTGTATTCTAAGAATTTATAGAATATTTTTCTTATGAAAGCTGAATTTATACTCATTTTATCTCCTATCATCTTAGGTTGTAAAATAATTTCAAATCCATATTTCTTAGATAAATCAGTAGCTAATTTAATTTCTTCTTCTGTAATTTTTTCATCAAATACAATCTTTGCAAAAACTACAGCATTTGAACTACAAAATTTTTCAAAGAATTTGTCGTGTAGCTTAAATGACTCCTTCAACCCAGAACAGCTTGGAAGCTTTATATCAGCTGATACATAATCTATCTTATCTAGAATTTTCTCAACATTATCAACTACTGTTCCATTAGTTTCTAGATAAATTGGTAAATCTACAAGTGGAAGGAATTCTTCTAAAAATTCCGTCCATAACAATGGTTCTCCACCTGTTAAAGAAATTGAATTTATTTTATTAAAATCAAAATTAGTTTTCAAATAATCAACCAACTCTTGAGGACTATATTCTTTGTAGTCAGAAGAAAAATCCGTATCACAGTATTTACATGCAAGATTACATTTACAAAATCTAATAAAAATTTGTTCTACCCCAACTAACAGTCCTTCACCTTGAATTGATGAAAAAATTTCTTTTATTTTTGCTTTATTATTCATTTTAATGTTCTCTTATACTCTTTTTTGATAATTGTCCTAGTTGCTTGTACAGTGCAAGTTCTGCGTTTGACAAGTTCTTAGGAATATCAATTTTTACTACAATTATTAAATCACCCTTTTTACCGTCTTTAGACAATCCTTGTTGAGATATTCTATATTTTTGTCCTGAATATGTATTTGGCATAATCTTCATTTGAATAGTATTTGAATCCACACCAACTACATTTATAAACCCTCCTAAAACAGCTTCAAACGGCTCTATTGGAACTGTTTTTATAACATTTAAGCCATCATAACTGACATCAGGTTCATTTATTAATTTTACAACAAGGTATAAATCACCATTTTTGCCACCATTAAAGCCTGCATTACCTTCGTTTTCGACACGAATTTTTGTATTTTGTTTTACACCTGCAGGTATTTTTACTGTCAATTTTTTGTAACTAGATTTTTCTCCTGTCCCTCCACAAACAGAACAAGTAGCTCCATTTATAAATTTCTTCCCGTGACATTTTGGACAAGATTCTATATGTAAAATATTTACTGTTTTTTCCACACCGTTGAACGCATCAATAACGCTAACTTCAACCTCTACTACAATATCCTTACCGTCAACTTTTTCTTTTGTCTGTTTCTTTTGTTGTTGCTTAGGTTTTTGCTTAAATAAATTTTCAAAAGAATCTGCAAACACATTTCTTTTATGAGTATTCTTCACTCTTTCGTGCATTCTCGCAAACGTATTTTCACGGCGTTCTCGTTTTTGATTTTGGTTGTTTTGAGAACCTTTTTCTGATGATGTTTTAAATTGTCCAGAATTATTTGTTGTATGAGAACTATTTGTGTTATTTGTTCCTTTATTAAAAGTAGAGCCTTTACCGTACTCATAAAGCCTCATAATACTATCATATCGTTCACGTTTTTGTGGACTAGATAAAACCTCGTAAGCTTCAGCTATATCCTTAAATCGTTTGATTATCTCTGGAGAATTTCCTGCTATATCTGGATGGAATTTATGAACAAGTTTTCTATATGCAACTTTTACTTCTGCAAAAGACGCATTAGGTGGTATTTGTAAGATATTATAATAGTTCTTCTGTTCCATCAACTACCAACCTTAATAATCAGATACAGTTTCTTCATCGTCATCTTTAAGCGAAGATAAATCAGATGAATACATACCGTCAAAATCATCAGGTAACATATCATTATCTGGCCATACAGTGCCGTCATCGAACCTACAAGCATTCAAATTGATACTCATTGTTAAATCAGAATTTGACAAATCTGCTTCTTGAAAAATTGCACCTGCTAAATCTGATTCCGAAAAATTACAATAATCAAGAACTGAATAACTAAAATCAGCACCATTCATAACTGTTTCTGAAAACTCACATTCTGTAACATTCGCTCTTGCAAAATCTGTCGATGTTAAATCACAATCAATAAATTTCACATTCAATAAATGAGAATCAGAAAAACTTGATGAAGAAAAATCAACATTTTGAAAAACCAAGTCTTTTAACTCTAAGTTCATAAAATCTATCTCTGATAAATCAACACCCTCAGTATTATTCTCTTGAATATACCTATTAAATTCTTCTGGGTCATTTACTATTAAATCTACTAATTCATCTTTTGTTTTCATATATCTCCTTACTAATTCATTATAATATATTCATCTGAAGTGCAAGCAATGTTGCTTGAGTTCTACTTTTTACTTTTAATTTTTTAAAAATTGTATTCAAATGTGTTTTTACAGTAACATCTCTCACACATAATTCTTCTGCAATTTCTTGATTGTTTTTACCCTGTGAAACAAGTTTCAATACTTCCCTTTCACGTTCTGTTAAAGGAGTGACATCTCTTGGTTCAATTTCAACACTTGGTTTTGGAGTTTTTTCTTCTTGCCATTTTATACGTCTTAATATAGCCTCAATTCGAGCTAATAAATTAGGTAAAACAAACGGTTTTACAATATAATCATCTGCACCATATTTTAAACCTGAAACAATCTTATGTTCTTCGCTTACTGCTGTAATCATTATAACTGGAAGATATTTAGTATCAGGATTAGAACGAATAGCTTTTAGAGTTTCCCAACCGTCCATTTGTGGCATCATAACATCTAGCAAAACTAAATCTATCTTATTATTTTCTTTCTCTAGTGACTTTAATGCATCAACTCCATTTGTTACAACTTCAACAGTATAGCCAAACATAGGTAATGCTTCACTCAAGTATTTTGGATTATCGTCAACTATTAAAATTTTTGCAAAATCGTCCATTCTATCCTCTTTTGTCTATACAATTCTTTCTTTTAAGGCTTTTATTGCCGCCTGTAACCTATCGTCTACCTCTAATTTTTGCAATATACTTGCAACGTGTACTTTTGTTGTATTTACACTCACAAAAAGATTTTTTGCTATTTCAACATTACTATATCCTTCTGTTATAAGCTTTAATATCTGTTTTTCTCGAGCTGTAAGATTATAATCATGTACACACTCAGCATCAGGACCTGAGTTTGATGAATTAACAGCTCCAAGAACAATATCAGCAATCGCAGGGTCGAACCAGCTTGCGCCTTCTACTACAGAATTTAGAACCTCAATCAAACGTGGAAGCTTTATTTCTTTTGAACAATATGCGTTTGCTCCAGCCTTCAAGCTATTAAGTACATCATTTTTATCTTTATGAGAAGTCAAAACTACAAACTTTAATTCGTGATTTAACTCTTTTAATGATTTTATTGCTGTTATACCATCAACTTCAGGAAGTCCTAAATCCATAATTACTATATCTATTGGATTGTTTTTTACTATTGAATACGCATCTTCTGCTGAAACAGCTTCATATATATTTTTTATAAAATCAACATCTGCAAACGTAGTTTTTAAACCAAACCTAGTTAGTTCGTGGTCTTCGACAATTAATAAATTATAAGTTTTTAATGATTCCATAATTTTTCTTTTTTGTCCTGTCCTATTTTTACTTAATTATTCAACTCGTTCAGTTTTTTCATCAATAGACTTTGATAATAATAATATCTAAAATCATTTCCGTCAATATAATATGCGTTTTCTAAATATTTTTTAGCTTGCGTATAATTACCATTTTCTATCATTATCCTTGATAAATCAATCCATGCATCACTAAAATTAGGATTTATTGCAACAGCTCGTTTTAAATATGCTAATTCATCTTTTGGATTTGATAAAGCAACCTGATAATAAGCCTTATATGCTAATGAGTCCTTGCTTAAAATCTTTTTATACATATTATTTGAAGTTTTTGTATTATTTAATTTAGCATAAGTATCAGCAAGTTTTAATTTTACTTCTGTTGCTGAATTTTTACATTTTGTCGCCTGTTTATAATACTTTAAAGCTTGTTTGTACTTGTTTTCTTCAAATGCTATATCTCCTAACGATAAAAGAGTATCCATATTTGAGAGGTTATAGTTATAAGCCTTTGTTGCCACTGCTTTTGCTTTTTCATATTCACCATTTTTTACATAAACTCTGCTCATAAGCGAATATAAAAGAGCATTCCTTGTATTATTTTTTGAGATTGCACTTTGTAAAATTCTTAAAGATTTGTTGTCTTCTCCCATCAAATAGTAATAATAACCTAAATGATAGTCCTTCATAAAGGGTTTATTTTCTACTTTATATTTTATATATTGCTCATTAGCATCAATTTTTTTTCTTATTGGATAATATTTAACTTTTTCTGATTTGGTATTTTTTACTATCTTTAAGGCTTTTTTATTTTTCTTTGAATTAGCAATAATCTTTGATTGAAGTATCTTATAATTTAGATTATTAGGATTTAAAGAAAGTGCTATTTGTATATGTTTTTTAGCGTTTTCAATATCGTTTAATTCCAAATATCCCATAGCGAGTACATAGTTTGCATAGTCATTTGTATCATCTAAAAATCTTGCTGATATATCTGCAACAGCTTCTGCTTTTCTATCATTGTGTTGAATATTTGAATATGCTTCTGCTAAGAATACAATGTCATCTCTACTCATCTCTGCCTTTGGGAAAAATAATTTTCTTGTATTCTCAGAATCAAAAGAAACTATTTCTATATCAGAAATTTTACTAAAAGCAATATTTGCCAAGTCAAAAAAGCCTAAATCAACAGCCTTATCTGCAAGTATCATTAACTGATAATCTTTATTTTCATTATCATAGATTAACTTGTTAAGATCTTCATAAGCAGATGTTATATTCAAATTATTAAATTTTTCATCAACTTGACTCAAACTAGATTTAAACTCTTTTGTTTGATATTGAACCCTTCCATATTCTTTCTTAGTCACAGAAGCTACTTGCTTAACATCATCAGAAGCAAAACTAACACTAATTGTTAGAAATGAGATTACAAATAAAAATATTAAACTCTTAAATACCCTACTCATTAGTATCCACTCCGATATAGTATTTGTTAAACACTTCAACCAAATCCTTATACTCAGGGTTTTCAAAGTTATCATATAAAATTCTCAAATTATACTTTGCCAAAAAGTCATAGTCTGACTGATTAAATACACAATTATTTTCTGTCATAAAGACTTTAACTATTTCATTAAGTGGAATTGTCAAAAATTTATCAACAATAGCTCCGTCAAAATGAGTTCCAGAATCATTAATAAGAATACTTATAACCTTTTGAATAGGCATTTTATCACGATAGTGACGTTTTGACGTAATAGCATCAAACACATCAGCAACAGCTAAAATTCTTCCACCAAAAGGTATTTCTTCTCCTTTTAGATGTCTATAATATCCTGTTCCATTGTATTTTTCGTGATGAGAACAAGCTATTTCTGTTATCAGCTTAAATTCATCTGACATGTGAATTTTTTCTAAGATGTTGTGAGTAATCTCAACATGTTCTTGAATATGTTTGTATTCTTCATCAGTCAACTTGCCTTCTTTTTGAAGAACAGAATCTCTAATACCAATTTTTCCAATATCATGAAGTGCTGCTGCTTTTTGGATAATTTCAAGGTCTTTACCCTTCATTTCAAACTGTTTAGCAATAAGCGTTGAGTACATTCTAACTCTTGTAGAATGACCAGCTGTAATTTTATCACGAGCATCGATAGAAGCTGCAAGAGTACTAATAAAGCTATCAAATACAACCTTTTGTTCTTCTAAAAGTTCTTGTTGCCTTGCAAACAGTTTTGCATTCTCTAATGAAATACCTGCACTAGAACCGATTGCAACAAGAATATCTTCATCTTCTTTTGTAAAATATCCACTCAACTTATTCAATATTTGGAACACACCAATTATTTTTTGTTCAATATTTCTAATCGGCATACATAAAATAGTTTTTGTTCTATATCCTGTTTTTGAATCAATCTCTTTATTAAATCGTTCATCAGAATAAGCATCTTTAATATTTATAGTTTCACCCGTTCTAAAAACGTGTCCTGCAAGACCTTGAGAAGCATTAAACCTAAGTTCATGACTACCTAATCCAAGTGCTACCTTTGACCATAACTCATCAGTTTTGCTATCATATAAAAACACTGTACACCTGTCTGCCTGAACTGCATCTCTTGCTTCTTCGGCTATTGTGAATAAAAGCTTATTGATATCTTTTTCAGCAGCAACTGCTTGACCGATTTTTACGAGTGCAGATAATGGATCATTGTTTCTTGATGCAATATAAAGATTTCCATTCTTTAAACCTTTTATACAATCTTCTAAACTTTCTAAATAATCCTTTAATCCGTTTTTATCTGCAATTTCAACAGCTTTGTTATAATATAATAAATATACATGACCATTTTTTTCACAGAAATTTATATATCCAACCACCATATTGTACAAGATAAGGTTCTCTGGAGTTGAATTATTTGATTTAATTATTTCAACATCTTTCAAATAATTTAAAGCAGTTTGAAAATCACCTGCAATATATCTTCTTAACGCATTCAAACAGTTTATGCAACAAACACTATAATTTCCATTTTTTATAACATCTGCATATTCTTCATCTGATTTTAACATTGAATTAAATAGTGATAAAACTGAGTCTTTATCTTGTAAATTAATCATAGTAAGTCCTTAAATAAAAATATGAAATTTCATGTATAATGATACTCTATATTTTTGAAATAATCAATATTTTTTACACGATTTTATCCTATTTTAAATACTATTAATCACGTCTGTACCACAGAAATTTGAAATAACTTCAAAATTACCTTTTGCATATTCTCTAGCAACTAAAGCCCCGACAATAGCTTCTAATGCACCAGCTGGCATCATATTTGTCGGGATATCAGAAAACCCAAACTCTGTACGCAATATATTCTGTAAAAATTTACAATCAGCTGGTGAACGCTGTTTAAAATTTGAATATAAGTTTAATTTTAGTCTTGATAAATATAAATCAAACCTTTTCACATCTATACCATTAGAAGTCAAGTTTCTAATACAATCACAACCTCTTGTTGAATATCTATCTAGCCAATCATCAACATTTACAAAATTTTTATTCGCTTGTACAAATTGATATGGTTTTGATAAAATTCTCCATTTACCAGTCATAAGCATATTATTCCAAGGTAGAGATATACAAACTTTTGAGTTTTTTAAAGAAGAAAAGTTGTCAAAAAAGAATTGAACATCATTCATTGAAAATAATTTATCTACCAAAATTAGAGTATTATTTTCATCAAGTACAACCACTCCTGTTTCTATTGTTGATGCCGGCGAAAGCGACATTCCTATATAATATTCCATAAAAAATACCTATTATGATTTTATTTTTCGATATTTTTCATTATACACTATAATACGATTTCTTTACAAATTAGTTACAAACTAGCAAAAACATGGGAAAAATAGTTTTAATATAAGTAAGGATAACTATATGCATCTATTCTTAAATCGTATATTTCAACCAAATGTTTCTGCTCCGACCATTCGGCAAACGGACAACACTAACTATGCGACAAACTACAAAGGTTTAACAGCAGATACTTTTGTCAAATCAACAGAACCTGCTTTCAAGAGCAAAGGTGGGTCAAAGACAAAAGCTGGCGATAAATTAAAAGATTTAGATAACATCACTTGTCCATATAGTGGTGTTAAGATGCTTTCTCATAGAAAAATGAGCCAGATAGAATTCCGATTAAATAAATGTGACAACCTTTCTAGTGGTATTACAGAATTACAGCCATACAGAAGATGTATGCAAAACCTAGAAAGTGATGTTTTTTCAACCCTAAAGGCTTATGAGAAAAAACACCCTTCTGCAACTGCAGACAAAGCACTTCAAGAACTTTATCCTGATTGCTTAACAAAACTTCGATTAGAAGAATTCAAGGTACTAGATAACATTGATTCATTATCAGATAAATTAGAACCAACAAAAGCTTTTAACATAAGAAAAGTCACAACAAACGCAAGAAAACAAATTCTTGATAACCAAGATGGTCAAATATTTAAACGTAAGGATTTGTTAACCGAAATTTTGAACGTAACAAAAAATTCAAAAGATAAAGAAGTAGTTGATGAAATGTGGGAAACTGCAAACAAACTTCCGAAATCAGCAACAAACTTTAATGCGTTTGTTATAAAATATGCAGGAAGATCTCAAAATGAAATTCTAGCAAGATTATTAAGACCATCTGTTGCATCTATCGAACATATTACTCCAAAATCTATAAAACCTGATCATACCCTTGCAAACTTTATGTTAGCATCAAGAGATTGGAACTCAGATAGAGGTAATATATCGCTTCCTGATTACATCAAAAAGCACCCAAATATTCCAGTTAACTGTCAACATTATACAAATGACATTATAAGAGAAGTCAAAAAAGGACATCTTCAAAACGCTAACTGGTATCCTTACATGATTAAGGAAAAACTATATAATGAATCAGAAGGTATTGTTGATATAAACTTAGATAAATACAACATATCTGAAGAAGAAGCTATGCAAGATGCACCATTGGACATCGTTGAAAAATATAACGAAATAAAAGAAGCTAATAAATCAATCCAATCAAAAGCATTTGTTGATAAAGAACCAACAATGACGTAGTCATAGGTTTTAGGTTTTTAATAGTTAGAACTATAGAAAAATGTTGAATATTATTTTATAAAAACGGCTTTGTATAAACAAAGCCGTTTTAACATAATTATCAAAATACTTATAAAAACTTATTTTGCGCCCAATTCTTCTAACGCTTGTTCTAATTGTTCATCATTAGGAGCTTTACCATGCCAGCCTGCGTTGTTTTCCATAAATGAAACACCTTTACCCTTCACTGTATGAGCAATTATTGCAAACGGTTTATCAGAAGTTTTAGATTGTTCTAACGCATCTAAGATTTGGTTCATATCATGACCATCAATTTCTACAACATTCCAACCAAAAGCTTTGATTTTATCTGCTAATGGATTAAGTGACATAACATTTTCTGTTTCACCATCAATTTGTAAACCATTTCTATCAATAATTGCAACCAAATTATTAAGATGTCTATGAGGAGCTTGCATAAATGCTTCCCAAACAGAACCTTCTTGAAGTTCACCATCACCCATATAAACAACAACTCTTGAAGGTTTTTTATCAAGTTTAAGTCCCATAGCCATACCACAACCAACTGACAATCCTTGACCTAAAGAACCTGATGAAACTTCAATTCCATTAAGAGCTCTACAACAAGGGTGACCTTGTAATCTTGATCCGTATTTTCTAAAAGTTAATAATTCTTCTTCTGGGAAAAATCCACGTTGAGCTAACACAGAATATAACAATGCACTAGCATGTCCTTTTGATAAAATAAATCTATCTCTATTTTCAAATTCAGGTGATTTATCCCATTCTGTAGGCACATTTAAAAATTTGTTATATAAAACATTAAGAATTTCTACACCTGAAAACGCACCACCAATGTGACCTGATGAAGCATTATGAACCATTTTTACAATGTTCACACGAGTATTTTTACAAATTTCTTTTAATCTGTTTAGTTCGTTGTTATCAAGCATATTAAACTCCTAACTTTTCTCTTAAAACTCTTAACACAAATAAAGGTAGCGTAGGGAATATTCTTTTAAATCTTTCTGGCTGTTTAACTGTTCTATAAAGCCATTCTATACCGAGTTTTTGATATATCTCAGGAGCTCTTTCAACAGTGCCTGACCAAACATCAAAGCTTCCACCTACTCCAACCATTAAACCATAATTTAATACATTTCTTGCTTTTGCAATAAATTTTTCTTGTTTTGGAGAACCTAAAGCCACCAATATCAAACGAGGATTTGCATTTTTAAGTTCTTCTAAAACCCTATCGTCATCTTTGAAATAACCATCTTGAATATAAACAATATTCAATCCTTCGACTTCTTTTTCAAGGTTTTCTTTCGCTAATTGAATAACTTCAGGTTTAGCGCCAATTAAAGCTACTGATAAACCATTCTCTGCTGACTTATCAATCATTTTCCTAGCAAAATCAATACCTGCTATTTTTTCTACATTATTACCAAGAATTTTTAGCCCTATTTTTACTCCAACTCCATCAGGAATAATCATCTCTGCAGAATTGAGAATATTAGAAAATTCTTTATCAACCTTTGCACAATCAAACATTTCAGGGTTTATTGTAACCACTTGTGATACTTTATCAGTTTTTTCTAATTCTAGTGCGTGTTCAATCGCACCGTCAAAAGAAAATGTATCTATACCGTATCCTAATAAATTTACTCGTTCCATAAAAGTATTATACTTTAAAAAATGGATATTGTACAGATTATGGACATTTTTGTAAAAAATCGCTATAATAAGATATATAAGGATAATTCAAACATGCGTCAAGATTTAAGAAAACTACAATTCAAAGATGAAGCGATGACTCCATCAAATCCTAAATGGGAAAATGCAATTACAAGAATTGGTGATATCTATCAAAAAAGATATGAATCACGTTCTGAATTTGAACGTGATTATAACAGAATTTTGAATTCAGCTGCTTATAGCCGTTTAAAACATAAGACTCAAGTGTTTTTTGCGACGAATAATGACCATGTTTGTACAAGAATTGAACATGTTAATATTGTTGCATCAATTGCTAAATCAATTGCTCGTTCATTAGGGTTGAATGTAGAATTGGTTGAAGCTATTGCATTTGGACACGATTTAGGACACTCTCCATTTGGACATCACGGAGAACGTGTAATCGCATCTATTATGCAAGAAGAAGGACTTAACAATATTTTTTGGCATGAAAAAAACAGTTTGAGAACTGTTGATTATTTGGAGACCCTTTCTAATTACAACGGCGAACACGAAAACCTTAATCTTACTTATGCAGTAAGAGATGGAATTGTTTGTCATTGTGGAGAAGTTGATGAAAACGCAATTAAACCAAGAAACGAATTTGTTGATTTAGAAAAAATCAACAAGGGGCAATATATGCCTTATACGTGGGAAGGTTGCGTTGTTAAAATTTCTGATAAACTTGCATACATCGGAAGAGATATTCAAGACGCAACGATTTATCACTTCTTTTCTAAAGATGATTATGCAACTCTTAAACAGATTGCACAGAATTTTACAAAGAGTAAAATCAAACTTAAAGAGGTTAATCCGACTTCTCTTATATATGAACTTGTTACAGATTTGTGTGAAAATTCAACTTTAGAAGATGGACTTAATTTTACGCATGAAAACTTTTTACTAATGAACCAAATTAAACAGTTCATTTATGACAAAGTCTGTATGAATAAGCGATTGGAATATTTTCACTCTTATGCAGATTTGGTAATGAGAACTATTTATAAAGTTCTAAAAGAATATTATTGCGGACAAGATACCCTTAAAGCACTAAAAAAAGACACAAAAATATATACCAAAATGGTTGTTGATTTCAAAAAACACCTTATAAAATATTCAAATGTTGATATAGATTATAGAGCAAGAAAGAAATACAAAAATAAAATTATTTATGATATTAACAGTTATGCCGATTACAAACAAGCAATCATTGATTATATCTCTTGCATGACTGATAAATATATCATGAAAATTTATAACGATTTGATAACATTCTAAATATCAGTAATATTGATAGTAGGCTAAAAAACTTATATTTTATTGTAAAAAATTGATACAAAATTTAACATTAATTACTAGCAAAAAAATATTTTTTATAGCCTTATTTATATGGTTTGACCAACATTATAGAAAGAAAATATGCTAAAAAAAATTTTTAAAATTAATACGTAACATTTCATAATAAATGAAGGCAAAATTTTTTAGTTTACTGTATGATAGATTTAATGAATTAAAATAGTTGTGGTGGATATGATGGAAACTTTTGAACTTACTGATTACAATTTTTACTCAAGCAGATTAGACATGGACATAATTTCAAGCATCGTTGATTGCTTAAAGGAAATTATTGCTGAGGACCAAAAACAAGAACAACCTTTATTCTTGCAAGTAAAAGACGATTTTATTATGAATATTGCAAGAAAAGTTGTACAAGAGAAGAAAAAGACATTCTTAATCGGTATTACAGGCGAAAGTGCATCAGGAAAAACAGTTTTTGTAGATAACACCATTGATGCTTGTATAAAAGACAAAAAAGAAGGTATTTATACAGTAATCCGTTGTGATGATTATTATAAAGACACTTCAAAAGAGCTTCAAGAAGCTGGTAGCTATGAAGCATTGTTTAAATCAGGTTTTAGCTTTGATACACCTGATGTTATTGATTTACAACTTATGAGAGAACATTTGTTATGCCTAAAAGCAGGTACAGCGATTGTATCACCTCATTATGATTTCAAAACTTGTGTATCTGATATCAATGGAGAAATCAAAAAACCTGCAAAAGTTATTTTAACAGAAGGTCTATATGTATTAAATGAAGACGTAAGAGATGTTATGGACGTTAAAGTTTACGTGTTTACTCCATTGAATGTAATCAAAGAAAGATGGTACAAACGAGCTGAGTCACGAGGGAAAACAGGCACTGCGGCTGATTTACAGTTTGCAGATGTTAATAAAACTGCTCAACAATATATAAGACCAACATATGAAATCGCTGATTGTATTATCAACGGTATGGTAACACAAGAATATATCAGAGAAATCACTGATAAGATTTTCAAAAGTTTATCTGAAATTTGCTAAAAATAATTTAGGTATTTAAGGAATAATTACTACCCTAAGTTGAGCTTATCTGCCCAACACAGTAATTTTGTTGGGGTAAAAAAACCAAGCTACCAGTCATTCAATGGAAATACGACTTCTGACGGGATTGTGTTTGCAGAAACAAGTTCAGGACGACTGTTAGGTGGTTAGTATTTACTTACCAATTAGCCACTTGAAGCCGAATGAAAGCATTACACCGTTTCTTCCACCGTTTCTTATCATTGCTTGTCCAAAGCCTGTAAATCTTTCACCCCATCTGCGTTGTAAACCAAGACCATATT
>CANNUY010000020.1 GCA_947525005.1 uncultured Candidatus Melainabacteria bacterium
AATACAAGATGATTTTAATAACTCTAATGTTATAGTCCCTCTTAACATGAACATGGCTTCCCAATTGTTAACCGTGTTGGGTACTCGTCAAGGTAATTCTATATCTACTCTTGATTTGATGGGTCGTACTATTGTTATGGGTAACGGTGTTGACGATACATATAATCAAGGAACTACTCTTTCTCTTGTTGCTGTTAAGCTTATCAATACTGGTGGTGAAGCTGTTAATAACAAAGTTATAGAGTTTACTACAAATAAAAATTATACTGGTGAAGCTAATAAATTAAATATTCAAGATGCTCAAATTTATGGTGATATTGTAAACAGTTCAGGTAGTGCAGTAAATATAGGTATTTCTGGTTCATTAACTACCTTGCTTGATGGTAAGTTCTTGAATAAATCAGGTACAACAAATGTTACTATGACAAGTGGTTCTCTTAACCTTGTTACAAATTCTGAACACAAAAACGAAACATTTAATTCTTCTGGTACTACATTATATATGAATGGTGGTACTCTTGAATTGTCAGAAGGTGGTGCTAACGGTGTTGCATCTGTATATTATTTTAACAAGCTTGTTTCATCAGAAGATGCTCACTACACAATTGACGTTATCCTAAGCGATACACAATCAGTTGCTGATGCTATTCATTACTCATCAGGTTCTGGTAAAGTTGTGCTTGATAGTATTAATATTCAAGGTTCGTTGACTGGTCAAGGTACTACTATCCAAATACTTTATGGCTCAGGTGTTGATTTAGACTTCTCTGAAACTGTAAAATCTCAGCTATCTCAAGGTGGTATGCTTGGTATCCGTGATATTGTTGAACTCGACAAAGAAATCTCAGACTATGTTAGTGCTAGTGATGAAAGTAAATATACTCAAAGTAAATTCCACGAAACTCTATATGGTAAGCTTGAATTAGCTAAAATCGGTGGTTCTAAATTCTACAACGGTATCGCTGTTAATGTTACAGAGGCAATCCGTGATGAAAATCCATACGAAGATTCAACTCTTCAAGGTAATCTTTTGAAAATGATGAACGATGACAGAGCTGGCGATAGAACATTCGATATTGATTCTGGCGTACCTAATCTTACATATAGATTATATAATAGAGAACTTGCAGATAAAGGTTATGACTTCAATCTTGGCGAAACTGCAACAGGCTTGTTTACTGTGAAATCATCAGGTGTAACGGGTTCTAACCGTGCAACAATAGATGCTATGCAACATTCATTGTTTAAACTTGTGAACGCTGGAACTACTCTTTATCTTGAAAATATTTATTTAACAAATGTTGTAAACTCTGACGGTGCTGCATTCTCTGTTGCTAACGGTAACGAAGTTGAATTATACAATGCTCGCATTGGTCAACTTACTCTTGATGCTGATGAAACAACATATAGCGCTGGTATTATGAACAGTGGTGTAATAACTGTTATTACAGGCGCAAACTCGCTTATTGAAACCTCTATAAAAGAATATCTTGGCAACACAGGTAAAATAGTTGTTCAAGAAGGCGCTGGACTTGTTATTAAAAACAATAATACTGTATCTCAAAATATTATTGATGTTTCAGGTAATTTTGAGATGAATACAGGTGTTATCTCTCTTACAGATAAGTTTAATATATCTTCTACAGGGGTTGTGAATGTAGGCGCAGCTATTATTTCAGCTGTAAACTCTATCGTAAATGCTGGTAATTTATATCTTTCTGATGGCGCTTTGGCTTCTGAAATTACTTCAACAGGTACAACTACTATTGTTGGTGCTGTAACTTCAAATAAAAAAATTACTCAAAATTCATTGATAATTAACAATGGCGCTAGTCTATCAATTAGTGCTGGTAATATAGATGCACCAGTTACTGATGATTCTGTCCTAGAAATAATAGATGGAACAGATAATACTCTATCTTCTACTGTTGCAGGTGAAGGTGAGTTTGTAATCAACGCATCTAATGTTACAAATAAATCGGGTAATCTAATTACTGTTAAAAATACTACCATCAATGAAGAAAAAACATTTACATTGAACGCATCTGATATTGTATCAAACATTGTGAATAAAGGTATAATCGAATTTGTTGATGGTACAAATGTTAATGCAATTACAGGTGCTGGTAAAACTCTTATCAATGGTGCTGTTATATCATCGGGTCTAATTTCTCAAAATATTGAAATCCTTGCTTCAAAATCATTGACTATTGATGCAAATCTCGTTGGTGGAAGTGTATTAAATAAAGGCTCAATCTATTTAACGGGTGAAAACAATATATTATCAAACGAAATTGATGGAACAGGTATGACATATATCAATGGTTCTATTACTACTAATGCTGATATAAAACAAAATATTGAAGTTCTTGTTGATAAATCTTTGACCTCAGATGCATCTCATTTATTAGGTTCTGTTTTAAGAAACAGTGGTGATGTATTCTTAACAGCAGGTGATTTGACACAACAAATTCAAGGTACTGGTAAAACAACAATCAACGGTACTGTTGTATCAAAAACCTCTATTGCTCAGGATAAAGGTGTTACTATCATTGATAATGCAAAACTCACAATCAATGCTAAAAACTTGTTGTCAAATACTGATAATTTTGGAACGCTTATACTTACTGGTAATGCAGGTTTGTCTGTATTTGATAATTTTGAAAAACAAATTCAAGGTACAGGTAAAACAGTTATTAATAACAATGTTTCACTAGGTTCTGGCTCTATTGTTAATCAAGAAATTATAGAAATTGCTAATGGCTCATTAAAAGGTAATGCATCATCAATTATTGCAACAGATTCAATCTTGAATAACGGTTCTCTTATCTTTACAGGTGGAACTATTCAAAGTGATATTAAGTCAACTGAATCAGGCTCTAATGTAATAATTGGCGACGGTTTGCAAAATGTTTCTGTAAATAATAACAATAACAAAAATATTCAAGTATCAAAACTTCTTATTAATACAAATGGTAGTTTTACAACAGAAGCTGATTATCTTGTAAACGCTAACACAGTTGAAAACACTGGTAGTTTATACTTATCAGGTAATTTATCTCAAGATATTACAGGTACTGGTACAACATATGTTAATTCAGAACTTAATGTGGTTTCTGATGGTAATACAATCAACGGAACTTTAAATCTTAACAATGGTACATTATCACTTCATACAACAAATGCTGATGGTAATGTTACTATGAATGAGTTTACAGTAGGCACTCTTTCAGGCGCTGGTTCGCTTACTCTTGATGTATTATTTAACCAAAATGTTATGTCAACCGATGTACTTAATATTACATCTGCAATCGCTTCTGGCACAAAACTTTCTATTAATGATTTGAATATAGAAGGTTCTATTAAAGGTAATAAAACTTCTACAATTATTTCTTCAAGCTCATCATTGGCGAATTTGTCATACGGTTTTATAAATAATACTAAATCATTATTAGGCTACGTTTATAACTATCTTGGTAATACATACACTCTTGATATGACATTATACGATACAATTGAAAATGGTCTAAATGTTGTTAAACTTGGTATTGCTGTTAAATCAGAATTTCAAGGTAGTGCAACAATTTCTTCTATAAAAAATGTTGCGATAAACGAATTGATGTTTGAAGGTAATCCTATTACTTTAAAAACATCTGCTGGAGTAAATGATGTTGCTATTTCAATAAATGGTACAACATACTACTTTACTCCTACTGATGCAAATGATAAATACAAATGGCAATCTGTTGCAAACATCTCAAGTACAGCTGTGGTTGAAACAACTTCAGATAAAGCTATGTTTACTGTTGGTGGTAAATATTATACTTTTGACAAAAACTTGATTCCTGAAAGTGCATACTTCAATTCAGAAGGTTCTGCTGATTCTTATGATTATAAAATGTATCAAGTTGGTGAAAATTCTAAACCTGTAGAAACTTATTTTGTATTTAACTTGTTGGCAGATAAATTGTCATCTCTTGGAGATGTATTCTGGACTATCTCAAAAGAAAGACCATCAAATACTTCAAATGTAATCTCAATTACCCTACCTTCTAAAACAGGTACAGGAAACTTATACCTAACTTACGTTCCAAGAACTGGTGCAGAAAATACAAATTATATCGGAGTGACTTCTGGCAGTGTACTTAACAACACAGCTACTAAAACAGAATTCACTGGTGACATAGTTAAATATTCATCAACATCAAACTCTGCAATCAAAAATAGCGGAACTATAAACACTCTTGTTTCTAACTTCATCGGAAACAGTGTAACAAGTGGTTATGGCACATTGCAGAACTCTGGTACAATCAACTATCTTGCTGGTACCTTCATATCTAACTCTGCAGGAACAAATGGTGGTGTAATCTATAACACTAAAGCTATTAACTACATCACAGGTGATTTTATTTATAACTCTGCAAGAAGTTACGGTGGTGCGATAATGAATGACGGTACTTCTGCAAATATCACTGCTATAACAGGTGACTTTATATCTAACACTGCTAACACAAACGGTGGTGCAATCTATAACACCGGTACAATTAGCTCTATCGAAGGTAAATTTATCGGTAATAAAGTTCTAAATGGCTCAGGTGGTGCAATCTATAACACAGGTAATTTAACTCTTTGGAATACAAGTTTTGTTGATAACTCTGCAAAATCAAATGGTGGTGCTATCTATACAACAAAAGACGTTGTTCTTAATATTACTGATGAAAATGTTGTAACTATCTCAGGTAATACTGTTAATGGTAATTCTAACGCAATCTATGTTGATTCAAGTTCTGCTAAGTTTACGTTTAATTTCTATGGTGGGTCATTAGTTCTTGACGATGTGATAAACGGTTCAAATGGATATTCTGTTGCATTCATAGGAAATAACTACACGTCTAAATTGTTCTTGAATTCAACAATCGAAAACGCTGTTGTAAGTGTTAAAGATTCAACATTATTTATGAACAAGGTTGATACTTTTGCATCTTCTGATGTATCGTTTACAGGCAACACATTATTTATGACGAATGGTATATCAGAGTTTGCTGAAAAAGGTGTGATTCCTGATGATGCAAGTTATATGAATTACAGCTTTAAGAGTCTTGTTGCGACAAGAAGTGATGACAACATCGCAAATATGTATTTAAAATTATCAATAGATAATCTAGGAACTGGTTCATACAATGCTGATACAATTTCTGTTGGTTCAGGTTCTGCAGGACTTATATCTATACTTCCAATAGGGTTGTTTAATATAGACGGAACTCCAACTCTTGATTTTATGAATAATGCTGATTTGAGAAACAGTGTTATAACTGATTCTATATCACTAAATATTAAACTTCTAAACAAAGCGAATGCTTCTGATAATATAAGATTTGCCTTAGCTGACGGCTTGGCTCAAAACTATATTTATGATGCAAGCTCATACAATTACACTGTATCAAACAAAGATTTTATCGGTGAATTAGGTATTGATATGAATATTGATGGTGATACTTTAGTAATCGGTATTTTATCAAAATTAAATAACCTTCAATATATGAACCAATTACAATATCCAGCAAATACAAGAACTTTTGTATTCTCAGGAGCAGGAACTGTTAAGGAAGGTGCTATTGTTGGTTCTACTACTCAAGCTTTAGGAACAACAGGCGCTGGTACATTCGTTGTAAAAGGTGAAGATGGTGGTTCTGCAACAAATTATATTATTGATTTGTCTGATGAAAATGACAACAAACTAACTGGTTTTGAATTGACTACAAATTCTACAGATTTGACTATTTCTGGTGTTACTATCCAAAATTCATCAAAAGCTATTTTAATAAGCCAAAATTATTCAAGTGCAACAATCTCAAATGTTATATTTAATAATAACGATATAGCAATTGAAAACCTTGCAGGTAATAAACCATTGAGCTTAACAAATGTTACTATTGATGAAAATGGTGGTGAAATTATATCAAAAGCTTCTATGAACATAGCTTCTTCAAACATACTTTCAACGATAGGTAACTATTCAGCATTAACTATCACAGGAACAAACAGTTTCGGAACAATAAACAACTATTCTGGTACAACAACACTTTCAGGTGGTGCAACTGTTAGTATTCTTAATCTAACAAATGCTTCAACTTTTACATCAGGTTCTGAAACAACTGGTGCAACACTTACTCTCGAAAGCGTTAATAATACAGGTACTATTACTCTTTATGGCACAACTAATTTGACATCAAATATTATTGGTGGTGGTAAGTTGAATATGTTTGGAACAGTTAATTTGTCAGGTGTTATCGCTGAACAACAAGCTGTTACTGTATCAGCTATATTGAATATGTTAGAAAATTCTGCTTTAACATTGAGTGCAAATGATAAATGGTCAGCAAATTCAACAATTAATTTAAAAGGTGGTATTTTAACATATAGCCTTTCTGGTGCAAATGCTGACTCATCAATCCTTAACGCTCAATCAGGCGAATTTACTATGGAAAGTGGTACTCTTAATCTGGCAACTGGTTCTGTGATTACAGAAACTGTTCTTACAAATCTTGATGACGGTACGTTGAATATAAACGGTGGTTCAATCACACTTAGTGATACTGATTCGTGGACTTCTACAACTATTAATTTGAATAATGGTAAGTTTGTTTATGGATTAACTTCAAACGGTAAAATAGTTACAACAGGTGGCGAATTAGAAGTAAGAGAGTCTGCAAGTTTAACTTTGTTATCAGGTAGTTCAATAGCAACTGCTACAAGTGTAAATCTTCAAGGTGGTTTAGTAATCTCTGGTGGTAATGTTGTTCTTGATTCTCTTGATACTTGGACAGGCCTAATTACTGCAAATAGTGGTACTTTTACATATAATGGTGATGCTACTAATAAATTAGAAATTACTAAAAATATGTTGGTTGTAAATGATTCAACTAATATAAATATATCTAATGCAATCATCAATTTGATTGATGCTGTTCCTACTTTTGAAACAACTAATTTGGGAACACTAAAAGCAGGTGACGGTGTTAATATTATGCTTGACTTTGATGCTATCAATTCTGACGTTATCAAAGTTGCATCAGGTTCTTCTGGTAATTTGATTATCACAAGACTAGGTTTGACTGTTGATATGAAACCAACTACTGTTGATAACTTAGAAATCTTAGTATTAGATAGAGCAAATAGTAGTGATAGTATAAAACTTGTTTTACCTGATGAAGTTGCAAATCTTTATAGAACAGATATTAGTGTAAAAGATTTTATAAAAGATGGTTCTTATAAAGTTAATAGTGATGATTTCTTAGGTTCAAAAGGTATAAAATTAAATGATACAGCTGACTCTATTGTTGTTGGTTCTTTAGAAAGATTAAAAAATCTTTATGAAACAAATAAATTTGATAGTGGTGATAAAGCAAGATATTATATCTTTAATGCAAAACCTAATGAAAAATTAACTATCCAAGAAAATGTTGATTATGATAATACTGCAAATGGTACGTTCTATATACAAGGACAAGATAAATCATTATCAATTATTGATTTAGCTGATAGCGTATCAGGTGATTCTCATAAAGGCTTTAAATTGGTTGGTAATACCGTTTTAAATGTTTCAAATGTAACTATTCAAAATGCTATAAATGCTATTTATTTAAGTGGTTCAAATGCCTCTGCAACAATTGATAATGTTATTTTCTCAAATAACAATGTAGCTATTTCAAATGAGGTGGGTGCACATATTATATCGATTACAAATTCACAATTTATTGGTAACACAAGTTCAGCTGCTGGTGCTGCATTAACTACTACAAGTAATATTGATACTGTTTTAGCGATATTCACTAATAATAGATCTACATCATCAGGTGGCGCAATTTACGTAGGTGTGTTTACAAATGGTGGATCATCAGGTAAAATTTCTTCAATCGAAAATTCTGAATTTAATTCAAATTCAGCAGTAAGTGGTGGAGCAATTTATTTATACAAACCAGCAGTTATAACATCTATAACTGACACCGTTTTTGATTCAAACTCTGTTGAAAGTCAAGGTGGTGCAATATTTAATGCTGATGGTTCAATAGGTACAATCAGTGCGACCTTCACAAACAACTCTGCAGGTGATATTGGTGGTGCTATTCTAAACACTGGTACAATCGATAAGATTGTTGATTCTAGTTTTGAAAATAACACAGCTGATTCAACAGGTGGTGCAATATTTATTGGAGCATTGACTAATAGCTCTACAGCAGGTAGAATCACTACAATAGAGAATGTTACATTCACTTCTAATAGTGCTATTCAAGGTGGTGCAATAATAAATATAAAAGGTAGCATCAATTCATTAAAAGCAACATTTACTTCAAACTCAGCTACAGGAGAAAAAGGGTATGGTGGTGCATTATTTAATAATGGTGGTACAATAACTACAATTAGTTCAATCTTTGAAAGTAATAATGCAGATACACTTGGTGGTGCTATCTTTAACACTGGAAAAATTCAAACGATAGAGAATACTCAATTTAATAATAATACTGCAAATCAAGGTGGTGCAATATTTAATTTAGGAGGAACAATAGGTTCTATATCTGCAGAGTTTAATAGTAATGATGCAGAATATGGTGCAGGTATTGTTAATAACAAAGGAACTATTACAACCATCACTGGTTCTACTTTTACAAGCAACACTTCTACTTATGGAGCAGGAATATTTAATTCGGGTACTATAACATCTATTGTAGATACAACATTTACATCTAATGAATCAGATGAGGGTGTTATTTATAATACCGGAAAAATTAACAGCATTTCAGCTACTTTTGAACAAAATAAGAGCGTTGGCATTCTCAATGCAGGAACAATTACGAGTGCTAATTTAACATACCAAAATAATAATGGTGGCGCTATATATAACACTGATACAGGATATATTGGTAATTATTCAGTGGAAGAAGATGGAAGTATAACATTTACAGGAACTGCTATATCAGGAACTTTCTCAAATAATACAAATTGGATAAAAAATAATACTGGAACACCAATCATATTTAACAAAGGATTTATGGGTGGTATTGATGCAGTATTCACAGGAAATAAAGTATTTGATTCTGATTTAGAAATTGCAGATGGTACAGAATCATTATCGTTATTTAAAACTGCTGTAATCTATAATACTGGAATAATAACAAATATTGCAGGTTCATTCACAAATAATAATCTTCAAGGTTTATCATCTACAGGTATTATTTATAATACGGGTACTATTGGTGAAATATCTTCAACATTTGATGGTAATAATGCAAGAAATAAATCTGCAGTAATTCTAAACTTAAACAATATTGAGTTAATAACAGGTACTTTCACAAATAATGTTAATGCTATTTATGCATATAGTGGAACAATTAATGATATATCAGCAAGTTTTGAAAATAATACAGGATCAGCTATAAAAATTTATAAATCAGAGGTTAATAATATAACATCAACCTTTAATAACAACTCATCATCACAAGGTGGAGCAATCTATATATCATCAGGCGCTACAAATGTTGTAATTAATGGAAGTACATTTATAGAAAACTCAGCTATATCAAGTTCTGATAAAGCTTTAGGTGGTGCTATTTATAATGCATCTAATAATTTGACAATTAATAATTCAACCTTTACTGGTAACTATGCTCAAACAACTACTGGAGTTGCAATAGGTGGTGCTATTTATTCAACAGGTGATATAATCTTTAATGTTAATGATGGATTTGAATCAGTATTCAAAGATAATTATGTTCAAATTGGTACTAACAAGGATTATGTTGGAATTGGAGTAGGCTCTGTATTTGGCATAACATTAGATTCTCAAGTTACAGAAAATGACACAAGAACAACTATTTATACTTATACAACAAATTCAACTCCTACTTTGACATTTAATTTGTCAGAATCAGGTTCTGTTGTAATGGATGATAAGATTGTGCTTGCAGATAATAATGTTTATACATATAAAAGAACAATTGTTCAAAATGTAAAAACAAACTCTGATGGAACTAAGAGTTATACAACAAAATCAGATAATTCAACAACGGCAACTAAGACTGGTCAAACAATGAATGCTAAATTAAATATCACAAGCTCAGATAATACTGGGGTATTTAATTTGAATAATGATGTTGTTAATTTTGATATTACTTTGAATAGTGGTACATTAAAACTTGCAAATTACGAATATACAAATAATTTACATACGAATACTGCAGCATATTCATTAACTGATAGAACATCAAATATACTTTCTCAAGCTACATTGAATGCTGTTGGTGGTACTGTTGATGTAAAAGATAGTGTATTCACAAATTATGTAATTGGAGCATTAACATCAAGTGAAAGTGCTAGCTGGAAAATTGATGTAAACATTGATGTTGCTAATGCAAATGGTATTGCTGATACATTTACAGTTGGAACTAATTCTACAGGTGTTATAACAATTACTGATATTGGTAATATTGAAGTACCTGATGATGATATCGCTATTATTATTAAATTATTATATAGAGATGAAAATGCTACAATTGATTCAAACGGTAATTATTCAATAAATCTTGCATTAGCTGATAATATTACTAAACGATTTACAAAACAAGCTTCAGAATTTTATGATTCTGCAAGTGGTAAATATATCTTTAATAGTGATGATTTCATGGGTGTTAAAGGTATTGATTTGAATGATACTAAAGATTCTATAATCATTGGTATTTTAGATGCAGAAAGTACATTGAGATTTGCGAACTTGCTTGATAGTACTAATGTTGACAGTGCAAGACGTGATTATTTATTCAGAGCACCTGCAACAACGGGTGATATTGTAACCGTAAAAGAAAATGTTGATTTGAGCTATGATAAAGATGGTAATTTACAAGGTACTGGAGCTGGTTCATTCTATTTGAATGGTTATGATGATAATGCAGAACATTCAGTGATTGACTTGTACACAGAAAGAACTGTCGGTAGTAATCTTTATAGATTGTATTTGACAGGTTTCTATCTTGATAAGAATACAGATATTCATATTTCTAACTTAACGGTTACTAGAGGTACTAATTCATTAGTTCTTGCTAATATCAATTCTTCTGCAGAATTAACAAATGTAATATTTAAGGATAATGTTCAAGCTATTTCAAACAATTCAGGAACTCTAGTTGTTAAAGATTCTAAGTTTATTAATAATGGTGTTGTATCATCAAATGATTTAATAGGTGGAGCTATCTTTAATAAAGATAAGATGACTGTTGAAAATACAACATTTGAAGGTAATACATTATCAGGTAATTACACATTTGGTGGTGCAATCGGCAACTATTCATATAATGGAGCAGTTGAATCTATAAAGATTTCTGGCACATTCAGAAATAATAGTGTCGCAAGTGCTAAGAATTATTATGGTTATGGTGGTGCTATTGGCAACTACGTATTCTCTGCTGATAATAACACAGCTTCTATGAGTATTGATTCAATCTCAGGATTGTTTGAAGGTAATAGCGTTGCTGGTCAAAATACAACAAGAGCACACGGTGGAGCTATTGGTAACTACACTTATTTGTCTTCATCATTATCAATAAAATCAATAGCAGGTACGTTTAATAATAACTATGTAAAAGCTAATTCAAATGCTTATGGTGGAGCTATCTATAATCGTGTAAGTGGTGGTTCTACATTAACAATAACTGCTTTAGGTGATGGAACAACAGAATTCACAGGAAATTATGCAAAAGCGACTTCAAAAGCTTATGGTGGAGCTATAAGCAATTATGTTTATACAGAAGATTTAAAATCTACAATGCAAATTGGCACTATAAATGGTAAGTTTACAGGTAACTATGTTGAGGCAACCGATTCAACTTCTACTGTTTATGGTGGCGCTATAAGTAACTACTTGTCAGCAGATAAAAATTCTGTAGAAATGACTATTGAAAGTATAACAGGCGAATTCACTAATAACTATGCAAAAGGTACAAATGCTTATGGTGGTGCGATTGCAAATAGAGTTGTTTCAGGCTCTAAATTAACTATTAAATCAATTGTTGCGAAATTCACTGGAAACTTTGCAGAAGGAACAGATTCTAAAGGTGGTGCAATTTATAATAATAACACTACGATTACAACAATTAATTCTACTTTTAAATCAAACAATGCGTTGTTAGGTGGTGCTATTTATAACTCTGGAACAATAAATGAAATAGTTACATCTGTATTTGAAGGAAATGAATCAGATTCTGGTGGCGCAATTTCTAATAACGGAGGTTCAATCGGAAAAATTTCTGCCACATTTACAGGTAATATTGGTAAAAATGATGGCGCAATCTATAACTCAAATGGTGGAACTATTTCCTCAATTGAAGGTGAGTTTACAAACAACTCTGCAGCTGCTGGTGGAGCTATTGTTAATACTGGTGATGCAAAAATAGAAATAATAAAAGCTACATTTACAAATAATACATCATCAAGCAAAGGTGGTGCTATTTTTAATGCTGGAGTTATTACTACTTTAGAATCAACATTTGAAAATAATTCTTCAGACGCAATGAGTGGAGCTATATATAACATCGGTACAATTACAACTATTGTAAGTAATTTTACAGATAACTCTGCAAGTCAATTTGGAGCTATTTTTAATAATGGTAGAATTGATAGTTTGTCAGGTACGTTTACTGGAAACAATGCAACATTAAGAGGTGGCGCTATTTATAACATTGGTAATCTAACTATTTTAAATTCTATCTTTAGAAATAACTATGTAGTGTCAACTACATCAGAAGCAAAAGGTGGAGCGATATTAACATCATCTGATTTGACAATTTTATCAAATGGTTTTGAAACAGTATTTGAAAACAATTATATTAGTACAAATTCTACAAAAGAATATAATGCAATTTGGGTAGATTCAGCATCTGCAACTTTAAGATTTACATTAAGTAATTCAGGTTCTGTATTGATGAACGATACAATTTCAGGTGTAAATGGCTATAACATTGTAATTGATTCAGATAATAATAACTCTATATTTAAACTTAATAATAACATTGAAAATGCAACATTGACATTATCAAATGGAACTTTAAAATTAGCAAGCTATGATTATACAAATTATCTTGCACATAGAGATGAATACGTTGATTATAATGCATACAAGACTGCAAACCCTGTTACAGTAAAAGGTGATAGCTCTGTTCTTGCTACTTCAAATATTGTTGTAAATAGTGGTATTGTTGATTCCCAAGATACAATTTATACAAATTATATTATTGGAGTTCTTGAATCTGATGCAAATGCTTTATGGAAAATTGATTTGAGTTTAGATAATTCTGTTTCAGATTCATATACTGTTGCATCAGGTTCTGTAGGTACTATAACAATCGATGATATTGGTACAATAACACTTCCTGATGATGAATCTTCAACTGTTATAAAAGTTCTTTATAGAGAAAATGCAAGTGATAATATTGTATTAGCTCTATCAAATAAGGTAGCATCTTCAAGAACTATTGATAAATCAGAATACGGTTCAGATAGTAAAGGGTATAATTTCAAGAGCGATAGCTTTATTGGAATTAAAGGTGTTGGTCTGAACAATACAAAAGATTCTATTGTAATCGGTGTATTATTCAAAGATAAGACCTTGAGATATGTAAATACACTATCAACTACTGGTGCTACTCGTACTTATACAGTTGCTACACCTACTAAAGCAGGAGATGTTGTAACCGTTAAAGAAGGTGTTTCAATTAGCAACGATTTAGATGGAAATCTTGTAGGTACTGGTTCTGGAACATTCAATGTTAATGGTTATGATAGTGATGCTACTCATTCTGTAATTGATTTATCAGATAGTAATGGTAATTATTTAAATGGATTTAGAGTGATTAATCCAAATTCTGTAATTACGTTAAATAATTTAACTATAACAAAAGGACAAGAAGCTTTATATATCAAGCCAAATGGAGCTGTTACCACACAAGAAGTTGCATCTATAAATAATGTAATATTCAAAGAAAATGATAGTGCTATTGTATTAGAGGGTGGCAAAATATCAACAATTACAGGTGTATTTGAGGGTAACTATACATCATCAAATTATGCTTCATCTATTTATGTTTCAGGTGCAGTTATTTCATCAATAGAAGCAGACTTTAATAATAACTCTGCAAATGATTCAGCCGTGATTGCTGTGAACTCTAGTAAGGGCTCTATGATTAGTTCTATAAATGGTAACTTTACAAATAATATCGGAACAATTATTAGTAACTTAGGCACTATTGGTACTATAAATGGTGAGTTTACAAATAATACTAATAATAATGGTTCTAGCTTAATTCATAATGGAACAACAGGTAATATAACAACAATAAATGGTACATATTCATCAAATGGATTAGATTATATTATCTATAATGAAGGTGGAACAATTAAAACAATTGATGCTGAATTTAAAGATAATGAATTGGGTACTATATTTAATAGTGGTTCTATATCAAAAATAAATGGTAAATTTACAAATGGTACAGTTAGTGTAACTGGCTCAGATGTTGGTGGTGGAGCTATTTATAATACAGGTAAAATCTCAAATATAACAGGTGAATTTACAGGTAATAATGGTACAAATGGTGGTGCTATCTTAAATAAAGGAACAATTGAAACTATTGACGGTACATTCAAAAATAATGTTTCTGAAAATGGTGGTGCAATAGCATCAGTTAATAATGGAACAGGTTATATTGGAACTATTACAGGTACATTTACAGGAAACTCTGCTACAAATTCAGGTGGAGCAATAGCTGGTGGAATAGGTGATGGTACTATTAAAAATATCAGTGGTACATTTGAGTCTAATCATGCAAATTCAGCAGGTGCAATCTATTTAACAGCTAACAAATCTCCATATAATGCAGTTATTTCTAATTCAACATTTACAAATAACTATGCGGGAACTGTTGGTGCAATAGCAGTAGAAAAAATTTCAAGCTTGACGATTAATAATACCAACTTTACAGGCAATTATGCAACGAATTCAACAAGTTCAGGTGCTTTATGGACTTCTGTAAATACTACATTTAATATTACAGAAGGCTTCAATATGGTTATGTCAGGCAATTACGCAGGTTCAAATGACTCTAAAGTGTATAGAGGTATTATCGTTGATTCTGGTGCATCTTTAACGTTTGCGATGAAAGATGCAAGCTCTGTTACTATGGACGATATTATTAAAGGAAATAGTGCATTTAATATGACAATAAGTGCTGATAGCACTGAGTCAAAATTCTATATGAACAATTTAATTCAAAATGCTAATATATCATTATCTGGAGCAAGATTGGTTCTTGCAAGTTATGATTATACTAAGTATTTAACAAATAGAGATAATTATAATAATTACGCTGATTATCAGTCAAAAAGTCCATTAGTAACACCAACGGCTGAAAATATTAATGCAAGAACTTCTAATATATTAAAAGATTCAACTCTAAATGTAAATAAAGGTGAAATAATTTCTCAAGACAATGTAATAACTAATTATGTAATTGGTACGTTAACATCAAATGCATCTGCAAAATATTCAATTGATTTAGACGTTATAAATCGTGTTAGTGATACATTCTCTGTTGGAGCAGGTTCTTCTGGTACAATCCAAATAGTTGATATTGGCGATATATCATCTGTTGTTTCAAAAATTGACGGTTCTATTATTATAAAAATACTTAATAGAACAGATGAAACTACTGATGAATTTGGTAATTATTCTATAAATCTAGCTTTATCAAAAGAACTAATAGAAGTAAATAAAAGAGTTTATAATATTGAATATTATGGTGACAATGTTGTTGACGGAGTTATTAATCCTTCTAAAAAAGCTACAAAATATTCTGTATATAATGATTCTTTCTTGGGTATCACAGGTGTAAGTATCAATGATAAAAAAGATTCTATTATTATTGGTGTTGTTGAAAAATTAAAAACTTTATATGAAATCAATAAGTATATAACTTCTGTTGATAGAGAATATAAATTTAGAAATGAAAGCGTAACTGTGAAAGAAGATGTTGATTTTAACGAAACATCAGCAGGAAAATTCTCTATAATTGGTTATAGTTCAGCATCAAGTATTATTGATTTGCAGGTTGGTTCGACAGCTGATAAACATGAAGGCTTTAATCTTACAAAAGCAACAACATTTAATGTATCTGATGTGACAATTAGAAATGGTAAATATGCTTTAGCTATGTCAAATGATAAAGCTTCTGCAACATTATCGTATGTAACATTACAAGAGAATGATATAGCTATTATTAAAAATGGTGGAACGATTATTTTAGATGCAGTATTGGTATCTATTCCAACTACTGGTAATGGAAACTATGTGAAAAACATGAAGGGTGCGATGACCCTTATGAACACTACTGTTGCAACATATATAGAAAATGCTGGAACATTGGTTACAACAGATAAAGCAGGTGCTGCTAAAAATAGTAACATGATTACAAAAATAGCAAACTCAGGAATAACAGAAGTTCGTGGCTCTAGTGATACAATTACTACTATTGAAAATACAAATCTTGTAAATGTTTATGGTAAAGCAAAAATTGATTATATATATAACAACTATAAGGACTCTGTTTTAGGTAGTGGTTCAGCAGCATTTAATACTTATGCAGGCTCTAAATCTACAATTGATACTGTCTACAACGGAGCAACAATGTCATTAGCTGGTGCTCAAACAATCAAAACTGTTCAGAACTATGGAACTTTCTCAACATCTGGTTCAACTTCTATAGATACATTTACAAACAATGATGGCGAAGCTAGCTTTGGTGGTACAACAAATATATCAAATGACATTCAATATTCTGATTACATTTTATCGTTATTAAATAATTCTGTTGTTAATGTTTCATCAACGGCATTCTACGTAAAAGGATTTACAAATAACAATGAAGTATATTTCCAAACAGGTTCTTCTAAAAACATAGTTGAAACTTTCCAAAACAATGCAAACGGTAAATTTGATATCAAAGCAAATACAACAATTACTAAATTATTGAATTCTGGCACGGTAAATATTTCAATGGGTACAGTAGGAATTGAAACATTAACTAATACAGCAGGAACATTCTCAACTACAGGTTCTGCAAACACTACAATCACTTCTGCTGATAACAAATTTGGTGCAACGATGAATTTAGAAGGTATTGATGTTGTTACTTCATTAATAAATGCAGGTACAGTTTCTGTTGATAACCAAACTAATATTGATACACTTACGAATACGGGTACAATTAATACTAATGGAACTTTGACATTGGGTAGAAATGGCCAAACAACCTTAGATTTGATTACAAATAACGGTATTATTAACACATCTGGAACAACCATTTTATATGGTAATATTACAACAGGTGAAAACGGTTCATCTACTAACAAACTTAATTTAGATGGTTCAGTCACTGTTTATGGTGCTATTCAAAACGACCAAAATGTTACACTTTCTGCAAATGGTACATTGATTGTTACTGATTCTGGTGTTATGAACTTTAATAATGGTGATGTTTGGTTAGGTACTCTTAACTTAAATAGCACTAATGCTGTGTTGAATTATGTTGATATGATATCTAATGATGTTATTAATGCTACTTTCGGTACAATTAATATTAATAAGTCTGCATTAACAGGTATAAAAACAAAATTAAATGTAGGTGCAAATTCAGTTATTGAAAATGACGTTATTTTAAATATTGCAAAAGATGCAGAACTTTCAGTTAATGGTGGTACATTAAATATAAACGATAAGGATAATTGGTTAGGTTTAATTACTATGATGACAGGAACTGATTCATCAGGAGATGTTGTTAAAGGTATATTAAATTATACAGGTTCAGCTTCTGTGGGTGTTTTAGAAGCAGATGCTGGTACATTGAATATACTATCAAACACATTATCATTGATTTCAGGAAGTGTTGTTGAGTCTGATGTAATTGTAAATATTGAAGATGGTTCAACTGTTGATTTGAACGGTGGCAAGCTTGTTCTTGATAACAATGATAAATGGAATGGAATTGTTTCAGGTACATCTGGTACACTTGTATTTAAAGGTGATTTAAACGGTTTCTTTAATGTTAATTATGAAAAATTAAAACTAGATAATACATACAATCCTTCTGATTTCATAACGAATGGTTATACATCTCAAATGAATGTTGAAGCATCAAAAACAATGATAGGATTGTCTGACGGAGTTGTTGGAAATCTTGTATTAGGTAATTTGAAGGCATCTAATGATGTAAGAATGACCATTGATGTTGATATGCAAAATGGTATTGCTGATGCAATTTATGCAGGAACTGAGTCATCTGGTACAATTATGATTACTAACTTTACTACAATATCTTTAACAAGCGATCCTGTTATTATCAGAGTCTTGTATACAAATTCTAATAACTTAACATTAGATATTGCAGATAATTTAAAGGTTTCAGATGTTAAAGACATATTACCAACGATTGATAATACATATTTAGTTCAAAGTGCAGGTATAGAATTGAAGAAATCTAATGATTCGCTATCATATTATGATTCATTAGCAGTTTATAGTGTTGTAACTTATGATGTATTGAGATTGTTGAACTTGTTATCAACAACAGAAGAAAGACACTTCTTGTTTAACCCTGATAAAAATGGAAATTCATATAATGTATTTGAAAATCTAGGTGTTACAACTGCTGGAAAACTATTTATTCAGGGTTCTGAATTAACATCTCAAGATGGCACTAATACTAAATCTTTCTTAGATTTAGCTGGTGTGAATCCAAATATTGCAGGTAGCAGTAAAATATCTCATACTGGTTTTGAATTAGCTAATGAAACCGTATTAGGTATTTATAATGTTGAATTTACGGATTCAGTTAATAGTGATACTGATTTGATTAAGGTATCAAATTCTAATGCTGTAATCAATCTATATAATTCAATAATAAGAGGTAATATTTCTGGTATTGATGGTGTTACAGCTAATATTATTGTGTCTAATAACTTTGATAATGTTAATAACAAAGTATCAAATCCTCATACAATTATTGATGGTAAATTAAATAACTCTGTATTGACTTTAGAAGGTGGTAAATTAACCTTTAATGAAAACACATTCGCTAATTCAAGTTTTATAGCAAATGGTGGCGAAGTTAATTTGGTTGATGGAGCATATAAAGAATATACTATAAATCATATGGTTTCATCAAAAGATGTTGCAAGCCATATCAAATATACAGAAAAAGTTGTAGGCGATAGAGTAATAATGGAAATGCAACCATTATCAAGCGAAGATATCGCAAAATTAGTTAAATATAATTTGGATATTGATTTTACAATTGAGCATCAATATTCTGATACATTCAAAATTTTAACAAATAGTGAAGGTATTATTTATATTGATGGATTTAACTTAGATTTAACTGGATTGAATCCAGCAGATAATACTTGGTATACTTTGCAAATCATTAAAGCTGCAGATGGTGTTACAAAAGCTCCAGAATTAGCATATAATGATTCAAAAATCTTGATTAGGGCACTTAGAGAAATGCGTAGTGATATGTTATTCGTTCAAGATTTTGGTTTATCAACAACTAAAACTAAAAACGATAGTATTTCATTACACGGTCTTTTGAACTCATTTGTTCAATGGGCTGGGTATGTACCAACTGCTGATGACGGTGTAAATCCTAAGAAATACACGTTTGTATATAACAATGATTTTATTGTAAATGATACAATTCCAAGATTAGAAGGTACTAATTTGTATATGATTGGTAACTATGCAACATCTGGACTTGATTTGAGTGGTTATTCTCCATTGAATATAGAAAATAATATGAATTTAACTATTCAACAATTGACTATTAAGGATACAAAAGGTGGAGATGCTCCTAATATCTTTAATATTACATCAGATAATGTAGCTTTGAACTTGCAAAATGTTACTATTCAAGGAAATATTAATTCGTCAAAAGTATACAATTTGAACATTTCTGAATTGCGTGATGATGATAACAATGTTGTAACAGGTATAACAAATATCTTAGGAACTCTTGATAAAGCTATTGTATGGTTAAAAAGTGGAGAATTTGTATTCTCAGAAAATACTTTAGCAAATGCTAACGAAGTAAAATTTGAAAACGGAGCTGTAAACTTAAGTAATGATGGAATTCATACATATCTAATTAATAACTTAACTTCTAATGAATCTGTAAATTGGTCAATGGATATTGATATCTTTGACATTAATAACTTGATGTATGATAAATTTGATGTTAGATCAAGTAGTGGCGCAGGTGTAATTACAATTGATATAATTGAAGGATTAGAAATACCAACAGAATTCTCTGATACTGTTACTTTGTCAAATTTATTATTAAGAAATGACGGTGATAACATTGTATTGAAATTGAGTGATAATTTGATAAATCACTATAATAACATTTATACTTTACAAAATAATGCTACAACAAAAGAAAAAGGTGAATATTTTGTATATCACGATACATTCATTGGTACAACAGGTTTGAGAGTTGATAATGACACTGATTTAACAATTGGTATATTGACTCAATACAAACCACTTCATGAAATGAATATGTTGTCATTAGATGGCAAAACACGAACTTATGAATTTAGAGTAGCTACTACTGTAAGAGAAGAAATTAATCTAAGCGTTGATGATACAGGGGTAGATGTTGGCACAGGTGCTGGTGTATTCAATGTTAGAGGTGCATCATCAAGAGCAGAGGACTCTATTATTGATTTGAGTTCTATTAATGAAACTGGTGATATAACAACTAGATATAATGGTTTTAATTTAAAAAATAACACTGATTTATATCTTCAAAATATTAGTATAGTACAAGGTAAAAAAGCGTTAGTTCTTAATAATGACAATGCAGTAAGTTCGTTGTTAAACGTAATTTTCACAGATAATGAAGTTGCTATTGAAAACAAAAACGGAGATGTAAAATTAAACACTGTAAAAGTTGATGCTGAAAATGGTACTCAGTTGAATAAAGTAATCAATGAATCTTTAATGACAATCGTTTCATCTACTATAAATTCTCTAACAGATAATAGTGGAACATTGAGCATTTCTGGAACGTCTATATTCGCTAATATTGATAACAAGCAAGCAGGTGTAGTCAACACAGCAGATAAGGTTACAATAACACATATTGATAATGCTGGTGAAGTTAATGCTTACGGTATATTAATTGTGACGGAATTTAATAATAATGGAACTTTGTCAACAAATGGAAATACGACAATTCAAACATTAAATAATGAAGGAACAGCAACATTAAATGGTTTAAGTGATATTATAACAACACTTGTTAATACTCAAAATGTAGTATCTCTTTCTAGGGGATTAGATATAGGAACTTTAACAAATAATTCAACTGGAGATGTTCAATTATCAGGTACAAATGATAAAGTTAGTTTGTTGGATAACTATGGTAATGTTTCTACGACTAATGTAACTGCAATTACTACTTTGAATAACTATAACAATATTGTATTAGGAGGTACTTCAAATAGTGAAGTTCCAGCCGATACAGTTGATTCATTGAAAAATATAACAGGCGCTACTCTAACAAGTAATAGTTCAAATGCGTTATTCAAGTATGTAAATAACGCAGGTAATATACATTTATCAGGTGCAAATGATACGATTTATGTGTTAGAAAATACAAATACGATTGATGCATCTGTAAAAACAACTTTTGGTGAAGATGCTAGTAGTTCACTTGTAAACTCTGGTACAATTACTTCAGAAGGTTCTACGACTATAGTTGGTGCTTTGACAGGTACAGGTTTATTTACATTGAATGAAAACTTGAGATTGACTGGTTCAATAGCAGAAGAACAGAGATTGATTATCTCTAACAATGCAATTTTGACTATAGAAACAGGAACATTAAATCTTAATGGAAACGATGTTTGGGCTGGTAATGTTACATTAACTTCAGGCACATTGAATTATTCAGATTTAACAAGCAACGGTGTGTTGTTTGCAGAAACTGGAGATTTGAATATTAATAGTGGAACATTAAATATTATTAACACTGCTTATATTAAAAAAGAAGTATTGGTTTCTATTAAAGAAGGTTCATTCTTAAATATTTCTGGTGGGGAAGTAACTTTCAATAATAATGATGATTGGAAAGGTGAAGTAGATCTTGTTTCTGGCACATTAAATTATACTGAATTGACAGCAAATGGTGTATTAAAAGCAACTGCTGGAACATTAAATGTATTGAGTGGAACATTAACCATTGATGAAAATAGCTTTATAAATGGCGATGTTTTAACTACTATTGAAACTGATTCAACAGTTAAATTAACTGGTGGTAATGTTGAATTAAATAGAGGTGATACTTGGAACGGTTTGATTAGTGCAGTTGTTGGTGAACTTGTTGTTTCAAATCATGAAATTACGCCTGACAAATTATCAATTCTTGATGATGATAATTCTAATGTTTCTCTCACAACAAAAGATACTGATATTAATTTAATTGGTGCTGTTGGTGATTCTTCTACAAATAATTTAAATCTTGGTAAATTAACTGCCAATGAAAACACAAAATTAAAGATTGATGCAAGTATTACAGATAACGGTAATACAGGTCTTGCAGATACTATTACTGTCGCAAAAGATTCAAAGGGTACTGTTACATTGACGGATATTGAAGGTATTACTGATAAAGATGTTATTTCAAATACAACATCAACAATTATTAAAGTAATTATTAGAGCAGATAAAAATATTAGTACTGACCCTACTATGTCTTTACAATTAGCATTATCAAATGATTTGATAAATAAATATACAAAGAATTATACAGTTGATTCTTACACTAATAATATTGTTTATTCAAACAGCTTTATTGGTAGAACAGGTATTGAGTTAGCAGAATATAATACTGCGATTAAGATTGGTATATTATCTCAAACAAGTACATTGAATGCTGCAACTAGCTTTGAGGGTAATAGATCATATGTTGTTAAACCAGAATACAATACTTCTATAACAATTGTTCAAGAAAATATAGAATTGAATAATGTTGCAGAAGGTACATTTAATGTGTTTGGTTTCAATGATTCTTCATCGGCTACATATACAAATGAAGAAGCAAGATATTCTGTGATTGATTTTGGTGGTGCTCCAACGAAGAATGTGAATAAAGAAGAATCTATTTTTGTCAAAGATACGAATGATATTGAAGCTCAAATTAAACATAATGGATTTAAGTTAGTAAATATATCTACTATAAACATAAAAGATGTTACTATTCAAAATGCAAATACGGCATTAGAATTGAACAAAGAAGGTGCTGTTGCAAATCTTTCAAATGTAATTTTTGTAAAAAATACTAATGCAATTAAGAATACAGTTGGTGCAGTAACCTTGAATGGTGTTCTTGTTGAAACTGGATATAGTACTATAAACAATGATGTAATTAATAATAGCACTATGAATATTATTTCATCAACTATCAATTCTGTATTGACAAACACTTCTAGATTGAATGTATCAGGAACAACAACCCTTGAAAATGTTGTGAATACTTCTGGCGCTAATGTTTTAGCTAGTGATGATTTAACTGCGAACAATGTTGATAATGCAGGTAATTTTACAGTTGGTGGAACAACAAGTATTGCAAATCTTACTAACAAAAAAGACGGAATTGTGAAAAACGATGGAGAATTAACAATAACTGCAGGTACAAATACAGGTAGTATTAATTCTACGAATAAATTAGTAATTACAGCAATAACAAATAACGAAAATGCGAATATAACAACAAGTAACACAGCTAACTTTGGTAATATAACAAATCGTGGGTCTGTTGTTGCAAATGGTAATACGACAATTTTAGGTTCAATTTCCGGAATTGGTACATTAACATTGAATGATACAACGAATTTAAATGGTCTTGTATATTCAGAACAAACAGTTATATTAAATGGTGTTATGAATATTGATAACGGTACAATGAACTTTAATACAGGTGACGATTGGCTAGGTACTGTTAACTTGATTTCTGGAACATTAAACATTATTGATTTAGATGATAACAATATATTGAATGCAACAGGTGGTATGCTAAATATTCAAAGTGGTAATTTGAATATTTCAACAGGTAGTGTTATTTCAAGCGATGTAATTACGACAATTACGACAGGTTCTAGTATTCTATTAAAAGGTGGAAAAGTAGAATTGAATACAGGTGATGATTGGAAAGGGGTCGTTAATGCTTCTTCTGGTCAATTATTTGTTACAGGATTGGAACTTACACCTGCACAGTTGACAATAAGTGATGCTAATAATTCTAATGTTAATGTGACATTGGATAATGTTTCAATAAAGATGGGCAATAATAACTTTGAAAACTTTAATTTAGGCGTATTGAATGTTGTTATATCTTCTGAAACAAGTGTGTCTATTGATGCAAGCTTAGAATCTGGCAAGAATGATACAATCAGTGTAGTTTCAGGTTCAAAAGGTGAAATTGTTGTCAATGAATTAGTCGGTATCAGCGAAATGGGTACAGATACCGTAACAAGACATTTTAAAGTCTTGTTAAGGGAAGATGCAGATGATTATGAAAGTATTAAACTTCGTTTGACTGATGAATTGATTAAAAAATATACAACTGATTATAATATTGGTGATGTAGTTGGTCCAGATGGTATTAAAATTTGGAGTGGACAATTCATTGGTAAAACAGGTATAAAATTAGAAGATGATAATGCAACCATTACAATTGGTATATTGGAAAGTTATTCAACTTTACATGTATTAAACATTTATGACTCTCCTGACAATGTAAGATACTTTGGATTTAACATAAAAGCTGATAGTACAGAAGCTGTAAAAATCAGAGAAGAATCTAATTTGAGTGATAGTTTTGGAGAATCTCCTGTATTGGTTGGTACTGGTCTTGGTAAATTTATTATAGGTAACCAAGTAGGAGATACAGATAATGATGGAAACTTGTTAACAAATAACCGTGATTTAGCAATTATTGATTTAGGCTCTGCTAAAGGAGATGTACGTTATGATGGTTTCTATTTGAATAAGGTTTCAGAATTAGACTTGTATAATTTAACAATATTAGCAGGTGATGATGTAATAGTATTGAATAATAAAAATGCTATATTGTATGCAGAAAACGTAGTGTTTGAAGATAATAACAGTGTTTTAGAGAATATTATTGGTAATGCAACTTTGAAAAATGTATTAGTTAAAGAAGGAAATGCTCAGGTTGCAAACTCTATTAAAAATGCTTCAACAATGACTCTTATTGATTCAGAAATCAAGTCTTCTATAACGAATATTGGTTCAGGTACTTTGACATTAAATTCAACTGACGGTAATGATACTGTGGTTAGTGTTTTGGATAACTCAGCAACAGTTAATACTAATGGTACAGTTCAAATATCAGAATTCACAAACAAAGGAACTTTGAATACAAATGGAAATTCTACAATATCTGATTTAGTAAACCAAAAAGTTATTGTGGCAAACGGTAACACAACATTTGAAAACGTAAATAACTATATAGATTCAGAAATTACAGCAAATGGTAATACTACATTTAATACAGTTGAAAATAATGGATTAATTAATTCAAATGATGGCACAAGATTTGTTGGTGATGTAACAGGAAATGGTCAAATAATCTTCAACGGTATATCTACTTTATCTGGTTCAATTATTGAAAGTTTGATTGTTAATGTTGAAAACGGAGCATCATTAGTAATTGATAATGGCACAATGAACTTTAATACAAATGATGTTTGGACTGGTAATGTGACATTAACTTCAGGTACATTGAATTATGCTAATTTAACAAGCAATGGTGTGTTGTTTGCTGAAAATGGCAACTTGAATATAATTGATACTACATTAAATATGATTGCAACATCATATATTAAAAATGAGGTTGTAATTTCACTTGTTAAGGATTCAATTCTTAATATAAATGGTGGTGACGTAAACTTTAATGATAATGATACTTGGGTAGGTAAAGTTATATTAGATAATGGCACAATGAATTATACTGGCTTAGTTTCTAATGGTTTAATTGAAGCTAAAAACGGTAGTTTAAATGTTAATGGTTCAACTCTTACTATTACGACTGGTAGTTACATTGATAAAAATGTCGCTTTAACAATAGTAGATTTAGCAAAAATATCTGTTGTTGAAAACGGTATTGTTAATATTAATGATAATGATAGTTGGAATGGTACAGTTGAATTAAATGGTGGTACATTAAATTATTCAGAATTAGAAATAAATTCTGTATTAGAAGCAACAAAAGGTAACTTGAATATATCAAGTGGAAACTTAAATATTGTTGAAAATGCGTTTGTAAAAGATGCTGTTAAGGTAACTCTTGATTCGGGTGCAACCTTGACAATCAATTCAGGCGAGATGAACTTTAATACAGGCGATACTTGGTCAGGTAAGGTTGTTCAAAACGCAGGTACATTGAATTATACAGACTTGATGACAAATGGAGTAATTGAATCAAGTTCAGGTACATTGAATGTAAATAGTAGTAAATTGACAGTAGCTACATCAAGCTTTGTAGAAACAGCAACAGTATTTAACTTGTTAGCAGGAGCAGAATTATCA
>CANNUY010000021.1 GCA_947525005.1 uncultured Candidatus Melainabacteria bacterium
TTAAATTCTTATTTAATCTCTATGTATATATAAAGTATATACTCATAGAAAAATTGATTTTTTATAACGATAAAATTGTCAGTTCGTTACATTTGTTTACAAAAGACAAAAAGGATAGAAATGAAAATAAAAGAAAAGAATATAAAAAATAGAGTAAATGAACAACATTTGAAGTTGTTTAAGAAATCTTTAGAAAGTGTAGAAATGATATTAGATGGATTTCTATATGATTTGAGAAGTTATGATGAGAGTTTTTTGACTCTTTCAAAAAATTCTATCGGAGTTTTAGAGTCAGTTATATCATCTTTATTGAAAATACAAAAAGGAGAAAGGTTGGCTTTGGGAATGGACGAAGGTGAGGTTGATGAGGATATTGAACCAATGATTAGTGTTATAGAAGGTGTAGATTTGAAAAGAGTATAAAAATTAGGAGAATTGATGGACAAAGAAATATTAACAAAATATGCACCGATTGTATTGGTGATATTCACTATATTCTTCCAATATAACTTGTTTGTCACTCCACAAGAATTGGAGAAACAACATCGAGAAATATTAGAAGAAGTTTCAGAAAAATATATGACAAAAGAAGAAAGTAATAATTTAAAAGTACAGTTATCAGATATGCAAAAGAAGGTCGATAAAATATATGACTATATCGTAGAAACTGAAAGGAGAAAAAATGAGTATAAAAGAAATTGAATATGGAGCTTTAGCATCATCGTCTGAGTTGAACGATAATTTTCATTATCTTGAAAAAGAGGTCGGTAAATTGTCTGATTTAATAACTTCAAAGACTGCAAGTTTTGCTTCAAATGTTGCAACTCTAAATGCAACAATAAAAGAGTTTTTGGATTATAAAACTTCTTTTATAAAAACAGGTATGATTATGATAACTGTTGAAAATGTTGTACCAGAAGGTTTTTTGTTGTGTGACGGAAGTGAAGTAAATGTGTCTGATTATCTAGATTTATACAAAATTATAGGTACAATGTTTGGAAGTTCTGATAGTACAAAATTTGGTTTACCAGATTTGAGAAACAAAACCTTGTGGGGTGCAGATGTTGCTGAATTAGGTAGTGAGTTAAAATCGAAATTGCCAAATATAAAAGGACAATTTAGGCTTGCAGGAACCGAAGGTTCAAGTTCTGTATCTGGTGCGTTTGAGGTTGGATCAAAAGGTGGAGCTTGGGGACGTGGTCACGAATCTTCTGCTTCAAATCCTTTGCTTAGATTTAATGCAAATAAGTATTGTGATGTGTATTCAGATGATGTATCAATTGTGCAACCACCTGCATTAGCAGTTAATTTTATAATCAAATATTAAATCTGGAGGTGTGTTTTGAGTTTAAATATTGATGAAAAAGGAAATATTTATATATATAGTGGTGATTCTGGAGAAATTGTTGTTTCAGGGTTACCTACTGACAAAAATTATAATGTATATTTTATGATAAAAGATTTAAAAAACAGGGTGGTTGCTAATATATTAGAAGTGAAATCTAATTTTAATCCTGCTGTTACATTTATTATTACTTCAGAATTTAGTAAAAATTTAACTATTCCAAAGAATGAAGAAATAGGATTTTACACTTATGGAATAAAAACTGTAGATGATGATGGTATTGAAAACACTTTGTTTGTTGAAGATTGTTGTTATGAAGATTCTAATATGGTTTTAGTATTCCCTGAGAAAGTTGAGGTGTGATTTTGGTAGAAAACAATAATAATAATGATTTAAAAGAAAATAATATAATAAGAGTTAATAATAATAACGTAAAATATTATGAAAATTTGGCTTTGCAACATTCAAAAGAATCAGCAAAATCTGCTACAAAATCGGCGAGTTATGCAAATGATGCTAAAACGTATTTGAATTCTTGTGAGCAATTAAAAACTACAATTGATGAAGAAACTGTGCAAATTGTAAAACTACATTCTGATAATACTGAAAATCCTCATAAAGTTGTTGCCTCTCAGGTTGGTGCATATTCAAAGACGGAATTAGATAGTTTATTAAAAGAAGAATTAGCAAAGAAAAATCAAAAATTGGTTGCAGGTGAAAATGTGCTAATTACTGATAATGAAGATGGTTCTCAAACAATAAAATCAGCAAATACCGTTTCTTTAAACTATGAGCTAGCAGAAAATAAACCATCAATAAATAATGTTGTTTTGAATGGTGATAAATCATATAGCGATTTAGGTTTAGCTTCAATTGATGATATTCCTTTAAATTTATCTGAATTAAATAATGATTGTGGATATTTGACAACTCATCAGGATATTACAGGAAAACAAGATGTTATTTCAGCAGGTGAAGGAATTTTAATTTCTGAAAATGTTGTATCAACAGTTAATCGTACAGATAATGACTTATCAAATTTATCAGATGTTGGTAAAAAAGTTATCGACGGACAATGGGTAGCAAAGGAGCAGGTATTGAGTACTGCAACAGCAGTAGGAACGTACACAATAGACTTATCTGATTATTTACCTAATGATAATTATAATTATGAAGTGATGATAACTGGTAGACTTGGTGGTAGTGGTACTTCAACTAATATTACCTCAAGTCTAATTACAGAAATTAGTGGCAGGGTTCTTACTAATGGTTTTTATATAGGTTCATGTAGAGGTGGTCAGTTAAATGCGTATTGTTTTAGTATTCCAGTAATAGCAAGCAATCGAACCTTTAAATATGCAATTAGAACATTAACACAATCTAATGTCTCTATGTGCGCAATGTATTATAGACGTATTGGAACAAATGAATAGAGGTGAAAATTATGAAATATTATGCACATATAAATTCTAAAAATATGCTTATAGGTATAGATATGGCTATATTATCGTACGATGAATACAATAGTACGAATGTTCAAAATATTGAAGTTTCAGAAGATGTATATGCTGAAAGAGATAAATATATTTATTCAGACGGGAAAATAATCTTAAACCCAGAATATAGCACTATTGAATTAAACAATAAAAAAGAAAAATTGATTGCTGAAAACGATAGACTAAGAGATGAAAAACTTCTTGAGGGTGTAACATATAATAATGTTTTGTTTGATAGTGATACCGACCAAAAGACAAATTTACTTGCAACTTATCAAATGCTTTCAGATGAAGATACTATTACGTGGTACGGCAAGGATAATAAAGCTCTGTTGTGTACAAAACAAGATTTGCTAACTATAGGTAAACTTATTGTACAACTTCATTCATATTGCTGGAATATGAACGCTTATATTAAAGAGCAGATTGGTAATGCAGAAACAGTTGAAGAACTTTTAAATATAAAAGTTTTTTATTAGTTATTTAGAAAATAAGAAAGTGAGGTGTGTTTATGGCAAGGTTGAACAAATATTTTTCACAAGAAAACATTAGTAATTTGTTTGATGTTATTAGGAAAAATATTTTAGAGCAAGCTGTTTTACAATTGAGTGGACAAGAGAAAAAGAATAATGTAGATAAGGCAGTTATTACCTTTATTACAAAGACTTTTGTTTCAAAAAATATTCTTTTATCGTTTTTGACCAGAATTTTGATAGATTTAGTACCAAGAATTACTCAATCGTTGTATGAAATAATGATGTCAAAGGCAGGTGAGCAGTGTTAGTGAGATGGTTAAGTATAAATTACTTGAAAAACAAAGAGAATTTATAGAGATACCACATAATAACCCTCTTGATATAGCAATATATCAAGGGGGTTATGGAAGTGGTAAAACTTGGTGTGGAGCATTACTTGGGATTTTGTTAGCTAGAAAATATTCTGGCTCAAGAGGTTTGGTTGGTGCGAAAGAATATGAACTTGTCAGGAAAACTACGCTTGTAACTTATCTAGAGCATTTGGAATTTTTAGGATATAAAGAGAATGTTCATTATGTTTATAATAAGGTTGATAAGATAATAAAATTTAGCAACGGTTCAGAAATATTGTTTTCACAGTTAGATGACCCTGAAAAATTTAAGTCTTTAAATTTACACTGGGCAGAAATAGAGGAAGCCTCTCAGATAGATGACAGTGCATTTAAACAGCTATTAGGACGTTTGAGAAACACATATAGAGGTAAAGACTGGGGCGATTTTCGATATAGATTGTTTGGACATACTAATCCACAAGCCAATAAGGGTTGGATATGGAAACGATTTGTAGAGGAATGTCACGAAAATTATCGATTGATTATTGCACCAACAACTAATAATGTGTTTTTGCCAAAACATTTTATTGAGTCTTTGAAGGAAAATTTTGATGAAGATTACTATAAAATAAATGTTTTAGGTGAGTTTGGTGATTATGCAAGTGGGCTGGTTGTTAAGAATTTCTCTAACGAAAATTTAAAACATTTTAAGTATAATCCTGATATTCCGTTACATTTGACCTGTGACTTTAACGTTGATCCAATGTGTTGGGTTTTGGCTTATATTGATAAGAATAATGTATATTATTTTGATGAGATTGTTGTTGAAAAAACAACGACAGAAGAATGTATACAGGAGTTTTTAAGAAGATATCCAAAACATCAGGCTGAAATAATAGTTAATGGTGATGCTTCTGGAGATAATCGTTCGACACAAAGTCAGTATACGAATTATGCGATTATTAGAAATGCTTTATATAATCACGGTTATGATAAGAAAAAGGTGAAATTCTGTTTGAGAAATTATAATCCGCCTATTTTAAACCGGATTTCTGCGTTTAATGCCAAGGTAAAAAATTCTAGTGGTGAGCGTCATTTATTTATTGATGAACGACGTTGCAGGTGGCTTTTGTATAATATATATAATTTATCGTTTAAAGAAGGCTCTACAATAGTTGATGTTCCGACATTTTCTCAAATAAAGAATAACAGAGATTCAAAGTTTTTAGAACACCCTTTTGATGCGGCAAGTTATTTAACGGAATTTTATTGGAGAATAAAATAGTAAAAAGCAAGGGCGAGGTTGAAATTTCAACCTCGCCCTTGCTTTATGTATAAATCCTTATTTATCTTCTTCGATAAGGTTTTTGATTGCGTTAACAGCGATTTTGATAGCTCCTTCTGTATCGTGAACAACAGGGTTTTCTAGTCCAAGTTTTTCACGTTCTTGGTTAGCAACAACAAGGAATACAGAACCGACACGCACTCTCAAGTAGCTTCCGACAACGAATAGTGCAGCTGATTCCATTTCAGAAGCTAGAGCGCCAAGTTTAATCCAAGCGTTCCATTTATTTTGAAGTTCATAATTTACAGGCATTTTTTCAGGTTCGTGTTGACCATAGAAAGAGTCTTTACATTGAACAACGCCTGCGTGGTAAGTGAAACCAAGCTCTTTAGCAGATTTAACGAGAGCGTTAGCAACTTCAAGGTTTGCAACGGCAGGAAATTCAATAGGAGCATATTCTTTAGTAGTTCCTTCCATACGAATAGCACCTGTTGCAATAACAGCATCTCCACCCATAATATTTGTTTGCATACCACCACAAGTGCCAACACGAATAAATGTTTTAGCACCAGCTTTTACAAGTTCTTCTAATGCTATTGAAGCAGAAGGTCCACCGATACCTGTAGAGGTTACGCTAACTTTTGTACCGTTTAAATAACCTGTATAGGTAACATATTCTCTTTTATCTGCAACAAGTTTTGCATCGTCAAAATATGCAGCAATTTTTTTGCATCGTTTTGGGTCGCCTGGTAAAATTACGTATTCACCTACATCACCTTCTTTTATATCAATGTGGTATTGTTTTCCTTCTTCTGCATATTTCATAATAAACTCCTAATATAATGTAATGACCTTTAGACTATGATAGTAGCACGTGAAACTCTTTTCTGTCAATAAGATGTGTAAATATATTTTTGTAAATTTTTGTTTCTTTATAGGCAAAATTTGTAATTTAAAATTTTTAAATTAAATAGAAAAGGTGTTATATGATTAATTCGGTTGAATCAAAGTCTAATAATGTAGTTTTTGAAAATTTTTCAAAACCAAATGTTTCATTTATAAAATCTAACGATATAAAAAATGATAGTTTTGAATTGAGCAAAAAAACAGATGATAAACAGACGAAAAAAACATCTTATCTAAAGCCTGCATTAATAGCAGTAGGTGTTGCAGTGCTTGGTGCAGGAGCTTTTATACTTGGAAAAGGCAAGTCTTCTTCTATAAAAATTTCAACTGAACAAATTAACCAATTAAATGAAATGGTTAATAAAGGTGAAGTAAAACAAGAAACCGTTGATTTGATGTTAAAACTTTTGAAAGATGGAAAGTTGACTCCTCAAAAACTTTATAAATCAATTTGTGAGTATATGAACATAAAGAAAGCTCCAGAATTGAATATTGTAGATATAAATCAAGGAGCGATGGGTGTTTATAATCCCAATAAGGGTAATATATCATTTCCAGAAAATACAAATATAGGTACAATGTTCCACGAATTGACTCATTTCCAACAGTTTCAAAAGGTTTATAGAGCATTTGGAAAAGATGCAATGATTGATGCGCAAGTTGAAAAAATGCATACTCGTTTAAAAACTAACCCTAAATATGCAGAACATAAATTAGGAAAACCTTTCGATAAAGCAAGTGCTGAGGAAATTGGTGGTTTATTAGAAAAAGAAAAGGCAAGACTTAATTCTGAGTTTAACGAAGATTTTTATAAAAAAGTTGCAGAAGCAAATGGTGAACTATCTCAAAAAGAATTTGAGGAAGCTAAATTATATTTAGATGCAATAAAATGTCCAGATCATAATGCTACTATAATTGAAAGAGAAGCTTATCACAATGAAATTGTGTTTGAGAATGAGGTTTCAAAAATTAATAAGGTATTACGTCCAAAGAAAAGATAATAAATACTTGTAATTTTTTTATAATTGTGTAAAATAGTAATAGCTTAAAATTATTTGCAATAGATGGCATTTAGAGTTCGCAAATAATTGTTTTTTATAAGACCGAAAAGGATTAACTCAGTTAATGAGTAAAGTTTTTGAATTTAACTATAAATATATAAAAGACCATTCGTCTTCTGGTAGTTGGCGACGTGGTTATGAGTATTATAAAAAGGATATGCTTCTTGAAACTTCGCCAATCAAAAATTTTTATAAAGGTAAGGTTAAAGGAAATTTTCAGGATTTTTATACTACAGATTTAATTTTTAAGAAATCTGGTGTTGAAGCACGTTGTAACTGTCCTTTAAAGGAAGAATGGTGTAAACATTCTGTAGCTGTAGCTTTGAAAGCAATTGACGAACACGCTTATGAGGATTGGTTAGAAACAAAATATGGAATGGAGTTTGATTATCCAGATGAAAATACAGCGTTGAATTGTATAACAGAAGGGAATTATATATTTCATTTTAACCCTAAAAGAAAACAGAATTTCTTTTCTATATTAATTAAGGATAGACATACTGGTAAGATTATTCGTTCTTTGGAGTCTATATTAAGGGCGTTGATTGAGGCTCAAAAATCTACTGAAGGGTTTCAATTAAACAATTGTCAGAAAGCTGAGTTGGCAATATTTCATCAAATTTTACAGATTGCAAGGCAGGATAAAAAGGCTGGTTGGTATGATATTCCAATCACAAAATTTATGCCAATGTTTCCTTTGTTAGCTCAGGTAGAAGAAGTTTTGGATGAAAAAACAAAGGAACGAATCAAGTTTACGGATAAAACTTGGGACTTGAGTTTAGATGTAAATGCTAATAATAATGGTACTTTGTCTTTGGCTTTATATTGGCATAGACCAGATGACGATGGAGTTTATCCGTTTGAAGAAGTTAAGTATTTTTCAAGACAGTTGAAATGGGGTAGATATAAGAACATTATTTTCCCTATTAATGTTGCGATGAATGAGTTGCCTCAATATATTATAAAATCTACATTTACTGATTTAAAAGATTCTGAAAGTGGCAAGTTTATATATGAGGAATTACCAAAAATTCAAGAAAAGATGCAGGTGAATGTATCAGAACAGATTAAAAAATTGATGTTAGAAGAACGTCCACCTATCAATGTTGTGACATTAGGGATTGATTATGACCAATCCTTGAAGGCTGAACTTGAGTTTGAATATGACGGTGTTAGAGTACCGTTCACTAAAAATGATGAAAAGAAAGCTCCGTATATTACAGTCACTAAAAAACAGGGTGGGGAAGATTTTGTTTATTGGGTAAAACGTAATTTCCAAGCTGAAAAATCTGCATATATGATGCTTTTAGGTTGTAAATTTGTACCTATGCAAACAAATAATTTAGTTTTAGAAAAAGAAAATGCGATTGATTTTTATAATTATTATAAAAAACAAGCAGGTGATAATTGGAGATTTGAAGAAAAAGACGATATGTCGTTCTTTAAGTTGGTAGAAGAACCTTTCACAATGTGCGCAAAGATTGATTTCTGTGACGATGCAGTCGATGAATTTGAAATTCAGTTATATGGTAGAACTGGTGATGAGATTATCGATTTTGATACTATTTTTGAAACTATTCAGAACGGAGAAAAATATAGCAGGGTAAGAAGTTTAGGATTTGTAGAATATCCTGCACAGAATATTTATCAAATGATGAGGTCTTTCAATTCGTTTGATGCTTATAGAAACGATGAAAACAAGTTTAGAATTAAATCATATCGTACAGGTTTGGTAAAGGAATTAGAAAACTTAGGATTTGAACTTGTTATGAGTGACGAGTTTAAGAAGTTCTGGGAACAAATTTCTACTTTCTCTACTACTGAATCTACAGAGTTGCCAAAAGTCAATGCCGAATTCCGTGATTATCAGTTGAAAGGTTTCAATTGGTTGTGGTTTATGTATAAATATGGCTTGAACGGTATTTTGGCTGATGATATGGGTTTGGGTAAAACTTTACAGGCATTGAGTTTGTTGCAGAAAGCAAAAGAGGTCGATGGACCAGCTCCAACGCTTGTAATTGCACCTACTACGGTAGTATTTAACTGGGAATCAGAAATACAGAAGTTTACGCCTGAATTGTCTTGCTTGAAACTTTCAGGGGTGGATAGAGCTAAGTTGTTTGAAAAGATACCTGAATATGATATTGTTATCACAAGCTATGCTTTGATAAGACGTGATATTGAGAAGTTTAGAGAATTTAATTTTAGATATATTATTCTTGATGAATCGCAAAATATCAAGAACGCTATATCTCAGACTGCCCAAGCTGTTAAAACATTGAATGGCACGCACAAATTGGCGTTGTCTGGTACACCGATTGAGAACAAGTTAGAAGAATTGTGGTCTGTATTTGACTTCTTGATGCCAGGGTTCTTGTTCAGTATGCCTGAATTTAATTCAAGATATGTTACTCCTATTATGGAACGTCAGGATAAAACGGTTGAAAAGCGTTTGAAACTACAAATTTATCCATTTATTTTAAGACGTATGAAACGTGACGTAGCGAAGGATTTACCTGATAAGGTAGAAAATATGGCATATTGTGAAATGACACCTGAACAGAAGGATTTCTATTTAGATGTATTAGACAGTACGAAGGAAGAATTGTTCAAGAGTATCGAGATGAACGGTTTAGAAAAGAGCAGAATGTCTATTTTCTCAGCGTTGCTTAGATTACGTCAGATTTGTTGTCACCCTAAATTGTACGATAAAGAACATGTTAAGGGTGTTATTCAATCAGGTAAGTTTGAATACTTGAAGAATATGTTAGAACAGATTATTGAAGAAGACCACAGAGTACTTTTATTCAGTCAGTTTGTTGATATGTTGGATATTATCAAGGGCTGGTTAGACAGAACTGGTATTGAGTATGAATATTTAACAGGTAAGACAAAAGATAGAAAGGGTGCTGTAGATAACTTCAATAATAACCCTAAGGTTAAGATATTCTTGATTAGTTTGAAGGCTGGTGGTACTGGTTTGAACTTGACGGGTGCAGATTATGTAATTCACTATGACCCTTGGTGGAACCCTGCTGTTGAAGATCAGGCAACAGATAGAGCTTATCGTATTGGTCAAACTAAGAAGGTATTTGTTTATAGAATTATTACAAAGAATACTGTTGAAGAAAAGATTCAAAAACTTAAGATGCGTAAACGTGACCTTGTTGACAGCGTAATTTCTGTAGATAGAAACATTACGAAGTCACTTACTATGGAAGATATCAAAGAAATCTTCTCAGTTGATTAGGTTATGATGAGTAATTTGTAATGCTAACCGTCGTTGCGAGTCGCAACGCGACGTGGCAATCCAGAAACTAACTGTTATGTGAATTGTAGGTTGGGGTTTCTACCCCAACAAAAATATATTCAGGATCCCTTTATAGCCCAGTTTGACCGTAATTGTGGTGGATTAAAACTTCTCTGCAAAAGTTTTGTAAAATTTTATTTACTAGACTTGTGTTTGTGGTAAAATTAAATAAAAGGGGAATAAGGAGAAAGATTTTGGCTCAACAAAATATGTTTGAAGACGGGAAAATTGTTCCTGTTAATATTCGAGAAGAAATGAAAAGATGTTATATCGATTATGCGATGAGTGTAATTGTTGGTCGTGCGTTACCAGACGTTAGAGATGGTTTAAAACCTGTTCACAGACGTATTTTGTTTGCGATGAACGAGTTGGGTATGACTCCTGATAAACCATTTAAGAAATGTGCACGTATCGTAGGTGAAGTACTTGGTAAATATCACCCACACGGTGACAGTTCTGTATATGAAGCTCTTGTACGTTTGGCACAAGACTTTAACACAAGATATTTAGTTGTAGACGGGCATGGTAACTTTGGTTCTGTTGACGGTGACGGGGCTGCTGCGATGCGTTATACAGAGGCTCGTATGCATAAGATTACTCAATCAATGTTGGCTGATATCGATTGTGAAACAGTTGATTTTGGACCAAACTTTGACGGTTCATTGCAAGAACCATCAGTTTTACCAGTAAGATTGCCTATGTTGTTATTGAACGGTGTATCAGGTATTGCAGTAGGTATGGCAACAAATATTCCTCCACATAACCTTTGTGAAGTGGTTGACGGTACTATTGCATTGATTGATAACCCACAAATCACTGTTGAAGGTTTGATGGAATATATCAAAGGACCTGACTTCCCAACAGCTGCAACTATTGTTGGTTTAAATGATATTAAACAAGCGTATGAAACAGGTAGAGGTTCAATCAAGATGTCTGCAGTTGCAACTATTGAAGAAATTGCAGGTGGAAACGGACGTCAAACAAGAACAGCTATTGTAGTTACAGAATTACCTTATCAAGTTAACAAAGCGCTTTTGATTCAAAAGATTGCTGATTTAGTTAAGGAACAAAAGGTTAATGGTATATCTGATTTGAGAGATGAATCTGATAGAACAGGTATGCGTATTGTTATTGAGCTTAAGCGTGATGCTAATCCTGATGTTGTTAAGAATAACTTGTTCAAGTATACTCAATTAGCTACAACATTTGGTGTTAATATGGTTACGCTTTGTGGTCAACAACCAAGATTGTTGAACTTGTATGAAGTTTTAAATGAGTTTGTAGAACACAGAGTTGAAATTGTTACAAGAAGAACTATTTTCTACTTGAAGAAAGCTAAGATGAGAGCTCACATTTTGGCAGGTTTGTTGATTGCATTGGGTTCATTAGATGAAGTTATTGAATTGATTAAGAAATCAAAAACTACAGATGAAGCTCGTGTAGGTTTGATGACAAGATTTGGTTTAGATGTTGATCAAGCAAATGCTATTTTGGAAATGCAATTAAGAAGATTGACAGGACTAGAACAAGATAAGATTAAGAAAGAATATGAAGAGCTACAAAAGAAAATTGCTGAATACGAAGCTATTTTGGCAGATAGACAAAAAGTTCTTAATATTATTAAAGATGAGTTGAGAGAAGATAAAGAAAAATACGGTGATGATAGAAGAACTCAAATTGTTCCAGAACAAGGCGAAGTTACTATTGAAGATTTGACACCAAATACACCAATGGCTGTGTTCATCACTCGTCAAGGTTATTTGAAACGTATTAGTTTAGATACGTTTGAACGTCAAAACCGTGCAACAAGAGGTAAGAGTGGTATCAAGACAAAAGATGATGATGATATAGCGCACTTCTTTACAGCTATGATGCACGATAAAGTATTATTCTTCTCATCTAAGGGTGTTGTATACAGCTTGAATGTTTATGACTTCCCAGAAGGTGGTAGACAAGCTAAGGGCTTGCCAATAGTAAACGTATTACCTATTGGTCAAGATGAATCAATCACTGCTGTAGTTCCAGTTAGTCAATTTGAACCTGATACTAATTTGATTATGTTGACTGAAAAAGGTTCAATTAAGAGAATTGAATTAGATAACTTTACTAATATCAGAAGAAACGGTATTATTGCTATTTCTTTGACAGAAGATGACAAGTTGAATTGGGTTAAATTAGCAAAACCAAATGATGAAATCATTATTGGTACATCTTGTGGTATGGCGATTAGATTCCCTATTTCAGATTTAAGACCTTTGGGTAGAAGTGCAAGAGGTGTTACATCAATGAAACTTCGTCAAGGTGATACATTGATTGGTTGCGATATTGTACCAAACAATTATGACGCTGATTTGTTGGTAGTTACATCTGATGGTTTTGGAAAACGTACAAAACTTTCTGAATTCAGAAGTCAAAATAGAGGTGGTATCGGATTGATTGCTGCTAAGTTCAAATCAAGTAATTCAAGATTAGTAGCTTTGACAATCGTTGAAGAAGATGATGAAGTAATGATGGTTACATCAAACGGTATTGTAACTAGATTGAAAGCAAATTCTATTTCACAACAAGGAAGACCTGCTACAGGTGTAAGAGCTCAAAACCTTGTTGACAACGATACCGTTGCATCAGTTCAAAAGATTGTTAATACAACTAAGAACGGTTCAGCTTCTGCTAAAGATGAGGCTGAGGTTGAAGAAGTTGAAGTAGAACAAACAACGATTGATTTAGAAAACAACAATTCAGAAGAATAATCATATTGGGAGATATAAATGAGTGGTAGAATGAAGAATACTTATTCTGACGAGGAATATTCTGCTTTTTTGAAACATATAAGAGAAGAAAGAGAAGAAACTTCAAACTTTGCAAAATCATTATTGACTTTTGTATTGGGCGTATGTTTTATATTGGCGATAGGTTTGTGGTTTGTACAAAAAGATGAACTTGTTATAGGGTTATTCGGTGAAGATTCTGCTATCACCCAAGAATTATTAAAGATTGGTAATATAATAAAATCACATAGACGTGGAAATGCGTGGTCATTGTTTGGAAAATCTAAAAATATTTTGTTGTTGGGTGTTGATTCAAATGGTGACTGTTCAGATACTTGGAAGGGTACAAGATCAGATACGATTATTGTAATGAACGTTGACCCTGCAACACATACAGTTAATGCTATATCTATCCCTAGAGATAGTAAGGTTTATCTTCCTGGAGATCATGGTACAGATAAGATTAATGCTGCACATGCTTATGGTGGTATTGATATGGCTAAAAAGACAATAGAAGATACTTTAGGTATTAGAATTGACAAATATATCTGTGTGCATGATGAAGGGGTAAGAGAAGTTATTGATGCTTTAGGTGGAATCCCTATATACGTTGAAAAACGTATGAAATATGATGATTATGCTGGCAAGTTGCATATTAATTTAGATAAGGGGAACCATGTTTTGAATGGTCAACAGGCTGTTGGTTATTTGAGATTTAGACATGATGGATTGGGCGATATAGGTAGAACTCAACGTCAACAATGGTTCTTGAGAGGGTTCTTAGAAAGATTACAAACACCTAGTGTTATTACGAAAATTCCTCAGATTGTAAATATATCAAAGAAATATATTAAGACAGATATGTCAGTATATGAACTTACACAATTAGCAGCGATGGCTAAGGGATTTGATGAGGGTGATATTCAGATTGCTATGTTACCTGGAGCACCAAATTCAAGAGGTGGCATTAGTTATTGGATATTGAACCCTGAACAAGTTCAGGACGTAGTTAATAGATTGATATATAGAGAGGAATCACCTGTTGATTATTCTGCACAGTTGACTGGTGGAATTATTTATACACCGTCTACAATTAGTCAAGCAGAGTCATTAAAATCACAGTTGAATACATTAGGATATAAGGTTAATATGTTGCAGATGTCTGCGTTACCACATACACAGTTTATTGCACACAATGGAAATGTATCTAATAGTTTTTATAGATATATCAAAGAAAAAGTTCCATTCTTGAAATCAGTACAGTATGTATATGACCCTGTGAAGATGTATTGCGTGGGTAATTCTGACTTTACGATTATTGTTTCAAATAAATAATGCGTAATTACATTACAAACCGTTTAATCGTTCGCAATGACGGGTTAAAATTATCATGGGCACTAGTGGAGCGAAGCGAAGAATCCCTGTAAACAAATAATTCTGTATAAAACAAGAGCATACTAGAAATATATTCTAATATGCTCTTATAAAATTCATGATATTTTCAATTATTATTTATACAAACCTTTTTTCTCAGCTGTTTTATCCATTTGATTTCTAATTGATTTTATTTCTTTTTCTTTTTTTGTAATCATTTCAGTAAGGTTTTTTCTTTCTTCAAAAACATTAAGAATACTCTTAAGTTTATTTACCATTTTTTGAGGTTTTGCATTTGCATCAAAGAAAATACCATCTTCCATATCTCTAAAACTGTCTTCATGTTTGCCGTTTTTATAATAAACACTTGTACAAAGTGATCTAGGACGACGTCCTTGTGTGTATAAATCTACGTTTAAATCACCTTTTATACCTTTTGTTTGTTGAGCAAACATTTTTTCTACAGTTTTAAATTTTGGTAAGTGTTGCAAATCTTTGAGATAGTCGTTAGTTGAGAACTTTACTCTTGCGCCGAATTGCACATTGTTCATTTGGTTGTTTATCATTATATATACTCCTTCTAATGCTTAAATAAAACCTGTAAAAAAAATAATTTGCTAGGTTAGTTAGATTTATATATTTTTTATCTCGTTATTGTGAACAATTGAACGGTTTGTAATGTATTAAGTGCGGAAACAATAAACCAACGGTTCTGGAACAATAATTACGCATTATTTCATATATATAAAATTCCTGCAAACTAAGAACATACCCCTTTTCTCCTATAAATAGACTATATTAAAACTATTATGTAAAGAAATGTAAATTACTGCCGTAATTAATTTTGACTTATGAAAAATAATCCTTAAATAAGTTATTGAAAGGTTTGATAAAATAAAGGTTTGATATTATGGCAGGAATCGTGAGTTTACTAACAAGAGCATTGGTGCCTAGTGGAAATGCACCAGCAGTGACAACAACACAGACAACAAGCAGTGTAAGTGGTGGTAATCCATTTGCAAATCCGTTTGTATCAGCAGGTGGAAGAAGTTCTTACAGAACTTATGCACAAAATAGACCTGTAAGTGGTGGATATTTTGCAGGATATTACAACAATAAACCAAATATTGTTGGTCAAAGATTATTTGTGGAAGTTTAACTAATATAACTGTGCTTGAGCAGGTGAGAAAGAGCGTTGGAAGTTGCTAATCAGTAATAATAATAACAACTTGCTCAAGTGCAAAGATTATTCCCGTGGAAGTTAAGTAGTGGTGTGTATTCTAATGGATAGTAGGTTAATTAAATGAACAAACAAAATTAAATCGGCAGGACGCCGATTTTTTTTGCCTAAATTTTTTTATTATAAAATTCAGACAAATAAATAATATCAAACCGTATTAAAAATAATTAAACTTTTGGTTCACCATAAAGTGTTTTTAAAACTTCAACAACTTTTGGCATTTGACAAACGAAAGAATAATTACCCATACCTATAGAACAATTTTTACAATTCCCTTTTAGGTTGTAACATTCAAGGGCTTGTTCTGTCCAATTATTAGTAATAGAATTAGACAATTCTCCGTTTGTTTGTGGATAGAATGCTTCTTGTAGCATAACTCCTCTCCCGATTAAATAATAAGTACCCTATTGTAATATACCAAATTAGTCATGGGAAGACATCATACAAATAATGTATTTATGTGTTAGAATAGATGTATGGAATATGTAAAAGAATTATTAGCAAAATTTAATAATAAGTGGTCAAAGATGGACAAACGTCAAAAGACGTATGCTTTTATTACTTTAGTTATATCAATGGTTTTGGTATGGGCGTTTGTATCAGCTGGTGTAATTACTGGTAACTTCAACAGAAGTATGGTTAAAAGTTCTGGCGATAAACAAGAATTGCACGTATCAAGTATGATTTTGACAGAAACTAAAGATGGTCAAAAGTTTTGGGAAATCTTTGGTGAAACTGGTCAATATAGCAGTGACCACAAGGTTGCAAATTTAACAAATATTGTCGGTAATTTCTATAAAGACAACGCTGTAGAGATGAGTTTTGAAGCTACGCACGGTTTGTATAATGAAGAAACTCAAGAGATTGTTTTGTATGACAACGTGTTTGTTGTATTAAAAGATGATGTTTCTTTGACTGCAGACAAGTTGACTTATGATGTAAAAACAAAAGTTTTAAATATAACGGGAAATGTGAAGATTAAGAAAAAGAATTCATTTACAGCAACTGCGAATAGAGCTGTTATTGATTCAGAATATTCACGTTTTAGAATAATTGGAACAACTTGTTCAAGACTTTATAATTAGAAGGGAAATATATGAATAAAAAGAAATTTTTAATAATCTTTTCAATATTAGTAATAATTTTGTGTATGGTAGGGGTAATCGCTGAGGATTTGATTATCGACTCTAAGACACAATCTTTTTCTGAAACTGATAACAAGATTAAGTTTGATGGTGGAGTTAATGTAAAATATGGTGATATAAGATGCGTTGGCGATAATGCAGATATTACTGTTGACAAGAATAATAGACTTGATACAGCGACTATTTATAACAAACCTTATGCTTATGAAATTAAGAATAATAAGAAAAGAGAGGTTAAAGCTAATATTTTAAAATTCTCTTTGTTGAACAAGGTTATTAAAGCTGAGGGTGATACTCAAACTATTGTTACAGAGGGTAAAACACCTGTTGCAGTTATTAATGCAGATTGTCAAGAATACGATATAAAGACTAATAAGATGACAGCAAGTGGTTCTGTTGCAATCAAATATAAAGATATGAGAGCGTTTGCAGATAGAGCTATTATTAGTACAAATGGAAAAGGCGATTTGAAGCGTATTGATTTGGTTGGTAGAGCGAAGATTGACCAAGCAAAACATCATTTAATAGCTAATCATTTTGTTTATGATTCTGATGCAAAACAGATGACAGCTATGGGTAATGCAACTACTACAACTGTTTTAGATAACGGAAAAGAATTTATTTTAAAAGCAAATTATCAAAATTATAATCAACAAGATGGAATTTTTCTTGCAAACGGTTCTGTAAGAGCTTGGTATGATGATTATTTCGCAAAAGGTCCTAAGGTTGTTGCATATCCTGATAAAGTCACTAAAAAAATAAACGAAGTATTTTTGATGGGTAGATCTATGATTAAGCAAAATGAAAAAGAAATTTCTGCTGATAAGATTAAGATTATTATAGAGCCTAAGAACTTCATGGCAGAGGGTAATGTAAGAACAATTATTCACCAAGCAGGTGTATCTACTAAGAAGGCAGGGTTTTAATTATGTCAGAAATGTTGGATAAAGCTATTGAATTATATCAAAAAGGTGAATACAAAGAATCTATTGATGCTTTCAGCAGTGTTTTAGAACATGAAGAAGATAATGCTGAAATTTACAACAATATAGGACTTGCTTATGCAAAGTTAGGCGAGTTTGAAAACGCAGAAAAGGCTTATACAAAGTCTATAAAACTGAATCCAGAAATTTCACAAACATATATAAATCTTTCTGATTTGTATTACAAACACGGTGATTTGTCAGGTGCTATCGGAGTTTTAGAGCGTGGTAGTTATGAAATGACAGACAATTACGTTATTGCTCATTTGTTAGCAAGGGTTTATATTGAAGATTCTAGATATGATATGGCAATTTGTGAATTAGAAAAAATACTAGATGCTCAACCTGAAAATTATGATGCATATTATGATATGGGTAGAGTTCAGTTTGAGTTGGGTAATTACGAAGATGCTATATCAAATTTTGAGAATGTTATAGAGTATAAGGAAAACAATGAGTTTTTATATTATTACTTAGCACAAGCTTATGAGGCTAACAACGAGATTGGAAAGGCTATTTCTAATTATTTAAAGGCAAATGCAGTGAATACGAAGTTTCCTATGCCTTATAAAAAATTGGGGATATTGTTTTTAGCAAGAGAAGAATACGCTGATGCGATGGAATTTTTCACTGATTATATCAAACTTGATATTCCTGAAGAAGAAAGAAATAGTGTTAATACTTTAATCGAAAGAATTAAAGCAAAATTATGAATACAAAATATTGGGTAGGACTATCATCAATTGAGGAGATTGATTCTCAATTTATAATTAAGTTATATGAGTATTTTAAAGATATTAGACTTGCTTTTGAATCAAGTGAAGTTGAGTTGTCTAAGATACCTAATATGATGATTAAGAAAGTTCAAAAGTTTCTTGAACTAAGGCATAAAGTTGATGTTAATAAGGTTTATGATTACGTTGTAGAACGTGGCATCAAGGTTATAACTTATGAGGATAAGGCTTATCCTATGATGCTAAAAAATATTTCTAATCCACCTGCTGTTTTGTATTATAAAGGTGATTTAGAAATATGTAACTTAGATAGAACCTTAGCCGTTATTGGTTCAAGACGTTTGAGTTTTAATGGAAAAGATAGTCTTAAAAAGATAATGAAAGATTTTGTCGGAACTGATTTGTGTATTGTTTCAGGATTGGCAACAGGTGCAGATACGGTAGCACATGAGTTTGCACTTGAAAACAATTTGAAAACTATTGGAGTAATTGGTGGTGGGTTGAATCATATTTATCCTGCATCTAATAAAGGGCTTTATGAACGGATTATAAATGGTAATGGGGTTGTGATGTCGGAGTATTACCCTACGTTTGAGCCTTTGCCGTTTAGATTTCCACAAAGGAATAGAATAGTATCAGGTTTGTCGTATGGTACATTGGTAGTTGAGGCTGCATTAAAAAGTGGTGCGTTGATTACAGCTAATTTGACTTTAGAGCAAGGTAGAGAGTTGATGTGTATTCCAGGATTGATTACTAATCCTAATACTGCTGGAATTTATAAACTCTTAAAAACGGGTGCAAGTTTGATTACTTGTGGGGAAGATATATTAGATGCTATGAACTGGGTTGTAGGAAAACAACAAAGTTTATTTAATACTGTAACAGATGATGAAGAAAATGGCGAAAATAGTGGTTTAACGATTGACGAGAAAAAAATTCTTTATACAATAGAAATAGAGCCTAAGAGTTTTGATGAAATTCAGGCTTCAACAGAGATTTCTACAGATAAATTACTAATGGCTTTAACGAGTTTAGAGTTAAATGGAAAAATTGAGCAAATAAAAGGGGATAGGTATATAAAAAGATGAGTCCTGTAGCAAAAACAAAGACAACAAAGTCTAGTACATCTAGTAAAACATCACGTTCAAAGTCGACTTCTAGTGCTAAGTCTGGCGACAAGGCTTTGGTAATAGTTGAGTCACCTGCAAAATCTAAAACCATAAAAAAGATTTTGGGAGCAAATTATACTATTGAAGCTAGCTACGGGCATGTGCGTGACTTGTCATCAAAGAATGAGTTGGGGTTTGACGTAAATAATAAGTTTGAACCATCATTTGTTATATTACCTGAGAAGAAAAAAGTTGTTACAAAGTTGAACACTTTAGCAAAATCGGCAGACAAAATTTTCTTGGCATCCGACCCTGACCGTGAGGGAGAAGCTATTGCATGGCACGTTAAAGAAGTTTTGAAGGTGCCTGATGACAAGGTTTATAGAATTGAGTTCAACGAAATTACACCAAAAGCTGTGAAATATGCAGTAGAGCACTCAAGACAGATAGATATGGACAAAGTAAGAGCACAACAAACACGTCAAATCTTGGATAAACTTGTTGGTTTTAGATTGAGTCCTGTTTTGTGGAAACAGTTGGGTAATTATCATTTATCAGCAGGTAGAGTTCAGTCTGTAGCATTGAGAATGATATGCGAACGAGAAGAAGAGATTGAAGCATTTGTACCAACTGAATACTGGTCTATTACTGTTCAGTTGGAAAAAGACGGTAAAGTGTTTGATGCAGAGCTTGTTAAGTATGCAGGCAGTAAGATTGAAATCAATAATGAAGAAGAAGCTTCTAATCTAAAATCTGAGCTTGAAAAAGAAGGTTTGGAATATGTTGTTACAAAAATTTCAAAACGAGAAACCACAAGAAAACCTACTGCACCGTTTATCACCTCTACTTTACAGAGGGAAGCAAGTTCAAAGTTGAACTTTGGCGTTTCAAAAACAATGCAGGTTGCACAAAAACTTTATGAAGGTATCGAGATAGATGGTACTCCAGTCGGTTTGATTACTTATATGAGAACCGATAGTGTGAGAATTTCTGATGATGCACAGGTGATGGCAAAAGATTTCATTATGAATAATTATGGTGAAAAATATTATCCATCAACACCAAATGTATATGGAAAAGCCAAAAAGAATGTTCAGGACGCTCACGAAGCTATCAGACCTTCTTATCCTGAAAGAACACCTGAAAGCATTAAACCTTATTTGGATAAAGACCAATACAATTTGTATAGATTAATTTGGAACAAGTTTATGTCATCACAAATGGCACCTGCTAAGATTGCTAATAAGAATGTCGAAATTACTGCTGGTGATTGTGAATTAAAGACAGGTACAAGCAAAGTTGTATTTGACGGATTTTTAAAGCTTTATAAAGACACAGAAGAAGCTGATATATCAAAAATCCCTGATTTAAAAGAAGAAGATAAATTGGAAAGAAAAGATGTAATTCCAAAACAACATTTTACACAACCACCTCCAAGATATAGTGAAGCATCTTTGGTTAAAGCGTTGGAAGAATATGGAATAGGTCGTCCGTCTACTTATGCATCTATTATTACTAAAATTCAACAACGTAAATACGTTGAGAAACAAGATAAGGCTTTGTTCCCAACATTTTTAGGTAAGACAGTTTCTAAACAGTTGGTATCACAGTTTACTGATATTATGGATTATGCTTTTACAGCTAGTATGGAAGAAAAACTCGACTTGATAGCTGACAAGAAGGCTGTTTGGAACGAGGTATTACAAGAGTTTTATGATCCATTTATAGAAAATGTGAATGAGGTAATGGGCAACGCTAAAAAGGTTGTTGTACAAAGTGATGTTAAGTGTCCAAATTGTGGAAAACCAATGATTGTAAGAACGAGCAGATTCGGTTCACAGTTCTTGGGTTGTTCAGGGTATCCTGATTGTAAGACAATTTTGTCTTTAGATAAATCAGGTAATGTTATTAAGAATGCTGATCAGCCAGAAAAATCGGACCAAAAATGTGAAAAATGTGGTGGAGATTTGTACATAAAACTAGGGCCTTACGGTAGATATACAGAATGTGAAAAATGTAAGGATAGAAAGAGTATTGTTAAAACTACGGGGGTTACTTGTCCTAAATGTGGTAAGGGCGAGATTATAGAACGCAAATCAAAACGAGGGGTAGTGTTCTTTGGTTGTAACAAATATCCTGATTGTGATTTTGTTTTATGGAACGAGCCAACGGGTGAAAAATGTCCTAAATGTGGTTCGTTGTTGGTTAAACGCACTTTGAAAAGTGGCGATGTTATTGAATGCTCAAATCGTGGTTGTGGATATAAAAAAACTAACGAAGATGAATAATATCAATGAGATAACGAGGTTTTTAATATGGAAAAATTAATGGAGAAAATTACCGAGAATAAGGCTTTGTTTTGGGTAGTTTTTGGAGCGATTATTATAATTGGTTTAGCTTTAAGACTTACGGTTATAGATTATCCATTATGGTATGACGAGGGTTGTTCTATTGCAACTGCTATAAATTCGTTTCCACATGGTATTAACGATTATTTATGGACACATGATTTGCAACACACTCCATTTTATTTTTATATTTTGCATTTTATAATGCAGTTTTTTGGTGACTCAGAATTGGTTTTGAGAGGGTCTTCTTTGATAGTTGCAATAATGTTGTTGCCATTAACTTATATTGTTACAGAAAAGTTGTCATCTAAAAAGGTTGCACTTTTAGCGATGACATTGATGAGTGTTAATACATTTCAGGTGTTGTATTCTATTGAGATAAGAATGTATCCACATGTTATGCTTTTGGCACTTTTATCTATAAATTATTTGATTGATTATGATAGAAAAGGTGATATAGCATCACTTGTAAAACTCGGTATTGTGAATGTTTTGAACCCTTATTTCTTGACTGGGGCTATAGTTTGGAATATTGTTCAGTTTATTTTTTATACATCTTATATGGATATTAAAAAAGCTGATGGGGAGAAGGTTAAAAAATATGTTATTTCTTCTATGATATCAGGACTGTTTTTAATCCCTTATATTGTGATAGTTTGTCACTATGCTATGGTGCGTTCAGGATTTTTGGTTACCGATTTGTCAAATTTTGAAGTGACTAATTTATGGGGATTGATTCAGAACTTGTTCTCTGCTGACCCTGGACATATCCACGAAACAAGACATGAAGATTACGTTATGGTTTGGCAAACCGTCCTTTTGGTATTTTTACCGATTATTTATATGTTTATTGGACTAGCTAACTGCTTGAGAGATAAAGAAAAGTTTGTTCAGCTTTTGACAGGCATGGTGGTTCTTTCTTTTGGTATATTCTTAGTTTTGGCTAATGCTAAGGTTATAGCTTTTACAGGAAGATATTTGATATTTATTGCACCGTTTGTTTTTGTTTTGTGTGCGATAGGGTTGAGCAAACTTAATAAATACCATTTGGTTGGATTTTTGGTGTTGTATTCATTGGGTTGTGGATATTCTTTATGGCAATCTAGCTTACCACATTCAGAAGATCCATTTTTTGAAATGCCTAATGGACAGAAACGTCCTATATTCAATCATTATAAAGATATTGCAGAGTTCTCTTTGAAATCACCTGCTGATTTTGCAAAGAAAAACGGTATGAATAAAGAGGATTTGGTTGTAATGCCATTTGCATCATCTGTATCTTTCTATTATTTCAAGGGTGATAATATGCCTAAGGTTATGCCTTTAGAATTGTTCCACGAGGTTAGAAACCCTGATAGTACAATTATTTATGATAAAGAGCAGTCAGAGTTGTTTAAGACTTCTGATAAGATTGATGTTTTCAAGAATATTATTACTGGGGATAAATTTATATCAAACAATTTGGTTAAGTTCTTGCAGAACCAGTTTGATATGGTGCCTAGAGGTAGATATATCTTGTGGGTAGTATATTATTCTGATAATTATGCGATTAGACCAGAACAAGAGGTTAAACAGGTTTATAGCAATTATGATGTTGTAAAAGAACATACTATGACGGGCATGTTGTCTAAGTTTGATATTGATTTGATTAAGATAATTCTTTCACAGGCAGACTTGGTTAAACGTGATAGAGATTCTTCTAACCAATATTTCTTGTTTAGGAAAAGATAATGAAGATAGATAATTTTAAGATAGAAGATTGGTTTAACGCTTACGAGAAACTTTCAAAGTATGATATGGCAGATACTTGTGTTGAGTCACTTTCTTTGAACGGTTTGTTTGAGATTGTGGGCAATAAAGAATTACATTTAGAAAATATTTTGAATAAGAAGCTGAATTATGGCGACATTCAGGGTAGTGAGAGATTAAAAACGGCTATTTCAAAGATGTATAAGTCTGTAAAGAATGATAATATCACTGTTACACATGGGGCGATTGGTGCAAATCAGTTGGTTATGCTTTCTATGGTTGAAAGAGGTGATGAGGTTGTTTCGATTATACCTACTTATCAACAACATTATTCTATCCCAAAATCTTTTGGTGCTGATGTGAAGCTTGTTTTTTTGAAAGAGGCAAACGATTGGTTAGTTGATGTTGATGAGTTGGAGAACGTTGTAACTAAAAATACAAAAATTATCTGTATGAATAACCCTAATAATCCTACGGGGGCTGTTTTGCCACGAGAAATAATGGATAGAGTTGTCGAAATTGCAAGGAAGAATGATTGTTATATCTTGTGTGACGAGGTTTATAGGGGGTTAGAACACGATGGTAGGGCTTCTGACTCTATTGTAGATATTTATGAAAAGGGAATTTCTACGGGTAGTATGTCAAAGGTCTTTTCTTTAGCTGGACTGAGATTGGGGTGGATAGTTGCACCTGCTGAGGTTATGGAAAAGGTTGTCGTCCAAAGAGAGTATAATACGATTAGTGTAAGTTCTGTTGACGATTATTTTTCTAGTATTGCACTTGAGAATAGGGACAAGATTGTTGATAGAAATTTGGGTATAATTTTGAGGGGGAAGAAGATTTTATCTAAATGGATAGAGTCTGAACCTTTGATAAGCTGGGTTGAACCAAAGGGTGGAACGACAGCTTTGATAAAATATGATGTGGATATGTCTTCTGTTGAACTTTGTAAAAAGTTGTTAGATGATACGGGTGTTTTATTTTTACCTGGGGATACTTTAGAGATGGAAGGCTATTTGAGGGTCGGCTATTGTAGTGATGTTAGAACCTTGCAAACAGGGTTAGATATATTTTCAAAGTGGTTAAAATAGAATATAAGTAGTCATTCCGAACTGCGAATTTTGTGTAGGCTGACCGAGTGAAACGAGGGAACGCCGAAGTAACGCCGAAAAAATGAACGACAGTTTTACAATGTAAAACAAAGTGAATGACTTGAAGGCGTGAAACAATAATTCAAGACAGTTTCGGAATCCCTGCGAACTTAAATCTGATATTTATCTTTTTCAAACACAAAAATATTTATCAATGAAAAAGCCATAATAACAATTAATAATACAACTGCAAGTGCTGATGCGTAACCTAGATCAAGGTTTTCAAACGCACGTTCGTAGATATAGTATACGATTGTTTTACTTGAGTTTAGAGGACCACCTTTTGTCATAACGTAGATTTCAACGAACACTTTCATTGCAGAGATTATACTTATTGTTGAAACAAGAGCGATTGTCGGCATAATTTGTGGGATAGTTACAGTTAAATGTTTAGTAAGAAATCCTGCACCATCTATTTCACAGGCTTCATAGAGTTCTTGAGGAACGCTCATAAGAGATGCAAGATAAATCATCATATAGTAACCGATACCTTTCCAGATGGTTACTATAGCAACAGATATCATTGAGAACCTTGAATCTGTAAGCCAACCGATAGGTTTAAGTCCTAGAAGTCCTACAAAGTAGTTTAGGATACCTTCTTGAGCGTAAAGCCATTTGAACGCAATCGCTGCAACTACGATTGAAACAATTACTGGTAAGTAGATTAGTATTTTATAGAGGGTAATACCTCTGATTTTTTGATTTATGAGGATAGCTAAAAATAGTGGAAAAATAACTAGGAACGGAACAGCAAGGATTAGGAAAAAGAAGGTGTTTCCCATTACCTGATAAAAAAGAGGTGAGTTTAAAAGCTCTTTGTAGTTATTTAGTCCAACAAAGCTTGGGTTATAAATGCTGTTTGAATAATCAAAAAAACTTAATCCTATTGTTTGAAAAAACGGGATAAAGAAAAATACTGTAAGAATGATTATTGCAGGCAATATAAAAAGATATGGAACGTATTTTTTATAGTATTTAAACATAGTTTTATTATATAAAATGATTTAAAAAATATCAAATAGAATTTGAAAAAACTTATTTAAAATAACAAAAAAGAACAGAGATGAACTCTCTGGGTGAGAGTAAAAACATTTGCAGTTTTACCTCTTTTAACAGTTGGTTTGAGTATAGCGAGAGAGAAATCCGAACTCGACAAAATACTTTGTAAAAAACAAAAAAATAATAAAAAAAATAAATAATTTATGTAGCTAGTCTAACGTAATTTAGAACTTTTGCAAATATAAAATATTTAAAGTTTGTCATAAGCTAATTAACATATCTATCTAAAAAATGTTATTAAATGTAAAAAAGTCCATAGAAAAAATGTAAAATTCTATAAAATCTCCTTCGAATATATGAGTTATAATGTATTAAGATGTGCTAATAAATGACAAAATAAAATGGACACTGGAAAAATAAAAAAGAAGCTAAAATCAAGTCCCTACAGCCTTTTAAATTCGTAAAAGGTGAAGGACTCCACTTTTTATTGATTAAGTATCAATAAAAAGAAGGACGGGGAAGAACCCACTGGGTGAGA
>CANNUY010000022.1 GCA_947525005.1 uncultured Candidatus Melainabacteria bacterium
TTATCTAAGGGTAATTTAAAGGATAGGGATAATTATTAGGAAAAATTTTACGACCCACAAGGGTCGTTTTTTTTTGCTTTATAAGTCATTCAGAGGCAAGGGAGCAGAGGCACGAGCAAAGCGAGAGTGAAACGTGCGTCAGGCAAAATCACACTTTTGCCTGCAAACGTGAACGTTGCCGTTTAACGCGACCGCAGAATGCAACGACCGAAGAATCCCACTGAACATACAGAACCGTTGATTTATGGATTGCCACACTTAATACATTCAAACCGTTCAATCGTTCGCAATGACGATTAAATTAAAACGAGGTGCTATTTTTAGCACCCCGTTAATTTTATCTTATTAAAGACTTTGATTAGTGACAAGCACAGCAAGAACCACATTCACAACCTAATGATTCTTTTGCTTCTTCTAATCTTACTTTAATACGTCCATCAACTGCGATACCTTCGCCAGTCTTTTCTGAAATCAACAATGGGTTGATATCTAATTCGTCGATGAATTTGAAGTCATTAACTAATTGAGATAATCTCAATAATGTTTCTTCAATTTGTTCCATTTGTGCAGGAGTTGTTCCTCTAGCACCTTCTAACAATTTGTAAGCCTTAACTGACTTAATCATTTCTTTAGCGTCAACGTCAGTCAATGGAGCGATTCTGAATGTTACGTCTTTCATAACTTCAATAAATACACCACCAAGACCGAACATCATCATTGGTCCATATTGAGGGTCTGTTGCGATACCACAAACCATTTCTCTGTTACCCTTAACCATTTCTTGAATGATTACGCCTTCAAGACCTTCTAACAATCCTCTTTCTTCTAATTTAGCAATTAAGTCTTTATATTCAGCTCTTAATTGTTCTTCAGATTGAATGTTAACTCTTACACCACCAACATCAGTTTTGTGAGAAGTTGTCTTAGAAGTCATCTTCATAACTACTGGGTAACCAATAGAATTACCGATTGTTACTGCTTCTTCTTCAGTTGTTGCAAAACCTGATTTACAAACTCTGATTCCATAAGCATCTAAAACATCGATAGATTCTCTTGTAGTAAGTTGAGCTCTACCTTCTTCTAATGAACCTTTGATAATTTGTTTAGCTCTTTCTCTATCAACATCGAATGATTTAACTTCGCCAACTGGTCTTTCCATCCATAATCTTTGTTGGTTAAGTCTGTTCAAACCGTCAGCAGCTTCTTCTGCATACATGAAGAATGGCATATTAACTTTCATATCTGACAATTTAGTGAAGAAATCATTCTTAGTCATGAATACACCAATGATTGGTTTTTCTGGGTGTTCAGCTTTGATTTCCATCAATGCTTTTGCAACATCAATGTCTTTCAATCCCAAGAATGGAAGATAGATTGTAATAATCATATCTACATTTTCATCAGCGATAACTGTTTTTAAAGTTTCTTTGTAGTGTTCGATAGGAGCTGATGCAATCATATCGATAGGGTTTTTAACTGATGCAGCTGAAGGTAAGAAACTTCTTAATTTAGCCTTAGTTTCATCAGTAATTTTAGCCATTTGCATACCGTGTTCACAGATAGCATCTGTTGCCATAATACCAGGACCACCTGAGTTTGTAATAATAGCAACTCTGTCACCTTTTGGAATAGGGCAGTTAGCAAACACTTTTGCTGTATCAAATAATTCTTTCAATGAATATTCTCTGATTACGCCTGATTGGTTTAACAAAGCGTTAGCAGCCTTATCAGCACCAGCTAATGAACCTGTGTGAGAAGATGCTGCAGAAGCACCTGCTGCTGAACGACCAGCTTTTAAAGCCAAGATAGGTTTTTTCTTAGAAATTCTTGAAGCAAGTTTTCTGAAGTTTGCTGGGTTTTGGATTGATTCCATATAAAGAAGAATTTGTTCAACGTCTTCTTCATTTTCCCAATATTCTAAAGCTGTTTCAGCGTTTACATCAGCTTGGTTACCGATTGAAATGAATTGTGCAAAACCAAGATTCAAGTCTTTTAAGATGTTCAAAATACCGCCACCTAAAGCACCTGATTGTGATACAAAACCAATGTTACCACGTTCTGGTAATGATTCTGCAAAACAGCCGTCCATTTTGATTTCTGGGTGAGTGTTTACAACACCTAAGCAGTTAGGACCAACACATCTCATACCATATTCTCTTACTTTAGCTAACAATTGTTTTTCAGCTTCAGCACCTTCAGCACCTGTTTCTTTGAAACCAGCTGTGATGATACATAAACCTTTGATGCCTTTTTCGTGGCATTGGTCAATTGTTGATAATACAAACTTAGCGTTTACAACGATGATTGCTAAATCAACTTCTTCAGGAATTTCCAAAACTGAAGTATATGCTTGTAAACCTTCAATGATTCCACCTTTTGGGTTTACTGGATAAATATTTCCATTGAATTTATATTCTTGTAATCTTTTCATAATATCAGAACCAATTGTATGTTCTTTGGTTGAAGCACCAACAACTGCAATTGATTTTGGTTTCATAATTTTGTCTAAATTTTGCATGTTTAATCCTTTCTTTATATTTTATCTATCGAGTATTAATATCCGTTTTCAAGCCATTCTCTGTTTCTAAAATCAGCACCGATTTCTTTTGTAATGGCTTCACATTTTTCTACGTCAACAGGATAATCTTTGTATCCGCTAACAATAGACATTGTTGTTTTAAATCCGTTTTGAACAGATTTTTTTGCAAATTCTAGCATTTCATTATACGCATTTTTTACTCTTGGTAAACAAAGTTCATCGTATAACTTGCTATCTTGTGCGTTTAAACTTATTGATAACTCATCAACCAAACCTTTTAGTTCAGGTAAAATATCACGTTTATTTATAGCGTTTCCATGACCATTTGTATTGATTTTTATATGTGTGTTTGGATAATTTGTTTTAACGTATTTTGCAACTTCTTTTAAGATATCTAGTTTGATAGTTGGTTCACCATAACCACAGAATGTTAAACCATTAGGGATTTTATCAGAATATTTTTCTAATTGTTCTATTACATCTTTTGTTTCAAACTTTTCAGATTTAAGCCACATTTCTGCACCAACAACATCGTCTTTAAGTCTACGGATACAAAAGATACAGTCATTAGTACAACTGTTTGTAAGGTTGATATAAACCTTGTTTTCAAGTATATAAACTAGATTATCATCAGACATAATTACCTCTCTATTAATTGTGCCACGTAAAAGTTGATAATCAAGTGTTAATCTTAATTTGTAATAGATTATTAAGCATAAAAAAGGACTCTATTTTGAGTCCTTTTTATGAATTCTATTAAAGATAGCTTATGATTTTGGAAGAATATATTCACAATCAACAATACCCAATTTTCTATCAATCGATACAACTTTTAATTGTGTATTTCTTGGTAAAATAACTTCTGAGAAATTTGGAGAAAAACATTTTGTTCCTTTAGGTAATTTTATCTTTAATGCCAATCCACCTGAATAAGATGCATAATTAGCAAATTGTGCATCTGGTGCTTTTGCAGTTGCTACAAAAGACTTATCTGAAATAACTGTATTTTCTTTTATTGAACGAATAAACGCATTATTCGCCTTACTACCTCCACTTATTCCACGATAAACAACTGCATCTTCTTTTAATGGTGGACAACGGTCAATAATACCATCCAAAGTAATTGCAGACTTAGGAACTTTTCCACCTTCTCGTAATCCATCAATTTGGTAATCAACCCAATGAGCAACGCAATTTTCTTCTTTTTTAGTCAAATTAATACGAGTTATTGATACTTCATTTTCAGGAATATGATTTGATCTTAATTTATCTAATCTTATTTCATATAAATCTTTTGCTTTTTTTGTATATTCATTAGCAGTCACTATGTCACCATTATCAAGAGCATCTAAACATTTTTCGTTCAGATCCATAACATTATTTTCTTCAATTGCATTTCCAACTTTGGTATCTGCTATAGTTTCAGATTCTATATTAGCTTCTGCTTTAGCCTTTGCTTCTGCCTCTGCCTTAGCCTTTGCTTCTGCCTCTGCTTTAGCTTTTGCTTCTGCCTCTGCTTTAGCTTTTGCTTCTGCCTCTGCTTTAGCTTTTGCTTCTGCCTCTGCTTTAGCCTTTGCTTCAGCCTCTGCATTAGCCTTTGCTTCAGCCTCTGCTTTAGCTTTTGCTTCAGCCTCTGCATTAGCTTTTGCTTCAGCCTCTGCTTTAGCTTTTGCTTCTGCCTCTGCCTTAGCTTTTGCTTCAGCCTCTGCTTTAGCCTTTGCTTCCGCCTCTGCCTTAGCCTTTGCTTCAGCCTCTGCATTAGCCTTTGCTTCTGCCTCTGCATTTATATTTGATTCTTGTTTTATTTCAGGTTCTGTAGTCGAATTTTGCTCAGCATCTGTTTTAATTTCAGCGCTATTTCCTTTAACAGAATTATTTGAAAATTTAGTCTTTAACGCTATATAATCAGCTTTTGATTTAGCCCAAGATTTTTTAAAACCACCTGAGGCTTTATAACCTGTGTAAGACGCAATTCCTTCTGTAGTACCAGAACCAACTTGTTGCCAAGCCTTTTGTGCTTCTTCATCAGTTTTTGCATCCATTGCATTTGAAATACCAGAAATTACTTCTGCTCCACCATGACACAATCCAAAAGCGCATAATGAAGGCAACACCAAAGGTCCTATTATAGGTATTGTTGTAGCAAGACCTATCGCAACACCTATTGCTAGCGTTTTTAAGGTTTGTTTAGTGCTAAAATTTCCATTTTCATCAGTAAACATTCCTGTAAAGAATTTAATTCCACCTTTTAAAACATTTTTTGATGCTTCAATAAAACCAATTGAACCGTCATCAACTCCATCTTTACAACCAAAATCATATAACCCTAAAAAACTAGAATCTTCTTCCAAGTTTTTATTTTTTATTACAGTATTAGTATATGGTTGATTATCTATTTTTTGTTTTTTTAAGAATTCTAAATTTGAATAATTATTCTGATAAATGTTCTGATTAATCGCATTAATTCCCATTTATTCTACTCCTATAATTCCCATATATTTAATAAGAATTTATAAAAAGTAGAATTTACTTATTATATCATATTATATTATGCCAGATAACCTATTATAACGGTGTTTCAGAGAATTGAAATTTGTTTTAATATTTGTTTACAAAAGGAGTTAATTATATGTTTTAGACGTTATTGTGAACGATTGAACGGTTTGTAATGTATTAAATGTGGTAATCCATAAGCCAACAGCTCTATAATTATCAACTGTCATTCAGAGTGGTCTGAATGTATTCTGTAACGCAAGCGTGGAATCCCTGTGTACATAAGTATAATTTTATTTTACAACAAGGAATGATTTTAATCTTCTTCCTGTGTTATCACTTGGGATACCAATCGATGTTACGTGGTATTCTACATCACCATTTTTGTAGTCAAAAGAAGTTGAGCTACCACCATCAAATGCCATAGCTTTTTCCATTCCGTGTTTCAAACACAAATCTCGTGCTTCATAAATATTCATTGGGTGCTGGTTTGTAACTATGAAGATGTGAACTTCACCATTTTTTATACCAATCAAAGTCCTTGCAGTCTTTGACAAAACAGACGCTGACTCTCTTTTTACGTTTCCGTTTGTATCTCTAACTACAAAAAATTCTTCTTCTAATTGTAATTTTGGTAGTAACATAGGTCCAGCTTGAGCAGATGCAATCAACCTACCTGCATAAACAGTATTATGTGGTGTTATATCATAAACTAACAAACCACCTTTTGATGTAACCCTGAACTCTGTTCTATTAGAAACTTTTAACCAGTTCTCCATAATAGTTTCATTGAACACCAAGTTTTCATTATCAATCGGACTTTCTAATAGCATTCCGTTATTGTAAACAAATGAAATAGTTTTTTCGTTTTTAGGATCGAAAAAACCTGCATTTACTACAAGTTTTGGGTTTAGTTCATTGAAAACTTGTCTATTTGTTTTTAATCTTTCACAAGAAACAAACTCAATATTTGTATCTTCAGGGATTACTATATGATATATCCCGTCTTTAAATTCACATTTAATATCGTTTGCAAAAACTGGTACAAGTCCAATCAAAAACAAAGCACATGCTACTAAAAATTTTTTTATCATTATAATTCCTTTGATTTATAAAACGCTATAATACATAACAAGAACGTAAACGGTGGAAATATAGCCGTTACAAATGGATTCAATATAGATTTTTCTGCCAACAAATCAAAAAACGGTAATGTAATATAATAAACAAATATTGCACCGATTGCTATAGCAAATCCAACCATTCTTTGTTCTCTAGGTTTGCTAAACCCAAGTAAGCAACCCAAAACAGCTAATAATACGCAAATGAATGGGTGGAAGAATCTTTGGAAATACTTATTTAACATAAGATTATAAGTTTCATCACTCTTAATCATTTTTAAAAGTTTTATATAAGTATGTAAATTTTTGTTGGAAATTTCACGTTCTTTCTTTGTCGAATAGTTCATTATAAACTGAATATCACCAGCCCAGTGTCCATTTAAGATACTCATTTCATTAAGTTCATCAATATCATCAAAGATTCCGTCTTGAGAAATTGTATATCTTGTGATATCAGTTAACTTCCAACAGTTAGGCATGAATTTACCATGTTTTGCAACGTAAATTGTTGATATTCCGTGTAAATCAGTATATTTTGAATCAGCAAAATCTAAAACTATAACATTAGTCATATCTGTTCGATTGAATTTTGATACAACAACGCTCAAAGTAGGCTTTCCTTTTTCATCTTTTTGAGTATAAATATATTGTGATTCAGGGTTTCTATCCTTAATTTTTGACAAAACAGCTGATGAATAAGGCACTAATTTATCAATTGTCACAAAACATAAACAAGAAATGATAACACTCAACACAACAACAGGTGCAACAATTCTTCTAAATGGTAAGCCAACTGCTCTAAAAATTGTCAACTCTGAATCCTTACTAAGCTTGTCAAAAGTAAACAAAGAACCTAACAACAAACCTACAGGGAATGCCTTACTCAAAATCAATGGTAATTGACAAGTCAAAAATACCAACCCCATTTGAGGAGTCATTTCACCAGACAATACTTTTTTAATAGTGTTCAAAAGCATTTCAGGAGCAATCCATACAATCGTGAACAATAAAATTGCTACAATTGTAGTTATACAAACTTGTTTGAATATGTACTTGTCATAAACAGTGAGTTTCATTATAATTGGAAATCCTTTCCTAAATAGAACTCTCTTGCAGTAGGGTCGTTTGCAACATCCTTACTTTTACCTTGAATTTTGATTTGACCATCAAAAATTACATAAGCTCTATCTGTAATAGAAAGTGTAGCCTTAGGGTTGTGGTCTGTAATCAAAACCCCTAAACCTTTTTCTTCTGAAATCTTTCTAATGTTATCTTTAATTTCACCAATCGCAATAGGGTCAATACCTGCAAATGGTTCATCAAGTAACATAAAATCAGGACTAGCTGCAAGCGCTCTTGCAATTTCTACCCTACGGCGTTCACCTCCAGATAGTGCAACAGATGGTGATTTTCTAAGTTTCAATACACCAAACTCTGTCAACAATTCTTCTAACATTCTTGTTTTTTCGCACTCTGTTAGTTTGTCGTTCATCTCAAGAACAAGTTTGATATTGTCTTCAACATTCAATCCTCTAAAGATAGAGTTTTCTTGTGGCAGATAACCAATCCCAGATTTTGCTCTTTCGTTCATTGGCCATGCCGTAACATCTTGGTCATCAAGGAAAATTTGACCACTGTTTGGTCTAACTAAGCCGACAACCATATAAAAAGTTGTTGTTTTACCTGCACCATTTGGACCTAGCAAACATACAACTTCTCCTTTATCCATGTAAAAAGAGATATCGTTTACAACACTTCTATCTCCATATATTTTAACTAAATTCTTTGTAGTAATACGCATATACTTACCTCTTTATTAGCATTATTATACCTCAAAAAGATATTCGATGGGTATAATCAGTGAATTATTTAGATTAAGAAATGTAAAAATTAGCCAACAATTAATCAAATAGAGTTCTTGATTAACATTATCTCATTATAATCAACCAGTGAAGGAGATAATAATGAATTTAAACATTGCCCCAATGAGTTTTGCATCAAAATATCAAGTAACAGATAAAAAAAATAATGTTATTCAGGAACATGATATAAAACAAACAGGTTCATACACTGAGCCTCAAGTGGTTATTTGTAGTGCCAAAAACGATAAAACAGGCAATATTGAGGATCAAACAATGCAATTAAGTCATCTTAACAAACTGTACTCAATTGCATCTAACAAAGTTGTTGGAATCCTTGTTCCATTGATGTTTTGGGGTGGTTTAGAAGTTTCTGACCTTTCATCAAGATATAATGCGTTTGATTATTCAGAGCCTTTGACAACTGAATATACAGAAAAAACTAAAGATGATATTTGTGAAGAAATGACATTATCCCCTGAAATAGAAAAGAACATTGATAATATTGGTTCACAAGGTAAAAGATTTCTTTCTTCTCTTGCTGAAAATAAAGAAAATTTAATGAATGATTTAAATTTAAACGACAAACAATATGATGATTTGGCTGATATTGCACTTAAAATTTCTAAAAATGAAAGCCAATTTGGAAAAAGTTTAAAATATAAAGGATACATGGTTACAGAAAGCTATATGCTAGGTGCTTATGGAGCTTCTAAATTGCGTGAACACACAAGTGTTGATAAAGATGGTACATTATCTAGGGGAATGACACAATATAAAGTTTCATTTGCAAATGATAAAGAGAAAAAATTGCTTGATAAATATGATGTAACTTATAACAATTTAACAACAAATGTTCAATATCCTGAAAAATCAGCAATAGCAACAATGATACATTTAGGAACATTGCAAAAAGGTTATGAAAACTATTCTGAAAAAATGAATGAAATTGCTCCTGATTTAACTAATCCTGATGTTCAAAAATCTATTCAAAATGCCAAAACAATAATATTTGACGATGAATTAAGACCTAAAGCATTAAAGGCTTTGACTCAAAAAAATGATTCAAAAGAAGAAGCTAAAGCTCTAAAAGATGCTAACTTGACTAAAAATGACTTAGACGATTTAAGAACTTTTGCAAAAGGAGTAAAACTCTCTGAAAAAGCATATGTTGCATCACGTTGGCCAGGAAAGAATATTTATCCTTATGGAAAATCTGCGGATTTAGGTTGTGCTAATCTTCTTAAAGCTGCTGCAGGTGTTGGATATATTGCAAATATTACAAAAGATATAGAAATCCCAGAATAACAAAATTTAAAAAATAGAAATAAAAAAACTTCTCTGATGAGAAGTTTTTTTTAAATTGCCGATGGTCGGGGTCGAACCGACACGTAGTTGCCTACACCAGATTTTGAGTCTAGCACGTCTACCAATTCCATCACATCGGCTTATTAAATTTTCAACAAAAATATCATAGCAAAAAAAATTTAAAATTACAAATATTATTTTACTTTTTAAAAATTATCATTAAAAAACTATTAAAAGGTGTATTAAATTTTCTCAGGCAAGGTAAAAATATCTATATGAAGAAAGTGTTTTTAAGTATTGTAATATGTTTATTTGTAGCTATTCCTGCTAATGCTACTGTTATGCAAGGTGGAGTTTCTCAATCTCAAACCTATACTCGTTATAACAAAGTAATTGATAAAACAACAAAATTACCTATAGCGAACGCTAAAATAACAGTTCCCTCACAAAATTACACAACATATTCAAACAAAAACGGTGAATTCCAACTAAACACGCCTATTTATAAACCAACATTTTTATCTGTTGAAAAACAAAACTATAAACCATTTTCTGTCACAATCTCTAGACACTCAACCACTCAGCCATTTACACTTAGCATAGAAAAATCAAATACGTTTGATATTAAAATAGATTCAGACTTATGTCATCTTGGCGATAATAATTATTCAGGATATTCTGCAAACGCAGGTGAATTCAAAAGCCGTGCTGTTGGACCAGTTTATAAAAAGAATTTTTATATAAGCAGAAATAATTTTACAAAACAAAACTACTTAGTAATAGGTTCAATTATCGGTATTGATACAGCAATAGCAAGAGGCATGGGACAAAATAAAATAACAAACTCTTTTGCAAGCCCACCATCAGTGTATCTAAACGGAGTTAAAATTGCAGAAATAAAAGTAAATGGTGATAATCAAAGAATAAAACTTCCAACGAGCCTTATTAAATGGAATCAAAACAATACAATTTCTATTAAAGCAGGTATAAATCTTATGCAAACAGCTTATATTGATTATGATGATTTTGAATTTATGAACGTAAGTGTTCAAGTATTCTAAACCACGAAAATTTTTAGTAATCGTTTCTGCCTTTAGTTTTTAAATACTCTCTGATTTGAACCAAAGCCCCTTGAATAATTCTTGTAATTCTAGAAGGTGAAAGTCCAATCATAGTAGCGATGTCTTTTGCTTGCATGTTTCTATAGAATCTATATTCAACAACAGTTCTTTCTTTTTGAGGTAAATTTGCAATAGCTTCCTTTATCAAACGACTCATTTCCACAATTTCTGCTTTTTCATCAGGCAAAGCATGTGGGTCTTTAATAAAATCGAATGGCGAATCGTTATCAGAAGCGGCAGCAGCTAAACTATCGATGGATAAAATAGATTCATAAACAGCTTCTTTAACCTTGTTTGGATTATCTGGATCTTCATCATCGTTTTCTGGCTTATGTTTTAATGAATACCATTTGTAACGATGTCTAAGCTCGTTTCTAATAGCCCATTTAACAGCAGTACCCATATAAGAGTCGTTGTATTTTGCAAGTTGTTCTTCAGTTTTATCTTTAATCATTGCTTGCACAGCAATGATGCCAATACTGACCAACTCCTCGTACTCTATCATGTGATTGGGTACTCTGCGTTGTTCAATCTTTGCCACTCTCTGTACTATGCTTACATATTGTTTTAAACGAGTTTTGTTATCCATCGAATCATACTCAATAATACAAATTTATAATACCTTACTTTTGTTTATTTTTCAAGTTGTAAACAAAAAGTAGTATTTCAGCAACAGCTTTAAATAATTCAGGAGGTATCTGTTGCCCTATTTCTACCATTCTATATAGTGCTCTCGCTACAGGTGCGTTATCAACAACAGGAACATTGTTTTCTTCTGCAATCCTAATAATTTCTTTTGCAATCAACTCAGCACCCTTAACCAATAAAGTTGGTGACATCATTGTTTGTGCATCATATTTCAAAGCGCACGCAACGTGGGTGGGGTTTCTTACTACAAAATCTGCTTCAGCAACTGAGTCCATAGCTCCTCTTTGTAACATCTGCATACGTCTTTGTCTTAATGCTGATTTTACATGAGGATCACCTTCTGAGTTTTTATATTCGTCTTTGATTTCTTTAAAAGACATTTTTTGGTCTTTCATAAACTTCCATCTTGTTACACCATAATCTGCAACGGCAATTATAAAAAACGCCAAACAAGCTTTATATATAAAGTCTTTTATTAAAGACCCAAACTCATTCATTACGGCAAAGTTATTATCAATCGCTGCGAGCATCAAAATACCTTTTAAATGTGCAGAGTAAACAACCCAACCAATCAAGCCTAAAATACAAACTTTCAAAATGTTCTTAAACAACTCAAACACTGTTTTTACAGTAAACAAGTTCTTAAAATATTTTGTAGGGTTCAATTTATCAAGTTTAGGTATCAAAGGTGCAATCGCAACTAATGGTCCAACCTGTATAAAATCAGCTAACGCTGCAATCCCAGCAGCTACAACCAACGTCAAACCAATGATAACAAGACAAGGAACTAAAGCTGTTGTCAAAATATAAACGTAACCAATAGAATCGACATGCTGATTAGGTATCTGTGAATACAGGTTCTTAAACAACCCACAAATTAAGTCCCAAGTGATTGGAGCCATTAACAATATAAACGTAAACACAACTAACATAGAAATAGCAGTTGAAACGTCTTTTGACTTTACAACTTGACCTTCTTTTCTTGCTCTTTGTAGTTTTTGGGGGGTCGCATCAAACTGCTTATCTTCATCACCCATTTGTAATAGCCTTTCACTTTGTTATTACATAATATCATGGATTTTATTTTAATAGAACAGGGTATCAAAGATTTTCAAAGATTTGCAAAAATTCAGGGAAAGATATATCTACCCATTCAAATCCTTTTATCAAAATTTCTTTTTCGCACAAAAGACCTGCTACATAATATGTCATCGCTAACCTGTGATCGTGAAAAGTTTCAAGTTCTGCATCACCTTTTAGTTTTGTTCCACCATAAACTATAAATCCATCAGGTTTTTCGTCAATATTAGCACCGATAGAAATTAGTCCATTAACAATCGTAGAAATTCTATCAGATTCTTTTTTCCTTAAATCTTCTGCATTCTTAACAACCGTTTCACCCTCTGCCTGAGTGGCTAATAATGCGATTACAGGTAATTCATCAATCAATCTAGGTATATCGCTACCAGATATTTCACAACCAACGAGTTTTGAATATCTTACTCTAATATCTCCGACAAGTTCACCAGAAACCTCTGATTGAGAAAGTATCTCAATATTTCCTTGCATACGTTTTACAACATCAAGAATCCCTGTTCTAGTAGGGTTTAATCCTACATTTTTAATTATTATATATGAATTAGGAACAATTAAACCTGCAACGATAAAAAATGATGCTGATGAAATATCCCCTGCAACATCTATCTCTACAGGATTTAAAACAGATTTTTCGACAGTTGCAATAGGACCATCAGTTGATATTTTTGCTCCCATATATTTTAATAATAATTCTGTATGGTTTCTTGATAAATATGGTTCAACTACAGAGGTTTTACCTTCTGCATTTAACCCTGCTAGCAAAACGCAAGATTTTACTTGTGCTGATGCAATCGGAGATTTGTAAGTTATTCCATTTAATTTTGTTCCAAAAATTTTCAAAGGAGCTTTATAATCCACAGATTCAATTTGTCCACCCATCATCTCTAAGGGTGTTATAACTCTTTTCATAGGACGTTTAGATAAACTCTCATCACCAAATAAAATGCTATCAAAATTTTGTCCTGCCAAAATTCCTGAGCACAGTCTCATAGTCGTTCCTGAATTGCCACAATTCAATGGCGCCGTTGGTTTTATTAAAGTTCCATTTGATGTGATTTTTAGGACTCGTTCATCTAAAAACTCAATTTTTGCACCTAAATTTTCAAATAAAGATTTTGTTGATAAACAATCAGCTCCAAGTGAAAAATTTTTAATAATAGAAGTCCCTTTTGCTAAAGAGCTAAACATTACAGCTCTATGGGAAATAGATTTGTCTGCTGGTATTATAAACTCACCATTTAATCCTGTTTTTGCTTTATCTTTTGAAACTTTTATATCCATTAATTTACTAATCTTTCTGTTTCATTAAACATTACCATATAAAAATCTGGTGGAGTCATGTGTGGATTATTTTTCATAAACTTTTTAACATTAAAATCATTTATATATTTATCAAGTTTTTTTAATATCTTTTCACTATCAGCATTAGCACGTTTCAATTTGTCGATATATTCAACAGCCATAGAGTAAACTTCCTCTTCTGATAGTTCAGGTTTTCCACCGATTTTTACTTCATCTGTTTCTTCTTGTTCTAGATATTTTTTTTCTTTTTTCTTTTGCTGTTCTTCTTTATTTTGTTTGCCTTCATCACTAGATGCAGAGTTTTCTATTTTAGCCTGCTCTGCGTTTCTCATAAAGTTGTTAATAAAGTTAAACATTCTATATCTCCAAGATGTATATTAAATTATACGAATTTTTTGAAGATTAATCAACCCAGAGGGTGTGAGAAGAATAATTCTTGTAAAATAAAAGTACGTAGGGATTCCGAAATAAATTCGGAATGACTGTATATATTGGGGTTTAGTTACCCTGAACTTGTTTCAGGGTCTCCTCAACATCTTTATAGGGATCCCACTGAACATGCAGAACTTTTGGTTTATGGATTCTAAAGCTCAAACATAGTTTGAGCTTTACAAGGACGTTTTATCTTACACAAAATAAAAAAGCGTTCTTGAGAACTGAACGCTTGAAATTATAGGGAAAATTAACGATAGACTAATTTTTGGCTACATTAAATTATAATGCTAAGCCAAGTTTTAACTTGTTTTGAAGTGCGATGATTTCACTACTCAATTCAAAAGGTTTTGCTTGTTGTACTTGTTGATTAGCACTTCCTGCAAACGCTTGAGTTTGATCATCTGGCACTTGTTTGTTTTGAACACCGTTTTGTGCTTCCAAACCTTGTGGTTGTTGAATTTGTTGAGTTGGTTGCAAACCATCAACTTGTTGCGTTTGTCCTGCTGGTTGAATTGTTGCAGGCATTGAATTTACACCTTGTACAAATTGTGAAATGTCTGTAATTTGTACGTGTTGTGATGAAGCTTCAGCTTGCACACGTTCTGTCATTTGTTGTTGTAATTCAGCTACTTTTTGATTGATTTTGTTTTGTGCTTGAGTTTCTGTTTTTACTGAATTCTCATCAATTCCTAAAGCTCTCAATTTGTTCAATGTTTCTGGTTTGATACCATCTGTTTGACCACAGAAACCAAAATGATTTAGACTACCTATAGAATTGACTGACATAACGTACCCCTGATTGATTTTTTCAACTCTCTAGTTAACGACATTTTTTTATCAATCTTTAGGGTTTTATTTTAATTCGTTACATTTATTTACAATCGATTGTTTATTTAATATCCAAAAATTTCATCAAGTTCTTTACCTAGTTGTAGATTTATTTTAGACAAAACTTCAATCATTTTTTCATCTTTTTCAAAATAAGCTTTATTGAATTCTATTTGTAAAAATTCGCCTCGATTCATAATATCATTTAATTTTGTTCGTTTATCTATAGGAAGGTTTTCAAAAATCCGTAAATCCTCTTTTTGGAATTGGTCGTAGCGTTCTTCTAAAATAGACATCAATTCCCTTTCTGTCTTTTTCATTCTGTTCCTTTCTCTCTTTCTTTTATTATAAATAATAAACACCTATTCAGTGATATTCTACTACTAAATTTAAAATTTATTCAACATTTTTATATAACTTTAAACAAAAAATAACAGACTATTACTATAAAAAGCAATAGCCTGTTTTTCTATATTTTTATAAAGTGAAATTAACCTTGTTTTAAAAGGTTACAGTTTTCACTACGTTTTCTTTCTTCGTCTTTATATATTCTTGTTCTGTTGATAACTTCATCAAAATCAATCTGATGAGCATCAAAATCAGGCCCGTCAACACAAGCGAACTTAGTTTCGCCACCAACAGTCAATCTACAAGCTCCACACATGCCTGTACCGTCAACCATAATAGGATTCATAGATGCTTCTGTTTTTATACCTGTACCTCTAGTCATCTCTGCAACAGCTCTCATCATTGGCATAGGACCAACAGCGATTGCATAATCAACTTTTTCTCTGTCCATAATTTCTTTTAATACAGTTGTACCAAACCCTTTGATGCCTAAAGAACCGTCATCAGTTGTAACGTATAACTCTGTACAAGCATTTTTCATTTTATCTTGCCAGAAGATTAAATCTTTTGTTCTAGCTCCCATAATCATATAGACTTTGTTCCCAGCATCTTTAAACGCTTTTGCAATCAAATAACAAGGAGCAGCTCCGTATCCACCTGCTATACAAACAACAGTACCATATTTTTCTATATGGGTTGGTTTTCCTAATGGACCAACTAAATCAACTAATTCATCACCAACTTCAAGTTCTGCTAATTTCTTTGTAGTATAACCAACAGCCATAAATACAATAGTTAATTCGCCTTTTTCTTTGTCAACATCAGCGATAGTCAAAGGAACTCGCTCTCCGTTTTCTTCAGCTCTAAAGATTATAAACTGACCTGCTTTTGCGTTTCTTACTACATAAGGTGCCTCTATTGTTATTTCGTATTGGTTAGGACACAACTCTTTTTTTGATAAAATTTTATAAGCCACTGAACTCACCTCTAATTATTTTTCAACACTGTTATTTTATCATTAAAAAACGGCAGGTGCAAATGCACCTGCCGTCATATAATTTTAATTTAGAACTCAAATTCTTTAGAAGCCATTTCTTTGTACTCCTCTTGAGTTACACTATCACATGCCAGAGCTTTTTGCTCAAGCCCTCGTTTCATAAGGCTTGGAATATCCTTCATAAGTTTTTCATCAGCTAAAACAATATCACGGTTTTTAGCTTCTTTTATTAATTTGATAGTTCTTTCGGTAGGAGAACCATCTGCATTTAATGTTTTTTGAACCTCATAACTTGCCCAATCGTTAGGTAGTTCATCAATTTTTAAATAATCTTTGTCGATTCCGATACGTTTATCAATTTCGTTTTCAAGGATATTTTTAACATATTCTTTTTGTGATTCAAAATGACAAGGTAAAATTATTTCGTTACCAATAACTTCTTCTGGGTCACGTTTTTCGTGGGTTTTAAATAGTTTAATAGCTTCGTGTAAATGTCCTAATTCTTGTTCTAAGAAAAGTTCCCAAACAGGTTTTATCATATCGTCTAATTCATCTTGATAACAATTATAATAGTTACAAACTTCTGTAAACTCATGTAAAAGTAGTTTTTCGTAAAAAGATTCTGTTGGGTCAATTAGTGATTCATACATATTAACGTGTTCTTCTTCAACGTCTTTTATTTCTGCATAAGTTTCTCTTAAGGTATGGTTACCATAATTCATACCGTGTTCTGCATAATAGTTATGGGTTTGTTGCTCTCCTGATACAAGGGTTAAAATATTAACTTTGGTTTGAGGTAATGCAGTATTTTTGTCATACGGTTTTCTCAATCTCAAAACATTACAGTTATGATGTTGTTGAGTTGGTCTACTAATCATTATATCCGTTTGATGTTGAACAATATCATCAGGATTAATTCCGTGCATCATATATGCCCATTGGCTATATCTGTATAAATGGTCAAAATCTTCTAATAATCCGAAATCAAAAGTTTCACGTACATAATCATCAGGTTCATTTTGTGCTAACCAAGCAGTCAAATCTACAGCTACTTGTTCATAGCCAAGTGTTGTTTCGAGTACTGATTGATCGGCTGGTGACATCCAGTTTATTGTAGATTGTTGTTGATCCTCAGTTTTCTTTGTCATAGCTAAGAACTTTTTTGTTTCTTCATCTTGACAGCATCTAGAAAAACAATGTTTAAAATTCCAAGCCTCAATTTCAATACCGTTCATCAAGATTTGACGGGTTCTAGTGTAACAATTAACATCGTATTTATTAAATTTTCTTTTTGCTATATCGTGCCAGTTTCTCAACTGTTTATCTATAGGAATACCTTTTTCTTTTAATGGATTAAATGTCATAATAAACTCCTTTTTTGTCTACAAAAGAAGTTTAATAAAAACAAAAGCTTAAATAATCCGACAATGTGGCTAGGTAAGAAAGAGAAAATGTAGACTTATCATTAACCAATTAAATTTTAAATAATTTTTTATTTTGTTATAAATTAAACAATAACTACTTAGACAACATAACCATCAAGACAGAAATATCAGCAGGTTTTACACCACCTATTCTTGATGCTTGAGCAAGTGTCTTTGGTCTTATTTTAGCCAATTTTTCTTTGGTTTCTGTAGAAATATGTTGGATTTCTGAATAATCGATATCGTCAGGAATTCGGTATTTTTCTAACTTGCTAGCCTGTTCAACTTGTTGAGTTTGACGTTTTAAGTATCCATCGTATTTCACCAATACTTCAACTTCTTCAAACACATCTTCTGACAAATTCATTACTTCTGATTCATAATCTAACTGTTTAATCACATCATAAGTAATATTAGGACGTTTTAAAAGTTCTGATAATCTAATCCCACGATCAATGTGTTCTTCATATTTAGCCAAAATATCATTAACTTCTTGAGTTGCAGACACCTTAACCTTAGACAATCTTTCGATTTCATTTTTAATAGTTTCTTGTTTATCTCTAAACCTTTGATATTGAACATCATCAACAAGACCAACTTTATGACCAATTTCTGTTAAGCGTTCATCAGCGTTATCTTGTCTTAATAACAATCTATATTCTGAACGAGAGGTCAACATTCTATAAGGTTCTTCAATATCTTTTGTTACTAAATCATCAACCAAAGTCCCAAGATAAGAAGAACTCCTTGAAAGCTCTAGCATCTCTGAACCGTTAATATAATTAAACGAATTTATACCTGCCAACAAACCTTGTGCAGCCGCTTCTTCATAACCACTTGTGCCATTTATTTGACCTGCACAGAATAACCCTTTAACAAGTTTTGTCATCAATGAATGAGATGTTTGGACAGCAGGAATATAGTCATATTCAACAGCATAAGCAGGTTTTATTATATGAGCTTTTTCTAATCCTGGAAGTGATCTAACCATCAAGGTTTGAACGTCAGATGGCAAGCTTGTTGAGAACCCTTGAATATACAATTCATAAGTTCCAATTCCTTCTGGTTCAATAAATATATGATGTGATGGGTTAGAAGCAAATCTTACAATCTTATCTTCAATAGATGGACAATATCTTGGTCCAACTCCGTGAATCAATCCTTGATACATAGGCGATTTATCAAGGTTAGCCTTAATGATTTTATGTGTTTCTTCTGTTGTTCTTGTCAAATAACACGGTATCTGTTTTCTAACAGGTCTGTCTGGTTTAAACGAATAAAAATGTAGTTTCTCGTCACCTGGTTGAATAGTCATTTTTGAATAGTCAACTGTTCTTTTATCGATTCTACAAGGAGTACCTGTTTTTAATTTTTTAACATTAAAACCTAAAGAGCGTAGACTATCAGATAAGCCGATTGCTGGCATTTCTCCTAATCTACCTGCACGATATGATTTTAGTCCAATGAATATTCTACCGTCTAAAGATGTACCAGTAGTGAGAATAACTGCTCTTGTTTTATACTCGTTTCCATATTCATCAACTGCACCACAGATTGCACCATCTTTTACTATTAAATCAGTTATACAACATTGTTTTAAGAATATATTTTCTGTTGATTCGATTATATTTCTCATATAACGCATATATTCTTTTTTATCAGACTGTGCTCTTAAAGCTCTTACAGCAGGTCCTTTTGATGAGTTTAAAATTTTCATCTGAACATAAGTCGCATCTGCAACTTCACCCATAACCCCACCAAGTGCATCGATTTCTCTAACTAAAGTGGATTTTGCAGGTCCACCAACTGCTGGGTTACAAGGCATCAAAGCTATATTATCAAGGTTTAATGAACACAACAATACTTTTGCACCTAATCTTGCAGAAGATATTGCGGCTTCACAGCCTGCGTGTCCCCCACCTACTACTATTACATCAAATTCGTTTTTTAAATATTCCATACAATTATTATACATCAAACCATTTTTTATGTTAAAATACCTTTATGATAAAAAGAATTTTTTGGATGTTTGTAATTGTTATTACGCTTTCTGCTACTGTGTTTGCAGAAGTTTTTCAATATGTTGGTGAAGATTTTGATTGGGCAATTCTTTCTCCAAAAGAAAAAACAGAACGTGTAGAAAAAATTTATAAAATAATGTTCCCAGATGGAGCGATTACAAATTATACAAGAAAAGATTTTAAAACCCAATTTAAAACACATTTAAAAGATAAAGATTCAAAAATTCATTATGATGCAATGGTTGCAGGCTATAAGGATTACAAAAACGTAAAACTTGAGCCTTATTATTACAAAAACACTGGTTGTATTTATATGTACGCACTTCAATATAAAAACGATTTAACAAAAACCTATTACTATAGTGTTTTAGGAAATCTAAAATTTGTGGATATAAGATATGGTGATTTAATAAACTGTCCTTGTTATATAAAAAAATATGGAATAGATGGTAAATTAAAGCGTTCAGCATATATTCAATCAAAAGATATCATTTATACGTATTCAGGAAAAGGAAAGTTTGAGGGAGTACAGTATAAATCAACAATGTACACTCACTAATTTTTAGCCAACCAATTTATATTAAGCACAAGATTTTTGTAAACTTTCAATATATCTACCTGCATAAACGGCACTTATTGCACCATCTGAAACTGCAGTGACAACTTGCCTAAGTGGAGTTTTTCTAATATCACCTACTGCAAAAACACCCTTTTCAGAGGTTTTCATAGTTTCATCTGTTATAATAAACCCATTTACATCTTGTTGAAGTTGATGTGCGATACATTCAATGTTTGGAGAATAACCAATATATGGAAATACTCCATCAACAATTATTTCACTTACTTCTGAGGTTTGTGTATCTTTTAAAATAAGTTTTTCAACAGTATTATTTCCATAAATTTCTAATGGTGAGGAGTTCAAGATGATTTCAATTTTATTGTTATTCAAGACTCTTTCTTGAACAATCTTATCCGCTCTAAACTCATCTCGTCTATGAACAAGATAAACCTTTTTAGCAAACTTTGTTAAATAAAGAGCTTCTTCTAAAGCTGAGTTACCACCACCTACGACAGCAACTGTTTTGTCTTGATAAAACGCACCGTCACAGATTGCACAATAACTAACCCCACGACCTAAGAATTCTTTTTCACCTTTTATACCAAGTTTTTTACAACTTGCTCCACAGGCTATAATAACGGTTTTAGATTCAAAAATGTAGTCTGTGGTTTTGATTAGTTTTTTTTCAGAGCATAAATCTACAAAGATAATCTCCTGCATTTCAAATTTTTCTACTCCAAACTTATCAAGGTGTTCTTCAAATTTTTCCATCAATTCATAACCACCGATAGAGCAAAATCCTGGATAGTTTTCAATTTCTAAATAATTAGCAGGCTGACCCCCAATCATACTTGTATCAATGATTGCAGTTTTTACATTGGCTCTTGCAAGATAAATCCCAGCTGATAAACCAGCAGGTCCACCACCTAGTATAATGGCATCAAATTCGTACTTCTTCACTATTCAATCCTCCAAAATATATTATTTTTTGAGAATCGACATGCCTGAAATTTTTGTTCCTTTTAATAAGTATTTTGCAGTATCACGTTTCATAACATGTCCGTCATGCAAAGACAATGTTTCGTAAACTAAATCATCGTAACCTGCGAACTTGTCACCTTCAATCCTTATCGTTACTGTATCTTTAAGAACTCGGTTGTCACAGGTTGAACCTCTTGAAAACACTACTACGTTTCCTTCAATCTGATTTACTTTTACAACAGCCTTTGCTTTTGTAAACGGGTTCTCTAAAGTTATGACGTTGCCAGACCTAGATAAGTTCCATACATCTTTTGTTTGTACTTTAAAAACTGAATAGTTAGATGTTCTATCAAGTTGTGCATTAACTTGCCAAGTCCCAAATATCGCATTTGGTAGCTTTTCAAGAGATACACCTGATTTTAAAACTGTTTCAGCAGATACTTTGTAGACAAATGCTGATAATAATATAACCACTATAAGTACAAAAATTCTTTTCATAGTTTAATTATAATGAATAAAACTCCAAAGGCAATTATACTTTTCGGTAAGGTATTTGCAGGGATTACTCTCTTGAATTTGTTTTTTTGCGTCATTCCGAACTTGTTTCGGAATCCCTGCGAACATATAAAGTATTTTTTTAGTTAACTATTTTCTTTCTTTTCAGAGTTGCGAAGCCAAAAGAAAGAAAACAGTAGAAAAAGAAAGAAACGGCACGCTGAGTAGACACGAAAATATTAGCACTCAACCGTTGAAGCTCATAACTCGGAATTTGTAATTCTATTTTAGCTATCAAATTCCTCAAACAAATTCGCTGTCTGGGTTTCGTTTATGTTTTCGTGCCTACTATGTTGTTTTCAACAACAATTAAACTGTACATAGAATTGCAAATTAAATATCTAAACTTTTTATTTAGTACTTCAATGTTATATGATTATTGAATTTGAAAATTTTTCAACGGAATTATTCGGGACAGTAGTGGAATTTATTTCAGCATCCCACTGAACATACAAAACCGTTGATTTATGGATTTTATTAAGATGAGAAGTCGTTAAATTAATAATATTTAACTAATTGTTTTATCCTTTTTCCGTATGGGTAAACATATTCATATTTAATCCAGTAACCATCAATTGTTATGAAATTTCCCCATCTATCACGTGTTGAATTAAAATTACCAATCGCTCTTACCTTATTTTCTTTATCATAATAAAACCAATGTTTACCAACCTCCTTGATTTTGCCATCTTTTCTATATTTTACCTTCATATCGCCGATGTAATCCATTTGACCATTATCTAGATATGTAACATCCATATTGCCAATTTTAACTAATTTCCCATTATTATCATATTCAAATTTTAAAATTTCACCTTTAAAATTATATGTCCATTGCTGAGTTTCAGGGTTATAAGTATAATCCTCGTCATTCGCAAAATTAGGTAAAGCTAACGATAGCAATGCAATTATAATAATCAATATTTTTTTCATATTAAACTCCTTTTAATTATCTTACATCATTGTAACGAATATTTTATACAAAAGGTTCAAATATAAGGAGTAAAATTTACAAATATTTATAAGAATTTCCTGAAAGATTTTGGAATTTTATTGGCAGAGATATTGATGTTGCAGGAAATATACGTAAAGAAATTGGTAAAAATCAG
>CANNUY010000023.1 GCA_947525005.1 uncultured Candidatus Melainabacteria bacterium
CTCGGCTTAAAGCCAAAGTCGCGCTCCAGCGGCGTAGTATCCGCATAGGTCACAGGCACATCGCCCGGCTGCATCGGTACAAGCTTTTTGTGCGCCTCAAAATCATAATCAGCAGGCAGCACACCTGCACGCAGCAGCTCCTCCTGCAGAATCGTCACAAAGTCCAGCAGATTCTCCGGATGGCTGTTGCCGATGTTGTACACCTTGTATGGCGGCAGCGGCAGACCATCCTCGCCCACCTTGCGCTCCGGCGGTGCCTGCATCACGCGCTTTACGCCCTCGACAATATCGTCAACATAGGTAAAATCGCGCTTGCAGTTGCCATAGTTGAAAATCTCAATCGTCTTGCCAGCCAGCAGCTTATTCGTAAAGCCAAAGTACGCCATGTCCGGACGACCGGCAGGACCATATACGGTGAAGAAGCGTAAGCCGGTAGACGGAATATTATACAGCTTGCTATAGGCATGCGCCAAAAGCTCGTTAGATTTCTTCGTAGCTGCATAAAGCGAAACAGGATTATCCACCTTATCATCAGTAGAATACGGTACCTTTTTGTTCGATCCGTAAACGCTAGAGCTGGAAGCGTAAACAAGATGCTCCACGCCGCTTGCACCGTCGTCGTAGGAATGACGGCAGGCCTCCAATATGTTGTAAAAACCAATCAAGTTACTTTCAATATATGCATCAGGATTTGTGATGGAATAGCGCACGCCAGCCTGCGCCGCCAAATTCACCACGATGCTCGGCTTGTAATCGGCAAAGATTTTGTCTATGAGTGCTTTGTCAGCCAGGTTGCCTTTGATGAAGGTCCACTGTGAGTCGCTGTGCTCGGCAGCGCTGGCAGCGATTTGCTCCAGACGGTATTCCTTGATTGATACGTCGTAGTAGTCGTTCATGTTGTCTAGACCGATGATTTGCACCGGGGACAGGGAGCGCAAAAGCTCCAGGACCAGGTTGCTGCCGATGAAGCCGGCAGCACCGGTTACTAAAATTGTTTGCATGATATACAATCTCCTTTTGTCAGCATACGAAATGCTTACAATTATTATCTAAGCTTTTTAGCCAACTATCTTCTTCAAATACTCCAAGAACTTCTCCTGCAGCTCCAGTCTGCGCAGCGCGTATTCCACTGTCGCTTCCAAATATCCTTGCTTATCACCTACGTCATAACGACGGCCAACAAAGTCATAAGCATACATAGCCTGCTCCTTCGCCAGAACCTTCAGCGCATCAGTAAGCTGAATTTCGCCGCCGCGTCCAGGCTCGGTGTGCTCCAGGATGGAGAATATTTCTGGCGTGATTACATAGCGTCCCAGTACCGCCAAACGGCTGGGGGCTTCTTCTACAGCAGGCTTTTCTACCATGTCGTTTACTTTATAGATACGCTCTGCATCTGTTACTTCGCTTGCTAAAATACCATAAGAGGAAACCTTTTCCTGCGGCACTGTTTTACAGCCAAGCACGCTGGCACCGGTATTGTTATATACGTCCATGAGCTGCTTTAAGCAGGGATATTCATCGTTATAAACAACATCATCACCTAAGAGAACTGCAAAGGGTTCATTGCCTACGAATGATTTGGCGCACAGAATGGCGTGTCCCAATCCTTTTGGTTCTTTTTGGCGGATGTAGTGCAGGTTGATGTTGCCAATTTCTCTTACCACTGCTAGCAGGTCGTCCTTGCCGTGCTCACGCAGGTTTTGTTCCAGCTCAGGGCTGTAGTCAAAATGATCTTCGATGGAGCGTTTGTTGTGGCCGGTGATGATTAAGATGTCTTCAATACCGGATGCAAGTGCTTCTTCAATGATATATTGGATTGTAGGTTTATCTACGATTGGCAGCATTTCCTTCGGGCACGCTTTTGTTGCGGGCAAGAAGCGGGTGCCTAAGCCTGCAGCGGGAATTACAGCTTTGGTTATTTTTTGCATGTTAAACAGCTCCATTTCTTTTGTGTTTGCTCTTATATCTAGTTTATTTAAGCAGTTCTTTGGTGCTTGCAATCAGCTTTTCAGCAATTTTTTCCGACTGCACTTTACTTTCACCAATCGCGTAAATGTAAGTCTTTAATTTTGGTTCTGTACCAGAAGGACGCACAATTACTGAGCAATAATCTTCTAAGGTAATTGGTGCCAGCACCCATTACACCACGCAGTCCGGCGGTACCAAAGGCAAGCTCACAGTAGAAGGCATCTTCTATCTGTGTTTTGTTATTTTGCATTGCAACAAGCTCTTGATGAAGTTTTTAGTTATCTGCAGTATGCTGCAGCCAAATGTTGCATTCTTCGTTTATGTTCAATTGCCATTCAGCTCCTTTTGGTGGTATCTTCATAACTCAAAATCTTATCTTCTACATTTTCTCCATCTTGATAAAACTCAACAAGAATTTGCTTTTTCTCAAAATTAATCTCGTAGTATATTCCCAATCTATATTCATAAATATAGCAGCTTCTATTGCAATTCTGTTTTGTCATCTTCCTAAGTCTATTCCTATCATTTTCCTTATCTTGGTAATCAGCACTACTTTTTTTCATTTCAAGAACAAGTAAATTATCTAGAATCTCTTTGCCACGACTATGCACTATAATATCCGGCAAAATATTATTAAGAAAATCGTCGTCATTAGGTAACTGTTTAATGCTTTTTTATTCCTATTGAATTCAATATCAGCATAATATTTGTTACACTCGTTTTTCTCCAAATGCTTATTAAGCTCACACATTAAAGCTCCACACAAGCAACGTTCCGATACCTCTGTATCCAGCAACACATAGTTTTTTTCCATAAAGTCCCTATTGGCTTCCCTAAAGAAGTCTTTTAAATTCTGATAATTATTTTTTGTTCTGTTATGTCCATTAGCTTATTCCTCAATACTAATGCTAAACTTCTCTGTAAGATTTTTTGACGAGTATATCCCTTACTTTACACTTATCATATTTAAAAGTAGCCTTAAGAAAATACATAATGTCATTTTACACTCTTCTATTGATATATCCTTCTGTCGCATTCTCCCTATGCTTGATAATACAAGGATTACCAAACACAATTGAATGGCTTGGCACATCGCAGTTAACATAACTATTCGGAGCAATCAGGACATCATCACCTATAGTTAGCTTGCCAACAATAGCTGCGTTTATACAATTCTTTTGGAATCTTTAATTATACCCGTAGTAATTTTCCATTTCTATGTCCAAACATCCATCTTTAACATTTAATGTTCTCTCTCAATATTATTATCTAACATTACTTCGAAACACTTTGTTTATTGTATTTTACATTTATTTTTATATCTACTTCTGCTTTTACATATTTTATCAGCATTTTCGCTAACATCACAGTCAATACATCAAAAAATAGTAGCATCTTCATCAATTCAATAAACTCATCTGAGCAAAATATTTTAGCCAACAAACAGCATACTAAATTGAAGAACAAGAAGTATACTAAAATCAAAATAAAATCGTTCTAATAAATTACAGGTGTAAGATTATGCCCATTATTATCATTCATACCTTCAGTCTCCAATTCATCCATTGTTAGTAGTAGGATTCGCATTCCTTTCCTTATTCTCGACTAAGCACTTATATGTTCTAATTACATCAATAACTTCCATATTCTTATACCTAACAAATTTACAGGCAAAAACTAACGAGAATATGCTATACACAACAAACTGTATGTAAAATTCAACTTCTGTAGTATCAAACTTATTGAAATTGCAAAAAATCAGCAACACTATAAGCAGTGCTAAAAATATCCAACTAACATTTCTGCTTAAACCGTAGATTGCTTCTTTCTTCTTACTTGTGCGCCCATGGTTTTTATATGCCACATATCGCTTGCAATGTTGGTAGAAAGCTGCTGATTTGATTTTTACTTCATCCTCGCATAATTGGAGTTCATTAAAGTCACAACATAGCCTATAAGGATAATTTTTAATCATAATGCTATGATTAGATAAAACTGCTCCAGTTTGATTCATTAATAAAAACCACGTTTCTCGTTCTTTTTGATTACTATTAGCCATGTCATATAATAAAAAAGTATTTTCAGGTTCAGAATTACCTTTGTCAAAACACAAAGGAATCTGTTCTTTAATTGCCCTTTCAGCTAATCTTGAAATCCCATTGAATCCAGTAGAATATATTTCAGAAAACATATGCCCTATTTCGTGTACGAAACTGCCAAAAATATATACGGCTACAATTATGTAGATATAAGAAAAGTACTGTATATTGTTTCCAGTTATTTTGATTCCAAGATGTTTTACTATTTCTTCATTAATATATGACAAGTGGTTAATATCGCAAAACATATAGCCAATGCCTAAGGCGAAAACACCAGGACACATAACACCTAAAAAATCATATATGCCAAACTCTTCAAGCCATTTATCCATAGGACTCACCTTTCTTTCGTACAATTAGTCTTAAGCTATTTCTGGTTACTTGCATTTAATAGCTTAAAAAACATAAATTTTTATGGTTTTTATATGGTATCTGACTCCAAAAATTTACATGCACAGAAGCCTTTATATCTATTTCATCCGTTATATTAACATAATACCAAATAGAAAAACTTCTCATATTGGTAAATTCCCTCGTATAATATGTATGTAAGCCAAAGCCGCCGCGCCTACAACGTAAATTTTGTTCCTTGAAAACTAAATATCATCCACCACCAAGGACTCCCTGATGCTACAATATTCTTATCGAATCATAGTGAAGGTAACTGCTGACACCTCCTGCGGAATACTTTTGCATGCTATTGCTTTTTAAGCTTGTGGCCTGCCTCATGGGTCAAATACTGCTTTTTATATTACTTATACTAAAAACTTATCAAGCATAATTGATAGTATAGATTTCTATTCAACCCTAGTTTCGCGAATAAATTCTGTATTTTTATCATTCTGTTTACAATATTACTCCCGCTTGCCTATTAAAATCCTATATACTTATACGAAATCTTCTTAATATATTTAGATATTTACGCTTTAATCTTTCAATAAATGATATCTTCGTAAATGAATTGATTAAAGAAATAATATCACTGGTTTCTTCCACATCTGAAAAAAAGGCTGCTCGCTTAGAATTCACTTCTGATACTTTTACTATTGCTGGATTATTTTTTATAGCACAATCTAAATCGACTGATTTTATGAAAATACTTCTTTTGATAGCTTTTAATAAATTCGTTCCTTTGTTTGAATGAACGATAACTAAGGAAATACCTTTGTCATCATCTAACTCTGGATAATTGTTTTCTACTCCCCAAAAATCAGCAATTGTTATATCACTTACTCTCTCTATAGATTTAAACTGACACTGATAACACGATGGTCTTAAATATAAGTTCTGTAGAAAACCTATCATAAAAGGCTCTTGATTTACTTTTTTTATATACGTCGTATTATCGTCGAATGAAAACCTAATGGAATATCTCTTCCAACTTTTGTCTTTAACCCTAAAATTGATATTTCTAATAGGTAAATTATTTATTACAGAAATACACTTCACATATTTTCTCCATACCAATCTTGATGGAACCCCATGACAAGCTAAATCAATAGTAATAAGATTTTCATATTCTTTTATTAAGAATTTTTTTAACGCCTCAACTTGACAAGGTGTACCCGTAAATAAAACTAGCTTTTCATCATTCAAATCATTCCGGCACTGTTTATATATACCAGTGCAATTACTTTGAACGTATTTACTACCACGCAATTTATTTAAATTACTTTTATCAGTTACTCGACTATGATATACCTCAAAATTTGCGTCAAACGCGGCTCCATAAACAACTCCATTATTGGTTAATACGTAATCAGCTAATGCAGAGAAAATCCCTCCTGAAGAACTAATTAAGCGAATATTTTCCTTTAAATAGTATGCAGCAAATGCCTCTGATTTGGTTAAATTTCTTATACGATTATGTGTAGGACAAATCACTTCACATAATCTACAATTTACGCATTTACTACTATCAATATTAGGATAATAAAAACCTTCATTATCCTCTATCATTTTTATAGCTGATTGAGGGCAAATATCATAACACGCACTACAACCACAACAAAATTCTTTTTTCTCGTAAAGCAACTACAAACCCTCCTCCGCATCAAAAATCATTTTTTTAACTTATCCATGATACTTATGCAAAAAGCCCTTTCAGGAATATTCAAACTGAATTGCCAAATGCTTATACAATAAATAAGTGTATAAACAATAGCCCAACCACATAACACTAATAGAGAATCAATATGTATAATTTTGAAACCTATCACTCCAACTACTACTGGTATAATAAAGCCCGGGAATATCGATAATATATTTTTCCAAAAAGCTATTATGTCAATATTACATTGTTTATGATAATAAACATTCATAATTAATCCGTTAGCTAGTATTAATGAAATGCTTGTTCCTAAAGCAGTACCAATTGCTCCCCATAATTTGCATAACCATATTGACATTACTACGTTGATAACAGCCATTATCAAATATATGATAGAACGAAAACTATGCTTATTTTGAGCTCTTTGTATTTCAACACCCACATTTTCGATTAGCGGAATCGTAACTGGTAATAGCAATAACAATAATATATAGTATGAATCTTCATATCCAATACCAACCCATATTTCTATAAAAGACTTTCCAAAAAAAATAAAGCCAGTAACAATCAAAGATAATATCAAAAACTGGATTCTACCCACTTTTATAAATAACGTGGTTAATTCTTTTCTTTGAATATCCAGATCACTTCTTGTATCATTGATTATCTTATGGATTAACGGCACAAATACACTTGAAACTGCTGTTGATATCATACAATAGTAATTGTTTAATATGTAAGCTACAGAATAAATTGCTACTGAAACAGTGCCTCTATATCTTGCCAATATAAGCTTGTCAACATTCCAGTTAATCTGATCAACAATTATATTTATAGCAATGAAGGAAGTGTATATCAATAAATCCTTAAACAATCCTTTAGGATAATGTCTGTATGTAAATTTTTCTTTTAATTTGAAAACAACATACCACAAATATACGCAATCGGTAAATAATGCAAATAAAACAGTAACAACAACAATTCCCACAGACCTGTAGCCCATGATAAGTAAAGGTAGGGTAACTAATGGACTACAAACAGTTTTCACTAATCCTAAAAGCTTGAGAAAAACAAATCTTTCATGTGCACTAATAATATCTGTAAAAACACTCATAGGAAATGATATTGTAAGATTAAAGGTAAGTAGCAAAAACAATTTTTTTACTAGCGTGTATTCATCAGCCGTTAATCCATCAGCAAAAACATATACCAAATTATTGCTAATAAAAACTCCACTAAGAAAAGCAATAAAACCAATAATGCAAAATATACTTATGAACATACCATTAAGTTTAGCAATATTTTCTGCTTCATTGCGTTTTTTGTAAATTGCATAATAGCGAATATAGCTGCTATTAAAACCTAAGCTCAGAATTCCTAGCATAGAAATCGTTGAAACAACAGTATTATATAATCCATATTCGCTTTGTCCCAATGTACAAATCATATAAGGTGTATATAACAATGTTACAATAACACCAAATAACATCTGTACATACGAAAGAATAGATCCAAGAGTTCTTTGATTCATTATAATCACTTTCTAGCAAGATTAGCTTTTAAAAATTCAATTGACATGGCTTTCAATTTCAAAAAATCTGGACAAACCTCTTTGTAATCAATGGGACAAGAATTCTTAATATATTCATAATTAGTTTTATTATTGCCACTACAAAATCTGTCTGATCTGTTAAACAATTTAGATAAAGACTCTATTCTGGAACTCATTGAGGACTTTGAGGGACGTTCAAAAACAAAATACTGCTTTTCAAAGATAAGAGAAAAAGCCATTGCATGAAAGCTATCAGTAAAAACATATTCTGCATTTTTAATTAACCCTAAAAACTCTTCCGGTGTAATGTCGTATAATAATTCATCACCGAAATTACTATCTGAAACTCTATACTCTCCTTCTAAATAAGGTAACGTAACTATTTTTAAACCTTTTTCTTCAGCAAATATTTTAACTAAATTTCGTGCATTAACATCATTACCAAGAAAGTAGCAAAATATATACTTATCCTTACCGCAGCTCTCTTTTATAATATTCATCCATTCCTGTTTATCTAAAAGAAATACAGGATCTACAACCCACTTTACATCTTTGGAATAAATATCTCTAATTATACTAACAGCATTTTCTTCGCGAACAGATATAGCTGAAAAATCTTTTAGTGCTTTTTTATATCGTTCCTTTTCATTATTAGATAATGAATCTTTCGCAATACTAGCTGCATATGAAAACTTTTTCAATCCAGTTATACCGAAATCAAGTAAATAAGCATCGCACACTGCATTTGGGTGCCAAACTTGATCACTTCCTGTTATAAAAATATCATAAACAGTCGCTAATTCTTTCAAATTCGCTTCCGTATATACCTTTTCACTATGCCGTATTATATTGGTTCTAAAATTGACAAATGCCATTTTTCGCTTATATATATTTCTATATACCACAGGATGGAAAATTTTCTTAATAGCTTTCAAGTACAACTTGATTCTGCGTTTATATGTAATTTCCCTTTCAAAGCAAATTTGCTCTGCGTCATATTCTATATTATTTAAAAAATTACACAATGCATATGCTTGTAAAACCCCACCATAATTAGTACTATTATAAAAGTGAGTAATAATACCTACTTTATCCATTTAACACCTCTTGAATTTCCATACATTCAAAGATTATAATGTATACTTTTATTATATATACTTCGATAGCTTTCTCAATATGAATTGATAATCACCACTATATCACAAAAACAATATCTATATTATTGGAATATACGCGGCAAATCTATTTGCCTCAAAGAAATATGCCATCAGAAGTAATATGCTTACATAGTAAGCTAAAATTCTATACTGTCTTCGTTTTATAGACAATATTGCTGCAGGGTATATACAAATAGAAACAATGCTAAAATACATACTAACACGAAACATCTCTGCTACAACTGAAGATAAAGCTTGCATTGCTACTCCTATAGCCATTAAAGAATATAAAAATCCATAGTCTTTATCTTTTTCAATTAAAGCATCATAGAAATAGTAAGATACAATGGCAAACATCATCTGAATAATAAAGCCAGACCAGTTCAATGAAATATCTGCTGCTGCATAATTTGCTAAAGATTTATTCCATGCTAATAGATTTATCATCCCTCTAAAAAATGTTTCGCCTAATATAGACAATAAAATTGATAATACAGTCAGCTGAATAAACATCATTCTTCCGATTTTTAATTTAAAAAAATAAATTGTTGGTGCAAGTAAAAACACCCAAGCAGAAGAGTGAAATAATCCTGCTATGCAAATTAAGCTAACTGGTTTATAGATTTTTGAGTCCCCTAACAATTGCGTTAGTGCAATCAAGCATATAGACATTGCCATAGTCTGTCTTAGTCCAGTAAAAGCAAACTGTAACCACGGCAATGTTACAAACATCATAAAGCTTATGATAATTGCTTTCGCTTTTTTTTTCACAAAATATGTTGTAGAAATAATATAACTTGCTGTTACAAACATCAAAAAGAACTGGAATGATATATTGAAATCTGTAAAAGCCTTCATCAACATATAGAAAAAACCATCTTTAGTTGCTCCCTGCATATAGAGGTTAAGAATATCAGTATAAGCAACATGAGGAACATAATATAAGTATTCATTCATATACGAATATAGATCTGAACCAAATGATATGCTTCTCAATCCAGCAAATATTATTAAAATAAATGAGCTCCCCCATATAGGAATAAAATTTCCCTGTTTTATTTTCCCATAAAACGCTGAGAAAAACATAACCAAAAACAACGAAATACTGGCATAAATCATAAAATCCTCCATATTGGTTTAATTTATAATAGATTTTTAATATCTTCGGCAAAATTTTCTTTTATTATCCTATCATCATGTAACTTAATAGCGCTTCTCCTAGATTTTTCCGCATATACACTTAAAATATTCTTATCTTTTAAAATATCATCCATTCTATTTTTTATTTCTTCCTCATTTGTAGCAACAATAGCATTATCATACTTCTTAAAATACTCAATAGACGCTATACCAGCACATCCTAATGCCATTATACATTTATTCATTGCAAGATAATCTATGATTTTAGTAGAAAAAGATAACCTTACTTCTAAAGCTTCTATATAATTTAAGGATTCTGCATGTACTAAAATATCCGCTTCTTTTTGAACTGCATACACCTCAGATGCAGGTATCCTACCTTTCCACACTACTGATTCATCAAAATTAAAGCTCTTTTTCATCTTATTTGTAAGCAAAGAGGCACTATAAATACTCAATCTAGCCACAATTTTTTCTTTGTTTAATTTCCTTATAACGTCACCTAATTTTGCTAAAGTTTTCCAGCGACCACAAATTAAATTTCCGGTATACACAAATTCGATAATATCTTTATGAGTATGGACGCTATTTTCAGGAATTTTAGTTATATCTACACCCTTTTGCAATAATTTACATTCACAATTGAGGCTTCTACTATATTCTTCAACTTGTTGCTCCGATATACAATAATTTAAACTAGCATTTGCCGTTATCTTGCGTATCCACTTTCTTTGAATATACCTGTAAAGCCAAAATAAAGGTGAAAAGTTTATATGTTTATATGAATAATCATCATCTGCATGAAACAAGACTATTTTCGCATTAGGTAAAACAGAATGCACAAACTCAAGCACCTTACACGTATACCAACAAGGAAATACTGGCATAAATATAATGTCTGGTGAAGCATCATATAAAAATCTTTTTAGCTCTTCATTCTTCCAATTACCTATTCCCCAAATAAATTCTCTTACAAACCAAGGAAAGTAAAAAGGTAATTGATGAACTAACGAATTCATATGCTGTTCGACTTCTTCTAAATTATTCTTCTCATCAGTAATTTCTTTTCGTATTACTCTGCCACATGTTACTTTAGATAAAATAGAAAGCAATATTTGATTTTCTGTAATCTGATAAAAATCATCACATATTGATTCTTTTGGGATGTCATTTCTTAAATAAAGATTATAAAACTTAGTATTGTTAAATCCAGAAAAAATGTTAGATAAGGTATTACCTACATTATTACTATTATCCCAACTTGCTCTTGTAATCGCCAATATTTTCATCATCTTGTTCTTACCTGTTTTTGAGAAATTTAGCAGGTACTCCTCCCACAATTGTATTAGGTGATACATATTTGTTGACTAAAGCATTAGCGCCCACAATGGCACCACTATCTATTAAAACACCTCCAAGGATTGTACATTTAGCACCTATCCAAATATTGTCTTTAATTATTACCTTTAAAGGTGTGGTTCCTTGATATTTTATTGGTTCATCATGTCTATCATAATTATGAGTTACTGACATTATTGTAGTGCCATGAGCAATGGAAACATCACTGCCTATCTCTACTCCGCCATAACATTCTATATAACACATTTGATTAATACTCACATTATCTCCCACCACTAGATTCTGAGGATTTAATATAAAACAACCTTCTTCAATTGCAACATTTCTGCCAATTTTTTTCGCTATACTTTTCAATAGAATATATCTTATAGCTAAACCATAATAGCCTTGAGAATATCTCTCGCCAGAGAACAAATATATACGGATTTTTAAAGGAAATATTTTCATTATAAGAGAAAATACATTCGCTAAAAACCCAAAATAATAAAATAGTCTACGCCCATTCATGAATAGTTACCAAGCAAATGCTCTTTTATCCTTTCTTTATATAATAATTATGTTCTCCTTTTATTATTTATTTTTTTTACTAGCAGTAAGCTCTATAAATTCATCAAATAATATTCCACACTGCTTCTCCCATGTATACTTTTTGCTAATTTCAAAAGCTCTCCTGCCAAACTCTTCTCTTAATTTTGGACTATCAATTAAAGCTTTTAACATATCAGCAGTATTCTTAGAATCATGAACATTAAATAAAAGTCCGCCTTCACCTAAGATCTCAGGCATACAAGACTCATTATTACACAAGATGGTGGCACCTCGAACCATTGCCTCCATTACCCCAAAGCCAGACGTTTCTATAGAACTAGCATAAATAAATATATCTGACTTATCTATCATATTTTTAATGTTTTCATGACTAACCCATGAATATAAAAATATCTCTTTTTCTAAACCTAAACTTAGGATAGCGTTTTTTAGCTTTTCTTCATAGCATTTAGGTCCATTACCTACCAGATGTAACTTAAATCTATAACCTTGCTCTTTTACTATCTTCAGTCCTTTTAGCAATTCTATATGGTTTTTATAAGGGAATATAGTAGAAATATATATTAGGTTTATCTCATTAACCAGCTTATTTTTTGAAATAAATTCATGCATTCTTTCACTATCTAAAACTCCATATTTTGCTACTATACCTTTTTTAAAAGTTAATCCATTATCTATAGCCTGCTGCTTTGAATATCCACTTTCAAAAACTACCGCATCTGCATTTTTATATGAACATAAAGCAAAATGTCTTTGAAGTAGCAGCGATAATGTTGTTTTGGTAAACCCTTGTCTCTTTAATTGCTTTAAATCTACAAATAATTGGTTATGCATACCTACAACATTAATATATTTTTCTGTTCCTTTGTATATTATATTGCTCATATGGAAAATAATATCAGGATTTATTTCATCTATTATTTCTATTATTTTTTTACTGTAAGCTTTGTTAAGTACACATTCCTTAAGCCCCATTTTGCAAGAATTCTCACGAATTACAGTTATATTATCAGATAACCTTCCTTTAATAGTCCCAAAGAATTCTTCTGTACAAAGCAGGAAAATTTTATCATAAGGCCTTGTATAGCAAGCCGATAAAAAACCATTTATACAGCCTCTTAGCCCGCCACTTCCACCATTACCAGCATAAACAAGGACTTTCATGAAATATAATACTCCTTTCACGGCACTGACATTTAAATTAATTATTTGCCTCAGGTTCATCGCAATTTCAATAGTATAGGATTTAAACAACTCTATATACTGTTTTTTCTAGAATGAGATTCTACTACTCTTTTTTGAATATAAATGGTTTCCGGAGGTATTACACCTTTAACTACACTTCCTGCTCCAATGACACAATTATCACCAATTGTTACTCCTCGAAGAATAATACAGTTAGCACCAATCCAAACATTTTCACCAATATTTATAGGAGATGTTCTAAATTCTTTTTCTTTAATCGATTTACCATGAAAATCATGATCGTGATCATAGAACAAAACACCAGGCCCTATTTCGCATCCATTTCCTATATTAATCTCATCATGTGCAACAACTAAACAATTATAATTAAAAGAAACATCATCACCAATTTTAATCTTAGCTCCCTTTCTTGCTTTGATTCGTGTACCAGTATGTGCACGAACCTTACTTCCTAATGATATAATTGCCTCAGAAGATATACTTACATCAGTTGCAGGAGAGAAACGTTGAATCCCGCTAAAATTAAAGCGCTTACCATATCTCAGTTTCATAAATATGAATCTAATCTCTGACGTTGCTACTGAAATTAAATTTTTCATAAAATCATTCACTGCAAAATCCTGCCTATCTCTTCCACGTAAATGTTGCTAACTATTTCTCTATCAAACTCTCTTTCCATCTTCTCCCTAGCAGCTTTGCCCATTTTAACCTTATCTTCGTAAGGAAGTTCAATAAATTTCTTAACTGCTACTACCATTGAGTCGATATTTTTTACTTCAAATAAAAAACCTGTCTTCCCATCATCTATACCATCCCTTACACCTGGAATGTCAGAACCAATGCATGGTCTACCCATAGCACTATGTTCTAAAACAACATTCGTCATACCTTCATAATAACTGGGGTGAATTACTGCATGAGCAGTCTCAATATATGGCTTCATATCCAATTTTATACCACCATATTCAACAATTCCCTTCTGCTCTAAAGATTTAACTTTAGCCCTGTATGAATCATCATCATAGTCACCATAAAGAATAAAACGCGTATCTGGATATTGCTTTTTTATAATTTCTGCGCAAGCTAAAAATTCATTAATACCCTTAATATCAACTATTCTTGCAACATAGTTAAAAACCAAAGGTTTACGTTTTTCTGGATATGGTTTAAACTCGAACTGCTTTAAATTAACACCTGAACCAGGAATATCACGATAATGTACTTTTCCTGCAAGCAAGTTATTTATAATCTCTTTTTCATAAGTGTTCTGATACATCATGCAGCTTGCTTTACGCCACCCTATCCAATATAAAAACTTCATGAATTTATCAAACAAACCGCTTGTTTCCATAAGTCCAGCATTATTTACAATGTAAGGGATGTTCATAATACCACAAACAAAACCTCCATAAACCGAAGGTTTTGTAGTATATGTCAACACTATATCAGGTTTTTCTGACGCAAAGATTTTTCTATAAGAAAGCATTAATTTAAAATCATTTATGATGCTTTTTCCTCTACGATCAATGTCTAAATCAATAAACCTACAACCCTTAGCCGTAAAATAATCTATCTTCTTTCCATAGGGGCACACAAGGACAATCTCATTACCCATTTCTTTTAATTTTAAAATAAGCTCACTACGAAAATTGTAAAAGTTATTATCCTTAGGTGATATCAACATAACCTTTTTCTTGGAAAACATATTTTATCCCTTTCTAAATCACCAACTTATAAGCTCTCCACTTGCATCCGTAAAAGTCTCTAAGTATCTTCTTTTTAACCTTGTGCCATACTTAATATCTACACTTGGTAACTCTTCACCCATTAAACGCTTAACCTGTAGGTATGGCAAATTTAAGCCACCTGCAGCAAAAATTGAAACAGTAGCATCTATTCTTGGATTAATCTCTAAAAGTCTACAGCTGCCATCTTCTGCAAATTTAAAATCAATACCAATATTTCCATCTAAGCCAAGTTTTTCAACTACAGCCTCAGCAATGCTGTATGCTTCGTCGTTTTTCTCAAGTATAGATTCTTGAGTTATGCTCATCACCATAACAGGATTTCTTCTTCCTGCCATGTACAATACTTTGCCATTTTCTGCAACTAAATCAACATCGTATTCATCACCAGATAAATACTCCATTACCATGAGCTCCGGAAAAATTTCTGCTTCTTCTAGTGTTTTCTTCATATCATCATAAGAAATATAAAAAGAATCCGGTTTTTCGTGCGCAAATATTTCATACTTTGATTTGCTATCGTCAATAATACGAACCCCTCGCGCACCACTGCTTTCAGTTAGTTTCACACAAACTGGCTTGTCTGGATAACCTATTTTTCTAATCGCAGAATCAAAATCATCTATTGAATTTATTATTGAATATCTTGATACTGGTATCCCATGCGCACTCATAAATTCAAAAAGTCTCAATTTATTATTAGCAATATATAAGCTATCATTACGCGTCATGGAAACCTTAACGCCAGCTTCATCAAAACGCTTAATGTTTTCCAGCAGCACTGGCAATTCAGCAGACATTTGTGGCACAAAAATATCAACATGCTCCTTCTTACATATATCAAGCAGCACATCTACATACTTAGGATCTTTAGCTGCAGGTACAGTGTAAAATTTGTCTACTAAAAATTTATTAGTAGGATCATTGCTCATATCCCCACCAATGACAGTGATTTCACGCTCTCCATTATCCTTAAAGCACTTTATAATCCCGGGTGCAAACTGCGAACCACTTGCACTCATCATCACAGTAATAGGTTTCAACATTATTGCGCCTCCACAGCTACAAATTCATACGGAGCAAAAATATCCTCTAAGGTCTGCTCTCTTTTAATACAGCTAACGTTATCCTTCAACAACATATAAATAGGAATATCGGGATGAATAAAAGGAGGTTTATCAACAATGGAGTAACCACCAACATTATAAATTTCAACAATATCGCCTATTCCTAAGTTGCCAGTATATCCAGAATAAATAACATCTTGTTCCAAGCATGTATAACCCACAAAGTCTACATCTTGATAGTTTTTGTCATTATTTACGTTTATTACCTTCATTGGTACTTTTTTCAAGCCGCAAATTTCGCCTACATTATGAAAACTGCCATCTAGTAAAGCAAAATTCTTCCCTCGAATCTCCTTAATATCCAATACTTTCATAAATACATGAAAATATTTTGATACTATTGTTGTTCCAGGTTCCGTTATAAGCATAGGCTTTATCAGCTTATCGGAATAAAATTTCTGCATTTCGCAAGCAACAACATTAGCGTAATCGTCAAAACTAGGTGTATCACCAAACTGTTCCTGTAATTCAGGATCGAGCTTTCCATACATTCCACTACCTAAATCAATATATTGCAGATTGTACAAGTTATGCTTCTCAACCAACTTCAACATACCAATGATTCTATTCTTCCAAGAGTCAAGACCTCTTGCGCGGCTAATATGGAAATGAAGTCCTCTCACTTGCAGATTTGGTATTTTATCCACTATCGATAATGCATTTTGAAAATCACCATTTTCACTATCCAAACCAAACCTTGAATGAAGACCATTACCGATATCAAAGTTAACTCTTATGCCAATCTCTAATTTTTTATCAGGATTATTCTCAGCTATCGAGCAAACCTGTTCCAACTCCCTAAAATTATCAATATTAAGAAGTCCACCATTTAAAAGGCAGTGCTCTAACATACTTCCTTTGCCTGGTCCATTGTAAACAATTTTTTGTGGAGCATATCCTATTTTCAGAGCTAACGAATACTCCATATCTGATACAACTTCCGCATATCCTCCAAGGCTTTTTACCAAACTACAAACAGCAGGTGTGTAATTTGTTTTAAAGGAATAAGCTATTTGGTAATTCTCATATATTGCTTTCATCGAGTTTTCTAAGTCCTTATAGTTCTTAATAAACTCATCTGCATAAAACATATAATATGGTGTTTTTAATTCTTTGCTACTCATCTTCATGCTCCACTAGTAATCAATTAATTTCAATCCCCATTGCAGCCCATTTAGCTTTTTCCTCAGGGGTAAAATTTTTTCCAGCACGGTATTTATTTAACATAGGTCTGTCATCAGCGCCATAATTATGCTGCATTCTCTTATATAAAATAATAAAAGTATAAAACAAAACTTTTACATCCAGTGCCAAGGAAACGTTTTCAGCATAATATACTTCATATTTGAGCTGAGTTTCCCAATCGCATTGGCACTCACCACATAAACTATCTGGTGGCAATAAGCCGCCTCTCACTTTGTGTGCTTTTCTTTCTTCCTCGTTATAATACGGAAGATAAAATTTTGGTTGAGGACGAGGCCCTATAATAGACATATCGCCTTTCAATATAGAGAACAATTCAGGCAGTTCATCTAACGATGTAGAGCGCAATGCAATGCCAAACTTTGTTAAACGCTTCTCTTCACTTAAAAGTTCACCATTTTTGTCCCTCTCATTTGTCATAGACCTAAATTTGTAAAGTCTAAATATTTTTTCGTCCTTACCTATACGCTCCTGAGAAAACAACACTGGTCTTCCCATGCCATGCCATACCATCAAAGATAAAACTATATATAGAGGTGACAATACAATAATGCCTGCTAACGACAAGACAATATCTAGAAATCTTTTAAAAAAACATCTATACAAACAAATCACTCCACTATTCTTCTCAAAACACTCTCAAACGCCTCTGCATACTTGCAGCCTGCCTGCGCACCTCTGTAAGCCGCAAGTCCTTCCAATGCTTCATTAGAACGCGGATGCGGATATGCACGCATAACTCCCTTATATGCAGCCAAAGCCTTAAGCTTGACCTCTAATCCATCTCTACCAACTTCGAAATAGGTATTAGCTCTGAAATCATTTGCGGACGAATCAATGGACCATTCTGTAGAAGAAGGAACTTCCATATATAAGAGTTCCTTCAAGCCAGGTACATCATCCCTCCTTTGGAACAATCTGCATGCAGCCTGCGCAGCATAAGACGTCATAACATGATCATTATTGGTATCAGCAGGATGATGCGTGATAATAGCATCCGCCTTAAAATCCATAATGCATTTCTCGATAAACTGCACCAGCTCCAAATGCGGTACAGTGTTCATCTTGATATTTGGGAAGTCTGCATGATAGGTCTTCGTCACACCTAAAATATCCAGCGCTTCCTTTTCGTCATCAGCTAAGCTCGAAGACAAATCCTTACGCGCAGCAGCCTGACTGACCATAATTGCGACCGCAACCTCATGTCCCTGTTTAATCAACTTATGAATCGTTGCTCCAGCACCCAAAACCTCATCGTCCGGATGCGCAACTACTACCAAATAATTCATGCTCTAACCTTCTTTGCTTTATAAAAATTAATATCCTTTCACAACCTGCCCGGCCTCAAGCTTCGTTTCCTTTGCTACAAAGCTGCCAGCCTTACAAATTGCCCCTGCATTCACATGCACACAATCTTCCAAAACTACATCATGGTCAACAATAGCACCAACAGAAATAATACAGCCAACGCCAACTCTGCTGTTCACATTAACAATAGCCTTTGGCTCTACCACTGTTCCCTCGCCTATAACTGCTGTTTTGCTGATATAGGCTGTCGGATGAAGCAATGCAGGAATTTCAAATCCTTCTTGCTCTAACATTTGCAGTAGTTCATTGCGGAACTTATTATTGCCAATGCCTACAAAGGCTGCTTGATACTCTTGCACAAAGCGTTTTGAATCAGCAATCTTACCGATGGCTTCAGCACTGTTATCATCAAGAAAAGCTATCTTGTCATAGCCAAGCGCTTCAGCAATCTCTTTAACAACCCTGCCATGACCGCCAGCACCGATAATTAGTAAGTTTTTAGACATATCTCTTACCTCTATTACATAACCTTCGCATTCTGCATCTCTGCTGCCTCCGCAGCCTTGCAGTTTACCTCTTCCGGCGTTTTGTACGTCGGCACAACCTTGCGCATAGCAGCACGCACTGTTTCATCATCGTTAGACTTAATCGCTTCTCTTAAAAGCTCCAGCCTGCTCTGCAAGTCCTCCATGCTTATCGGCTCGTCCTTCTCAATGAAAATTAGGTCGTTATCCGTCTTGCGCAGCGTTTCGCTCTTCACGAGCAACTCCTCATAAAGCTTCTCGCCAGGTCGCAGACCTGTCTCGACAATCTCGATATCCCGGTCAGGCTCCAGACCGCTGAGCTTAATCATGTTCAGCGCCAAATCGTAAATACGAATCGGCTGCCCCATGTCCAGCACGAACAGCTCGCCGTTTTTCGCAATCGCGCCGCTGTGCAGCACGAGCTGGCTGGCTTCGGGAATCGTCATAAAGTAGCGGATGATGCGCTTGTCTGTCAGCGTAATCGGTCCGCCGTTGGCGATCTGGCGCTTGAACAGCGGAATAACGCTGCCCGCGCTGCCCAGCACGTTGCCAAAGCGCGTATCGCTGAACACGACCTTGCTGCCGCTGGCGCTATGCGCTCTCGCGATAATCTCGCACATGCGCTTCGTCGCGCCCATGATATTCGTGGGGTTGACCGCCTTGTCGGTCGAAACCATCATAAAACGGCTGACGTTATATTCTTCACACAGCTGAATCACGTTCAGTGTGCCAAAGACGTTGTTTTCCACTGCCTCAATACAGTTCTTCTCCATGAGCGGCACATGCTTATGCGCGGCTGCATGAATAACGATATGCGGCCTGTATTCCTCCATAATGCGGCGCATCGCCGTTTCGCTGCAGATGCTCGCGATTTCCACCTTAAAGTTAAGCTTGCCCTCATAGCGTAAGCGCAGCTCCTGCTGCAAATCGTACACGCCGTTCTCATAAATATCGAGCGCGATAATCTGCTTCGGCGCCATCTTCGCCAGCTGTCGGCACATCTCGCTACCAATGCTGCCACCACCGCCCGTCACGAGGATAACCTTATCCTTGTAATAGCTTTCCACCAGCTCGTTGTTAACCACAATTGGCTGACGGAAAAGCAGCTCGTCGATATCGAATTCACGCAGCATACGCTTGCCGCTTTTGGCAATGTCTGCTACCGAAAAGTCGTAAACCTTTACCTTATAACCGGCGTTGCGATAGAGCGTGAACAGCGTTTCCTTCTTCGTATTCACGATGTTGGTAATCGCAAAAACGATTTCCTGCACGCCCATCTCCTTGAGCTCATCGAGCGCTTCCTCGCCCTCTGCCAACACCGGCAGGCCCATAACCTCGCGCCCTTCCTTATTCTCGTCCTGGTCAATGAAGCATACCGGAATATAGGCCGCACTGTCGTTGCTGAACAGCTCATCTGCCAGCACCGCGCCCAAGCGTCCGGCGCCGAGAATCGCCACGCGGATGCGTTTGTTCTCATTGCGACGTTCCTTGATAACCGTCTCGCCTGCGAACAGCACAAGCAGCCAGCGCAGCACCTCGCCCCTCCTGTTCTTGCGCACGCCAAAGCGGTAACAATATCGATACATCAGGCGCATACCGACCGCTCCCAAAAGATTCAGCAGGATAATCAGCAGCCAGTTCTGGCTTTCCAGATTGTGCAGACCACACAGGTACTTCAGCGGAAAGTAGAACAGCAGCGCTACGCTATCCGTTGCAAAAAGGCGCATATACACATGCACACCGCCGTAGCGGATGATCATGCTATACACCTTGCCCACTACTCGGCAAAACAGTAGGCAAAGCAGCGTCGCCACAATCGTTATCAGCAGCTCTGACGCAGATTTCATTCTCGTACCATACAGGCTAATCATGAACGCCACAACGCACAGATAAATCACTATGTCATAAAACATCAGCTGCCAGCGTATTCTTAACTTTTTCTCCATCAAATCAATACTCATAAAAACACCTTAAATCTCAAATCTTCCCTTACTTCCTCAAAACAGCAGCTTTTCTTCTTTTCACTACTTCAACAACGCAAAATTACCAATGCCTTACTTTCCATCGTCCCCCCCCACGTGCACTTTCGTGTCCATAATAGTAATAATACCCATAGCCATAGCCGTGATGCTCACTGCGCACCTTGTTCAGCACTACGCCGAGGATATTCGCACCGGCGTTAACGAGCTGGTTCTTCACCTCGCGCGCCATCTCCACCTTGATTTCTCCGCTGTCGATAACCAGAATTAGGCCATCCACCATGCGACTTAATACCAAAGCATCAGTAACCGGCAGCACAGGCGGCGTGTCGATAAGCACGTAATCGTACTCTTCTTTCGCACGCTGCAAAATGTTCTGCATGCGCTCGCTGCCCAGCAGCTCGCTCGGGTTCGGCGGAATCACGCCTGCGGTCAATGCGTCGAGGCCTTCGATAGCTGTTGCTTGCACAGCGTCATCAACTGCTGTGCCCATGCTGATACAGCTCGAAAGGCCAACCTTGTTAGATAAATTAAAGTTCTTGTGTACAGTCGGATTACGCATATCGCAGTCGATCAGCAGCACGCTTTTACCTGCCTGCGTCAAAACGATGGCCAAGTTTGCCACCGTCATGCTCTTGCCTTCGTTCGGCGTGCAGCTGGTGAT
>CANNUY010000024.1 GCA_947525005.1 uncultured Candidatus Melainabacteria bacterium
AAGACTGAGGAGATAATTAATAAGCATAATTTAACTGCTTTTATGGTTACTCATAATATGAAGGATGCCTTAAGGTACGGTAATCGTTTGATTATGATGGATAAGGGTAGGATCGTTTTAGATATAAGTGGTGAAGAAAAGAAGAAGTTAACGGTAGCTGATTTGCTGAAGATGTTTGAGAAGGTTACTGGTACTGAGATTGTAAATGATAGCGTTTTATTAGCTTAAGGAGAAAAAATTCTCCTTTTTTGTATATTAAGAAATTCAATGCGTCGGTCATAAAGTCCAAAGTTAGGATATATGACCGACTATTAATTTGTGCACTATAAAAAGAACTTTTAATAAGTGTTGATGATTTATTATGTTGATTATTGATTATTGTTTATTAGTATTGTCTTTGTCTTCATACATATAGTTAAGACAAAAAGGGCATAGTATCTTATATACATCAGATACAGGTGGTAGGTTTTTGATTGTTTCTAAACTCTTAAGTGAAACCCTTTCTTTGTTAGAAAATCTTGCAGAAATGAAAGATAAATATTTATGATGAAACACGGGTAAGATATAATAATAAAGACAGCGGAGAACGTTTTATGGAAGAAGTATCATATAAGAAGCTATTTAAATTACTTATCGATAAGGATTTAAAGAAGACTGAATTTGCTGCGAAGGCTGGTATTAGTCAGAATACACTAGCTAGAATGGGAAAGGGACAATTCATTTCCATGGAACTTCTAGTTCGTATTTGCAAGTATTTAAATTGTACATTTGATGATGTAGTAGAGATAATCAATAAAGAAAATAATTGAAAGCTTAGATTGGGGTTGAAATAATGACTGTAATAAATAATGATTTGTCAATATTTACTAATAAGAACGAGAATGGAATTAAACTATCTGATCGTTTGAATACCGTTTTAACTAACTCAAAATATTTTGATGTGTTGGTTGGATATTTTAGAATCACTGGGTTTTATTTGTTAAAAGAACAATTGGAAAACGTTGAAGAAATAAGGATTTTGATTGGTTTAGGAGCGGATATAGAAACCATCCGAGCAATGGATATTTTTGAACTTTCCGGAGCCAATGCCACTCGTAAAGTACAAAAAGTAATAATGGAAGAATTTAATAACTCAGAAGATGATAATTTAGAAATGGAAAATGGAGTATTTAAGTTTTGTGAGTGGATTAAATCTGGAAAACTTAAAATTCGCATGTGTTATGAAAAAAATGTGCACGCAAAATTATATATTGTTAGGAAGGATCCTAATAAAGTTCCTGATCAATTTGGAAACTTAATTACAGGCTCTAGTAATTTCACTTTTAATGGTTTGGATAAAAATGTTGAATTTAATGTTGAACTTAAAAATCAATCTGATGTTCAATATGGCTTAGATTTTTTTGAAGAATTATGGAAAGATTCTAAAGATATAACAGAAGATATTCTAACAACAATAAACAATGATACTTGGATGAATAAAAGCATAACTCCATATGAATTGTTTTTAAAACTTCTCTTTGTTTATTTTGAGGAAGAGATTGATACTAGAAAGAATGACTATGAATGGCCAGACGGTTATATGAATCTACAATATCAATCAGACGCCGTTACTCAAGCAAGAAAAATCTTAGCTCGTCATGGTGGTGTGATCATTTCTGATGTTGTAGGTTTGGGAAAAACTTATATTGCAGCGATGCTTGGTAAATTATTAGATGGTAGAAAACTTTTTATTGTGCCACCAGTAGTAAAAGATAACTGGGAAAGTGTGTTGTCTGATTTTGGATATAAAATGTCTGATAAAGTTGTATCGCTTGGCGTTGTTGATCAACTATCGGAAATGGACGATATAGCTTCATATAAATATGTTTTTGTTGATGAAGCTCATAGATTTAGAAATGCATCTTCTACTGAGTTTCAATATTTGAAGAAAATTTGTTATGGTAAGGGCGTTATTTTGATTACCGCAACACCTCAGAATAATACGATTTTAGATATAGCAAATCTAATTACTTTATTCCAGGATTCAAGAAATTCCTCAATAATTCCTGGAAACCATAATCTTGAAAAATATTTTAATGATTTATATAAAGAAGTCAAAGTTTCAAAAAATGATCCCACAGTTGTATCAAATGTTGCTGCAGAGATTCGTGACAATGTTTTGAGACATGTGCTGATAAGAAGAACTAGAAGTGAAATAATTCAATATTATAAAGAGGATTTAGAAAAACAAGGCCTAAAGTTCCCAATAGTAAATGACCCTATTCGTTTGGATTATATGTATGACGAAGAGATGGAGCAGACTTTTATAGATACAATAGAATTGCTTAAGAAGTTTTCTTATGCAAGATATGCTCCTTTGCTATATTTAAAAAATCAAAAGAAGGTCGGATCAGATAAAGCTAGACAGCAAAACATGATAGGATTTGTTAAAACAATGCTTGTAAAACGTCTAGAAAGTTCTATCTATGCTTTTCTTAAATCTGTAGAAAGATTGAAAAAATCATCTGATGGTTTTATAAATTTATACAATAAAGGAAAAGTTGTTGTAGGCGTTGCTTCAAGAACTAAATATAATTTCAATGATTTAGATCAAATGGAAGAAGAAGCGTTTAATGTTTTTATTGATGCGAATGACATCGATTGTTTTACACCTGATGAATTTGTAGATGATTACATTGACAAAGTTAAAGCTGATGATGAGATCCTTCAAGAAATTTTTGATATGTGGAGTGAATATGATATCAAAACAAGAGATGCCAAATATAATTTACTAAAGTATAATATTGATTCTTTTGGAAGCGACACGAAATTAATTATTTTTTCAGAAGCTAAAGATACTGTTGATTATTTAAAAGAGAAACTTGAACAAGATTATGGAGATGTTGTGATTGATTTTGGAGGAGGAGATTCCATGTCTAAAAAGCAATATATTCAATATAATTTCGACCCACATTTTAACTCAAAAGGTATAAATGATAAGCGTATTTTGATTACTACAGATTCTTTGAGTGAAGGTATCAACTTACATAAGGCATCAATAATTATCAATTATGATTTGCCATGGAATCCAACAAGGGTAATGCAAAGAGTTGGACGTATAAACCGTGTTGGTTCAGAAAACGAACAATTATATGTTTATAATTTCTTTCCAAGAGCCAATACACGAGAACACCTATCTTTAGAAGACTCAATAAGAGCAAAAGTTCAAATGTTTAATGAACTTTTAGGAGAGGACTCTAAAACAATAACGGATGACGAGCATGTTACTTCATATAACTTGTACGATTTCTTGATGATGGCTAATAAGTTGGATGATGAAGAAGATATGATGTCAAATGGAAAACAAATGTCTTACATTAAGATGGTTAATGATATTATTTCAAATAATCCAAACTTAGCCAATAAAATACAATCTTTGCCTGATAAAATCAGGATAGCGCGAAAGTCTAAGGATACAAATGCTATAATAACATTTATAAAACAAGGTTGGATTAAGAAGTTTATTAAGTATGAAAACTGTACTTCAAGTGAAATAGAATTTGAAGAAGCTGCAAAATTATTAGAAGCAGAAGAAAATGATAAAGGGATTGAAATTCCAAATGACTATTTTGAAGGCTTTACCTCAAATAAAAACCTATATTCATCAATATTAGATTCTTCTAAAACTAGCAATTTTTCAAATACAGCTTCACCTAATGAAAAAAAGGTTAGAAACACGTTAAGAGCATTACTAACAAATTCTTCATTAAAAACTGCTGACAGAGAATATTTAGAGAAAGTTGAAAATGCTATAAAACGTGGTTCATTGAATTCAAGGGTTCTAAAAGATGTAAAAAATGCAATAGATAAAAATTCTAAGTCTTTTGATGCTATTGTTAATGCATTTAAATCATCAATTGATGAAGTGTTTTTAATGGAAAGAACAAATTATGACGTGCAAAATTCACTTAATAAACCAAAAGTGATTGTTTTGTCTGAATGTTTAGAAAAGGATGAAAAATAGATATGGAGAAGCTTAAATCATTATTAACGGTTCCTTACAGGCAAGAGAACTATAAACAGTTTACTGCGGATTTTTTGAACGACATGGAAACTGTTCCTTTACAAGAGCAAAAAGATATTCCATCGATGTTTAAAAATACTATTCAATCATATACGATATTTGGTAAATACGAAGATAACGTAGGAAAAAGTATAATAGTTCTATCTGTTAAAGTAAAAAATAATAGTTCTGCTCCAAAAGCCCAAAGAAATTTTGTGGCATATTTATTAGAAAATCAATTTAATGATTTTAATGCTGCTTTAGTTGCGTACTTTGATGATGCTAGGAAGAACTGGAAACTTTCATTTGTAACGATTGAGTATGAATTTAATGAAAATGGAGTTGAATTACAGTTTAAACCAGCAAAAAGATTTTCTTTTTTAGTAGGAGAAGATGAACCGACTAGAACTTACTTCCAGCAACTAAATCCAATATACGAATCAAATGTCAATCCTTCTTTGGAACAAATAACTGAGGCTTTTAGTGTTTCAAGATTATCTAAAGACTTTTATGAGGAATATAAAAATAAATTCTTTGAATTATATGATTACTTGTCTACAAACAACGTTTTTAAAAATGAAGCAAATAAAGTTGGTTATAGAGGAGAAGATGGTGTAAAAAAATTCGCAACAACTTTCTGTAAAAAGACTTTGGGACAAATAATGTTTCTTCACTTTATTCAAAAGAAGGGATGGCTTGGCGTTACTTCCGAATGGGGTGATGGTGATAAGTCTTATTTGCTACATAGTACAAAATACTTCATAGGGAATTACTTTAATGACTTTTTAGAGCCACTATTTTATAATGCTTTAAATGCTAAAAGAGATAACGATGAATATTTAGGCAAAAAGATACCTTTTCTAAATGGTGGCTTGTTCCAAGCAATTGAAAATTATGATTGGAAAAACACCGATTTTGAAATACCTAATGATTTTTGGTTTAACGATAAAGAAACTGGATTGCTAAATGTTTTATCTCAATATAATTTCACGGTTGATGAAGCCGATCCAGAAGAACAAGAAGTTGCTATCGACCCAGAAATGTTAGGTAAAATTTTTGAATCTTTATTAGATACTAATGATCGTTCTTCACTAGGGGCGTTCTATACACCAAGAGAAATTGTACATTTCATGTGCGAAGAATCTTTAGCGGCTAGATTAGCTAAAATGTTGAATTTAGATTATGATTCTATTTTGAATTATGTACGTTACGGTGATGCCCTTAAAGAAACTGACTTTATAAAAGAATTGGCAAATGATATTGATGAGTGTGTTAGCGAATTCACTATAGTTGATCCAGCCGTTGGATCAGGTGCATTTCTTGTTGGGATGTTAAACCAAATAGTTAAATTACGTACTAATTTACTTGAATTAACAAACAAAAAAATAGATAAATACGAAATTAAACTACAAACTATTCAAAATTCTTTATATGGTGTTGATTTAGAATATGATGCGGTCGAAATTGCAAAACTACGTTTGTGGTTATCTTTGATTGTAGATCAAGAAACAAATGGTTATGCGCCAAAGCCTCTTCCAAATTTGAATTTTCATTTGAGAGTAGGAAATTCATTGGTTGACACTTTTGAAAATATAAAATTGTGGAGCGTAAGGTGGAAAGGAACGAAAAAAGAAGCAAAAGTAGAAATCCAAGGAAACTTATTTAATACAGATACGGTTGAAGCAATACTAAAGAGATTAAAAGATGCGAAAGTTAAATTTTTTAATACCTCAGACGAACTTGAGAAGCAAAAACTATCTAATCAAATTGAAATTGAACAATTAGAATTAATTAAATCTGAGCTGGTTGCAAAAGGAAAATTTGATTTATTTTCTAAGATAGAAGATATGATTAGGAAAAAGACAAAACCATTCTTTATTTGGGAATTGGAGTTTGAAGAAGTTTATAAAAATGGTGGCTTTGATATCGTTATTGCTAATCCACCTTATGTTCAATTGCAAAAAGATGGTGGTAAGTTAGCAAACGAACTAAAAGATCAAGGATATGCAACATTTGCGAGAACTGGTGATATATACTGTATTTTCTATGAAAAAGGTTTAAATCTTTTGAAAGATAAAGGCATATTATGTTATATCACCTCAAACAAATGGATGAGAGCTGGTTATGGTGAAAAGCTGCGTGGCTATTTAGCTGATAATTGCAATCCTTTAAAGTTGATTGATTATGCAGGTAATAAAATATTTGAATCTGCTACTGTAGATGTTAATACTTTGATTGCATGCAAAGAGAAAAATAAAGGAAAAACACTTGCTGTAACCGTTGATGATGGTTGCACAACTAATTTGAGCGATTAT
>CANNUY010000025.1 GCA_947525005.1 uncultured Candidatus Melainabacteria bacterium
TTAAATTCTTATTTAATCTCTATGTATATATAAAGTATATACTCATAGAAAAATTGATTTTTTATAACGATAAAATTATTAGTTCGTTACATTTGTTTACAAAAGACATAATACTATCTATTTTACCATCATTTTAATCCTTGATTTTAAACTCCTATAAGAAAAAGACAATACCGACTTAGATATATTCAATTTTACAAATTATAGACAAAAAGGCTATATATTAAGCCCATTTGTCTAATATACTCAATGCACAGTTTGTTATTTATTATAGATGTAGAAGTTAATAGGAGAAAATTGATGGTGACGGGAACAAAAACAAAAGAAATCACAGTAGTTATTGTAGAAGATTTCAAATTAACAAGGGTTGGTTTAAGATGTGCATTGAATGAAAACAAAGATATAAGGGTTGTTGCAGAAAGCGATAATGCTATTGAAGGATTAGAATTGATTAGAAAATATCGTCCTAATGTTGTTTTAATGGATTTAGGTTTGTCAGGTATGAATGGTATTGAGGCTATTATGAAAATTGTAGAACTTGATAAAAACATAAAATCAATAGCATTGACATCTCATGATAGAGAAGAAGAAGTAATTGCAACTTTAGTTGCTGGTGCAACAGGTTACTGTTTAAAAGATATTGATCCTGTGAAATTGGCTAATGTTATTAGAGATGTCAATGACGGTGCTTGCTGGCTTGATTCAGATGTTGGGGTAAAGGTATTAAAATCATTTCCAAAACAAGAATGCATGAACTTATTAAAAGATAATGGTTCAAAAGAAAATGAAATTCAATTAACTGAAAGAGAACAAGAAGTTTTAAAACATCTTGTTGAAGGCAAAAGTAATACAGAAATAGCAAAAGAACTAATTGTTAGTGTACATACTGCAAAAGCACATGTTTGTTCTATTCTACAAAAAATGTGTGTAAGTGATAGAGTCCAAGCTGCCGTAAAAGCAGTTAAGGAAGGGCTTGTATAATTTAACTTTAAAGTACTACTATATCAATATAAACAATAAGGTTGCAAGAAATCTTGCAACCTTATTAAAACAACTTAATTAGAATCTATTAAGCAATAGCTGATTTAGCTTTTTCTACAACAATAGCAAAAGCTTCTGGTTCATTAACAGCAAGGTCAGCCAACATTTTTCTGTTTACTATAATGTCTGCTTTTTTGCAAGCGTTAACGAATCTTGAATAGCTCATACCTTGAGCTCTAACAGCTGCATTGATTCTAACAATCCAAAGACGACGCATATTACGTTTTGTGGTACGTCTATCTCTGTAAGCATATTTAAGAGCTTTCATTACTGCACAATTAGCAACTTTAAAGATTCTGCTTCTAGCGCCTTTGAAACCCTTAGCTAACTTTAATATTTTTTTGTGTCTGTTACGACATACATTTCCACGTTTAATTCTCATTGTTCAACACTCCTATCTTGAATACTTCTTATAAGGTAACTCTTTAGAAACCAAGTCAACATTTCCTTTTGCGATTGTTACATCACCAAAGATTTTACGTTTTCTTGATTCAGACTTGTGTTGAAGCAAGTGACCAATACCTGCATGTCTTCTTTGAATTTTACCTGTTGCTGTGATTTTGTATCTTTTAGCAGCAGATCTGTGTGTTTTCATTTTTGGCATTTTGTTTCTCCTTTATGTTTTCTGAGTAAGGCATACCAACGCACTATACTTCATTAACTCCAGTTTACTATATAAAGCTTAATATTCAAGCGCTTTTTTAAGTTTTTTTAAGTCTAAATTCAAAATAATGTTTATGGTAAACTAAAATTGTTATGAAACTAGATGAATTAGGGAAAATAAAAAACATTTTAGAGGCTAATTTGCCTTTAAAGATTGAAAATCAAGGTAAGATGTTGCGTTCAAAAATTGGATTACTATTTTTGAAGATGTTTGATATTGTAATTGAAGAAAAATATTTAAAGTTTTTAGCAATAATTGAACTTATTCATAATGCTTCTTTGTTTCACGATGATGTTATTGATGACGAAACCTTTCGCAGAGGTCAAGATTCTTTAAATAAAGTTTATGGAAAGAAAAAATCTATTTTGTTTGGCAATTTGACACTCTCTAATACGCTTTCTTTGTTATTAGAATTTGATAATTTAGACTTGATAGCAGATATGAATAATTGTGTTAAGAAAATGTGTTATGGGGAATTGTTACAGCAAGATAAATTGAATAAAATTCCTACAATAAATGAATATATAAAGAAAACTAGACTTAAAACAGCATCTTTATTTAAGTATATGATGTCAGGTTTGGTAGTCTTGTCAGGTCTAAAATTCAAAGATGAGTTTGAAAGTTTTGGAGATAACTTTGGTGTAGGGTTTCAAATTAGCAACGATTTAAAAGATTATATTTCAGGGATAGAAAACTCTAGTGATGTGAAAAACGGTGTTTTTACTGCACCTATTATTTATGCAAAATCTGTAAAAATGGACTTTAGCGCTATTGCTAAAACGAAGGATTTAATGGATAATTACTTAAAAAGAGCAAAAAATATCGTTGATAATCTTGGGATAAACTCAAATAAAAAAGTTAAATCAGAATTGATTGGAGTAATAGAATGTTTAAAAATTTAAAAGAAAAATATAATAAGTTTGGTGAAGCACACCCAGCTATAAAGGAATGGTTTGAAACAATTGTATTTGTATTAGTAATGGTTATTATTATCAGATATTTTTTGTGTGAAATCAGATGGATACCATCAGGTTCTATGCGTCCAACATTGATTGAGGGGGATAGAATTGTAGTAGAACGTGTTTCTCATTTCTTTTCAAAACCTAAACGTGGCGATATCTTAGTATTTTATCCACCATTTGTTAAACCAAACAGAACAGTTTTAGGTATATTAGCACGAAGAACAGGGATTGGTTGCAGAGATGTTGCGTTCATTAAACGTGTAGTCGGTATGCCTGGAGATAAAATTGAAATCAAACAATATCCAGATGGGAAATATGCAGTATTAATCAATGACAAACCTTTAAAGGAAAGCTACATTTTGAGTGAATATGACTCTATTCCTTGCTCACCTAATATGTACTGTGGTCCAATGATTGTTCCTGAAGGTAAATATTTTATGATGGGTGATAATAGAGGTAACTCTGAAGATAGCAGATTTTGGGGATTTTTACCAGAAGGTAGGATTGTAGGCCGTGCATGTTGTATATTTTGGCCTTTAAACAGAATTAAATCACTATCATTGAAGTAATTAGATTATTAAAAATATCTAAGTTGCTAAAAATAAAACCTTATTATTATTCCTAATAATAAGGTAAAAGGTGTGTACGTGTATCAATAAATGGATTATATTTTGTATACTATATTTTGCATAAATAATAAGTCTAAAAACCTTGTTACTATAAGGTTTAGGCTGTTTATTAGCCTCCACTGAATGTTTTGAATGTGGTTTCGACGTTCTTTGAAATAACTTTCTTTACAGCTTCCATTTCGGTTTGTAAAGCGTTTTGTTCAGTATCTAACTGTTTTAATCTCAATTCTAAGGTTCTATCTTCCTGTTGAATAATCTCTGTTTTTGCGTTGATATCTGCAACGAGTTTTTCATATTGTTGAACATCGTGATAATATTGATTCATTGCGTTTTGGTAAGTTTCTTCATCTGTTACTTGTTCACAATGCAAGTTATAAACTACACTATCATCTTCAAGTTTTAATGATACAAATCTACCTGAACCATCAGTTTCAATCATTGCATGTTGTTTATCTCTGATTTTAGTTTTGATATATGTTGCATCATAATATTGAAGTTTGTCTTGACCTTCGATTGGTTTACCATATTCATCATAAGTTGTAGAACTGTTGATAAGGTCTTTGAAAGTTGTATATCTAGTTGCACCATTGTATTCAAATGAATAGATACCTGCACCGTAGTATTCAAATGTACCATCTGGCTTACGTGTAATATAATCAGATATAGTTGAATCAGGCAAGTCTGCAATTATTTGAAGTAACGCAGTTTCATCACATTTTGATAATGGCGCTTTTAATTCTGTTAATTTACAGTTACCAACGTAAGTAGGGTCATAACTTGTTTGATAAACTTCAAGTCCTGTACCCTTACCGTCTGGATATGCTTCAGTTTCATCTACAGCAGTTAAGAATGTTGTAGTTTCACCCTCAGCTGTTGTTGTTGAGTCAACTTTAATGTATCCGGTATCAAAAGCACCGTTTTGAATAGCCGTAAGAATATCGTTTTCATTGATATTTAAACCTTTTTCTTGAAGTGCTGGGGTTACTGTATTGTTAATGTAGTCTGTATCCCAAGTAGCTGCATTTTCATAATCAATACCTAATGCTTTTAAGTCATAGTATCCGTTTGCTAGACCTTTTGTATTGTCTTTTGCATTTTCAAGATTATCTTTTGTCGTAATGTGCCAAATATTACTAGCATCTTTGTAACCATACAAATTTGTATAGTCAACCTTGCCACCTGGTAAGGTTAAATAACCATCAGCCTCAAGGTCTTTAATTGCGTTTTGCATTTCTTTAGTATCTTGATATTCAGATAATGCTTTGTAGCTAGTGCCATTAACAATATATTCGTTAGGAGATTTTTCGATTGTATCAATTTCAATATTTTTTGGGGTAACATTATGCTTATAAATTACCTCAGGGTTTGACATTTTCTTTTTAGAACCAGTGTAGACATCATCATAGTAGTAGGTATCAACAACATAATTGTATTCTTTATTTGAATTAGACAATTGATGCCATTGTTCAAGCACAGTATCATTATATCCATCACTATAAGAATATTGAGTGGTAGTATAATCAGTTGTATCAGGACAATCAGGAACCTTACAGTTTAACAACTGGTTAAAGTAATCAGCTGTTTGGTTCGCTAATGCCGTACGTGCTTGGTTAATCTGTTGACCTTCCCATTCACAGTTCGTTTTTCTTGCGGTTAGGGCTAAGTACCTAGCCTGTGATGCTGCCATACCCATGACAAACTCTCCTATTATATGTTTTCTTCTACATGGTCTTATTTAATTATTTTTTTGAATAAGTCAAACATGAAATCGACATAAATGTTTTTAACTTAAATAAATACACACAAATCTCATCTATATGGTTGAGCAAATGTAAATATATATTACTAAAAACCTTTGATTAGTAAGGGTCCCACGAATATTTATTTGACATAACAGCATGTTTCTAATAGGATTTAAATATTATGGATAATAATCTATAATAAGATGTATTAGATAGGTAAATCGTTTTAAATACCGAAAGGTTACGATTCCTCAAAAGAAAGGACAAAAACATGTTTGCAATTATTGAAACAGGTGGAAAACAATATCAAGTAGAAGAAGGTCGTTATATCGATGTTGAATTACTTGGTGCAGAAGCAGATGAAAAAGTTGTTTTTGATAAAGTCGTAATGTTAGTAAACGGCAAAAAATCAAAAGTAGGTCAACCTTACGTTGCTAATGCTAAGGCTGAAGGTGTAGTTCTTAAGAATGACAAAGCTAAAAAAGTTATAGTTTATAAACAAAGACCTAAAAAAGGTTATAGAGTAAAACGTGGCCATAGACAAGAATTTACAAGAGTTATGATTAACAAAATCAGAACTACAGCATCAAAAAAAGCAGCAGAAGAAACAGCTGCTGAATAGAAGAAAAGCATGCAGGTTATATATAATAAGCATGTAAAACTTCAAAGTTAGTAAATTTAGATTAAAACAAAAGGAGAATAAAAATGGCACATAAGAAGGGTATGGGTTCAACCCGTAACGGACGTGATTCAGAAGCTAAGCGATTAGGCGTAAAGAAATTTGGTGGCGAAATTGTTAAGGCTGGTAATATAATTGTTAGACAAAGAGGAACAAAAGTTCACCCTGGTAATAATGTAGGTATCGGTAGCGATGATACATTATATGCTTTGATTGATGGACAAGTTAAATTTGAGCCTCACAGACGTGACAGAAAACAAGTTAGTGTTTACGCTGTATAATTTGTCAAAAATTTAATTTAACAAGCGCCTGATTTAAAATAAATCAGGCGCTTGTTTTTATTAATATATTTACTATTACTACTCACTTAAGCATTGAA
>CANNUY010000026.1 GCA_947525005.1 uncultured Candidatus Melainabacteria bacterium
TGGGGTGAAAGATTTACAGGCTTTGGACAAGCAATGATAAGAAACGGCGGCAGAAACGGTGTAATGCTTTCATTCGGATTCAAATGGCTGATTGGTAAGTAAATATTAACCACCAAACAGTCGTCCTGAATTCATTTTAGGACTTCATAGAACACAATCTGTCGTTGCGAAGCTCAAACATAGTTTGAGCTTCGCAACCCATAAATCAACGGTGGTTCTATAAATGTTAATATTCTTAATCAAAATTGTGTTTTGGTTATGTTTGGTTTAATATTATTATAGAATTCTAAAATAGGGGAAGGGGTCTTTATATGAGATTTGATTTTGGAGAAGTAATAACAGCAATGGTTACACCTTTTGATTCAAAGGGTGAAGTTGATTACTCAAAGGTTGAAAGCCTTGCAGACAGGCTTTTTCAAAATGGTTCTGATTCAGTTATTGTAACAGGTACAACTGGTGAATCTCCAACACTTGTGTATGATGAAGAATTAGAAATTTTAAATAGTGTTAAACGTGTAGCTAGAAATACAAAAAAAGTAATAATGGGTACAGGCTCAAATTGTACTGATACAGCTGTTATGATGTCTAAAAAAGCAGAAGCTGAAGGTGCAGATGGGATATTGTCTGTAGTTCCTTATTATAACAAACCTTCTCAAAAAGGTATTATAGCTCATTTTTCAGCAATTGCTGAATCTGTTAATATTCCTGTTATTTTATATAATATTCCTTCAAGAACAGGTATTTCAATGGCTGTTGAAACTGCAAAGTATTTGACAGAAAAATACGAAAATATTGTGGCCATAAAACAAAGTTTTGGTGATATAGATGTTGTTACTGAATTAAAACGTGAATTGCCAAAATCAGTAGCTGTTTATAGTGGTGATGATAGTTTAACTTTGCCTATGTTGTCAGTTGGTGCTCAAGGAGTTATATCTGTTGCATCTCATTTGTTTGGCAACGAAATTAAGTCAATGATTAGAAACTTTAAGACAGGTGATGTTACATCAGCTATGAATATGCATTATAAACTTTATCCTGTGATGAAAAAGTTGTTTATGGCACCAAATCCAGTTCCAGTAAAAGCAGCATTAGCTCATCAAGGAATTATTGAAGAATATGTTCGTAAACCATTAGTTTGTTTAGACAGCGACGAAAAAGAAAGTTTGTTTAAAGTTATAGATGAATTCAATAATAACTAGCCTAGTTGTATTATTGAATTTGATTTATAAGTTTGGTTTAAAAAGATAAAAAAGAAAAGTCATAATTAATATAAGGAGTAAAAGAGTTCATGAAAAACAGAATTATAATGTTTTGGGGAATTGTCGCAATATTAATTGCATCAATTTGTATTCTTTTTTCAAAACCAACAAGTCTAGGGCTTGATTTGGTAGGTGGTTCTCGCCTTGAATTACAAGCACAAAAAACAGAAACTATTGCTGAAATTAAACCTGAAATGATGGATAGTTTAATTTTTGCAATTAAAAAGAGAGTTAATGCGTTAGGTGTTGCGGAAACTCACGTTTCAAAAGTTGGAACAGATAGACTTATTGTTGAAATACCAAACGTAAAAGACTTAGACCAAGCAAAAAAAATGTTAGGTGATACAGCTGAACTAGAATTCAAAAAAAATATTGCAAAAGATGGTCAAACTCCTCAATGGGTTTCTACAGGTTTGACTGGTAAAGATTTAGCATCAGCATCTGTTGGTAGTTCACAAACCGGTCAATGGGTTGTTGATTTAGTATTCAATGCTACTGGTACTAAAAAATTCGCTGATCTAACTCAACAATTAGTTCATCAACAAATGGCTATTTTCTTTAATGGAGAACTTCAATCTGCACCAGTGATTCAAGAACCTATCTTAGAAGGTAGAGCTCAAATTTCTGGTGGTGGAGAAAATGGTGGTTTTTCTTCTAAACAAGCAAAAGAAATGGTTGATTTATTAAACGCAGGTGCGCTACCAGTTCCTGCAAAGATTATACAAGAAAATACAGTTGGACCTACTTTAGGTAGTGACAGTATTAAAAAATCTGAGTTTGCAGGTATTATTGGTCTTGGTTTAGTAATGTTATTCATGGTAGGTTACTATAGATTACCTGGATTGATTGCTGATATTGCTCTATGTATATATGCAGTTATTTTGTTTGCGTTATTTAAAACAATAGGTGTAACCCTTACATTGGCTGGCATCGCAGGTTTTATATTAAGTGTAGGTATGGCTGTTGATGCGAATATTCTTATCTTTGAAAGAACAAAAGAAGAATTGAGAGCTGGTAGAACTCTTTATACAGCTATTACATCAGGGTTTGATAGAGCATTTACAAGTATTTTTGACTCTAATATGACAACAATTATCACTTGTGCAATATTGTATTGGAAAGGCACTGATATTGTAAAAGGTTTTGCTCTTACACTTGCTTTAGGGGTTGTAGTTTCAATGTTCTCAGCAATTACTGTAACTAAAAACTTTATGTTATTGATATTTGGCACAAGTACATTGACAAAACCTTGGTTGTTTGGTCTTAGCCAAAACGAAATTGGTACAGCTTATCAAGCAACTGAGTCAAAGAAAGAAAATGCAAAATTTGGTGTATTAGATTAATAAATTTAGATAAGGGTAATTATTATGAAATTAAATATAGTTAAATATAGAATATTATGTTTATGTATCTCTGCAGCTATGCTTATTCCTTGTTTAGGTGCGATGATATATTCAACAGTAGTTTCTCATTCACCTTTAAAAGTCGGTATTGACTATACTGGAGGTACAATTCTTCAATATGGTGTTCGAGAAAATAATATTTCACCAGAGAAAATCGGTGAGTTGAGAACTAAATTGTCAGAATCAGGGATTAATAATCCTGAAATTCAGGTTATTGATGTTAACAATAACCAAAAATCAGCAATCAAGGGTTTGATTTCTATTAGAACACAATTTATTGGTAGCGATTCTGATTTAAGTAAAAAAATAACCAAGACTGTTCAATCTGAATTTAAAAATTCTGATTTAGACCAGATTGCATCAGTTGGTCCGACTTTGGGAAAAGAATTGTTTGCGAATTCTTTAATAGCTTTGACATTAGCATTATTAGGGATTATTTGTTACTTAACAATAAGATTTCAGTTCGATTATGCACTTGCAGCTATCTTGGGATTAGTTCATGACGTTGTCATTGTATGTGGTATCTTCTCAATCTTAGGTTTGTTGTTTGGAGTTGAAGTCGATGCATTGTTTGTGACTGCAGTATTAACCGTAATTGGTTTTTCTGTTCACGATACGATTGTTGTATTCGACCGTGTTCGTGAAAACTTAAGATACTATGCTAAGAAAATGTCATTTGGTGAAATTGTAAATTTCAGTGTTAACCAAACTTTAGCAAGAAGTATTAACACTTCTCTTACTACGTTAATAACATTATTTGCACTATATTTCTTCGGTGGTGTTACTACTAAGAACTTCGTATTAGCAATGATTTTAGGTATAGCAGTTGGTACATATTCAAGTATCTTCTTCTGTACTGTACTTGTTGATATATGGGAAGAAAAGAAACGTGCAGGATTGAAAACTACAACTACAAAGTAGTACGGTAGGTAGAGGAAAATATGAAAACAGAGTTATTGGCTCCAGCAAAAAATATAGATATTGCAAAGCAAGCTATAGATTGTGGAGCCGATGCTGTTTATATAGGCTCAGTTTCTTTTGGAGCAAGACAAAATGCATCTAATTCCATAGAGGATATAGAGGAACTTGTTAAATATGCTCATAAATTTTATGTCAAAGTCTTTGTGACAGTTAATACGATTATTACTAATGATGAGATTGATGATGTAAAACAGCTAATTAAAAAACTTTATAAAATTGGCGTAGATGCTTTAATTATTCAGGATATGGCAATAATAGAAATGTTTATAAATGGAGAATTGCCTCCTATTCCTTTACATATAAGTACTCAGTGTGACAATAGATTAGTTGAAAAAGTTGGATTTTTTTCAAAAATAGGTTTACCTAGAGTTGTACTAGCAAGAGAATTGTCTTTGAAACAAATTAAAGAAATTCATAATAAATATCCTGATATTGAACTTGAGTGTTTTATACATGGTGCACTATGTGTTTCTTATAGTGGACAATGTTATTTAAGTCAGTTTATTGGGGGACGATCTGCAAACAAGGGTCAATGTGCTCAACCTTGTAGAAAAAAATATAGTTTGATTGATGACAAGGGTAATGTTATTGCATTTAATAAACATCTGCTGTCATTAAAGGATTTTAATACTTCAGGCATTATTAATAAAATGGTTGATATAGGTGTTAGATCGTTTAAAATAGAAGGACGATTAAAAGATGAAGTCTATGTGAAAAATGTTGTTGGGTTTTATCGTCAAAAATTGGATGAGATTTCAGAGAAGACTTCTTCAGGGAGAATTGTTTTAGGTTTTACACCAGATTTAAATAAATCATTTAACAGAGGTTATACTCATTATTTTTTAAAGGATAGAGGTCAATGTTTTAATTTTGATACACCGAAGTTTATTGGTGAAAAAATTGGGGTTGTATCGAAGATTACTGATAGATATTTTGAGATTAAGGGTTTAAAAACTGAGATAAATAAACAAGATGGACTTTGTTTTGGTAAAAATTCTGAATTTGGTTGCATAGTGAATAATGTTGATGGCAAAAAAATATTTCCAAATAAGATGAATAAGTCAATCAAAATTGGTGTTGAAGTATTTAGAAATCTTGATAGAAAATTTGAAGATTCGGTACTAAAAACTTCTGCTAAACGTCAAATAGGAATTGATATTATTGTTGAAAATAATATGATAAAAGTTCTAGATGAGGATATGAATTCATATAAAATTGAGATTATTGAAACAGAAGTTGCAAACAGCAAAGAAAAAATGTTGGATAATTTTAAAAGAAGTTTTTCTAAAACAGGTGAATCTGATTTTTATATTAATTCAATCTCTATCAAATCTGATTTACCGTTTATCCCTGTATCAAAGATTAATGAATATAGACGTATTGTTTTTGAAGAATTGATGAAGAAACGTTTAAAAAATTATAACCGAGAATTTCAAAAGGATTTAAAATATGTTGAATTCATACATCAAGAACTTGATTATAGAGCCAATATCCATAACTCTATGGCAGAAAAATTTTATAAAGAGTGTTCTTCAAAGGTTTTGGAATACTCTTTTGAAACAAAAGTGCCTAATCGTCAGGTTGAACTAATGAGAACAAAACATTGTTTGAAGTATGCGTTTGATATGTGTAAATCACCAAGAAATTTGATTTTGGTAGATGAAAAAGGCGTTAAGTATCCTTTAAAATTTGATTGTAAACATTGTGAGATGGCCGTACTTTCTCCTGAAAGAAAATATTTTTGTACGCAGGGATTCCACGCTTTCGATACAGAATATTTGCAGCACACTCTGAATGACGGTTTTTAATTGTTGTTGAAAACAACATAGTAGGCACGAAAACATAAACGAAACACAGACAGCGCATTTGTTTGAGGAATTTGATATGAAACAAAATCACAAATTCCGAGTTATGAGCTTCGACGGTTGAGTGCTAATATTTTCGTGTCTACTCAGCGTGCCGTTTCTTTCTTTTTCTACTGTTTTCTTTCTTTTGGCTTCGCAACTCCGAAAAGAAAGAAAATAGTTAAAATTAAATAATTTTTAAATATATAAAAAGCTAGATTTTAAAAATCTAGCTTTTTTATAATTATATTTATCTACCAATCAGCCACTTGAAGCCGAATGAAAGCATTACACCGTTTCTGCCGCCGTTTCTTATCATTGCTTGTCCAAAGCCTGTAAATCTTTCACCCCA
>CANNUY010000027.1 GCA_947525005.1 uncultured Candidatus Melainabacteria bacterium
TAATCATTGTTCACACCTTTATTTTACTACATATTTTTAATATTTTGTGGACAAGTTATAAAACTCAAACCAATTTATCTTTTTAAAAATTTAATTTTTTTCCTTATTTTATGCTATTTTCCACAACAATTCTTATATTTTTTTCCCGAACCACATAGCAAAACGTTAACTGTTCAAAAATTAATTAATTGTCTTTCAGATTTTGATCCTGACGCTAAAATTTATTTTTCAAATAATAATGGTTATACATACGGCAATATTTCTGAATGGGATTTCAATGAAAAATACGGAAATGAAGAAGATGAAGACTAAATATGTTATAAAAGATAATTGGGATGGGCAGGAATGCTACTATGTCGGTATTGATAAAAATGTATTTTTTTTAAGATTCCTGTTGTAAGGCTTTCTACATCTATCGATTAAGCAATGATGTTTAATTCTACTGATTCTGTTAAGAAAGTTTATAACGAAGTATCTAATGCCACTTTTAAAATATATCCTGTGTGTCCTATTTGTGGTTAAGATTATTCGGATCCACCTGCTATTTCTAGAAAGGATAATAAATCAAAAATATGTCCTAATTGTGGCACGGGTGAAGCCCTTATGGATTTCATAGATAATATACAAAAAAAAAGACTACAAACTCGTAGTCTTTTTAATTTAAATTTTTATATGTTAAATCTACAATAGTTTCAAAATCTTTTGTATTAAAGAAATGTTCTGCGAAGTCTAATGTTTGTGGTGCATTGTGGAATATTTCTCTAATTAATTCTTTTTGTTCTTCAGGTGTTCCTGATCCTCTTTTTAATGTTCTATGACAGGTTGGACATAATTTTACCATATTATTTTCATCGTCCAATTCTTTGTTTGAGCCAATAGAAATAACATGGTGGATTTCAAAATAATATCTACCTGTATTTCTATTAATGTATGATCTATCTTCTATATTATATTTATTCTTACAGCAAACGCATTCATCAGGTGTTAAATACTTTATAGCTTCTACTAATGCTCTGCTTCTAATAGTTCCTGTTGTATGTTCAAAGTTAAGTTCATTTCTCATTTTCTTAATGTCTTCTTCTGTTATATCTTTTCCAAAGACATTAGTTGAATAGAAGTTTAATCTTTCATCCAATAGGTTATTAGCTCTTCTTCTTATATCATCGTTATAGAAAAAGTAAACATTCTTCTCAGGATCTGGTAATGATAAATGACGAGATAGTGCAAATACTTCTGCCTTATATCCGTTTATCATTCCTATGTTTTCCATGTACCACCAAATATTTAATCTTAGCTGAGTATTTCTAGTTCTGATTCCTGCATAATAATCGTGTTGTAATTCTCTAAAATTAATATTTACAACGTTATATGGAATAGATAAATAATCAACTAGCATTCTCGCTTTTTTAATTTCAAATACAGAATCATAAAAATAATCCTGTGCTATATAATTTGCTGTTGTATCAATACTACCCCTTAGCTCCATATATCCACGAATAAAAGACTTCTTGTCTTCATTTAATTGTTCATCATAAATCCATTCACAACTCGATACAAGCTTTGCATATAGTTTGTTGTAAAAACTATCATTATTAATATTCAAATCATTTTCCAAGAGAAAAAAGGCTTGACCACTTACACTAAGTTGAACTCCTAATTCATCTATTATCTTATCCTTAGTATACCAATAAGGATATTGACCTGTTTCATGATTTAATGCTTCTATATAATCTCTGTCATATGATTCAAAAGCGATTTCCTTTGTATCTATCTTTTGTGATTTTTTGTATGATGTATAAATAAAAATATATTTATTATTCTCTGTAAAAACTCTTCTACTGAAGAATCCACCTAAAAGTATTGGTGGCATATCTTTTTCAAAAAAGTTGCTAACTTTTAATACTTCCATTAAAACACCTCATTTACATTATAACATATTTTTTTTATTTTTACTTCTAATATATTGAATAAAAATATTAATGATGCTATAATATTATCGAGCTAATAAAATAAAGTCCCTCAAAATATAAGGAGAAGATGATAAATATGCAATTCAATGTTCTTGATTTATTTGCAGGTGCAGGTGGTTTTTCTGCTGGTCTAGATAAAATTAAAAATATGAAGACAGTTGTTGCAGTTGATTTTGATAAATATGCAACTGAAACTTTTCAAAAGAATTTTAAAGACGCTTATGTAATAACAGGTGATTTAACTGATCAAAAAATAAAGGATAAAATCATTAAGGTTTCTAAGGATAGAAAAGTTAATATGATTGTTGGAGGCCCACCATGTCAGGGATTCAGCCTTAAAGGTAAGAATCTTGGCTTTGATGATCCTAGAAATTTCTTGTTTTTAGAATATTTTGCTTTAGTTAAAGCCATTAAGCCTGAAGTATTTGTTATTGAAAATGTTAAGAATATTTTAAATTCAGAAAATGGTTATTTTAAAAATCAAATAATTGAAAAATTCTCATCTTTAGGATATATCATTAATTATGGTGTACTTAATGCTAAAAACTTTGGCGTTCCGGAAAGTCGAGAAAGGGCAATTATAATTGGTTCTTTAACAAGAAGTATAGACTTACCTGTTGGTGGTAAGAAATCTGTTACTGTAAGAGATGCAATTTCTGACTTAGCATATTTGGAATCAGGAGAAGGTATTTTTGAATGCGATTATAAAAATGCTCCTGAATCTGCATATCAAAAAAAGTTAAGGGGAAAGAAACTATATAATCACATGGCTACTAATCATTCTAAGGTTGCCTTAGAGAAATTAGCTATGATTCCACCTGAAGGAGACAAGTCTTCTTTACCTAAAGAACTTCACGGAAAGCAAAAATTTGCTACTACATGGTCAAGGCTTCAATGGGATACATATAGCCCAACAATAGATACAAGATTTGATACTCCATCTAATGGTAGAAATTCTCATCCATTTTTAAATAGATCTATAACTCCACGTGAAGCTGCTAGAATACAAAGTTTTGATGATGATTTTATCTTTTACGGTCCGAAAAGTTCTGTTTGTAAACAAATTGGGAATGCTGTTCCTCCACTACTTGGCAAAGCTATAGGTGATGCTGTGGCTTCAGCATATCAAACTGAAAGGATTAAAACTGACAATTACGAAATCTATTTAGGTAATGCTTATACAATGTATAAAGAGCTTTTACAAAATAATATGAAAGTTAATCATATTATAACTGATCCACCTTATAATATTTCTCAGGATAATAATTTTTCCACAATGAAAAATCCTAGAAAAGGTGTTGATTTCGGAGAATGGGACAAAGATTTCGACTTATACAATTGGATTTCTGATTATTCAAATTTATTAGATAAAAATGGTTCGATGATTATTTTCTGTTCTTATAGATTCATCAGTCATATTATTGACAAATTAGAGTCTTCAGGTTTAATTGTAAAAGATGTTATAATTTGGAAGAAATCAAACCCTATGCCAAGAAATATTGACAGGCGATATGTTCAAGATACTGAATTTGCAGTTTGGGCTGTTAATAAAAATGCCAAGTGGATTTTTAATAAGCCAACCGATAAATCATATTTAAGATCTTGCTATGAAACTCCTACGGTTTCAGGCAAAGAAAAAACCAACCATCCTACTCAAAAGAGTTTGAAATTAATGGAGAATATAATTAAAGTTCATACAAATGAAAATGATATTATTCTTGATCCATTTATGGGTAGTGGTTCTACAGGTGTTGCTTCTATCAAAAATAATAGAAAATTTGTCGGTATAGAATTAGATAAGGAATATTTCAATATTGCTAATGATAGATTAGAAAAAACAAAGTGCGATTAATTCGCATTTTTATTTGACTTTTTTTTCTTTTTAAGTGATATGTTGAATGATTGATGAAAGGTCGGTGATATTTATGTTTAGAGTTTCTACCTAAGTTTTATACTAAGAAAGAAGTTGAGACATTACCTGTTGAGATTCTAGGTGTAGCTAAAAAACTCGTTAAATATTTATAATAAAAAAGAACCCACTTTGTCGTGTGAATCCAATGAAAAACCAAATTAAAAGTTCTTACTTCATTATTAAATTTTGTTTCAACTCATTATGATTTCAATTTTAATAAAGTTAAAAACTTAATGTCTAAGTTTCAGGATACTAATCAAACTCGGAAAGAGCACGACATCTATACTCCTGAGAAATTTAATACATTCCTTAGTGGAGAAGATGAACTATCATTCAGGTGCTTGTGGGAAACTTTTTATTATAATGGATTAAGAATTAGTGAAGCTCGTGGTCTTACTTGGAACAATGTAGATTTTGATAAAAAAACAATTTCTATAAATAAGCAGTTTCAAAGTATTGATAATTACTCTGCTAACTATTATATCTGTGATTTAAAGACACCAAGCAGTTATAGAACTCTTCCTATCTGTGATGCTCTTTATCAGGATTTAAAGCAGTAACATGATCAAATATCTCAATATAGAAACTATACAGATGACTTCTACTTCTTTGGTGAATTTAGTGGTATCATTCCATTATCCTATGCTAAGGTTCGTAGAAGAAAAAGGAAAATAGCAAAGGAAACAGGAGTTAAAGAAATACGATTACATGATTTCAGACATTTGTGTACTTCTCTTCTTATTAATACAGGAGCTCCTGTTACTTTGGTTTCTGGATATATGGGACATTCTAGTGTAACAAAAACCCTTAATACTTACTCACATATGTTTCATCATGATCTTGATAATATATCTAATTTACTTGATAAAATAACAAAAATTGCTGAATAGCATCTCTTTTTTTATATAAAACGTATCTAACGGCATTTTTTTACTTCAAATTACCTAAATATTGTAATCGGTCAATTCTCACAAACCCTTTTATTTATCTAGGTTTAAGCGATTATTTACCACAGCATTGTTTATATTTTTTTCCTGAGCCACAAGTTCATCCTTTTTCAGTATATATAATACTATGAAGTATGTATAGTATTATAGGTTTTTCAAGGTTTAAAAGGTCTGAACAGTATTGGTATAAATGTTACAT
>CANNUY010000028.1 GCA_947525005.1 uncultured Candidatus Melainabacteria bacterium
CTTACATTGTATTATGTTCTTGTAAGGAAAAATATTCTTTTTTCTTAAAATTCGTATATGTTTTATTTAGCGAAATAATGGAGGTCAAAAAATGGACGATTTAATTTATCTTTATTCTTGTAAGGAATTCGACTTTGTAGATAAAAATACTGGAAGTCGTGTTACTGGTGTTACCTTTAACGGTTTTGACAGTCGTTTATACCCGGTCAAGTTTTCAATTTCTAAATTTAATATTACTGAGCGATATAACGACCTTATTGACTTTTTACAAACTAATTTAAAATCTTTTAATGAGAATGGAATTTCTCATTTTTCTACGGTTACTATTCGCCCCTTTTATAATCGTTTTGGTAAAGTCTCTTCTTTTGAATTTGTTTAATTTCAAGGGGGAGCACTACGACACTCCCCCTTGTGTTCATTGTTCATTGTTCAGGGTTTTAAGTTTGGAGGTATTTTGTGGCTAAGTCTTACGGCGCTGGTCGTACTCGTAATTATGTTACAATTCTTTATCCTGATAGTATGTCCCCTGACTATTTGGATATTATTCAAAAAGAGGCCGTTCCTGCTTTCTTATCCCCTCTTCATGATAAAGATGTTAATGCAGATGGTCAACCTAAAAAAGCACATTACCACTTTTTAGTTATGTATGACGGTGTAAAGTCTGTCGAACAAGCACAAGAGTTTTTTAAAAGGTTAGGTGGTGTCGGTTGTGAAAAGGTTAGCTCTTTAAGAGGTCAAGCAAGGTATTTGTGCCATTTGGATAATCCTGATAAATATCAATATCCTATCGAAGATGTTAAGTGTTTTTCGGGTGCTGATTATAGGCTTCAAATAGGTTTACAGTCAGACAAGTATCAATGTATCCGTGATATGATGGCTTGGTGCGTAGAAAATCAAGTTTACAGTTATGCTCATTTGTTAATGTATCGGAGTACAAATAATGAAAGTTGGTTTCGTTGCTTGTGTGATAGTTCTACACTTGTTATGAAAGAGTTTTTAGTAAGTTTGGATTGGGCAGAAAGAAAGTTGAAAGGATAGTTCGTTATGTATTATTTGAAATATTGTGATGTTGTTTTAAAAAAGTCTGATAGTTTGCAAGAGTGTTTTCTTTACTTAAAGAATTCTTGTAGGAGTTTAGATAGCTTGTCAGATTATGATTTAGTTTGTGATGTAGATAAATCTTGTAATATAAGATTGTTTATAGAGGATTTACCTAAGATTTTAAGAAAGGAGGTTTTATAATATGTTGGCTGGTTTTTTTGCTGAAACTGTTACACCTACTCCGATTGATAGTTCTGCTTGGGCTCCTGTTATTTCTGCCATTACTTCACAGATTTCTGTTCAGACTATCGTCGGCGTTCTTGCTACTGTTGCGGCTGCTGGTGTTGGCCTTGTCTTCATGTGGTGGGGCGTTCGTTATGCAATACGCAATCTTATGAAGAATGCGAAAACAGGTAGAATGTAAACTACGGTGGAGGGGGTTTCCCCTCCATTTTTTTAATGAGGTTTAATTATGTCTTATGATACAATGCAAGCTCTATCGGGTAATTTCAATCTTGAAGATGTTCCGAAGAGTATTAAATTTAAAATTGATTTTAAAAAAAATCACCCTGACTGGTTTTACCCTGACGGAATTCTTGTTTTTACTGGCTCTCAGGGTTCAGGAAAAACGCTTTCCGCTGTTAAATATATTATAAATCTTATGGAACATTACCCTAAGCGGATTTTATGCAGTAATGTTTTAATCTCGGGTTATGACGATAGATTTATATTCTTTGATGGTGTAGACAAGTTTAAAACGGTTTCTAATGGCGAATACGGCGTTATTTACTTTATTGATGAAATACAGCTTTTATTTAATTCTCTTGAAAGTAAAAATCTCGATTTAAATTTATTTACTACTATTTGCCAACAAAGAAAGCAAAGAAAGCATATTGTCGGCACTTCACAGGTTTTTCAAAGAATTTCAAAGGGATTTAGAGAACAATTTAAATATGCTGTTATGTGTAATAATTTTATGAATTTAGGCATTTTACAATGGAATAAAGTTGTCCGAGGTGATGAAGTCACTATTGACGATAGCGGAAAAGTTATCTGTTCACATACAAGCCTAAAAATATTTTTTCATAGTACTGCTTTATATGATAGATATGATACTTATCGGACGATTGATAGGACGAATTTTAATTATACATGGGAGGGAGTTTAATTATGACACAAGAACTTATAGATATTTTCGGTGAAATTGCCATTCCAGCTTTTCAAATTGCTTTGACTTTTGGTTTTGGCGGTAAAATTATAAAGTCGTTTTTGCGTATGGCTTTCGGAGGTGAAATTAAATTTTGAAAAAGTTATTTTTTAGTTTGTTTTTAATTTGTTTATTTTGTGTTCCTTGTTTCGCTGACGAAATGCTGACTGTTGAGCCTGATATAACAGATAATGTTGTTACTGTCGAGCCTGATATAACAGATAATGTTGCTACTGTTGAACCTGACATTCAGGAAGATGTTCCTACTGTTGTTAATGTTCCTAATGTTTTACAAATTGATAAACCTGTTGAGGTTGTACCTGTTCCGGTTGAAGATTACGAAGTAAGCCGGGCCAGTGTTTCCGGGTCAATTTATAATGGCTCGTTTAATAGTACCGCTTATAATTATTTTAGCGGTATTATGCTAAAAAATTTAAAAACTGATTATGTTAGTTTTCGTTCCGATAGGTACACTTATGAATTGTTTTACGGTGACGGATTGACTTATAATGATGGTACTTTTTCAGGTACAAATTTAAATCATGTTCGTTATAATACTGAAAGTAGTTATAATTATTTGACTTATGATAATCAAGATTTAAGTATCCGTGTTAATAATGGTTTTTGTTATTCAAATTTAGGAGATAGTTATGGAAGTTTTACAGAAGTTCAACAAGCAAAAATTTTATACTTATCTTGTATTTTGTCTGTTGTTTTGCTTGGGTTCTTTTTTACCCGCTGGATTTTCTCGCGTTAGTGCTTATGCAACTGAGCCGTTAGATTCTGTTCCTTTTATAAGTGAATATAATAGCGGTGTTACTCTTTGGTCTATTTCGGGTAATTGGCATTCTGATATTCAAAGTGATTATAAGGCTAATTTTAATATCACTAATAATGTGTCCTCTTCTGGTGAATATTTTTCTTATGCTTTGGATGATTTTTTTTCTTATCCTTTTAATTTGAATGAATTTGATTATTATTTTGCTTTTACTTTTTGGAGTGCTAACAGTGCAAATCAAAAGGTTTCGGGTGTTCCTACTTCCATGGGTCTTGAAGTCTATTATGAAGGTAATAAATCACATTTTCCTTTGGAAAATTTTACTTTTTTACATAATGATACTGATAACAATCAAGGTTTTACAGCTATTGCGAAATTGCCGATTAATTTTAATAGTTCAGCTATAAAATCTGTTCAAGTTGGATTTAATGGTACGATTTATAGTGGTAATTATTATGGCCGTGCTTTTGTTTATCAAGTTGAAAAATCCTCGGGTGTTACTTTTGGTGATATTGTTAGTGCTATACAACAACAGACGAATACTCTTGTTAATAATAATAATTCTAATACTGACAGATTGCTTGAACAACCTGACAATAATAAATTTTCCGAAGATAAGATAAATAATCAAGTAGATAGTATTCAAAATAAAATGGGTGTTCTTAGTTTCGGCGAAACTGCTTTAAAAGATTTTGTCGGAATTTGGCATTCAGACGGCGATGCAGCCATTTATCTTCCTGAATTTAATATGACAATTCAGGGTGAGAATTATAAAATCTGGGATAAATACACTTATAATCTTAATGAATTAAACGATAATTTCGGGTTTTTATTAACTGCTATTAGAACTTCTTCTTCTGCTTTGCTTTGGTTTATGGTCTTACAATTTTTAATTAAACAATATGAGGAGTTTATAAACAGATGATTAAAGTATTATTTAATTCGATTTCTGAATTATGGGATAAATTTTCAACATATATTTTTAACTTGTTAGATTTTCCTGCTGTACCTCCTGAACTTGTAAATGCTGTAAATTGGATTTTTGACCTTATGGGGCAAGGTATGCGGATTGTTGATTTCTTTTTGCCTCTTTCGACTGTTCGCTCTCGGCTTGGTCTTGTTTTTGCTGTTTATTCAGTTATTCATTTGTACAAGCTCGCAATGTGGGTACTCCGAAAAATTCCCTTTTTGAATGTAAAGTAAATTCCCCTATTAGCTCGCTGGGGTGTGGTTGCGGGCGATTGTAAGCCCGTTTGAGCGTATTAAATCCGCAATAGGGGCTGTGCCCCTTGTCGGAAACGAAGCCCCTAAAAAGAAGCAGTGGAGGTCTTACGGCGGTAAGACCTCCACTGCTTTTATCTCTTTTCAATGATTTTCAAATATTCGTTAATTATAAATCTTATTTGTTTTGAAAAGTCTCTTTGATTTTCTCTTGCTAAATCTTCAATTTTTTTTATTGTTTCACTATTTAGATTTATTGTTTTTTTTTCCAAAATTTTCAACTCCTTTTTATTCGATTTGTAGAAAAATAATATAATATCTTATTTTGTATGTCAAATATGCTTGACTTATTTTTCCTTACATTGTATTATGTTCTTGTAAGGAAAAATATTCTTTTTTCTTAAAATTCGTATATGTTTTATTTAGCGAAATAGCATTTTAAAAAACACTTCCCCATTTCTATCTCTGTTTCTTTCTCTAAACTTTAAATTA
>CANNUY010000029.1 GCA_947525005.1 uncultured Candidatus Melainabacteria bacterium
TATGCATTCCAAACAATTCATGATTGAAAATATCTTCGTTATCATTATCAAGCATCTGTACATATTGCAGATATTTTCTTACTGCACTTCTCTGTGTATTATTTTTCTTTTCTGCATTATCCAACACATCAATCGTAAAATTTACTTCTCCCTCGTCAGTAGTTGCAAACAAACTCTTCCCTTCTACACTTGGAGAAGGAGTATTTGCTATATTATTTACATACTGATCTATAGATGCTTCACTATAGGGATTTCCTGCATCGGAGTCTCCTTCCGGCTTAACCTGCATCTTCATCCAGTAGCGGAACAATCGTTTATTCCGTTCTTCTGGATTTTCTTGTTCAACTGATAAACTTGAATTTACTTCGGAATCAACCGTCCATTCATAGTCCACGGCCTGTGCAAAAGCCTTCCTGTAATCCGAATCTTCAGTTGCCTTACTCGCAGCTCTGGCAACAAAATTAGAATCATTCTGCGGCATATTAAGTAATGTTGAAATTGGAGATATTGCCCAATCATTAGATCTACTAATTTGTTTTCCACCAAGCCACCATTTATAATTTGTCACAAAATTCATCAAGCGTTCTGTATTCTTATCAATAAGTTCCTCACTTTGTAATCCTGCTGTTTGAAAATATGCTTTTGTCTCATTTTCAAACTCATTTTTTAAAGTATTGTTATTTTGCTCTCGAAGTTCTGTAAATACATCATCTTCAAGCTTCCCGCTCTGGTGTACAACAGATTGTAATTTGTCCTTATTTGCATATAAAATATTTCGTGCAATACTTCGATATTTTCCAATTTCCTCACAATAAACCATTAGACGACTCGCTAAAGCAAAAGACTGATTTGATACATATATATTCTGACCAGACGGAGTATCAACCCTAAGGGTTCTCTCATAAAAATAAAATGTATAATCAGGAAATGCCTCTTTTAATGCATTTTTAAACTCCATACTCAAACTATATTCTGATGTCTTTGAAAATTTATTTACTTCTTCTTCGACTTTATCAATCAACTTATCAAGTTCCAGTAATTCCTGATTTTTATTCAATTCCATACTTGTTCACTCCATCCTTTACAGGTAACACATTTATTTCTTCAACAATTCTCTTTGCTACAGCTCTCACCACAGGAACGGCCACCGAATTACCAAATTGTTTATATGCCTGCATATTCGATACTGGAATTATGTAACTATCCGGAAATCCTTGAAGTCGTGCACACTCTCTCGGAGTTAGCTTGCGTGGATTCTTGTCACATCCCTGATCCACCAATATTTCCTGTCCGTCTTTATAATACCTTGCCACCAAAGTACTTACATAGGGAGAGTCTTCATTGAATAAGCAATATCCGAAACCTGCTCCTCTATCTATATTGTTCTGTTTTCTTTTCTGAAAGCCGCTCCACATAGAATCTGAAAGAGTATATCGGTCGTCCACATTATCTTCAAGAATATCTCCTAACCTAGTTTTCTCATATGTTGGTTTTGGAAACTGAAATTCATAATCATCTGACAAATTATAGTAATCCTTATCAAATCCAACAATATATGTTCGCTCACGATTTTGTGGCACTCCAAAATCACCAGCTCGTAAAACTTCATATTTAACATAATAATTCAATTCTTCAATATGTTTTAAAATTACTTTAAGTGTTCGACCACGATCATGCGTTCTTAACTGTTTAACATTTTCCAAAAGAAAAGCCTTTGGACGCTTATCTCTCATGATTCTTTCTATTTCAAAGAAAAGAGTTCCTCTTGTGTCAGCAAATCCCTTTTTCAAACCAGCAGATGAAAAAGGCTGACATGGAAAACCACCTAGTAAAATATCAAAATCAGGAATTACTTCTGATTCAATCTGTGTTATATCTCCATGTGGTCTTTCCCCGAAATTAACCCTATATGTTTTCTGCGCAAACTGATCCCATTCCGATGAAAATACACACTTTCCACCCAGTTCTTGGAATGGGATACGAATTCCTCCAATTCCAGCAAACAAGTCAATAAATTTAAACGCTTCTTTATCAGGTGCCTCGGCATAAGGACGTTCATTAGCAAAACACATAATTTTCTGGTAGATTTTATCTGGAGGAACTTCTGTTCCTGCTTCCCATAATCTAACCATTTTTTCTCCACCTTTTCCAAGTCCAAGTGCATCAGCAAATTCTTTTACGGTGATTCCAAGTTCTTCTCTCTTTTCCTTGATTTTATTACAGGAATTTGAAACTACCATCCTATATACTCCTTCCGGTTACAAACTATTTTGATTTATCATTCTATAAGATTTATTCATGCTAATCGCAATGTCATACATACTCATGTTTTGGGAAATTACAAATTCTTATCAATCCATCATTATCTCTTCACTAACATCAAAATCTATTCCATTTTTTTTACAATACTGATCTATTAGTTTCATTGCTTTTAAATTGGGTTTAGCTTTTCCTGTTTCCCACCTTGTAACTGTAATACAGGAAACTCCTATCTCTTTTGCAAAATCTTCTTGTGTCATAAAAGCCTTGCGCCTTATTTTTTTTATATCTTCTGAAAAAGCCATCATCTCACCTCTTAGAATTGAATAATTTACACTTTACTTTTTCAATTCTAACACGCAACTATCACAATAACAACTTTTTTCCGTCATTAGTTTATCTTCAATACTGCATTATAGAAACATAATATGAGCAAACCTCCAAAGCCTCAATCATTGTTGCTTCGCAAGTTAGCAAGCAGTGCCCCCGTACGTACACGGGCGCATTTTGCTTGTTGGAGGCACATCCCCAATCCCCTTAGAATGTCATCTTCGATGACAAGCTGCGCCCTCACTTTTTGAGTGCTGATACATTCCTGCTCAGCCGGAATATAAAAAAAGAGAGCAACCACCAATTTATATTTTTGATGATTGCCCGTATGCTTATCGCTCCTGCTGCCGTTTCTTTCTCATGTCTTCCTCTATGTCCCAGCTCTGCTGAGCGGCATAGAAAGATTCCACATTTTGCTTCGCTATCTGATAATCCCGCATTTCTTTTTTTATTTTCTTGTATTCGCTGTAAGCTGCCTTTTTCTCTGAAAGCAGTCTTGCAAATTCTTCATTCAGATCCTTTACCTTCGGGATCTTTCCATCCGGCAGTTTTGAAAATGCTTCCTTGGCTGCCTTATGAAGAGTGATTTCATCCCGGTGTGCCTCGTAAAATTTCTTACTGTATCCTGATTTTCGGTAGGCAATATATGTTTCCCTAGTCTTGGCATAATTGATAATGTGAGTCTTGATCACTTTATTTGCTGCCATCTTCTCCTCTGCATCTTTGATGGTTTTCATAAGCTCATGGTATTTTGCAGAACTCCCGTCCACCAATGCATCCAGCGTTTCCTTATCGTGAATATTATGCTGCTGTAAAAACAGGATAGATTCCGCAAACTGTTTCACATTATATTTTTTCGCCCACCGGACATATCCGCCGTTCTTTCCCTGTGCCATTTTTTCCTGAATATCAACTACCAGATCAAACTTACGCTTTTCCGGTTTTGCTTCTTTCCGGTCCGGCACTTTTTCATTTCTTTCGGGAGGTTCTTTCTCTCCGGCAATCACTTTTTTCAGATTTTCTTCTGTAAAATCCTCTCCAAGTGAAC
>CANNUY010000030.1 GCA_947525005.1 uncultured Candidatus Melainabacteria bacterium
CGGGGTAAATCCCTTTGGAACTATTTTATCGCTTTTTTAGTGCCGAATCAACGTATGGGTGTGGTTGGCGGTTACTAAATATCACGATCGAAAAGTGAATAGATAGAGCAAACCCCGCGTCACTGGTGATTCAGTGGAGCGGGGCTGTTTTTATTCTTCCTCGACCATAACAGTCATACCGGTTCCTTTTTGGTTTAAAGCGTATTTTCTGTCTGCATATTCACACACTCAACCATATTACAACTCTTAATGAAAAACTGCGCCTTCGTTTTCCTCGATAATACGTTGTTTTGAAACCTGTCCGCATTTTCACACACTGAAAAAGGGGCAATCGCAGAATTACACACCAACCAACCGAGTGCGTAAAAATGCGGAAATTTCGTGTATCTCATAGCACTTTTCCAATTTGCCTGATATGTTCTCATTTACACGAAAACTGGGCTGTTTTGAGTGCTTTTTGAATGACGTATATTCCGTAAAACCGCGTAAAATCGCGGTTTTATCAATTGTTCCTTGTCAGCAGAACTACGCACTCAACGTGCAACGATAGGTCAGTATAAACGCAAAAACAACCCTTTTTGTTTAAGACAATATTCCTACGAATACAAACTATTGGTGTATGGAAATATTTCTATGAATTATAAATTTACATTTATAAATATGTCTGCACCGTTTTTAGATTTATCTATTCTTTACATTTTTCTGTTTCAACCAATCTGTTCGGATGTTCAAAAGGACAGTCACCTTCTTCACGCAAACACATTGTTTGAAAATCCAACTCATTGTCAAACACAAGTATTTTACGCACTAAATCTTTCTCCATTCCCATATGTTCAAAAAATATAGAAATGATAATTGCTTTAAGAACATTTATCGAAGTAAAGATTTGTCCTATTTCTAAAACGCCACTAGTATCCAACTTATAATGAGAATAATAATTTCTGGTATCTCCCAATTCTCTAAAGTAGAGTTGAATTAATTCTGCATCAGATTTATTCTCTATAAGAGATTTGTTCCTCTTTGCTTTTTCGATATCAACTGCATTTTTAGAAATAATCTGAAAATGCTGGTTATCCAATTCTTGCAATCGATGTGATAATGAGGTTTTTGCAAGATACCCAGCCGCAATCCAACCGGCAATGTCTTCTCTATGAGAAGAGTTATATTTCCATTCAGGAAGTACAGATTTTATTGAATCCTCAAATAAGGGATTCCCCTCATCATTGAAAATCAATCGCTTAATATCAGCTGTTGATGCTTTTAGTGCATCCTTTAGTTTCTTTTTCGTTTCCTCATCACCGGAAATACGAGTATGATAACCATCCAAAATTCTTATATACTGAACAAAAACATCTTCGGCAAAAATATCTTTCTTACTATTAACAGAAAAATATATTCTCCTTAGCAAAAAGTAGGTTTCATCAAAATAAAATGTTCTCCAGTTTGAATAGTAATGTTGTAGCGAATCCTTAACAACATATAAATATGTTCGTGGTGTATTAAACACATCTATAGCTGTTGTATTATACGAATAATCCCTGTTAAAATAAAGCCAACTCTTTGGTTTCTGTCCATCAATAGATAAACGTATGTCTTCCGCAATGCTTACTTTTCCGATTAGTAAACCCAAAAACTGCATTATACATTCAATATCATCCATAACAGATTGAATATTTTCAGAATGTTTGTATGTCACTTTTATTCTAGGCTCTTTTTGTATAGTAATCGAAGTCCTATCATCTCCTTTTATGCTACAATTAAATGTTTTAGATTCGAAAATTAATTCTACACGAGGATTTTCATAATTGATTATAATAGGTTCTAAATGTGCTTCTCCGGCAGCCATTTCATCCATGTCGGTACATCCATAGAATACAGTTGGTATGCCAAACCAGTTTATCAGTTCCGGGATTGAAAAAGAAAAATCTTTAATTCCAGAAATATCGGTTCCTCGAGAAAAATCAAAATTTTGCATTAATACATAAATAACTCGGTGTGAAGACGAATGATCTAACGAACGATTGCTGCTTGGTTTTGAAGAACCGTTTGTAAACACCTTATATCTATACTCTCCATCACTTCCGATAAAAGTAGACGGAAGAATCTCTCCATGAAATCGACTATAAAACTCTATATTGTTTCCATCAATAATTAACTCTGCAACCTCATATTTTTGAGGTTCATTCTCTTTGTACCATGTTCCAATATGTCTTTCCATATCATATTTCCTTTATTCATAGCAACACCAATATTATAAATACTCAATCAAGTCATCATTAGCGTCACTTTATCTTTTTTTAGGTGACCTCTATTAATCCTTAACGATTAGTGATTTGCAGCAAATATTGTTTAGAGATTACCTTTTTTATTATGCTTCAACCAATCTTCAATATTCCATAATGCAATAAATATTTATCACATTTTCGTCAAATTTGCAAGCATCACCACTACCATGTTTTTCCTTGGTGTAACAAATTAACATTATTTGCTATGAGATCATCTTAAAATACCTCAAAGCCTCAACAATATTGCTCCCCCAATTAACTCTTGAATTTATAAAGCAGCATATTTGGTCAGCGGAGCATGAAAAAACGAAGTGAT
>CANNUY010000031.1 GCA_947525005.1 uncultured Candidatus Melainabacteria bacterium
ATACGAACATAATGGCGAGAAAGCGAATGAAGAAAGAAGAAGTATCAGCTTTGCAGATATATTAACACGCATAAATGATACTTTAAGGAGAAAAAAGAATGGGATTGAAGAGTAACAAAGTAATAAAAGCCGGTTTGGGATATACAATTGGAAATTATTTTTTAAGAGGATTGGGTTTTATTACAGTTCCAATCTTTGCGAGGATTCTGACAGAAGAAGATTTTGGTATCTATAACAATTTCATGGCATATGAGGGCATTATTTATTTGCTGATTTGCTTAGCACTTCATACTTGTATTAAAAATGCAAAATATCAATATGGTGACGAGAAACTTGATGAGTTTACGTCATCAGTAGCGATAATACCATTAATTGTATTTTGTGCTATGTTAGTTTTAGTAAACATTTTTTCGACTCCATTTGAAAATTTTTTAAGCATGGATTTGTTTCAAATAGATTTACTGTTGGCATACTGTTATGGACTAGGCATGCTTATGTATTATCAGAATCGCTTGGCATTGGACTATGTCTATAAAGAATATTTATATATTTCGTATTTCAATACAATTTCAAGTGTTGCATTGTCATTGGTATTCGTACTAACATGTTTTTCTGGACAGCGTTATATGGGAAGAATCATGGGAAGTGTTATACCTATGATCATTATTCTTGTATATATATTAATTCGCTTGTTTAAAAAATGTAAGCCAAAGATTGTAGGTGCTTACTGGAAATTTGCACTCAAAATTAGTTTGCCGATTATTCCACATGGAATTGGGCAGGTGATTTTACTCTCAGTTGATCGTATTATGATCAATCGCTATATTGGAGCAAGAGAAGCAGGATTATATAGCTTTGCTTATACAATTTATACGATTGTACAAGTAACGTCTAATTCACTTAGTACTGCATTTGAGCCGTGGGTATTTAATAAAATGAGTGAAAACAAAAGAGCAGATGTGCAAAAACGTTCTACTCAATTTTTCTGGTTATTGTGTGTAATTAGTTTGTTGGTGATTTTAATAGCACCGGAGTTGATTTACATTTTAGGATCTGAAAAATATAAGGCATCAATCTATTGTGCGATACCAATTCTGATTGGTGGTGCATTCACAATGACATATGTGATACCGTCTGAGCTAACTTATTATTATGAAAAAACACAACTGATTGCAGTAGGAACAGTAGGTGCAGCAGTTTTTGACGTAGTGTTGAATTATGTTTTTATTAATAAATTTGGTTATGTAGCAGCGGCGTATACAACGCTTGTTTGTTCAGCCCTGTACTTTGTTTTCCATTGCATTATTTCATATAAAGTATCGGGAATGCTGACAATTCCAATTAAGCATATGATTTTAGGATTTTTGTGTGTAATAGCAGCAGGGGCTGCTACCGAGCTTCTGATGGAACAGAGTCTCATTCGCATTCTGATTTCAGTTGTAATTGTATTGATTTCAGGAGTTGTGCTTTTGAAACAGTATCGTATCTATAAAGGAGAAAAACATGAATCTTGATGAAGAAATAAGAGACGGATTTATTGTCGATAAGGCAAGAAAGAAGCTATGGGCTATTGAACTGGAGCTTTTGGAAAATTTTAAGCAGATATGCGAGCGTTACGGTTTAGATTGGTTTTTAATTGGCGGCTCTGCGATTGGAGCAGTTCGTCACAAAGGATTTATTCCGTGGGATGATGATATCGACATCGGAATGAAACGTGAAGACTTTGAGAAGCTTATGAAAGTGGATCAAACAGAATGGAAGGATTCTGTTGCAGTTCAGTATGGTTTGACCGATGGAGGAAAACAGTTCCATTTTTTTTGCAGAATCCGTGATAAAAATTCTACTGGAATTATAAAAGAAGAGGTTGGAAACGGAGGCGTTCAGGGAATTTTTATTGAAATTTACCCATTCGACTTTGTTCCAGATAGTGCTGCTCAAAGAAAGTACCAGTGGAAGAAGTCAATGCTACTGATCGAACTGATTCGACAGCGTGTGTATGGAGCGGAGGTTGGAAAAAAAGCTGCTCTTTTAAGCCCATTTGCGAAAATCTTTTCGGTACAAAAGTTATATCAAATGTGGTATAAAACTTGTACCAAGTACAATGACAGACAGCGTAAGCTGATGGATACGGTGTCAATACCTGGTTATTCCGAATCAGAAGTGGATTTATATTTTACAAAGGATATTGAGAAAACAGTAGAGGTGCCATATGAAGATACGACCGCAAGAATACCAGTTGGGAATGATTGTTGCCTTAGGAAGACATACGGCGATTATATGAAACTGCCACCAGTTGAGCAGCGTGCACAGCATCATGATGCGGTTGTTTTCTATGATCCATTTGTACCATATACACAATATGAAAATGATAAAAAGGTCGAAGCATTCTTTCAAAAAAATAAATTTTGAAGAATTAAAAAATGTTTATTGCAGAGAAAATGGTAAAACA
>CANNUY010000032.1 GCA_947525005.1 uncultured Candidatus Melainabacteria bacterium
GGTATGCGTTGTAGCCTTGACCTTGAATGCTTGCTAAGTAGTTTTCATAAGATTGACCATTGTTGTATTGATATAATCGATACGCTAAATATTTTTCCATATCAGAGTTGCTGCCAACAGTTAATGTACCAGGGTTTTCAGTTTGACCATCATCAACTTCTGTTGTGTTTGGAGTGATTGAAACATTTGAATCGTTGAATGTGTAAGTAACATTGTTTACAGTCTTGTTGATTGTAATTGTTTTATTATTGTTGTTTCCAGTTTCAGTTCTTGTTTCAGCACCATTTTGAGCATATTTATCAGATGTAATTGTTTGACCAAGTTTTGCTAAAGCATTTTGGATTTGAGTTTTGTTGCCAGAAGCCAAAGCTGTTGATAATTCTTCGCTGAATAATGTTAATTGACGTTTGTTTTCATTAGTTGCGTAACTATTATAAGCATTTTGCATTTCTGTAAGAATAGCGTTAATAGATGAAGTGTGATTAGCGTTATAATCATCAGATTTTGTTCCGTTTACGATAGAACGAGCTAAGTAAATATTTTCTGCAATAGCATTTCTATTTAATTCTACAGAAGTAGTATTTGTTGTTGTTCTTTCATCTGTAAGTTCACCATTAACATTATTTAAATATGTCAATTGTGCAATTTTATAGCCGTTACCAATAGATGTATGAACACCTTCTGAATCTTCCCACCAAGTAAAACCAGCTGCTTTTAACTCAGGGTCTTCTTTTAAATAATCTAAATATTGAGCATAAGTCATATTATTATCTGGTGTGCTAGAGATTTTGTGCTCATGAGTAGGATAATAATAATATGTACAGTCTATTGTTTTTCCATTTGGATCACAAATTCTAAAGTCACCATAGGTGCCTCCTGAATTAGTACATAATAAATCTTTAATCTTTGTACTAGAAGAAAGTGTTATTTTATCAGAACTTGTTATATCGCTATGGGTACAATGATTTAGGTATGTTTCTAATTGATAACTAGGAAAAGTTCCAGGTCTTGCATCATCATTGCTTGAAAATTGTAATTCTGTATTATTTGCAGTCAAAGTACCATTTCCATCATAAGTTACATCTGAAGATAAACTTGCAATATGGTTTAATAATTCTGTAACAGTTGTGTTTGCAGAGTAAACAAATTTATCAGTACTGATAGTGTGTTTATGGTTTAATCCATAATTATGAGATAAAGTAACATTATTTAAGGAATAACCACTAGTTGTTAATTCATTCAATTGTTTCCCATCTTCATCGACTGTATCATCGAAGTTCCAATTCCAACCATATTTATCAGACAATTGTTGCATTGTTAAATTCAAATCTTCTTGAGCAAATGAATATGTTTTGCCAGTGATTTTATTGAATGATTGATTTGCAGGGATTAGGTAGTCAAATTTTGTTGTTTCTGTTTTGCTGCTTGTATTAACGTTCATTGTTTTGCTAGAAGCATCAACACCAGAAGTAATAACTGTTTTTTTGTTTTGAGTAGGAATTCCAGCAACAGAAGAAACGCTAGG